>NZ_JBWKCI010000005.1:7504-555806 GCF_056436565.1 Streptomyces sp. NPDC043726
GTCTCCGACTGTGCCGCGAACACGGTCCCCCACTGCACCGCGAACGCCGTCTCCGACTGTGCCGCGAACACGGTCCCCCACTGCACCGCGAACGCCGTCTCCGACTGTGCCGCGAACACGGTCCCCCACTGCACCGCGAACGCCCTCCCCGACCGTCCCGCGCACACCCTCCCCGACCGTGCCGCCCACCACCGCCCCCGACTGTGCCCCGAGAGCGGAGCAACCCATGGCAACCACCCTCACCCTCAAATCCGGCACCTCCTGGGCCGACGCCTGGCAGCGCTGCCTGACCGTCGCCCCGGAGGCCTTCCGGGAGGACCGCGTCCTCAATCTGTGGAACGGCACCTGGCAGGCGGACGGCCGCGCCCTGCCCGCCACCAGCCCCGTCGACGGCAGCCCCATCGCAGGACCGCCACGCCTGGACGGGACCACCGCCCAGCAGGCCGTACGCGCCTCGCTCGACCAGCACCGCGCCTGGCGGCACATCCCCCTCGACGAGCGGCGCGCCCGGGTCGCGGCCACGCTCGACGCCCTCACACAGCACCGCGAACTCCTCGCCCTGCTGCTGGTCTGGGAGATCGGCAAGCCCTGGCGGCTCGCCCAGGCCGACGTCGACCGGGCCATCGACGGCGTGCGCTGGTACGTCGACGGCATCGAGCCGATGCTCGACGGCAGGGCCCCGCTCGACGGACCGGTTTCCAACATCGCGAGCTGGAACTACCCGATGAGCGTGCTCGTTCACGCGGTACTGGTACAGGCACTGGCAGGCAACGCGGTCATCGCCAAGACTCCGACCGACGGCGGCGTCTCCTGTCTCACCCTGGCCTCGGCGCTCGCCGCCCGCGAGGGGATACCCGTCACCCTCGTCAGCGGCAGCGGGGGCGAGCTGTCCCAGGCGCTGGTGCGGGCGCCCGAGATCGGCTGCGTCTCCTTCGTCGGCGGCCGCGACACCGGCGCCGCGGTGGCCACGGCCGTCGCCGACCTCGGCAAGCGACATGTACTCGAACAGGAGGGACTCAACACCTGGGGCATCTGGAACTACACGGACTGGGACGCGCTCACCGCGGTCGTGCCCAAGCTCTTCGACTACGGCAAACAGCGCTGCACGGCCTACCCGCGCTTCGTCGTCCAACGAGCGCTGTTCGACGAGTTCCTCGCGGCGTACCTCCCGGCGGTGCGCACGCTCAGGGTCGGCCACCCGCTGGCCGTCGAGCACGCCGACGACCCCCACCCGGCGCTGGACTTCGGCCCGGTGATCAACGCGGCCAAGGCCAAGGAGCTGCACGACCAGGTCGCCGAGGCAGTCGACCGGGGTGCCGTGCCCCTGCACCGCGGCAGTCTGTCCGACGCCCGCTTCCTGCCCGGCCAGGACACCTCGGCCTACGTCCAGCCCGTCACCCTGCTGGGCCCGCCGCCGTCCTCGCCGCTGCACCACGCGGAGCCGTTCGGGCCGGTCGACACCATCGTCCTGGTCGACACCGAGGCCGAGCTGCTGGCGGCGATGAACGCCTCCAACGGGGCGCTCGTGGCCACGCTCTCGACAGACGACCGGTCGGCTTTCGACCGGCTCGCCCCGCAGATCCGTGCCTTCAAGGTCGGCCACGGCAAGCCGCGCTCCCGCGGCGACCGGGACGAGCTGTTCGGCGGGTTCGGCGCGTCCTGGCGCGGCGCGTTCGTCGGCGGGGAGCTGCTGGTGCGCGCGGTGACGCGGGGGCCGGCGGGGGAGCGGTTGCCGGGGAACTTCCCGGAGTACCAGCTCATGCCGTAGGAGGGGAGAGGGGTGCTCCCACCGAAGGAAACACATGGGTCGGGGTCCGGGACCCTCGGTGACCGGTCGGGTGACGATCGGGTCGGTACGGAAGCTGATCGCTACAGTCTGCGCATGGTCAGTGACGAACCTCCGGCGTCCCCCGACCCACACCCCTACCCACGCCCCGACCAAAACCTCTACCCACACCCCGACCAAAGCCCCGACCCACACCCCGGCACGCAGGCCGGCTCCCGCCCCGAGCCCCGCCAGGACCCCCGGCTCGCTCACCTGTTGCGGCTCGCGCAGGTCAAGCTGGCCCGGACGTCGGCGGCGGCGCTGGCTCCGTACGGGGTGGACGGGCATGAGCTGGCGGTGCTTGCGGTGCTGTCCGGGGCGCGGGCGCTGTCGCAGGTCGAGGCGGCGGGCCGGCTCGGTGTGGACCGTACGACCATGGTGTCGCTGATCGACGGCCTGGAGGACCATGGCCTGGTCGCGCGGCGGCGCAGCACCCGCGACCGCCGCAAGAACATCGTCGAGCTCACGGACGAGGGCGAGGCGTGCCTGCGCCAGGCCGAGCAGGCCCACCGGCTCGCCGAGCGCAGTTTCCTCGCCCCGCTCGACGAGGAGACCGCGGCCACCCTGATCCGCGCACTCCACCTGCTGACCTGGGAGGACCGCACCGCCGACACCCCAGGGTGAACACCCTGTCGCTCTTGGTGAAACCTTCCGCCAGGGCCTCCGCTCACCCGCCCCGGTCGCGGAATACGCAGGTGAAAGGCACTCCGAAAGCTTGGTATTGTTGTCCCTGTCGCCGCGGGGAACACCCCCGGCAAGGCGGCAGACACCTAGTCCGGGTGGCGGAATGGCAGACGCGCTAGCTTGAGGTGCTAGTGCCCTTTATCGGGCGTGGGGGTTCAAGTCCCCCCTCGGACACCAGCTCAACCAGCTCCAGCTAAGACCCCTGTTCACCAGGGGTCTTTCGCTTTTCCCGGGCGGCGACGGTCCGCTACGGCACCCCGAGCTCGAACAGGACGTACCCCGCGTACGACCCGGAGGCCACCGCCGCGACGCCGAGGGGCCAGCACATCGTCATCGGGCTGAGGCGGCCGAGGGCGAAGGCGAGGGGGAGGTAGAGGGGGAACGCCGGGAGCAGGTAGCGGGATACGTTCGCGAAGATCTGCTGGCTGCCGAGGATCAGCGCCAGGGTGAGCACCGTGTAGACCACCAGGACCGCCGGTGGGCGGCGGCGCAGGAGCAGCCCGAGCATCGTGAAGCCCAGCAGGACCGTGGCGACGCCGACCACGTCCGCGAACGGGTAGGCGAAGAGATAGTCGAAGTGGCCGACGGGGACGGACGTGAGGACGTCCAGGGTCTGGTCGCCGTAGTCGAAGGTGTGCGCCCAGGCGCCGTCCTGGAGCTTGAAGTAGCCGCCGTAGTCGCCCATCTCGTGGCCGACCCAGGCCAGGTAGCCGATCAGGCCGAGCGGTGCCAGGGCCAGTGCGAGCAGCGGGCGCAGGACTCCCTCCTCCCGGCGGTGCCGGTGCAGGGCGAGGAGGACGGCGACCGCGAGGGCCGCGATCAGGGCGCCCGCGGTGGGACGGTTGAGGCCCGCGAGGCAGGTGAGCAGGCCGGCGGTGAGCCAGCCGCGGCTCATCATCGCGTGGCAGGCCCAGGCGGCGAGGGCGACGTAGAGGGAGTCGGAGTAGACCGACCACTCCACGCCGGAACCGGGCCACACGGCCCACAGCCCGGCCGCGGCCAGCCCGGTCCGCCGGCCGCCGAGGCGCTCCGCGACCCTGAAGATCCCGAGGGCCGCCGCGAAGGAGGCGACGACGGAGACCAGCAGCCCCGCGCCGTACGAACCCAGGCCGGTGACTTCGGAGACCAGACGCATCAGCGCCGGATAGAGGGGGAAGAAGGCGGCCGAGTTGCCTTCGAGGGTGATCAGGCCGGTGGCGCCGGGGACCTCGACGAGCGCGGGGTCGTAGCCGTGCTCCGCGATCTGCCGGTACCACCAGCCGTCCCAGGTGGCGAGGACGTCCCAGGGGTGTGCGCCGCCGCCGAAGCGCGGGTGCTTCTCGCGGAAGTCGCCGGCGGAGTGCAGCAGCAGAAGGAAGACGGAGAAGCCGGTCAGCTTCAGAGCGCCGTAGAGGGCGAGCACGGGACCGTAGCGCTCGAGGAAGCGCGGCGGCCGGGGGCGCGGCTCCTCCGAGAGACGGGCGTTCCAGGTGGTGGTGGTCGCGGTCATCGGGCGGCCCCCGTCCGGAACACCCAGGCGCGGAAGAGGAGGAAGCGCAGCAGCGTCGCGGTGAGGTTGGCGGCGACGAGCACGGCGAGTTCCGTACGGGGCGAGGCGCCCGGTGTCGTCAGGTGCAGCGCGGCCAGCGCTCCGGCGGTGAGCGTCAGGCCCAAGGCGAAGACCAGCAGGCCGCGGGCATGGTGCCGCAGTGTCCCGTCGCGGCCCCGCACCCCGAAGGCGAACCGCCGGTTCGCGGCCGTGTTGGCCACCGCGCACACCAGGAGGGCCAGCGCGTTCGCGGCCTGCGCTCCGGTCGCCGGGCGCAGGGCGGCGTACAGCAGCAGATGCGCGACCGTGCTGACGGCGCCGACGAGACCGAACCGCACGAGTTGCGTGAGCAGTCCCTGCCGCGTCCCGTCGGACGGCAGGGTGCCGCGCGCCAGAGCCGTACCGATGCGGGCGATGCCGCGCAGGTCGGCGAGGGCGGTGGAGACGATGTCGACCCGGCTGTCCGGGTCGTCCACCCAGTCGACGGGCACCTCGTGGATGCGCAGCCCGGCCCGTTCGGCGATCACGAGCAGCTCGGTGTCGAAGAACCACTCCTCGTCCCGCACCAACGGCACCAACCGCTCGGCGACTTCACGCCGTACCGCCTTGAACCCGCACTGCGCGTCCGAGAATCCGACGGCCAGGGTGGAGCGGAGCAGGGTGTTGTAGCCGCGGGAGAGGAACTCCCGTTTGGGCCCGCGAACGACCCGCGAACCGGGCGCGAGGCGGGTTCCGATGGCGAGGTCCGAGTGCCCGGAGATGAGCGGCGCGACGAGCGGGAGCAGCGCGGCCAGCTCGGTCGACAGATCGACATCGACGTACGCCAGGACCGGCGCCGACGACCGCGACCAGGCCGCTCGCAGGGCCCGGCCCCGCCCCTTCTCCTCCAGCCGCAGCCACTGCGCCTCCGGCAGCTCGCGGGCGAGGCGGGCGGCGATGCGGGGCGTGGCGTCCGTGCTGGCGTTGTCGGCGACGGTGATCCGGAAGGCGTACGGAAAGCCCGCGCGCAGGTGGGCGTGGAGCCTTCGCACGCCCCGTTCGAGGTCCGCCTCCTCGTTGAAGACGGGGACGACGACGTCCAGGACCGGAACGCGGGGATCGACGGATATCGGTCGTCGGGCGGGGGCGGGCTTCCGCCGCGTTCGCTGTTTCGTCATGGTTCGTCCTTGTCTGTGCTGTGGAACAGGGCATGCCGAAGGCAGCCGGGGCGGGCAGAGGAGGCCCAAGGGGTGGTTCAGGCGGGGTGGTTCGGGGTCAGGGCGTCTCGGTCACGGGGGCCGACTGCGTCGCCGAGTACGAGGGCGGCACCGTGGTCGTCGAGGCGTCGCCGGACGTCGGGGGCGCCGCGGAGTCGGTGGACGTCGGCGGCGCCGAGCCGTCCGTGGACGAGGGCGGCGGCCCTGTGGTCGTCGTGGACACCGGCGGCTGCGAGCTGTCCATGGACGCCGGTGGTTCAGAAGTCGGTGTCGACGTGGGTGTCGACGCCGGTGCGGACGTCGGTGTCGACGTCGGCCCCGGCGCGGTCGAGGCGGACACCGGTGGCGGCGAGGTGGGCTCGACCTGCCGGCCTCCGTCCGGCCGGAGCAGGAAGGCGAGGGCGAGCGCGGCCACCGCCAGGACCGAACCGGCGGCGTTACGGGCCGCGCGCAGCCGGCGCCGGGTCTGTACCGCCTCGTGAAGGCGTTCGCGCTGGCCGGGCTCGAAGGGGCGGTGCTCCTGCGAGGAGCGCATCATCTGTGCGAGTTGCTGTTCGAACTGGTCCATGGCTCCTCCTCACCCCACCGGCTCGATGACGTCGGCCAGGAGCTGCCGCAGCCGGGCGACACCGCGCGAGGCGTGCGAGCGGGCGGTGCCCGCCGGGCAGCCCAGCACCTCGGCGACCTGCCGGTCCGGCAGGTCCTGGTAGTAGCGGAGCACGACGGCTGCCCGCTGCTTGGGCGGCAGCTGGGCGAGCGCGGTCTCCAGCCGTGAGCGCTCGGCGACGGCCGCCGACACATCGCCCGGCAGCGCCACTTCGGGCACCTGCTCGACGGGCCGCTCGCCCCACCACCGGCGTCGGGCCGACCGCGCGGCGGCGCGGGCCATGATCTGGCGGACGTACGCCTCCGGCGCCTCCTCGCCGACCCTCGCCCACGCGAACCACAGCTTGACGAGGGACTCCTGGAGCAGGTCCTCGGCGCGATGCCGGTCCCCTCCGGTGAGCAGGCGGGCGAGATGGAGCAGCCCGGACCACCGGGCCGCCACGAAATCGTCGAACTCACCGTCCCGAGCCCGCTGCATTCACCTGTCCCCGTTGTTCGCCGGTCGCCTGCACCTGTGAAAAGGCCTTGAGCCCCCCGAAACGCTGCACCTGTGGCGGGTGATCTGGGTCACAGGTGCGGCGGGAGCGCGCACGGGACGGTGGCCTGTAGCCGTCGAGGGGTCGGTGATCAAGGCGTAAGCCCTTATTGCATATGATGTGCAAGTGCGTGATTACGACATCAGGGCGGCGGGCCCGTACGACGTGGACGGTGCTCGGAGCGTCATGCTCGACACCGTCTACCGGGACTTCGGCAGCGGGTACGTGCCCCGGTGGCATCGCGACATCGTTGATCCGGAGGGGGCCTACACGGCGCCGGAGCGGCATGTCCTGCTCGTCGCCGTCGAGGCGGCGACGGGTGAGGTCGTCGCCACCGGTGCCCTCGACTCGCGCGGGCCGGCTCATCCGCCGAACCCCCGTGAACTCGCCGAGCGCTATCCCTCGGGGGTGACCGCGCAGCTTCGGCGGATCTATGTGCGGCCCGAGCACCGGCGGCGAGGGCTGGCCCGGCGGCTGGTCGAGGAGTTGCTCGACTTCGCGGCCGCGGACGGGGGCTACCGGGCCGTCTATCTGCACACCGATCCCCGGGTCCCGGGAGCCGAGGCGTTCTGGCGGTCCTTGGGGAAAGTCGTGTGCGACGAGAGGGAGGCGCCCGGTGGCGGGCAGGGCATTGTCCACTTCGAGATACCGATGGGGCGGTGACCCGAGCGTGCGCCGGCTTCGTCCTTTCCTCGCCCTGTTGCTCGTTCCGCTGCTCGCCGGGTGCTTCGCGTCCTCCGGCGGTGCGTCCTCCGACGGCTCCGCCGCCGGCTCCCGGCTGCGCGTCGCGCTCGCCTTCCCGCCCGCGGAGAACCTCTCGCCCTACGGCGCCGACGCCACCATCCTCAGCCGGCTCGGCGTCACCGAGGGGCTGACCTCACTGGACGCCAACGGCGCCGCCGCCCCCGCGCTCGCCGCGTCCTGGCGGCAGGAGGGGCAGCGGAGTTGGGTGTTCAGCCTGCGTGAGGCCACCTTCCAGGACGGCACCGCCGTCACCCCGGCCGCCGTCGCCGCATCCCTCGCGCACGCCGCCGCCGCCAAGCCCGCGCCCGCCGCCCTGGCCGGCGCGGGACTCAAGGCGGAGGCGGCCGGCGACAGCGCCGTGCGCATCACCACCGACGAACCCGACCCCGTGCTGCCGCTGCGCCTGTCCAGCCCCTCCCTCGCCGTCCTCTCCGCCCGGGCCTACGACGCCGACGACCGCGTCGACCTGGTCGGCACCGCCACCGGGCCGTTCGAGCTCACCAAGGTCATGGGCAGCACCGCCGCGCTCCTCGACCGGTACGACGGCTACTGGGGCGGCCGCGCCCAGGCGCCCGGGATCGACGTGAAGTTCATCCCCGACGGCACCGCCCGCACCCGTGCGCTGCGCACCGGACAGGTCGACCTCGCCGAGGCCGTTCCCGTCGCCCAGGCGGCCTCCCTCGACAAGGAGGTCCGTGAGGCGACCGCCACCACCCGCACCACCAGCCTGCTGCTCAACTCCGCGTCGGGGCCCTTCGAGAGCGCCGGTCTCCGGGCCGCCGCCCGGCAGGCCGTCGACACCTCCGTGCTCGCCGAGGACGTGTACGAGGGGTACGCCGACCCCGGCGCCGGGATCTACGGCCCCGCCGTCACCTGGGCCGAGGGCAAGCGGAAGGCGCCCGTCGGGCGGGCCGAGCCCGCCGAGGCCAAGGGCACCTCCCTCACCCTCGCCACCTACGACAACCGGCCCGAACTCCCCGAGGTCGCCCAGGTGCTCAAGCAGCAGCTGGAGAAGGCCGGGTTCGACGTCACGCTCGAGGTGCGCGAGTACTCCCGGCTGGAGAGCGACGCCCTCGCCGGGAAGTTCGACGCCTTCGTCCTCGCCCGCAACACCCTCGTCGACACCGGCGACCCCGTCTCCGTCCTCGCGAGCGACTACACCTGCGACGGCGGCTACAACCTCGCCCAGCTCTGCGACGAGGACGTCGACCGCGCCGTGGCGAAGGCGGAGGACGCCGACGGCACCGCCGAGCGGCAGGACGCGGCGATGGCCGCCGAGGCGGAGATCCTCGGCACCGAGACCGTCGTCCCGCTGGTGCATCAGCGGGTCATCACCGGCGTCGGCACCTCGGTGCGCGGCGCGCTCCTCGACCCGTACGAGCGCACCCTCGTCGGCCTCGGCACCCGGCGCTGACCCGTGCGCCCGCGCACGGCCACGCTCCTGTGGCGCGCCGGAATCGCGGTCGCCCTCCTCACCGCCGTCGGCCTGCTGCCCTGGGTCTCGCACACCGATCCCGCGCTCACCGTCCTCAAGGCACGCTCCGCGGACCGCGACCCCACGCCCGAGGCCCTGGCGGACATCAGGGACCGACTCGGCCTCGACGCGGGCCCGTTCCACCTGCTCGGCGAGTGGGTGAGCGGTCTGTGGCGCGGTGACCTAGGCACGTCCTGGCTGAGCGGCGGCGAGGTCGCGCCCGATGTCCTCCGGGCGCTCGGCGTCTCCCTGCTGCTCATGGGCGTGGCCCTCGTCGTCGCCGTCGTCACCGCCGCGCTGATCTGCGCCCGCACCCTCCGCCTCGGCACCCACCGCGGGCGCGCCGGAGGCACCGGTTCCGCGACACTCGCCGCGCTGCCCGAGTTCCTCACCGCCACCGTGCTCGGCACCGTCGTGGGAGTGCAGCTCGGCTGGCTGCCCGCCCTCGGCTGGTACGGGCCCTCGTACACGATCCTGCCCGCGCTCGCCCTCGGCCTGCCCGCCGGTGCGGTGCTCGGCCGGCTCCTCGACGACCTGCTGCCCGGCGCCTTCGCCGAACCCTGGGCACTGGCCGCGGCCGCCCGGGGACTGCCCGGCCGTACGGTGGCCCGCCAGGCACTGCGCCGCAGCCTGCCCGGACTGCTGCCCAACACCGGCCTGTTCGTGGTCGGCCTGACGGGCGGAGCCGTCGCGGTCGAGCAGATCTTCGACATTCCGGGCCTCGGCCGTACGACACTCCAGGCGGCCCTCGCCCAGGACCTGCCCGTCCTCCAGGCCGGCACCCTCCTCCTCGTCCTGCTCGCCGCGACCGCCGCCGGACTCGCCCACCTCGGCACCCGCCTGCTCACCGGCACCGCCCTCCGCGACGCAGCCCTCCTCTCCCTGCACCGCCCCACCACCCCCCGCCACAGCGTCCAGCCCCTGCTCTACGGCGGTCTCCTCCTCGGCGTCATCGCCCTCGGCCTGCCCCGCGACCCGCTCGCCCTCGACACCGGTGCCCGGCTCCAACCCCCCTCCTGGGAACACCCGTTCGGCACCGACGCGCTCGGCCGGGACCTGCTCGCCCGGGTCGCCCACGGCGCCCTCGACACCCTGCTCCTCGCGCTGGCGATCGGTGCCGTCACGCTGCTCACCGGCGTCCTCCTGGGCCTCGTACCCCGGTTCTCCGGGCCACTCGTGGATACGGTCACCGCCCTGCCGCCCGTGCTCGCCGCACTCCTCGTCACGGCGGTGGCCGGCAGCGGTTCCAGCACGCCCGCGCTCGCCGTCGCGGCCGTCGCCTGGGCCCCGCTGGCCGCGCACACCTCCGCCCTGCTGCGCCAGGAACGCGCCGCGCTCCACATCACCGCCACCCGCGCGCTGGGCGCGAGCCGCCTCCAACTGCTGCGGCACGAACTGCTCCCCGCGATCCTCCCGCCCGTCACCCGCCACGCCCTGCTGCGGCTGCCCGGCATCGCCCTGTCCCTCGCCTCGCTCGCCTTCCTCGGCCTCGGCGCCCAGCCGCCGTCCCCCGAGTGGGGCCTGCTCCTCGCCGAGAACCAGCCCTACGCCGAACGCGCCCCCTGGGCCGTCCTCGCCCCCGCGGCCCTGCTCGCCCTGCTCGGCGCGCTGGCGGTGACCGCGGCGGGAGGCGTACGACTGCCCCGGCGGAAGCGGCGACAGGGTCGGAAGCGCCCACAGCGCCCACAGCGCCCACAGCGCCCACAGCGGCTCAGCGCCCACAGCGGCTCAGCGCCCACAGCGCCTCAGCGCGAGAGATTCGGTGAGTACCGCATGACCCGGGCCCGCCTCTCCCCCCTCCTCCACCTGCTGATCCTCACGCAAATCGCCTTCAACATCGGCTTCTTCGCCGTCCTGCCCTTCCTGGCCGAGCATCTTGGCGAGGCGATCGGCATGGCGGGCTGGCTGGTCGGCTTCGTGCTGGGGCTGCGGACTTTCAGCCAGCAGGGTCTGTTCGTGGTGGGCGGAGCGCTCGCCGACCGGTACGGTATCCGGCCCGTCGTGCTCGTGGGATGCGTGCTGCGGATCGCCGGGTTCGTCTGGCTGGGATTCGCCGCGGAGACCGGGTCCGTCATCGGCGCCGTACTCCTCATCGGGTTCGCCGCCGCGCTGTTCTCGCCCGCCGTGGAGTCGGAGGTCGCCCGGCAGGCCGTCCTCCATGAGCGGGACGGCGGTTCGCGCGCCCGTGTGCTCGCGCTGTTCACGGTGGCGGGACAGGCGGGCGCGTTCGTCGGGCCGCTGATCGGCGCGCTCCTGCTGTCCGTCGACTACCGCACGGTGTGCCTGGGCGGCGCCGCGGTCTTCGTGCTCGTCCTCGCCGCACACGCCGTCCTGCTTCCGCAGCACATACCCGGGCGTGAGCGTGTCCGAGTCCGCGGGGGCGTGGGCCCGTTGCTGCGCAACCGGCGCTTCCTCGCGCTGTGCTGCGCGTACGGCGCCTACCTGCTGGCGTACAACCAGCTCTACCTCGCGCTGCCCGCCGAGGTGGAGCGCGTGGCCGGGGACCAGGCGCCGCTGGCCTGGCTGTTCGCGCTGTCCTCGCTGCTGGTGGTGACCGCCCAACTGCCCGTCACCCGCTGGGTGGGGGAGCGGCTCACCCCGCGCCGGTCCATGGGGGCCGGACTGCTGGTCGTCGCGGCCGGGTTCGCCCTGGTGGCCGCCGTGCGCTCGGCGGGGCTGCTGCCCGCGGCCGGTTTCGTGGTCCTGCTCACGCTCGGCCAGATGCTGGTGGCACCCGCCGCGCGGGCCTGGCTGCCGGACCTCGCCGACGAGGGGCGGCTCGGTCTCTACACCGGAGCGCTGTCCTCGGTGTCCGGGCTGATCGTGCTGGCCGGCAGTTCGGTGACCGGAGCGCTGCTGAACAGCGGGCTCCCGGTGGCCGTGCCGTGGCTGGTCCTGGCCGCCGTACCGGTCGCGGCGGCTGCGCTGCTGCCGCGTCAGACCGCGACCAGTTCCTCCGTCTCGACGACCGCCTGAACCCGCGAGCGCCGCCACAGCCACAGCACGTCCCGCCCGAACGACCACACCAGCGCGGCCAGCGCGGTGGCGACGACGCCGAACTCCACCGGGCGCGGCGGCAGCCCCGAGGCGGCCAGCAGCAGGAACACGCCCTGGAGCGCGGCGACGGTCTTGCGGGCGGTGCTCGGCGGCAGCGGGGCGTTGAGCCACGGCCAGAAGCGGGCGGCGGCGACGAAGCCGTAGCGCATACCGCCGATGAGCAGCACCCACAGGCCGTGCGCCATCGAGACGTACACGCTGAGCACCAGGATCAGGAACGCGTCCACCTCCATGTCGAAGCGGGCGCCGAGCGCGGTCGAGGTGCCGGTGCGGCGGGCGACCTTGCCGTCGACGCCGTCCAGGATCAGCGCCACGGCCGTCAGACCGACGAGCAGGGTGAGCGGCGGCGGGCTCTGGAAGGAGTCCGCGACGAGGGCGGTCACTCCGCCGACCAGGATGGAACGGCCGAGGGTGACCCGGTTGGCGGGACCGAAGGAGTGCAGGCGGGAGCGGTGCAGGGCCCGGGAGAGCACAGCCCAGGTGGCGACGGCGAAGGCGAGTCCGGTCAGCCAGCCCGCGGGCCCCATGCCGATCGCCGTGCCGAGCAGCGCCAGCACCAGGATCTGGACGCCCGCGCCGAGCGCCGTCTCCTGCTGGACCAGCCTCGCGTCATACGTGTTGTTCAGGGCCACCGAACATCCTCCGGCCGTGTGACAGAGTCGATCAACGCCGCGTACTGTGCGCGGCCTGTGCACACCTCGGTACGTGAACTACTTCCCGATCGTTCAGGAGGATGCGGATGAAGCCACCCGCACGCGCGTTCTGGCTCAGCAGTCCGGGTGAAGGCGAGATCAGGGAGGTCACCCTTCCGGCCCCGGCCGAGGGGGAGGTACTGGTCCGCGCGCTGTACTCCGGGGTGAGCCGGGGAACCGAGACGCTGGTCTTCCGCGGCGGCGTGCCCGAGAGCCAGCACAGCGCGATGCGGGCGCCGTTCCAGGAGGGCGACTTCCCGGCGCCGGTGAAGTACGGCTACCTCAGCGTCGGCATGGTCGAGGAGGGCCCAGCCGACCTCGTCGGCGACACGGTCTTCTGCCTCTATCCGCACCAGACGCGCTACGTCGTCCCGGCCTCCGCCGTGACCCGGGTGCCCGCGGACGTGCCCGCCGAACGGGCCGTCCTGGCCGGCACGGTCGAGACCGCCGTCAACGCGCTCTGGGACGCCGCGCCCCTGATCGGCGACCGGATCGCGGTGGTCGGCGGCGGCATGGTCGGCTGTTCGGTGGCGGCCCTGCTGGCCCGTTTCCCGGGTGTGCGGGTCCAGTTGGTGGACGCCGATCCGGCGCGGGCGAAGACCGCAGGGGCGCTCGGCGTCGACTTCGCGCTGCCGCGGGACGCACGGGGCGAGTGCGACCTCGTCGTGCACGCCAGCGCCACCGAGCAGGGCCTCGCCCGCTCGCTCGAACTGCTGTCCCCCGAAGGTACGGTCATCGAACTGAGCTGGTACGGCGACCGCCGGGTGAGCCTCCCGCTCGGCGAGGCCTTCCACTCCCGACGGCTCGTCATCCGCAGCAGCCAGGTCGGCACCGTCTCGCCGGCCCGCCCCGGCCGCACCTACGCCGACCGGCTCGCCCTCGCCCTCGAACTCCTCGCGGACCCCGCGCTCGACGCCCTGGTCACGGGGGAATGCGCGTTCGAGGAGTTGCCGGTGGTACTGCCGAGGCTCGCGTCCGGGGAGATTTCGGCGCTGTGCCACCGCGTTCGGTACCCGGCGGGCGCCTGACCTCAGAAAAGAGTGAGAGACGGCTGAACAACGGGAAGCGAAGAGCCGTACTACTCCACATCCCCGGCACGATCAGCCGGGGATCAGACGCGCCGCACCTGGAGGGTCGTCCGTTGTTCAGCATCACCGTCCGCGATCACATCATGATCGCCCACAGCTTCCGCGGCGAGGTCTTCGGGCCCGCGCAGCGTCTGCACGGAGCGACGTTCCTGGTGGACGCCACGTTCCGGCGCGAACAGCTGGACGAGGACAACATCGTCGTCGACATCGGGCTCGCCACCCAGGAACTGGGGGCGGTCGTGGCGGAGTTGAACTACCGCAACCTCGACAACGAACCCGACTTCGCCGGGATCAACACCTCCACGGAGTTCCTGGCCAAGGTCATCGCCGACCGGCTCGCCGAGCGCGTGCACAAGGGGGCGCTGGGCGAGGGCGCCAGGGGTCTCGCCGGGATCACCGTCACGCTGCACGAGTCGCATGTCGCCTGGGCCAGTTACGAGCGTGCCCTGTGACCGAGGTGACCGTGGACCGGGCCCGTCTCACGTATGTGCCCGTACAGCACTCCGCCCTGAAGAACGCCGAGATCGTGCCCATGTCCCTGCGCTCCGTGCACTTCGTGCTGCCGGGCGGTGTCGACGACCCGGCCGCGCCGAGCGGCGGCAACGCCTATGACCGGCGGGTGAGTCTGGATCTGCCCGGCTTCGGCTGGCAGGTCCACCAGCACGCGGTGGCGGGGGAGTGGCCCCGGCCGGGAGCGGCGGCCCGGGAGGAACTGGCCCGCACTCTCGCGCAGTTCCCGGACGGCACGGTGGTGCTGATGGACGGGCTCGTCGCGTGCGGGGTGCCCGAGATCGTCGTACCCGAGGCGGAGCGGCTGCGGCTGGCAGTGCTGGTGCATCTGCCGCTGGGCGACGAGACGGGACTGTCGGCCCAGGTCGCCGCCGACCTCGACGCCCGGGAGCGCGCGGTGCTGCGGGCGGTGCCGGCCGTGATAGCCACCTCCGACTGGGCCGTACGGCGCCTGGTCTCCCACCACGGCCTCGCCCCCGAACGGGTCCATGTCGCCGCCCCCGGCGCCGACATCGCCCCCCTGGCGTCCGGCACCGACGGCGTCTCGCGGCTGCTGTGCGTCGCCGCGGTGACCCCGCGCAAGGGACAGCACCGGCTGGTCGAGGCGCTCGCGGCGGTCACCGACCTGCCGTGGAGCTGCGTGTGCGTGGGCGGACTCGGCCAGGATCCGGAGTACGTGGCCGGACTGCGGGCCCTGATCGGGAAGTACGGCCTCCAGGACCGACTGGTGCTGGCGGGACCGCAGGCGGGCGCCGAACTCGACGCCAGCTACGCGGCGGCCGACCTGATGGTCCTCACGTCGTACGCGGAGACGTACGGCATGGCCGTGACGGAGGCGCTGGCGCGGGGCATCCCGGTGCTGGCCACGGACGTCGGCGGCCTGCCCGAGGCGGTGGGACGCGCCCCCGACGGCGGTGTGCCCGGCATCCTCGTCCCGCCGGAGGACCCCGCCGCCCTCGCCGCCGAACTGCGCGGCTGGTTCGGCGAGGCGGACGTACGACGCCGGCTGAAGGCGGCCGCGCGCGGCCGCAGGGCCGCCCTCGACGGCTGGGCGACCACGGCCCGCAGCCTGGCCGCGGTACTGGGCCGACTGCCGAACGAGCCCAGGAGGGCGGCATGAGGAAGACGGCGGCGACAGACGGCACCGGGTGGATCCCGGAACAGCCGGGACCGAGGGACACCGTGACGGAGCAGCAGCGCACCGCGGTCGAGCGGGTCCGGTCGGCGGGGGAGCGGCTGCGGGCCGGAGGGGAGGGGCCCGGGGCCGAGGGCGGTGACGACCTCGTGATCCCCGGCGCCGGGCCCACGCCCCGTCCCGGTGAGCGGCCCACGCTGAAGCTGCGGGAGGACGGTCCCGAGGAGCAGCCGCGGTACGCGCCGGAGTGGCTGGAACTGCGGGAGGGGCCCGACGGGGACGCGCGGGCGCACGAGTTGCTCGATCCGCTGCGGATCCGGCTCGCCAACATGCCGCGCCGCTCGCGCGGAATCGTCATCCACGACCTGGGCTGCGGCACCGGCTCGATGGGCCGCTGGCTCGCGCCCCGGCTCGACGGCGCCCAGCACTGGGTCCTGCACGACCGCGACCCCTACCTCCTGCACTTCGCGGCCGTGGCCTCCCCGCGCGCCGCCGCCGACGGCAGCCGCGTCACCGTCGAGACCCGGCGCGGTGACGTCGGGCGGCTCACGCCCGACGGCCTGTCCGGGGCCTCCCTGGTGACGGCCTCCGCACTGCTCGACGTGCTCACCCGCGAGGAGGTCGAGACCCTCGTCGCCGCCTGTACCGGCGCGGGTTGCCCGGCGCTGCTGACGCTGTCGGTCGCGGGACGCGTGGACCTCACCCCGGCCCACCCGCTGGACGAGGAGATCGCCGAGGCGTTCAACGCCCACCAACGGCGTACGGACCTGCTCGGACCGGACGCGGTCACCGTGGCGTGCGAGGAGTTCTCCGCGCGCGGCGCGACCGTACGGCTGCACCCGAGCCCCTGGCAACTCGGCCCCGCCGAGGCCGCGCTCACCGCGCAGTGGCTGCGCGGCTGGGTCGGCGCGGCGGTGGAACAGCGCCCGGACCTGCGCGAACCGGCCGAAGGCTACCTGCGCGAGCGGCTGGCGGCCTGTGCGGCGGGCGAGTTGCGCGTCGTCGTCCACCACACCGACCTGCTGGCCCTCTCCCGCCCGGCCGACGGAGCGACCTCATGAGCGCGGAGGCGGTCGGGGCGGCGACCGGAACCCGCCTGTGCACTGGCGCGACGGGCCCCGCGACCCGCAGGGCGGGCACGCAGGCACGCGGGGCGACGGGCGGGACCCTGGCCGGCCGTACGGCGGTCGTGGACTCGGAGTCGGCGGAGTCGCCCGGCGGCCGGGTCGCGCTTGCCGGCGCCGAGACGGCGGAGTGTTCGGCCGGTCGTGCCGCGGGCGGCTGCGCCGAGGCCGTGGGTCCGCTGGGCGGCCGTACCTCCGTCGGTCACGCCGTGCGCCGCCCGGCCTCGGTCTCCCTCCCGGCAGCCGCCACCGTCTCCGTCCCCTGTGAGGCGACCCCGGAACCGGCCCCGGCCCCTCGTCGCCGGAAGAACCTCCGCACCCACATCGGCACCCTCGCGGGCATCGCCATCCTCGCCGTGCTCATGTGGCGCCTTGGCACCGGAGTGTTCCTCGACGGGCTGCGCAGGATCGACGCGCCCGCCGTGCTCGCGGCCGTGGGGATCGGGGTCGTCACCACCGTGTTCAGCGCCTGGCGCTGGCAGTTGGTGGCCCGGGGGCTGCGCATCCGGCTGCCGCTCGGCGCGGCGGTCGGCGACTACTACCGCGCGCTGTTCCTCAACGCGGCACTGCCCGGCGGTGTCCTCGGCGACGTGCACCGGGCGGTACGGCACGGGCGCAGCGCCGGTGACCTCGGCCGAGGCGTGCGTTCCGTCGTCCTCGAACGGGCCGCCGGACAGATCGCGTTGGCCGTGATCGGTGTCGTGGTGCTGCTGACCATGCCGTCGCCCGTGCGGGACGAGACCCGGCACATCGCCCCGCTGCTCGCCCTCGCCGCCCTCGGCGCGCTCGCGGTCGTCCTCGCGCTGCGGATGAACCGGCCGTCCCCCACCGGCCGTCGGCGCTTCCTGCGCGAGGCCCGCGAGGGGCTGTTCACCCCCGGCGTGGCCGGGTCGTCGGTCGTCGTGCTGGCCGGACACCTCGCCACGTTCGTGCTCGCGGCCCGCGTCGCGGGCACCGACGCCTCCGTCGCCGTACTCCTGCCGCTGGCCGTGCTCGCCCTGCTCGCGATGAGCCTGCCGCTGAACGTGGGCGGTTGGGGGCCCCGGGAAGGCGTCACCGCCTGGGCGTTCGGCGCCGCCGGGCTCGGCGCGGGCAGCGGGCTCGCGGTGGCCGTGGTGTACGGCGTGCTGTGTCTGGCGGCGAGCCTGCCCGGTGTCGTGGTTCTGGTCCTGCGGTGGTGGGAGGGCTACCGTGCGGACGAGCCGTCCCGTGAATCCGAGGTGAGCAAAGCGAAATACGCCCCGAACGAATCAGCCAGGCTCGCCAGGAGTTCCTTCCCCTTTTCCGCCGAACCCAGCGAAGGGCGCCCGATGACACCCGAATCGGTATAGCCGGACATACCGAGGGAGAGCAGATGCCGGCGGTCGTCAGCGACGAAATCCGCGGTCTCGTATCCGGGATGCAGCATTTCCGGATGAGCGTGCAGAAGAACGGAGGTCTCGATTTCTCCCGCGTGCATGTCGGTGAGGAGCGAGGTGGTCACCCCGGCCCGTTCCCGCGCCGTCTCCCAGTCCTCCGCGGCCGGGAACAGCGCGATGTGCTCACCGCGCGCGGAGGACTCCTGAACGACGTTGCCCAGCACGTAGTTCCCGCCGTGGCCGTTGACCACCACCAGGGCGTCCACGCCGGAGCGGCGGAGCGAATCCGCTATGTCCCGTATCACCGCATGAAGGGTCACCGAGGAGATGCTGACGGTCCCCGGCCACGCCGCGTGCTCGTGCGAGCAGGAGATCGTCACCGGAGGAAGGAGGTGCACCGGGTACGCGGCGGCGATCTCCCGGGCGACGGCACAGGCGACCAGCGTGTCCGTGGCCAGCGGCAGGAAGGGGCCGTGCTGCTCGAAGCTCCCGACGGGAAGGACGGCGACCTGCCGTGAGACGCCCGCCCCGCGCGTCCGCACGTCTTCCGTGGTGTCCGCCGGCACCAGACCGGATGCCGACCGCGTCCCCGAAACACTCATCTTTTCACGGCCTTTCGTCTCTGCTTAGGAACCAGATCATGACAGAAAAAGTTGGCGTACTCGGAAAGAAGTCACCGAAGCGCACCGGTGTGGAACGCATTGTGAATGCCCCGCTGCCCACGGTGTACGGGGAATTCCGCGCGGTCGGCTACCTCGACCACGACCGCGGTGACGAGCAAGTGGCCCTCGTCCACGGTGACATCGGCACCGAGGACGTTCTCACCCGGCTGCATTCGGAGTGCCTGACCGGGGACGCGTTCGGCTCCCAGCACTGCGAGTGCGGCGACCAGCTGGCCTCCGCGCTGCGCGCGGTCGCCGCCGAAGGACGCGGTGTCGTCGTGTACTTGAGAGGGCACGAGGGCCGGGGCATCGGTCTGCTCGCCAAGCTGCGGGCGATGGCCCTCCAGGCGGAGGGCCTCGACACGGTGGAGGCGAACCTCGCCCTCGGCCTGCCGGTCGACGCCCGCGACTACGGCGTCGCCGCGCGCATCCTGGACGACCTCGGCGTCCGGTCGGTCCGGCTGATGTCCAACAACCCGCGCAAGCGGGAGGCGTTGCTGGAGCACGGCATCACGGTCGCCGAGCAGGTCCCGCTGCTCATCCCGCCGTGCGAGAGCAACATCACCTATCTGCGGACCAAGCGGGAGCGCCTGGACCACCATCTGCCCCATCTGGACGCCGTGGCGCACTGGTCCTGATTCAGCCGCGGGCCGCCGGGACAGGAAGAGGGAATGAGCGACGACGTCCTCTTCCTCTCCGGCGACCAGGTCAGCCGGCTGCTCTCGACGGACGCGGCGATCGCCTCGCAGCGGGCCGCCTTCACCGCCCTCGGGTCCACCGGCGCCGATCTGCCCGGGAAGATCATGCACCCGAGCCGCTTCGACGACAGCGTGATGTTCGCGTACCTGTCCCGGCTCTCCGCGGACACCGGGGCGGTCGCGAAGATCGGCAGCGTCAACCCGGGCAACGCGCGGGCCGGGCTGCCCACCGTGCACGCCGTGGTCACAGCCCTGGACCCGGTCACGGGCCGTCTCGTCGCCGTCATGGACGGCACCGCGCTCACCACCCTGCGCACGGCCGCGGCCAGCGCCGTCGCCGTCGACGCGCTGGCCCGCCCCGACAGCACGGACCTCGCCGTGCTCGGCTCCGGCGTCCAGGCCCTCGCGCATGTCCGGGCCCTGTCCCGGGTGCGGGACCTGAGGTCCGTACGGCTGTGGAGCCCGACCGAGGCCAACAGGACCCGGGCCGCACAGACCCTGACGGCCGAGCTGGGGATCGCCGTCGAACCGGTCGGCACCGCCGAGCAGGCCGTCACCGGTTCGTCGATCATCGCCGCCTGCACGCTCAGCAGCACGCCGGTGGTGCGCGGCGCGTGGCTGGCGCCCGGCTGCACGGTGGTGAGCGTCGGCTCCTTCGAACCGACCCGCCGCGAGGCCGACGCGGAAGTCGTACGGCGGTCCGCGGCCGTCGTCGTGGACGACCCGGAGACGGCGGCCCAGCACGCCGGACCCGTCGTGGCGGCACGGCTCGCCCCCGAGGACCTGATCCCCCTCGGCGGCCTGCTCACCGGCACGCACACCGCCCGTACCGGCCCCGGAGACATCGTCTACTACAACAGCGTCGGCCTCGGCATCCAGGACGCGGCGGCCGCCTGGGCAGTCATCGACGCGGCGCGGAAGGCGGGCCGGTGAAGGCGGAGGTCGTGGTCGTCGGCGGTGGGGTGATGGGGGCGAGCATCGCCTGCCGGCTGGCCCGGGCCGGAGTGCGGGACGTGGTGCTCGTCGAGCGGGACGAACTGGCCGCCGGTTCCACCTCCAAGGCGGCCGGCGGAGTGCGGGCGCAGTTCTCCGACGAGCTCAACATCCGGCTCGGCGCCCGCAGCCTGGAGGCCTTCGACCGGTTCGAGGCGGACACCGGACAGGACATCGGCCTGCACAGGGTCGGCTATCTGTTCCTGCTGTCCACCCCGGAGGAGGTCGCCTCCTTCGAGGCGGGCGTACGGCTGCAGAACTCCCTCGGTGTGCCCAGCCGGATGCTCGACCCGGCCGAGGCCCGGCGGCTCTCCCCGCTCATCGTCACCGACGGACTGCTCGCCGCCGCCTACTCCCCGGACGACGGACACTGCACCCCCGAGTCCGTCGTCCAGGGCTACGCGGCCACCGCCCGCCGGTACGGCGCCACCGTCCTGCGGCACACCGAGGTCACCGGCATCGACCTGCGCGGCGACACCATCACCGCGGTGCGCACCAGCAAGGGCCCGATCGCCACCGGCACGGTGATCTGCGCGGCCGGCGCCTGGTCCCGGGCCGTCGGCGCGATGGCCGGCGTCGACCTGCCCGTGGAGCCGCTGCGCCGCCAGATCGCGGTCACCGAACCGGTCCCCGGACTGCGGCCCGGCCTCCCCATGACCATCGACTTCACCACCAGCCTCTACTTCCACGCCGAGGGCCCCGGCCTCCTCCTCGGCATGTCCGACCCCGACGAACGCCCCGGCTTCGACACCGGCACCCACGACCGCTGGATCCCCCGGCTGTACGAGGCCATGGAGCACCGCGCCCCCGCCCTGCTCGACCTGCGCCGCACGGGCGGCTGGGCGGGCCTGTACGAGGTCACCCCGGACCACAACGCCCTGATCGGCGAGTCGACTTCGGTGTCCCGCTTCCTGTACGCGACCGGCTTCTCCGGCCACGGCTTCCTCCAGGGACCCGCCGTCGGCGAGGTCGTCCGCGACCTGTACCTCGGCCGCGTACCCTTCGTGGACGTCAGCCCCTTGAGCGCCGACCGGTTCGCGGCCGACGCCCTTCGCCCGGAGGCCAACTGCGTATGACCGAGCTCCATCTCTGGCTGCGTCACGAGGTCCGGCCCACCGAGCGGCGCACTCCGGTCGTGCCGTCCGACGCCCGGCGGCTCGTCGACAGCGGGGTGACCGTGACCGTCGAGGACTCCCCGCAGCGGATCTTCCCGGTCGAGGAGTACGAGAAGGCCGGCTGCCGGGTCGCGGCGGCGGGCTCGTGGGTGTCGGCGCCGGGCGACGCCGTCGTCGTAGGACTGAAGGAGCTGCCGGACGAGCCCGCCGCGCTGTCCCATCGGCACGTGTTCTTCGGGCACGCCTACAAGCGGCAGCCCGGTGCCGCCGCGCTGCTGCGGCGGTTCGCGGCCGGGGGAGGGGCGCTGTACGACGTCGAGTACCTGGTGGACGAGGGCGGGCGGCGGCTGGCCGCCTTCGGGTTCTGGGCCGGATACCTCGGGGCCGCGCTCGCCGTGCTGCGGCACCGGGGGCGGCTCGACGCGCCGCTGGTCCCCACGACCAAGGAGGAGCTGGACCAACGCCTGCGTGGGGAAACGGAGTTCACCGCACTGGTGATCGGCGCCCTGGGCCGCAGCGGCAAGGGCGCCTGCGAGGCCTTCCGGGCGGCCGGGATCGAGCCGACCCGCTGGGACCTCGCCGAGACCCGTGATCTCGACCGCCCCGCCCTCCTCGCCCACGACGTCATGGTCAACGCGGTCCTCGCCACGACACCCGTGCCGCCGTTCCTCCGGGACGCGGACCTCGACGACCCCGCCCGTCGGCTGCGCACCCTGTGCGACGTGACCTGCGACGTCGGCTCGCCCCTGAACGTCCTGCCGATCTACGACCGCACCACCGACTGGACGGACCCGGCCCGGCGGCTGCGCGAGCGACCGCCCCTGGACCTCATCGCCATCGACAACCTGCCGTCCCTGCTGCCGAGGGAGTCGTCCACCGACTTCTCGGCGGCGCTGCTGCCGCTCCTGCCGGCGTTCGACACCGATCCCGCCTGGGCGCGCTGCCTGGGCCGGTTCCGGCAGGCCTGCTCCGAAGCCGGTATCGAGGAAGGGGAGTTCCGCCGTGACTGACCTGGTTCCCGCGAGCGGCACCGTCCACTGGGTCGGCGCCGGCCTGTCCACCGGCAGCGGGCTCGCCCGGCTGTGCGACACGGCCGAGCGGGTACGGCTGTGGCACCGCACCGAGGAACGCGCCGCCGAGGCCCTGGACCGGCGCGGTCTGACCGGACGTGCCGAGCCGCGCGCGTTCACGCTCGACACGCTGACCGCCGAACTCGCCCCCGGCGATGTCGTCGTGTCGATGCTGCCCGCCTCCGAGCACGCCGATCTGCTGGCCGTCTGCGTGTCCCGGCGGGCCCACTTCGCGTGCTCCAGCTATGTGTCCGACGCCGTGCTGGAGCAGGTGCCGGCGGCGGTCGGGGCCGGTCTGGTCGTGCTCACCGAAGCGGGCCTCGACCCGGGCATCGACCACCTCTTCGCCCACTCCCTCGTCGCCCGCGCCCGGGCGGCGATCGGCGACGGTACGGCGGCCTCGTACAGCCTGACCTCGTACTGCGGCGGTGTCCCAGCGGAGCCGAACGACTTCCGCTACCGCTTCAGCTGGGCGCCCGCCGGTGTGCTCGGTGCCCTGCGCTCGCCCGCGCGCTACATCGAGGACGGCGCCGAGACCACCGCCGCGCGCCCCTGGGAGGCGACCCGGAGGCATGTCGTCGAGGGGGAGCCCTTCGAGGTCTACCCCAACCGGGACAGCCTGCCCTTCGTCGACCAGTACGACCTCCCCGAGCAGTGGAAGCCGCGCACCTTCGTCCGCGGCACCCTGCGTCTGGACGGCTGGCTGCGCGCCTGGGAGCCCGTCTTCGACGAGCTCAAGCGCGGCGACGACGGCCGGATCGCGGCGCTGGCGAGGGAGTTGGCGGCTACCTACCCCACGACGGAGGCGGACCGGGACCGGGTCGTGCTCGTCGTCTCCCTGGAGGTCAGGGGTGCGAACGGCCGGATGTGGAAGGGCAGTTACCTGCTCGACCTGGTCGGCGACGAGGAGGAGAGCGCGATGGCCCGCTGTGTCTCACGGCCCCTCGCGCTGAGTGTCCGCCACATCCTGGACGGCTCCCTGCCGCCGGGCCTGAGCCGTGCCGCCGAGACAGCGGCACGGTCGGCCGAGTGGCTGCGTGAACTCGCTCTGGAGGGAGTGGAGTTCACCCTGCGCGTCAGTGAGTGACCGCGTCAGTCAGTGACCGCGTCAGTCAGTGACGGCGTTCAGTCGGTGACCGCCTCGTGCACCAGCCGCTTGAGGTCCGGGAACATCGTGTGCGAGGTCTTCGGGCGGACCTGGGTCATGAACTGAACCGTCAGGTCGCGGGACGGGTCGACGAAGAAGGTCGTGGTCGCCACACCGCTCCAGCCGAACGTGCCCATCCCCGCGGGGGCCCTCGTGCGGGACGGGTCGATGACCACGGAGACGCCGAGACCGAAGCCGACGCCGTCGTTGCCGGGTTCGTCGTGGGCCGGGCGGCTACCGAAGGAGCGCAGGTCGGCGCCGCCCGGGAGGTGGTTGCCGGTCATCAGGTCGACCGTGCCGGGAGCGAGCAGCCGGGTGCCGTCGAGTTCGCCGCGGCGGCGCAGCAGCTCCATGAAGCGGTGGATGTCATGGGCGGAGGCCGCCAGGCCGCCGCTGCCGGACAGGAACCGGGGGCGACCGTGCAGCGGCAGCCCGGGGATCGGGGTGATCCGGCCCTCGTCGGTCTCGCCGTACAACTCGGCCAGTCTGTCCGCCTGTTCGTCCCCGACCTGGAATCCGGCGTCGGTCATGCCGAGCGGGCGGAAGACGCGTGCGGCGAGGAACTCGTCCAGCGGCTGTCCGGAGACGACCTCGATGACGCGGCCGAGGACATTGGTGGCGACCGAGTAGTTCCACTGCGTGCCCGGGTCGAACTGGAGCGGCAGACGCGCGTACACGTCGACGGTCTCGGCCAGGTCCGAGCCGGGCAGCACCGCGGACTCCAGATTCGCCGCGCGATAGAGGGCGTCCACCGGGTGAGAGTGGTAAAAGGCGAAGGTCAGGCCCGCGGTGTGGGTCATCAGGTGCCGGATCAGCATCGGTCCGGCGGCCGGGCGGGTGCGGACATCGGCGCCGGAGCCCTCGACGTACACCCGGGGCTCGGCGAAGGCCGGGAGGTGGCGGCCGACCGGGTCGTCCAGGGCCAGCTTCCCCTCCTCCACCAGCAGCAGCGCCCCGACGGAGGTGACCGGCTTGGTCATGGAGTAGATCCGCCAGAGGGTGTCGGCCGTCACGGGCAGGCCGGCGGTCACGTCCCGCAGACCGTGCGTGGTCAGATGGGCGACGCGCCCCCCACGGGAGACGGCGACCAGGAAACCGGGCAGCCGACCCTCGTCCACGTACTGGGCGAAGTGCTGGTCGAGGCGGTCCAGCGCCTTCGGGTCCAGACCGACCTCGACCGGTTCGACCTCTTGTCGCAGCTGTGCCATCGCTCTCCTCACGAATGCGGACGCCGAGGTGCTGCGGCATACCCAACCGCAGCGGCCCGCGATCTCATCGTCGCGCAGGAACAGGTGTACGGCCCCGCGGATCGCCGATCGACCGGCAGCGCCCGGCGTCCGGGCTGGGGGTTCACTCCTCGTCCGGGCCGAGGTAGACGACCAGGACCGACTCCACCATGCGGTCGAAGTCATGCGTACCGACGGCGAGTTGGAGGCTGCCCCAGCCCCACAGCTGGCCGACGCCGTGCAGGTTCGCCCACAGTGAGCCCCCGACGAGCCGGGCGTCGACGTCGGGCCGGACCCGGGCGACCAGTTCCACCATGCGTCCGAACACCGGAAGGCTGTGGTCGCGCAGCCGCAAGTAGCCGCTCTTCAGCAGATCATGACGGAACATCAGTTCGTACATACCTGGGTTGGTCACCGCGAACCGGAGGTAGGCGTGGGCCAGTGCCGTGAGCTGGGTGCGGGGGCCGCCGCCCGCGTCCTCGACGGCGCGCGTCGCCCGGTCCGCCAGTTCGACGAAGCCGCGGCGCGCGATGGCCGACAGCAGCTCCAGATGCGTGGGGAAGTAGCGGCGCGGGGCCCCGTGCGAGACACCCGCCCGGCGGGCGATCTCCCGCAAGGTGAGCGCCTGGACGCCCTCCTCGGCCACCAGTTCCACGCCCACGTCCACCAGTCGGTCACGCAGTCCTGCCTCAGGTTCCTGCATGGGCCGTGTGTAGCAGCTCGGGGTAGACACCGTCTACAGCCCGGTCGCGGGAATGTCCGGCCCGGCCCGCCCGGTTTACCGGAACATGACTCAGGACCGGACTGAAGAGGCCTTGCTCCAGCTGCTCTCCGAGGGCCACGGGGGCGTACTGGTGACCCTCAAGCGCGACGGCCGCCCCCAGCTGTCGAACGTCAGCCACGCCTACTACCCCGACGAGCGGATCATCCGGGTGTCGATCACGGACGACCGCGCCAAGACCCGCAATCTGCGCCGGGACCCGAGGGCGTCGTACCACGTGACCAGCGCCGACCGCTGGGCGTACACCGTGGCCGAGGGCACCGCCGACCTCGCGCCCGTCGCCGCGGACCCGCACGACGACACGGTCGAGGAACTCATCCGTCTGTACCGCGACGTCCAGGGCGAACACCCCGACTGGGACGACTTCCGGGCCGCGATGGTCCGGGACCGGCGACTGGTGCTGCGGCTGAAGGTGGACCGGGCGTACGGGGTTCCGAAGCGCGGCTGACCCGGTCCGGCCCGCGGTCCTAGGTCCCCCGGCGCGGGGCCGATGGCCGATGTCCGGTGCGGGCGCGCTGGCTAGGCTGCCGAACCGAGCGCGCAGCCACGAGAAGAGGACCCGATGCCCGTCAACGGCCGCAGTCACATCCGTATCGCCCGCCCCTCCCTGACCTCGCCGCCGCCGAGCGCTTCTGGGGAGAGGGGCTGGGCCTGAGTGTCGTATGGCGGGCGCGGGGCGGGCCGGAACCCGGGGAGCACGATCTGCTGATGCTCGGATGGCCCGACGCGGACTGGCATCTCGAACTCGTCCACGAGCCCGCCCGCCCCGTCGAGCCCCGGCCCACCGAGGAGGACCTCCTGGTGGTCTACGTCGACGGCCCGGTGCCGGAGGACCTGGTCGCGCGCCTCGAAGAGCACGGCGGCAAGCGCGTCGCGTCCCCCAACCCGTACTGGAACGAGTGGGGCGTCACGATCGAGGACCCGGACGGGTACCGGCTCGTGCTGTGTGAGCGGGGCTGGTCCAACGCGTAGGAGCCCGGACCCCGGCGCCGCACGGGCGCCGGGGTCCAGGGAGCCGGGGGTCAGGCCGTCACCGTCTCCCGCTGGGCCGACTCCAGCGGAGCGCGCTCGCCGAGCTGCTCCGTCGGGACCTTGTGGGTCTCGCGGGACGAGAGCGCGGCGATGACCGGCGGGACGCACAGGGCCGCGGTGAACAGGGCCACCGCCGACCAGTCGTCGCCGTCCGGGCCCGCGATCTGCGCCGCGAAGGTCACCGCGAAACCGGCGACCGCGAAACCGATCTGGGTGCCGATGGCCATGCCGGACAGCCGGACCCGGGTGGAGAACATCTCGCCGTAGAAGGACGGCCACACGCCGTTCGCCGCGCTGTAGACGACACCGAAGGTCACGATGCCGAGGAGCAGGGTCAGCGGGTAGTTCCCGGTCGAGATCGACCACAGGTAGGCGAACATCATCGCCGCGCTGCCGGCCGCGCCGACCAGGAACACCGGGCGACGCCCGATGCGGTCCGAGAGCGTGGCCCACAGGGGGATCGCGGCGAGCGCGACGAGGTTCGCCAGCGCGCCCACCCACAGCATCGAGGAGCGGCTCATACCGACGGAGTCGCTCGTCGCGTACGCGAGCGCCCACACCGTGAAGATCGTGCTCACCGAGGCGACCAGCGCGCCGGCGATCACCCGCAGCACATCCGCCCAGTGCTCGCGCATCAGCACCGCCAGCGGCAGCTTCACCACGCCCTGCGTCGCGGCCTGCTGCTCGAAGGCCGGGGTCTCGTCCAGCTTGCGGCGGATGACATAGCCGACCACGGCGACCGCGATGCTCATCCAGAACGGCACCCGCCAGCCCCACGACAGCAGCTGCTCCTCGGGCAGCGCGGCGATCGGGATGAAGACCAGCGTGGCGAGCAGCTGGCCGCCCTGGGTGCCGCTGAGGGTGAAGCTGGTGAAGAAGCCGCGCCGGTTCGGTGGCGCGTGTTCCAGCGTCATCGAGTTCGCGCTGGCCTGCTCACCGGCCGCGGAGATGCCCTGAAGGACCCGGCAGAGCACCAGCAGCACGGGAGCGAGCGTGCCGACCTGGTCGCGGGTGGGCAGACAGCCGATCAGGAAGGTCGACAGACCCATGAGGATCAGCGTGAAGACCATGATCTTCTTACGGCCCATGCGGTCGCCGTAGTGGCCGAGGAAGAGCGCGCCGATCGGCCGGGCGGCGTACGCCACACCGAAGGTGGCCAGCGACAGCAGGGTCGCGGTGGCCGGGTCGGACTCGTCGAAGAAGACCTCGGGGAAGATCAGGGCGGCCGCGGAGCCGTAGATGAAGAAGTCGTAGTACTCCAGGGCGCTGCCGATCCACGCGGCGGTCGCGGCTTTCTTCGGCTGCCCGGGCGGGGCGGCGGGGGTGGGGACGGACACGGCGGCTCCTTTGAGGGAACTCCAACGTAGGCGGAGTGAGCGGAGGGGAGAAGGGCCGGATCTTCGGCTAATTAACCCACTGGATAGTTAGTCCCGGTGGGAAGGGATGTTGCGCCCACGTTTCCCGGGTGTCAAGGGGTGATGCCGAAGCAACTGCCTTCCGCGTGTGCCCCGCGGTCAGTCCGCCGCGCGCTCCGCGGTCAGGTACGCGATCACCATGTCGCCCAGCATCGTGCGGTAGTGCTCCCGCTGGGCGGGGTCGACGAGGTCGCGGCCGAACAGGGCGCCGAACGTGTGCCGGTTGGCGACCCGGAAGAAGCAGAAGGAGCTGATCATCGCGTGCAGGTCGACGGCGTCGACGTCGGCCGTGAACAGGCCGGACTCCTGCCCCGCCGCGAGGATGCGGCGGATCACGTCCAGCGCCGGTGAGCCGATCCTGCCCAGCTTCTCGGAGGCGGCGATGTGCTCGGCGCCGTGGATGTTCTCGATGCTGACCAGGCGGATGAAGTCGGGGTGCGCCTCGTGGTGGTCGAAGGTCACCTCCGCCAGCCGCCGGATGGCCGCGACCGGGTCCAGGTGCTCCACGTCGAGCTGCTGCTCGGCCTCGCGGATCACGCCGTACGCCCGCTCCAGGACGGCCGTGAACAGCTGCTCCTTGCCGCCGAAGTAGTAGTAGATCATCCGCTTCGTGGTGCGGGTGCGGGCGGCGATCTCGTCCACCCGGGCGCCGTCGTAGCCGGCGCGGGCGAACTCCCGGGTCGCCACGTCGAGGATCTCCGCCTGGGTGCGGGCCGCGTCGCGGACCCGTCCGCCGTTCCGTGCCTGTTCGTCGACGCTGGTCATCGGGTTCCTTCGGGCGAGGGCGGGTGACGCGATCGGTGTCGCGATTGTAAGAGCTCGCCGCGGGCCACTTCCTCTGACCCGGGAACAGTGCTATGACTAACGTACTAGTTCGTACATTAGCTGCCCTGGAGGTCCGTGGTGACCAAGGACTCGTATCTCGTCGGACTGATCGGTTCCGGTATCGGACCCTCGCTCAGCCCGGCCCTCCACGAGCGGGAGGCCGACCGGCAGGGCCTCAGGTACGTGTACCGGCTGATCGACATCGACGTGCTCGGGGCACCGCCCGAGCGGGTCGGCGACCTGGTGCGGGCCGCGCGGGACCTCGGCTTCGACGGGCTGAACATCACGCATCCGTGCAAGCAGCTCGTCATCGAGCACCTCGACGCGCTGTCCCCGCAGGCCGAGGCGCTCGGCGCGGTCAACACCGTCGTCTTCGACGGCGGCCGGGCCGTCGGCCACAACACCGACGTCACCGGCTTCGCCGCCTCCTTCGCGCGCGGCCTGCCCGACGCGCCCCTGGAGCGGGTCGTCCAGCTCGGGGCGGGCGGCGCGGGCGCTGCCGTCGCGCACGCCACCCTCACCCTCGGCGCCGAGCGGGTCACCCTCGTCGACGCGCTGCCCGAGCGGGCGGCCGGCCTCGCCGACGCCCTCAACCGGCACTTCGGCGACGGGCGGGCCGACACGGCGTCCCCGGACCGGCTGGCCGGACTCCTGCGCGGAGCCGACGGCATCGTCCACGCCACCCCCACCGGCATGGCCGCCCACCCCGGACTGCCCTTCCCGGCCGAGCTGCTGCATCCCGGGCTGTGGGTCGCCGAGGTGGTGTACCGGCCGCTGGAGACCGAACTCGTGCGCACCGCCCGCGCGCTCGGCTGCCCCACCCTCGACGGCGGCGGCATGGCCGTGTTCCAGGCCGTGGACGCGTTCCGGCTGTTCACCGGGCGGGAGCCGGACAGCGTGCGCATGCTGGCGGACATCGCGGAGCTGGCCGGTGTCGTGGAGAGCCCGGCGGGCCAGGCCGGATGACCGCCGCGGGCCGCGGACGGCCGCTCGCGCCGTTCCCCGCGCCCCTGACGGCGCGCACCCGTACAGCCAGTTGAAGGAGCACCGACCATGCGCACCTCCATCGCCACCGTCTCCCTCAGCGGATCCCTCACCGAGAAGCTCACGGCCGCCGCCCGGGCCGGCTTCGACGGCGTGGAGATCTTCGAGAACGACCTGCTGGCCAGCCCGCTCACCCCCGAGGAGATCCGCGCCCGCTGCGCCGACCTGGGCCTCGGCATCGACCTCTACCAGCCGATGCGGGACATCGAGGCCGTACCCGAGGACGTCTTCGCCCGCAATCTGCGCCGGGCCCGGCACAAGTTCGAGCTGATGCGCCGCCTCGGCGCCGACACGGTCCTCGTCTGCTCCAGCGTCTCCCCGCACGCCGTGGACGACGACGACCTCGCCGCCCGGCAGCTCGGCGAACTCGCCGACCTGGCCCAGGAGTCCGGCATCCGCGTCGCCTACGAGGCGCTGGCCTGGGGGCGGCACGTCAACACGTACGACCACGCCTGGCGCATCGTCGAGCGCGCGGACCACCCCGCCCTCGGCACCTGCCTGGACAGCTTCCACATCCTCTCCCGGGGCTCCGAACCCAAGGACCTCGAAGGCATCGCGGACATCCCCGGCGAGAAGATCTTCTTCCTGCAACTGGCCGACGCCCCGCTGCTCGGCATGGACGTCCTGCAGTGGAGCCGCCATCACCGCTGCTTCCCCGGACAGGGCGGCTTCGACGTCACGGGCCTGGTCCGGCACGTGCTGCGCACGGGATACGACGGCCCGCTGTCCCTGGAGGTCTTCAACGACGTCTTCCGCCAGTCCGAGGCGGGCCCCACCGCCGTGGACGCCCAGCGCTCCCTGCTGGTCCTGAAGGAGTCGGTCGGCCTGGCCGAACCACCGGCACCCGTGGTCCCCACCGGCGTCGCCTTCGCCGAGCTGCTCACCCCGGACGCCGAACCGGTCGCGGCGGTGCTGTCCGCCCTGGGCTTCGCCCGCACCGCCCGCCACCGCGGCAAGCCCGTCGACCTGTGGCAGCAGGGCGGCGCCCGCATCCTGGTCAACACCGGGGGCGCGGCGCGCCGCGAGAGCGTCCAACTCGCCGCCATCGGCCTGGAGTCGCCGGACCCCGCGGCCGCCGCCCGCCGCGCCGAGGCCCTCCTCGCGCCGGTACTGCCCCGCCGCCGCGCCCCCGAGGACGCGGCCCTGGACGCGGTGGCCGCCCCCGACGGCACCGAACTGTTCTTCTGCGGAGCGTCGTCCGACTGGCGCGGCGACTTCGAGGACGTGCCGCACACCCCCGCGGCCGCCGGGGTGACCGGCGTCGACCATCTCGCGCTCACCCAGCCCTGGCACCACTTCGACGAGGCGACCCTCTTCCACCGCAGCGTGCTGGGCCTGGACGCCCAGCCGAGCGTCGACGTCGCCGACCCCTACGGACTGCTGCGCAGCCGGGCCGTCGCCAACGCCGACGGCAGCGTCCGGATCGCCCTCACCGTCGGTGCGGCGCCCGGGGACGACACGGTGCACGACCGGCACATCGCGCTGGCCACGGACGACGTCGTCGCGGCGGCCCGCCGGTTCCGGGAGGCGGGCGGCCGTCTGCTCCCCGTCCCCGCCAACTACTACGACGACCTCGCGGCCCGCTTCGACTTCGCCGAGGGCGAGCTGGAGACCTACCGCGAACTGGGCATCCTCTATGACCGGGACGCGGGCGGTGCCTTCCGGCACTGCTACACCCGGACCGTGGGCCGCGTCTTCTTCGAACTCGTCCAGCGCGACGAGGGCTACCAGGGCTACGGGGCCGCGAACGCCCCCGTACGGCTGTCGGCGCAGCACGGCGTGCGCGGGGTCGCCGGCGGGTGAGGCCGCGGGCTCGGGCGGCCGGCGAGGCGGCCTACTGGCGGCTGACCGTCCGGGTCACGCCGGCCAGGATCGTCGTGGCCAGGATCCAGCCCGCCAGCACCAGCACGTACGCCAGCCACTGCGCCCATCCCTCCGGCGCGTAGGCCGCCTCCTGGCCGAAGGAGATCACCGGGACCAGCAGGTCCAGGGTGAAGAACACCGGGTTGAAGTCCGGTGCCTCGGCCGGTTTCAGCGCGGCCGGCCGGTCGAGCGCGTAGGCGACCGACCCGACGGCGAGCAGGGACAGCAGCCAGGCGAAGGCACGCAGCGGACGGAAGCCGTAGCCGACGGCGGCGTCCTGGACATGGCCCCACAGACGGCCGTACCAGGAGAGGGTCGAGCGGTGGCGGCGCTGCTTGGCGAGCTGCACCAGCCGGGCGGCCTGGTCGTCGCCGCTGCGGCGGTAGGCGGCGGTCAGCTGCTCGTACCCGTGCGGGTCGAAGGCGTCGCCGTCGCGCTCCAGCATGGGCAGGCGCCGTTCGACCGGCTCGTGCGGGGTGAGGAAGGTGTACGTGAGGTCCAGCACCCGCACCTCGTCCGGCAGCATCTCCGGTTCCAGGTCGAGCTGTTCGAGCTGGGAGCGGCGCAGATTGATCCGGCCCACGACCGGCGGGCCGAGGCGCAGCCAGATCTCGGCGATCACGGAGCTGCTCGCCCGCAGGGCCGTGCCGCCCGGGTTGGACAGGGTGGCACGCAGCAAATCCAGCCGCCCGGGTATGCGGGCGCCGCGCAGATCGATCCGGCCCTCGGCGCGCAGCCGCCGCCCGAGCAGGTTGGCGCCGACGTCCAGCGACTCGGCGTCGAGGACGGTACCGCCGGGGTGGCTCAGCACGGCGTCCTCCAGATTGATCGTGCCCGCCACCCGGGCGCCGTTGAGCTGGATCTCGCCCTCGGCGCGCAGTCCCGGCGCGCACAGGTCGTCCTCGACGGCGACCTGGTTGAGCCGCAGGGCGGGCCGCCCGGAGTCCCCGGCGGTCAGTTCCGCGCGCTCCAGGAACAGTGCCCCGGAGATCTGGGCGCCGCCGAGATGGACCGGACCGCTGAACCGGCAGTCGGACAGCCGCAGGCTGCCGTCCACCCGGGTACGCGCCGCCGACAGACCCGGCAGCACGGAGCCGCTGAGGTTGAGGTAGCCCAACTGGGCGCCGGAGACGTCGGGGACGGCGTCGAAGTGGCAGTCGCTCAGGCGTACGACGCTGTCGACGGCCGCGTACTTCAGGTTCAGCACGCCGGTGATCCGGGCGCCGGAGACCTTCACCGCGGCGATCTCCCCCGGTTCGTGCGGCCCGTTCAGCAACAGCGCCCGCAACACCCGCGCGCGCACCGCCGGTTCGGGGCTCTCCCCGCGGAAGTCCACCGCCGTACCCGTGGCGAAGGCCCGCCAGACTCGCTGCTCGGCCGGTGTCAGATCGTCGATCTCCATCAGCCGCGACTCTGGCGGGCCTCCAGTGCCCTGTCAAACTCCTAGGCGCGGACGTTCCATTCGGCGACGACCGGCCGCTCGTGCTCCGTCGACAACCGGCTCACCGTTCCGGTCGCCAGCTGGAACAGCCGTCCCTCGGCGGGCGAGAGGCCCAGCCGCCGGGCCGTGAGGACGCGCAGGAAGTGGGCGTGGGCGACGAGGACCACGTCCCCGTCCGGCAGCGCCTCGGCGACACGGGCCAGCACACGGTCGGCGCGCTCACCGACCTGGGCCGGTGACTCGCCGGGGTGGCCCTCCGGTCCCGGCGGCACGCCGTCGGTCCACAGGTACCAGTCGGGGCGGGTGCGGTGTATCTCGCGGGTGGTGACGCCCTCGTAGCCGCCGTAGTCCCACTCGCGGAGGTCGTCCCAGGGCAACGCCCCGGTGACACCCGCGAGTTCGGCGGTGCGGCGCGCCCGGCCCAGGGGGCTGGTCAGCGCCAGGGAGAAGGTCCGGGACGAAAGGAGTGGAGCGAGCGACTTGGCCTGTTCCTCGCCGTGCTCGGTGAGGGGCAGGTCGGTCCAGCTGGTGTGCTGTCCCGACACGCTCCACTCCGTCTCGCCGTGGCGGACCAGCAGGAGATCCCCCACGGCCGGACCTACTTCGCCGACTCGACGGCGTGGCCGCCGAACTGGTTGCGCAGCGCCGCGATCATCTTCATCTGCGGGGAGTCGTCCTGGCGGGAGGCGAACCGCGCGAACAGCGACGCGGTGATCGCCGGGAGCGGCACCGCGTTGTCGATGGCGGCCTCCACGGTCCAGCGGCCCTCGCCGGAGTCCTCCGCGTAGCCGCGCAGCTTCTCCAGGTGCTCGTCCTCGTCGAGGGCGTTGACCGCCAGGTCCAGCAGCCAGGAACGGATGACCGTGCCCTCCTGCCAGGAGCGGAAGACCTCGCGCACGTCCGTGACGGAGTCGACCTTCTCCAGCAGCTCCCAGCCCTCGGCGTAGGCCTGCATCATGGCGTACTCGATGCCGTTGTGGACCATCTTCGCGAAGTGCCCCGCGCCGACCTTGCCCGCGTGGACATAGCCGTACGGCCCGTCCGGCTTGAGGGCGTCGAAGAACGGCTGGACCTTCGCCACGTGCTCGGCGTCGCCGCCGACCATCAGGGCGTAGCCGTTCTCCAGGCCCCACACGCCGCCGGAGACACCGGCGTCGACGAAGCCGATGCCCTTCTCGCCCAGCTCCCGGGCGTGCTTCTCGTCGTCGGTCCAGCGGGAGTTGCCGCCGTCGACCACGATGTCACCGGGGGAGAGGAGCTCCTTCAGTTCGTCCACGACGGACTGGGTGGCGGCGCCGGCCGGGACCATCACCCAGACCACGCGCGGGCCTTCGAGCCGGGAGACCAGTTCGCCGAGGCTTGTCACGTCGGCGAGGTCCGGGTTGCGGTCGTAGCCGATGACGGTGTGGCCCGCGCGGCGGATCCGCTCGCGCATGTTGCCGCCCATCTTGCCGAGGCCGATGAGTCCGAGCTGCATGATCAGTTCACTTCCTGAGTTCACGGTAGGCGGCCACGAGGGCAGCGGTGGAGGCGTCGAGGCCGGGGACCTCGGCACCTTCGGTGAGAGCGGGCTCGACGCGCTTGGCGAGGACCTTGCCGAGTTCCACGCCCCACTGGTCGAAGGAGTCGATGTTCCAGACGGCGCCCTGGACGAACACCTTGTGCTCGTAGAGGGCGATGAGCTGGCCGAGCACCGACGGGGTCAGCTCGCGGGCGAGGATCGTGGTCGTCGGGTGGTTGCCGCGGAAGGTGCGGTGCGGCACCTGCTCCTCGGCCACGCCCTCCGCGCGGACCTCCTCGGCGGTCTTGCCGAAGGCCAGCGCCTGCCCCTGGGCGAACAGGTTGGCCATCAGCAGGTCGTGCTGGGCCTTGAGTTCGTCGCTCAGCTCGTCGACCGGGCGGGCGAAGCCGATGAGGTCGGCCGGGATCAGCTTGGTGCCCTGGTGGATCAACTGGTAGTAGGCGTGCTGCCCGTTGGTGCCGGGCGTGCCCCACACCACGGGACCGGTCTGCCAGTCCACGGGGTGTCCGTCGCGGTCCACCGACTTGCCGTTGGACTCCATGTCGAGCTGCTGGAGGTAGGCGGTGAACTTCGACAGGTAGTGGCTGTACGGCAGGACCGCGTGCGACTGGGCGTCGAAGAAGTTGCCGTACCAGATGCCCAGCAGGCCCAGGATCAGCGGGGCGTTGGCCTCGGCGGGGGCGCTCCTGAAGTGCTCGTCGACGACCCGGAAGCCGTCCAGCAGCTCCCGGAAGCGGTCCGGGCCGATGGCGATCATCAGGGACAGGCCGATCGCGGAGTCGAACGAGTAGCGTCCGCCGACCCAGTCCCAGAACTCGAACATGTTGTCCGGGTCGATGCCGAACCCGGTGACCTTCTCCGCGTTCGTCGACAGCGCCACGAAGTGCCGGGCGACCGCCTTCTCCTCGCCGTCGAGCCCGGCCAGCAGCCAGGAGCGCGCCGAGGTGGCGTTGGTGATCGTCTCGATCGTGGTGAAGGTCTTCGACGCGACGATGAACAGGGTCTCCGCCGGGTCCAGGTCGCGGACCGCCTCGTGCAGGTCGGCGCCGTCGACGTTGGAGACGAAGCGGACCGTCAGATCGCGGTCGGTGTACGGCCGCAGCACCTCGTACGCCATCGCGGGGCCGAGGTCGGAGCCGCCGATGCCGATGTTGACGACGTTCCTGATCCGCTTGCCGGTGTGGCCGGTCCAGGCGCCGGAGCGGACGCGCTCGGCGAAGTCGCCCATCCGGTCGAGGACGGCGTGCACGTCCGGCACCACGTTCTCGCCGTCGACCTCGACGACCGCCTCGCGCGGGGCGCGCAGCGCGGTGTGCAGCACCGCCCGGTCCTCGGTGAGGTTGATCCGCTCGCCGCGGAACATCGCGTCGCGCAACCCGAACACGTCGGTGGCGGCGGCCAGTTCCTGGAGCAGGGCGAGCGTCTCGTCGTTGACGAGGTGCTTGGAGTAGTCGATCCGCAGATCGCCGACGCGCACGACGTACCGCTCGGCGCGCTCGGGGTCCGCGGCGAACAGGTCCCGCAGATGGGCCTGCCACTCGGCGCGGTGGTCCTCCAGGGCGGTCCACTGGGGCCGCCGGGTGAGCCTCGGGGAATCAGACATGAGAGGGGGTCTCCTCGCCCGCCTCGCCCCGCAGGGCGACGGCGTACATCTCGTCCGCGTCGAGGCGCCTGAGCTCCTCGGCGATGAGTTCGGAGGTGGTGCGGACCTTCAGCGCCAGGGTGCGCGAGGGCTGGCCCGGCAGGGTCAGCGTGGCCAGCGGGCCCTCGGGGCGGTCGATGACGATCTCGCCGCGCGCGGTGCCGAGCCGTACGGCGGTCACCACGGGCCCCGCGCTGACGACCCGGTCGATCTTCACCTTCAGCCGCGCCTCCAGCCAGCGCGCGAGCAGTTCGGCGGCGGGGTTGTCGGCCTCGGCCTCCACGGCGCCGGAGGTGATCTGCGCCTTGGCCTGGTCCAGGGCCGCGGCCAGCATCGAGCGCCACGGGGTGAGCCGGGTCCAGGCGAGGTCGGTGTCGCCGGGCGCGTAGGAGCGGACCCGGGCCTGAAGGACCTCGAAGGCGTTCTCCACCGCGTACAGATCGGTGATCCGGCGCTGGGCCAGCGCGCCCAGCGGGTCCTTGGCGGGGTTCGCGGGCGCCTCCACCGGCCACCACACGACCACGGGGGCGTCCGGCAGCAGCAGCGGAAGGACGACCGAGTCGGCGTGGTCCGAGACCTCGCCGTAGGTCCGCAGGATCACCGTCTCGCCGGTGCCCGCGTCGGCGCCCACCCGGACCTCGGCGTCCAGCCGGGAGGCCTGGCGGTCGCGCGGGGTGCGGGCGTGCCGCTTGATGACGACCAGGGTGCGCGAGGGGTGCTCGTGCGAGGCCTCCTCGGCCGCCTTGATCGCGTCGTAGGCGTTCTCCTCGTCCGTGACGATGACCATCGTCAGGACCATGCCCACGGCGGGAGTGCCGATGGCGCGGCGGCCCTGCACAAGGGCCTTGTTGATCTTGCTTGCCGTGGTGTCGGTCAGGTCGATCTTCATGGCCTGCGCCAGCTCCGTCCGTCTCGTGCGAGCATCTCGTCGGCTTCCTCGGGTCCCCAGCTGCCCGAGGCGTACTGCGCCGGCTTGCCGTGCCCCGCCCAGTACTCCTCGATGGGGTCGAGGATCTTCCAGGACTCTTCCACTTCCTGGTGACGGGGGAACAAATTGGCGTCGCCGAGCAGGACGTCCAGGATGAGCCGCTCGTACGCCTCGGGGCTGGACTCCGTGAACGACTCGCCGTAGGCGAAGTCCATTGTCACGTCCCGGATCTCCATGGAGGTGCCGGGCACCTTGGAGCCGAAGCGGACGGTGACGCCCTCGTCGGGCTGGACACGGATGACGATCGCGTTCTTGCCCAGCTCCTCCGTGGCCGTGCGGTCGAAGGGGGAGTGCGGCGCCTGCTGGAAGACCACCGCGATCTCGGTGACCCGGCGGCCGAGGCGCTTGCCGGTGCGCAGGTAGAAGGGGACGCCCGCCCAGCGGCGGTTGTCGACCTCCAGCTTGATCGCGGCGTAGGTGTCGGTGGTCGAGGCCGGGTCGATGCCGTCCTCCTGGAGGTAGCCGCGCACCTTCTCGCCGCCCTGCCAGCCCTGCGCGTACTGCCCGCGCACGGTGTGCCGGCCCAGGTCCGCGGGGAGCTTCACGGCCTTGAGGACCTTCAGCTTCTCCATCAGCAGCGCACCTGCGTCGAAGGCGGCCGGCTCCTCCATCGCGGTGAGCGCCATCAGCTGGAGCAGGTGGTTCTGGATGACGTCACGGGCCGAGCCGATGCCGTCGTAGTAGCCCGCCCGGCCGCCGATGCCGATGTCCTCGGCCATGGTGATCTGGATGTGGTCGACGTACGACCGGTTCCAGATCGGTTCGAACATCTGGTTGGCGAAGCGCAGCGCCAGGATGTTCTGGACGGTCTCCTTGCCCAGGTAGTGGTCGATCCGGAAGACCTGCTCCGGGTCGAACACGTCGTGCACGATCGCGTTCAGCTCCCGCGCGCTGCCCAGGTCGTGGCCGAAGGGCTTCTCGATCACCGCGCGCCGCCAGGAGCCCTCGGGCGCGTTCGCGAGGCCGTGCTTCTTCAGCTGCTGGACGACCTTCGGGAAGAACTTCGGCGGCACGGAGAGATAGAAGGCGTAGTTGCCGCTGGTGCCCCGGGAGGCGTCCAACTCCTCGACCGCGGAGCGCAGTTGCTTGAACGCCTGGTCGTCGTCGAAGTCACCCGGGATGAAGCGCATGCCCTCGGCGAGCTGCTGCCAGACCTCCTCGCGGAAGGGCGTGCGGGCGTGTTCCTTGACCGCGTCGTGCACGACCTGCGCGAAGTCCTGGTCCTCCCAGTCCCGGCGGGCGAACCCGACGAGGGAGAAGCCCGGCGGCAGCAGACCGCGGTTGGCGAGGTCGTAGACGGCCGGCATCAGCTTCTTGCGGGACAGGTCGCCGGTGACGCCGAAGATGACGAGCCCGGAGGGCCCGGCGATCCTCGGCAGCCGCCGGTCGCGCGCGTCGCGCAGCGGGTTGGTCCATTCGGTGCTCATCAGACCCCCTTGGAGTCGAGCGACTTGGCGACCGCGTCCAGCAGTTCCTGCCAGGCGGCCTCGAACTTGGCGACGCCCTCGTCCTCCAGCCGGGTGACGACCTCGTCGTAGGAGATGCCGAGGCGCTCCACGGCCGCGAGATCGGCGCGGGCCTGTGCGTAGCCGCCGGTGACGGTGTCGCCGGTGATCACGCCGTGGTCGGCGGTGGCGTCGAGGGTGCCCTCCGGCATGGTGTTGACCGTGCCGGGCGCGACCAGCTCGTCGACGTACAGGGTGTCCTTGTACGCCGGGTCCTTCACGCCGGTGGAGGCCCACAGCGGGCGCTGCTTGTGGGCGCCGGCGGAGAGGAGCTTCAGCCACCGGTCGGACGCGAAGACCTCCTCGTACGCCTCGTAGGCGAGGCGGGCGTTGGCGAGGGCCGCCCTGCCCTTCAGGGCCAGCGCCTCCTCGGTGCCGAGGACGGTGAGCCGCTTGTCGATCTCGCTGTCCACGCGGGAGACGAAGAAGGACGCCACGGAGTGGATCGCCGACAGGTCGTGGCCCCGCTCGGCGGCCTGCTCCAGGCCCAGCAGGTAGGCGTCCATGACCTCGCGGTAGCGCTCGAGGGAGAAGATCAGCGTGACGTTGACGCTGATGCCCTCGGCGAGGACGGCGGTGATGGCGGGCAGGCCCGCCGTGGTCGCCGGGATCTTGATCATGACGCCTGGCCGGTCGACCAGCCAGGCCAGCTGCTTGGCCTCGGCGATCGTCGCCTCGGTGTCGTGGGCCAGCCGCGGGTCGACCTCGATGGAGACCCGGCCGTCCCGGCCGCCGGTCGCGTCGTACACCGGACGCAGGACGTCGGCGGCGGCGCGCACATCGGCCGTCGTCATCATCCGTACGGCCTCGTCGACCGTGACCCGGCGCACGGCGAGGTCGGCGAGCTGCTCCTCGTAGCCGTCGCCCGCGCCGATGGCGGCCTGGAAGATGGACGGGTTGGTGGTCACGCCCACCACGTGCTTGCCGGCGACGAGTTCGGCGAGGTTGCCGGAGGCGATCCGCTTACGGGACAGGTCGTCCAGCCAGATGGAGACGCCCTCGTCGGAGAGGCGCCGGAGTGCTGCGGTCACTGTGATCATCTTCTTTCTGGCGGTCGGATCAACCACGCGCGGCGGCGAGGGATTCCCGCGCCGCGGCGGCGACGTTCTCGGCGGTGAAGCCGTACTCGGCGAACAGGGTTGCGGCGTCGGCGGAGGCGCCGAAGTGTTCGAGGGAGACAATGCGTCCTGCGTCACCAACGAACCGGTACCACGTCAGACCGATCCCGGCTTCGACGGCGACGCGGGCTCGCACGGACGGCGGAACGACGGCGTCCCGGTACTCGCGCGGCTGCTGCTCGAACCACTCCACGGACGGCATCGACACCACCCGGGTGCCGACCCCCTCGGCCTCGAGCAGCTCGCGCGCGGCGACGGCGAGCCGCACCTCGGAGCCGGTGGCGATGAGCAGCACCTCGGGGGTCTCGGTGGAGGAGTCGCGCAGGACGTAACCGCCCCTGGCCGCGTCCTCGTTGCGCTCGTACGTCGGTACGCCCTGGCGGGTGAGCGCGAGGCCGTGCGGGGCCGGGTCGGTGGCGTGCCGGCGCAGGATCTCCGCCCAGGCGACGGCGGTCTCGTTGGCGTCGGCCGGCCGTACGACGTTCAGGCCCGGGATGGCGCGCAGCGAGGCGAGGTGCTCGACCGGCTGGTGGGTGGGGCCGTCCTCGCCGAGGCCGATGGAGTCGTGCGTCCACACATAGGTGACGGGGAGCTGCATCAGCGCGGACATCCGGACGGCGTTGCGCATGTAGTCGGAGAAGACCAGGAAGGTGCCGCCGTAGACGCGCGTGTTGCCGTGCAGGGCGATGCCGTTCATCTCCGCGGCCATGGAGAACTCGCGGATGCCGAAGTGGACGGTACGGCCGTAGGGGTCGGCCTCCGGCAGCGGGTTGCCCTTCGGCAGGAAGGAGCTGGTCTTGTCGATGGTGGTGTTGTTGGAGCCGGCCAGGTCGGCCGAGCCGCCCCACAGCTCGGGCAGGACCGCGCCGAGCGCCTGGAGCACCTTGCCGGAGGCGGCGCGGGTGGCGACGGACTTGCCGGGCTCGAACACCGGGAGCGAGGACTCCCAGCCCTCGGGGAGCTGGCCGGCGAGGACGCGGTCGAACAGCTTGGCGCGCTCGGGGTCGGCGCCCCGCCACTTGTCGAGCCGCTTGTCCCAGGCGGCGTGCGCCTCGGCGCCCCGGTCGAGGGCGCGGCGGCTGTGCGCCAGCACCTCGTCGGCGACCTCGAAGGTGCGCTCGGGGTCGAAGCCCAGCAGCCGCTTGGTGGCGGCGATCTCGGCCTTGCCGAGCGCAGAGCCGTGGGAGGCCTCGGTGTCGCGCGCGTTCGGGGCGGGCCAGGCGATGATCGTGCGCATCGCGATGATCGAGGGGCGCCCGGTTTCGTCCTGGGCGGCCCGGAGCGCCGCGTACAGGGCATGGACGTCGACGTCGCCGTCCTCGGTGGGCTCGATGCGCTGGGTGTGCCAGCCGTAGGCCTCGTAGCGCTTCAGGACGTCCTCGGAGAACGCGGTCGCGGTGTCGCCCTCGATGGAGATGTGGTTGTCGTCGTAGACGAGGACGAGGTTGCCGAGCCTCTGGTGGCCCGCCAGCGAGGAGGCCTCGGCGGAGACGCCCTCCTCCAGGTCGCCGTCGGAGACGATCGCCCAGATCGTGTGGTCGAAGGGGGACTCGCCCTCGGGGGCCTCGGGGTCGAACAGTCCGCGCTCGTAGCGGGCGGCCATCGCCATGCCGACGGCGTTGGCGACGCCCTGTCCGAGCGGCCCGGTGGTGGTCTCGACGCCCGCGGTGTGGCCGTACTCGGGGTGGCCGGGCGTCTTCGAGCCCTGCGTGCGGAACGCCTTGAGGTCGTCCAGCTCCAGCTCGTAACCGGCGAGGAAGAGCTGGGTGTAGAGGGTCAGCGAGGTGTGGCCGGGGGAGAGAACGAAACGGTCCCGTCCGGTCCACTCGGGATCGGCGGGATCGTGGCGCATCACCTTCTGAAAGATCGTGTACGCGGCGGGCGCGAGGCTCATCGCGGTGCCCGGGTGACCGTTGCCGACCTTCTGCACGGCATCCGCGGCCAGCAGGCGCGCGGTGTCGACGGCACGCTGGTCGAGTTCGGTCCAGTCGAGGCGGTCCGGTGTCTGCGTGCTCATCTGTGCCCTGTCCTCTTCAAGAGTTCATCGAATATTGCATCGTTCCTGGTGAGACGCGTTCGACTTTAAAAGTCAGACTTTTTCGAGGGAAGGTCAGGGTGTGTCAGCCTGTGGTGAAAGTGGGACACCGGACGGCAGGCTGAGGCGGTACAAGAAGGACATGGCAGGCAGAGCGGCACAAGGCGCCGGTGGCGGCGAGGACGGCATCAGGACTTTCCCCTTCCCGGTGGATCTGAGCGTGCTCGGCGTCGGCATGCAGGTCGGTCCGATGGGCCCCGGCCGCACCTGGCGCGCCGAGGCGCCGCTGGACCGGGTCCACCGCATCGACTTCCACGTCGTGATGCTGTTCGACGAGGGGCCGGTCCGGCACATGATCGACTTCACGGAGTACGAGGCGGGCGCCGGCGACCTGCTGTGGATCCGCCCCGGGCAGATCCACCGCTTCTCGCCCACCAGTGAGTACCGGGGAACCGTCCTGACCATGCAGCCCGGTTTCCTGCCCCGGGCGACGGTCGGGGCGACCGGCCTCTACCGCTACGACCTGCCGCCCCTGCTCCACCCCGACGGACCCCACCTCACCGCGCTGCGCACCTCGCTGGCCCAGCTCCGCCGCGAGTACGAGGACGCGACCACGCTTCCCCTGAGCCTGCACACGGCGGTCCTGCGCCACTCCCTGTCGGCGTTCCTGCTCCGCCTCGCGCACCTGGCGGCAAGCTCCCAGGAGGCCGCCCGCCGCGACGCCGGTTCGACCTTCACCCTCTTCCGGGACGCGGTGGAACGCGGCTTCGCCACCAACCACAGCGTCAGCGCGTACGCCGACCAGCTCGGGTACTCACGGCGCACCCTCGTCCGGGCGGTCCGCGCGGCGACGGGCGAGACGCCGAAAGGCTTCATCGACAAGCGCGTCATCCTGGAGGCCAAGCGCCTGCTGGCCCACACGGACCTGCCGATCGGCCGCGTGGGCGTGGCGGTGGGCTTCCCGGACGCGGCCAACTTCAGCAAGTTCTTCCACCAGCACACGGAGGTGACTCCGGCGGGCTTCCGGTCGGAGGTGCGCAGGGCGTAGGAGAGACCGCGGCTCCCGACCCGACGTCTCACGTGCCTGTGACCGCCTCCTGTCCCTCCACTCCCATCCGGCGCACTCCCCGCGGCGACAGGGTCATCGGGCCGATCCAGCCCCGGTGGACCAGGGCGATCTGGGCGGGCAGGGGGGTCACCGGATCGACGTCCCTGCCGTGGGACCAGTTCTGGAAGAGGCCCTCGGTGGTCTCGACGGCGGACACCACCAGGGTCACCCGCTGATCGTCGTCGCCCCAGGTGTGCCACAACGCCCAGCCCTCGGCCCGGGGTTCCACACCGAGCCGCGCGCAGCCCTTCTCGTACTCCTCCGTGATCCCGGGCCGCAGGACCGCGGCGGCGATCAGCCGGACGAAGGGCCGGTCCTCCTCCAGGCAGCCGTCGCCGTCGAAGTGGTAGTGGTGCACCGCCCTGGCCAGGGCGTTCACCCGGCGCTGGAGCGGGGTGGCGGGCTCAGGGTCTTCGGGCAGCGAGTACCAGTCCTCCTCGGCCGCCGCGAGGCAGACCTGATGCGCGAGGCGCTCGATCTCGCGCAAATACTCCAGTTCGGTGGGCATGGCGCGCAGTCTCGCACCGGAAGAGACGCCGGCGGTCCGAATTTCCGTGCGGGCGTCGGACCGCCGACGGCTCACCGCTCGAGTCAGCGGCCGAAGTTGAACCAGTTGACGTTCACGAAGTCGGACGGCTGCCCGCTGGTGAAGGTCAGGTACACATCGTGCGTGCCGGTCACCGAGCTGATGTTGGCCGGGACGGTCCGCCAGCTCTGCCAGCCCCCGGTGCTGCCCACCGCGAAGCTGCCGATGGGGGCATTGCTACGGCTGTCCAGGCGCACCTCGACCAGTCCGCTCACCCCGGAACCCGCGCCGCTCGCGACCCGGGCGACGAACTGAGTGGCCGCCGTGGAACCGAAGTTGACGCCCCGGAACAGAGCCCAGTCGCCGTTGGCGATCGCGCCGATGTTCTGGCCGCCGCCCGTGTCGGAGGTGGCCTCGGTGATCGTGCCGGACTGGCTGTCACGGGACTCGGCCTGGATGGCGCTGTAGGCGTCGCGGTTGCCGGTCGGCGGCGGCGTGGTACCGCTCCCACTGCTCAGCACCTGGACGTAGTCGACGACCATCGAGTGACCGGGGACGGTCGCCCCGTCCGGGCCGCCGCCGAACGCGTCCACGAAACCGCCGCCCATCGCCACGTTCAGGATGATGAAGTAGCCATGGTTGGTGGCGTTGTTCCACGTCGTCGCGTCCACCTGGTCGGCGCGCACGGTGTGGTAGTTGATGTCGTCGACGTAGAAGCGGATCTGCTCCGGGCTCGTCGAGCGGTCCCACTCCAGCGCGTAGGTGTGGAAGCCGGCCTGGCAGGTGGCGCCGGGACAGGCACGGGAACCGCCGATGCCCGTCGTCTCGTTGCACGGCCCCCCGGGGCTCGTACCGCAGTGCATCGTCGACCACACGGTGTTGAGGCCCTGGACGTTCTCCATGATGTCCAGCTCGCCGACGCCCGGCCAGTTCCAGTAGTTGCCGCGGTAGGGCGTGCCCAGCATCCAGAAGGCCGGCCAGTAGCCGCGGGCGGCGGCGCCGGTGACGTTCGGCATCTGGATCCGGGACTGCACGCGCAGCTTGCCGCCCGCCGGTGGCTGGAAGTCGCCGCGGTTGGTCTCGATCCGGCCGGACGTCCAGTTGCCGGACGCGTCGCGGCGCGGGGTGATCCGGAGGTTGCCGTTGCCGTCCAGGGCCACGTTGTTGGTGCTGGACGTCATGTTCTCGATCTCGCCGGTGCCCCAGTTGGCGGGGCCGCCGGGGTAGCCGTGGCCGGTCGCGTACTGCCAGTTGGCGGTGTTGACGCCGGTGCCGGCCGCGCCGTTGAAGTCGTCCACGAAGACCTGGGTCCAGCCGGTCGGGGGCGGCGGAGCGGCCGCGTCCGCGGACGCCACGGCGGCCGCCGCGAGGCCCATGGCGCTGAGGACGGCGACGAGGACCCGCCGCAGCGGGCGCCGTCGTCTGTGGGGAGTGCCGGAGGTTTCACTCATGGGAGGTGCTGCCTCTCGGGTACGGGGTGTGGGGTGCGGGAGCGCCCTCGAGCGTTTCTGAGAGCGCTCTCAAAGTGCCGCCAATGTGCTCCCCGGCACTCCGGTCGTCAAGAGGTGAAGCAGATAAATCCCGTTCACCGCGCCGGAGTTCACCCCGTGAACGCACAGCTACAGCGCGCTGCCCGCCTTCCAGTCCGCCCAGGACAGGTTCCATCCGTTGAGCCCGTTCGCCGGATCGACCGTCTCCTCGCCGGAGTTGGTCACCACCACGACGTCGCCGAGCATCGAGCTGTCGTAGAACCGGTAGCCGTCCACGGACTTGTCCGCCGCGCCCTTGGCGTCGTGCAGTCCGACGCAGCCGTGGGTGGTGTTCTCGCTGCCGAACACCGAGGCGGAGGCCCAGTAGTTGCCGTGGATGAAGGTGCCCGAGGTGGTCAGCCGCTGGGCGTGCGGCACGTCGGCGATGTCGTACTCGTCGCCGAGCCCGACCGTGGAGGACTCCATCCGGGTCTCCTTGAACCGCTCGCTGATCACCATGATCCCGGACCAGGTGGTGTGCTCGGCGTCGCCGCCGCTGACCGGGTACGTGGCGATCGTCCGCCCGTCCCGGACGACCGTCATCCGCTTGCTCTCCAGATCGACCGTGCTGATCTGCTCGCGGCCGATGTGGAAGGTGACGTCCTTGGACTGCACGCCGTAGACGCCGTCCGCGCCCTCGACGTCCTTCAGCCGCAAGGCGAGCGTGACCGTGGTCCCGGCCGCCCAGTACGACTCGGGCCGGAAGTCGAGCCGGGTGTCGCTGAACCAGTGCCCGACCACCTCCACGGCCGGCTCCGCGGTCACCGTGATCGCCCGTTCCACGGCCGCGCGGTCCGTCACGGCGTGCGTGAAGTCGATCGACACCGGCATGCCCACGCCCGAGGTCGAGCCCGCCTCGGGGGTGAACCGGCCGACGAAGGTCTCACCGGGGGAGGTGGTGGTGAAGGACGTGGTCGTCGCCGCCGCGCCGCCCTCCGCCTCGGCGGTCACGGTGTACGTCGTCCCCGAGGACGGGTTCCGCTGCGAGGTCCACTTCGTCCGCGCGTCGTCGTAGGACCCGGCCAGCGTGGCCCCGTCGGCATCGGTGACCTGCACGGACGCGAGGGTGCCGTCGGTCACGGCGACCTCGACGGGACGCGTGAACGAGGCCTTCTTCGCGCCGTCCGCCGGGGTCACCGTGATCGTCGGCCGGAGCGTCGAGGCGGTCGCGGTCACGGACGCCCCGGCCTCCGAGGCGTCCGCCGAGCCGCTGCACCCGGTCAGCAGGGCGGCGGGGACCCCGCCGAGGACGGCGAGGACCCCGCGCCGCGACCACCCGCGCGACTGCTGCTCGGACCGGTTCGATATGTGCGAGACGCCCACGGCAGGCCTTCCTGGTATATCCACGTTTTCGCCCGCATAGTGCGCCTCGTACCTGGGACGGTCCTGTGAATCGCCGCTCCGGTTCCTGAGATTCCGGTGAGTCTCAGACCTTGGTCAGCACCGGCGGCTCCGGTGCCTCGGTGAGCCCGAACCGGTCGTGGGCCCGGCGCAGCGGGCGCGGCGCCCACCAGGCGCGTCGGCCGAGCAGGGCCATCGTCGCCGGGACCAGCAGCATCCGGACGACGGTGGCGTCGATCAGCACCGCCAGGGTGAGCCCGAGCCCGATCTGTAGGATCGGTGAGAAGCCACCGGTCATGAAGGCGCCGAACACGATCGCGAGCAGCAGCGCGGCACAGGTGACCACGCGTCCGGAGCGGCGCAGCCCGGTCACCACGGCCTCCTGGTCGTCCTCGCCGCGCATCCGGGCCTCCCGCATCCGGGCCAGGATGAACAGCTCGTAGTCCATGGCGAGCCCGAAGGCGATGGCGATGATCAGCGGCGGCGCGGTCAGACTCAGCGCGCCCAGTCCCTCGGCGCCCAGCAGCCCGGCCAGATGACCGTCCTGGAACACCCACACCACCGCACCGAGCGCGGCGCCCAGGCTGAGCAGCGTCGTCGCGATGGTGCGCAGCGGGATCAGCACCGAGCCGGTGAAGGCGAACAGCAGCGCGAAGATCCCGACGAGCACGGTCACGGCGGCCCAGGGCGCCCGTTCGGCGAGCATCTCCCGGAAGTCCACCAGCCGGGCCGCCACCCCGGTCACCTCGACCGGCTCGTCGCCGCGCAGGTCGCGGATCCGCTCGACCAGATCGGTCGCCGCCCTGCCGTCGACGCTGCCGGGCGGCCGGATCTCCACGACCGTCGTGCCGCCGGGCAGCTCCCGGGACTGGGCCCCGGCCAGCGCGCTGATCCGCTCGGCGGTCGCCGGATCGGTACCGGGCCTGACGACCACGGTGATCGGCGAGACCCCGGTGCCGGGCGGGAAGTGCGCGTCGACGGTGTCGTACAACTGCCGTGCCTCGGTGCTCGCCGGGAGCTGCTTGGCGTCACCGAGGTTGATCGTCATCCCGGCGACGGGCAGCGCCATGACCAGCAGGACCGGTACGACGACGGCGACCACGGCGATACGGCGGCGGGCCGCGAAGCGGGCCAGGCGGGCGAACACGCGGCCCTCCTCGCGGTCCGGGCGCACCCGCGCCGGCGGGATCTTCCCGCCGAACTTCGTCAGCAGGGCGGGCAGCAGGGTCACCGCGGCCAGCATGTCGATGACCACCACCGCGGCCACGGCCAGGCCCATGCTGCGCAGGAACACGCTCGGGAAGACCAGCAGCCCGGTCAGGCTGACGGCGACCGTGAGCCCGGAGAACAGCACGGTCCGGCCGGCCGCCGCGACCGTGCGGTGCACGGCCGCCACGACGTCCTCGGTGTGCCGGCGCTCCTCACGGAAGCGGACCAGCATCAACAGGGCGTAGTCCACGGCGAGTCCGAGGCCCAGCATCGTGGTGACCTGGATCGCGTACACCGAGATGTCGGTGACCTCGCTGAACGCGAACAGGGCGAGGAAGGCGCCCGCGACACCGCTGACCGCGATCACGAGCGGCAGGGCGGCGGCGCGCAGTCCGCCGAACACGACCAGCAGCAGGGCGAGTACGACGGGCAGGGAGATCAACTCGGCGTTCTTGACGTCCTCCTGGGCCCGTTCGCCGAGCTGGCGGCCGAGCAGTTCGCCGCCGCTGACATGGACGTCGGGCGCCTCGATCCGCCGGATGCGCTCGGCGGCCGCGTCGGTCGCGTCGGCCTCGGCGTCCTCGTCCAGGCCGCCCTCGAAGGTGACCGGGATGATCAGGGCCTGTCCGTCCCGGGCGGTGAGCCCCGGCGTGGTGTACGGATCGGGTACGTCGGCGACTCCGGCGATCTCGCGGACCTCGGCGACGGCCCGTTCGACCTCGGCGCGCAGGGCCGCGTCGGAGACCGGCTCGCCCGCGACGACGGCGGTGACCGTCTCGCCGGTCGGGTCCAGGCGGGAGACGTACTGGTCGGCCCGCTCCGACTCGGTGCCGGGCACGTCCGGCACGTCGTCGGAGAGCCGCCCGAAGACGCCGGTGCCGAGCCCGAAGCCGAGCAGCAGGAAGAGCAGCCAGAGCAGGATGACGGTGAGCGGGCGGCGGGTGGCGGCCCGGGCGAGCGTGGAGAGCACGTTGGCCTCCGGCGATTGGACGGGTGGGCAGGTGCTCTCAGCCTCGTCCCGGTCCGGGGGGCACCGGATCGCCGGTGGGAGCGGTTTGCCGGGCTCGGTCGTACGGGGGAGGGGCGGGGCGGACTCACTCGTACGAGGGAGGGCGCGGCGGGAATCATCCGGGCCGGGCCGGGAGTTGTCCGGTCAGGAGCGGGAGTTGTCCGGTCCGGAGCCGCTGATCACGAAGGAGTGCCGATGTCCGAGGAGCCGGGGGTCCGTGAGCTGCGGCTGGTGGTCACCGCGGAGGACTACGACGCCGCGCTGCACTTCTACCGGGATGTCCTCGGCCTGCCCGAGCGGGCCGCGTTCTCCTCGCCGGGCGGGCGGGTGAGCATCCTGGAGGCCGGGCGGGCGACGCTGGAGCTGACGGACCCGAACCACGCGGAGTTCATCGACGACGTGGAGGTCGGGCGGCGGGTCGCGGGGCACATACGGGTGGCGTTCCAGGTGGACGACTCCACGGCGGTGACGCACGCGCTGGCTCAGGCGGGGGCGGAGGTGGTCGCCGAGCCGACCCGCACGCCCTGGAACTCGCTGAACTCCCGGCTGGAGGCGCCGGGGGCGCTGCAGCTGACGCTGTTCACCGAGCTGGAGGAGTAGAACGGTCGGAGTGCGGCCCGGTAGGGGCTGGTCGCGCGGTTCCCCGCGCCCCTCGGCGCCTGCGGCGCCTTCCGGCGCTCAGGGTGCCCCGGGTGTCACCAGGCCCGTCTCGTACGCGCAGATCACCGCCTGCACCCGGTCCCTCAGCCCCAGCTTGCTCAGCACATTGCTGACGTGGGTCTTCACCGTGTGCTCGCTGACGAACAGGGCCTCGGCGATCTCCGCGTTGGACAGCCCGCGGGCCAGCATGCGCAGGGTCTCCGCCTCGCGGGCCGTCAGGATGTCCAGGCGGTCGGGGGTGACCTCCGCCGCCGCCTCCTGCTTGCGGCGGCGGACCAGGTCGGCGACCAGGCGCCGGGTCACCGTGGGGGCGAGGAGGGAGTCGCCGGCGGCCACCACGCGGACGGCGTGGACCAGGTCGTCCCGGCGTACGTCCTTCAGCAGGAAGCCGCTGGCGCCCGCGCACAGGGCGTCGTACACGTACTCGTCCAGGTCGAACGTGGTCAGCATGACCACCTTGCAGGCGGACTGCCCGCACACCCGCCGGGCCGCCTCCAGGCCGTCCATCACGGGCATCCGGATGTCGAGCAGCAGGACGTCCGGGGTGTGCCGCTCCACCGCGGCCACCGCCTCCGCGCCGTCCCCGGCCTCGGCGACCACCTCGATGTCCGGCTGCGCCTCCAGGATCATGCTGAAGCCGCTGCGGACCAGTTCCTGGTCGTCGGCGACGACCACCCGGATGCTCACCCCAGCGCCGCCTGCCGGTCCCCGGCCGGGAGACGTACGAGGACCCGGAAACCGCCGTCCGGGCCGCGCCCGGCGCGTGCGCTGCCGCCGCAGGCCGCCGCCCGCTCGCGGATGCCGATCAGGCCGTGTCCGCCCGGTCCGTGCCCGCCGCCCGGGCCCGACGGACCGCGTCCGTCGTCCGTCACCGACAGTGTCAACTCGTCCTCCGCCCAGTCGAGAGCGACGGTAGCGGAGGAAGCGTACGCGTGCTTCACGGTGTTGGTGAGCGCCTCCTGCACGATGCGGTAGGCGGCGACCTCGGTGTCCGGGGGCAGCGGGCGCGGCCTGCCGCTCGCGCGCAGTTCGACCCGCAGCCCGGTGGACTCCGTGACCTGCCGGACCAGCCCGGGCAGCGCCGCCACACCAGGCTGCGGCAGCCGCCGCGCGCCGCCCTCGCGCTCCTCCTCCTTCAGCACCCCGAGGATCCGCCGCAACTGGGACATCGCGTCCCGGCCGGTCGCGGCGATGGCGTCGAACGCGGCCTCCGCGCGCGCCGGATCGCTGCGCACCACCACCGGCCCCGCCTCGGCCTGCACCACCATCAGGCTCACCGCGTGGGCCAGGATGTCGTGCATGTCCCGGGCGATCCGGGCCCGCTCCTGCGCGGTCGCCCGTGCCGTGTCCGCCGCCCGCTCCCGCTCCAGACGCCGGGCCCGGTCCACCAGGGCCGCGGTGTAGGCCCGCTGCACCCGGGCCAGCATGCCGAAGCCGTACGCGCCGACGACGCTCAGCAGTTGGAAGGCGTACTCGAAGGGCAGCGGATCCTGCTTGTGCTGCATGGTCAGCACGATCCCGAGGATCCAGCCGCCGAGCATGAACCGGCGCTGCCAGATCTTGCCCTGGGCGGCCATCGTGTAGAGGACGATCAGACCGGCGTAGACCACGTCCGGCGGTGGCGCGTGGTAGAGCGCCATCGCGGGCGTCGCCACGGACACGGCGCACGCGGTGGCGAAGGGCGCCCGGCGCCGCCACACCAGCGGCACCGCGGTGGCCGCGGCCAGCAGCCAGCCCTGCCAGGTCAGCCGGTCGTCGCCCTCGTCGGGGAAGATCCACTGGAGGGAGGCGGCGAACAGCACCAGCGCGGCGAGCGCGCCGTCGACGACGTAGGGATTCGCCGTGCGCAGCCGGGTGACGGCAGGGGCGAGCCAGGACGGCGGGGACATGGGCGGCTCCTCGGGGCAAGAGGCACCTCCAGTATCAGAGGCCGGATGCGGCGGCGTCCTCACCGGTGAGAGGGATATCGGGCCTCCGTTTGTGATCGGTTCGATGCCGCGGAGAAGGAACCAGACGTCGGAATCGTCCCTCTCAGAGATCGAGCAGAGATCGAAACAGAGCGTTCACAGCGTGTGCATGGTCATGGACCGACGGCTGCGACCACCATCGTTTTCGGACCCCTCACCCGCCGCCTCCCTGGAGACACGTATGCCGAGCCGCCGCCGACTCCTCACCGCGGCCGCCGCAGTGCCGGTGGCGGCCACGGCGGTCAGCGCGTGCGAGGACGGCGACTCCGCGCTGCCGCCGTCCGACGGCAAGCCGGCCGCCGCCGTCCCGGCCGTACGCTCCGGCTCGGGCCGGCTCAACTTCGTGGTGATCGTCGCCGACGATCTCGGCTACGGCGAACTGGGCTCCTACGGCCAGAAACTCATCAGCACGCCCCGCCTGGACGCCCTGGCCGCCGAGGGCCTGCGCTTCACCGACGCCTACGCCACCGCCCCCGTCTGCGCCCCCTCGCGCTGCTCGGTGCTCACCGGACTGCACGCGGGCCACGCCACCGTGCGCGAGAACCCGTGGGGCCCCGACGGCCAAGGCGCCCTCACCGACCGGGACTTCACCTTCGCCGAGGCCCTGCGCTCGCTGGGCTACCGCACCGGGATCATCGGCAAGTGGGGCTTCGGCCCCGAGCTGCCGGACCAGCCGAGCCACCCCAACTCCCGCGGTTTCGAGGAGTTCCACGGCTACATCGGCCACCGCCACGCCCACGACTACTTCCCCGAGTACCTGTGGCACAACGGCACCCGGCAGGAGATCCCCGCCAACCGCGGCGACGCCCGCGAGGTCTACGCCCCCGATCTGCTCAAGGAACGCGCGCTGGCGTTCCTCGACGCGCACCGCGCCGAGCCGTTCCTGCTGTACCTCACCCCGACCCTGCCGCACGCGCCCAGCCAGACGCCCGACGAGGGCGAGTACGCCGACCGTCCCTGGCCGGGCCCCGACCGCCGGCACGCGGCCCAGATCAGCACCTTCGACAGCCTCGTCGGCGAGGTCGTCGACCGGCTCCGGCGACTCGGCGTCGCGGGCCGCACCCTCGTCCTGGTCACCAGCGACAACGGACCGCACGAGGAGGGCCGTACGAACCCCGAACTCTTCGACGCGAACGGCCCGTTGCGCGGCTACAAACGCAACCTGTACGAGGGCGGCATCCGCGTCCCGCTGATCGCCTGGTCCCCGCCGCACGTCCCGGCCGGCACCACCGACCGCCCCACCCCGCTCACGGACCTGCTCCCCACGCTGGCCGACCTGGCCGGGGCCCCCGCCCCGACGGACGTCGACGGCCTCTCGCTGGCCTCCCTGCTCCGGGGCTCCGGACACCCGGCCCGCCACGACAGCCTGTACTTCTACCGCAACCACAGCGGAGTCACCCCGCGCTCCGACGCGGAGGACCAGGGACGCGGCCGACGCCTGGCCGAGGCCCTGCGCCGGGGCGATCTGAAAGCGGTGCGCTTCGCCCCGGGCCAGGACCGGACCGCCCCCGACGACCTGTGGGACGTGGAGCTGTACGACCTGTCCAGGGACCCCGGCGAACAGCACGACCTGGCCGCCGCGCGCCCCGCCCAGGCGGACGCCCTGGTGCGGCTGATGCGCGAGTCCTGGGCGCCGACGTACGCGCGCGAGCCGTTCGGGCTGACGCTGGAGGCGACGGGCGCAACGGTGACCGCCACCCTCGCCAACGGCTCCGCCCGCCCCTGGACCGCCCCCCGCCTCGTCCTGCGCGCCCCCGGCGGCTGGGACATACACGCCCTGGACCCGGTCACGGCCCCCGTCCTGCGCCCCGGCGCCGAACTGACGGTCCGCTGGCGCGTCACCCCGGCCCAGGTCACCTCCGACACGACCCTCGCCTGCCGGGCCACGGCACGGCACGCGGGGGAAGCGGTGACGTACCTGGCCCGCACTCAGCTCGGCTGATCCGGCCGCCACCCCAACCCCCGGGAGATCCCCCGCGCCGCGATCCGCACCGCCGGGATCAGCACCGGGACCTGGGCATCGGCCTCGGGCACCACCACCGACACCGCCGCGACCACCCCACCGCCGGGCCCGCGCACCGCAGCCGCCACCGACAACGCGTCCTCCGTCACCTGACGCACACTCACCGCCACGCCCGTGCGCCGCACTTCGGCCAGTTCCCGGCGCAGCCGGGCGGGGTCGGTGATGGTGAACGGCGTGAAGGCGGCCAGCGGGCCCGCGCAGTACTCCTCCTGGCGGGCGGGGTCGTCATGGGCCAGCAGGGCGAGCCCGACCCCGGTGGCGTGCAGCGGCCAGCGCGCGCCGACCCGGATGTGGACGCCCACCGCCGAACGGCCCGACAACCACTCGATGTACACGACCTCTCCTGCGTCCCGCACCGCCAACTGCACGTTCTCGTGGGTCGCTTCGTACAGGTCCTCCAGATACGGCAGCGCGACCTGCCGCAGTGCGAGACCGCGCGGGGCCAGCGCCGCGACCTCCCACAGCCGGAGCCCGATGTGATAGTCGCCGGAGGAGTCCCGCTCCAACGCGCCCCACTCGGTGAGGGCGGCCACGAGCCGGTGCGCGGTGGTCAGGCTCAGTCCGGCCCGCCGGCTGATGTCCGTCAGGCTCAGGGCCGGGTGCTCGTGGTCGAACGCGGCGAGCACGGACAGCAGCCGGTCGGGCGCGGAGCGAGGGGTCATGGCCGGGCGTCTCCGGGGTGGGCCAGGTCGTAGGGGCGGGGGTAGGGGGCCGGACGGTAGTCGGCGTAGCGGGGTTCGGCGGCCGGATCCTGCGCGGCGGAGCGGGAGTTGAGCGCGGCCGGTGACGCGTCCCAGCGGCCCGTGTCCAGCCTTGTCTCCAACGTCCGCAGGGCGCCCAGCATCTCGCCCGGGGTGAAGGTGCAGTGGCCCGGCGCGTCGACATGGGCCTGCGCCAGCAGCCGGCCCGAGCCCGCCGCGGTGGCGGCCCTGCGGTAGGCGGACTCCGCCTGGACGGGGATCAGTGTGTCCCCGGTCGTGTGGATGTTCAACTGGGGGTCGGTGAGGCGGCCCTTGAACACGCTGGTGTCACGCATCCACCGTACGGCCGAGGCGTCGGCGCTGATCCGGGGTGCACGGTCCAGGGCGTTCAGGTCCGCGCGCAGGGACACCTCCGCCTCCTTGTAGGCCTCGGTCACCTCCTTGTGGAGCGGGGAGCGGTGGAGCATCGCCGTGTAGTCGACGCCCGTGTTCCAGGACGGGTTGCCGCCCGCCCGGCCCTCCGCCTCCTGGCGCCAGCTGAAGGCGGGGAGTTGGACGAGGGCCGGTATGTCGGTACCGGGGATGTTGTGCAGGGCCGCGGCGAGGGCGATCCGGGCGCGGCCCTCCGCGGTTCCCTGGGCCGCTGCCACGGCCGCGCCGAGCGACCTCGCGGCGCCCTGCGCCTCCGCCTGGTCGGTGAAACCGGTGAGCTTCACGTCCGAGCCAAGCAGGGTCCGCAGCGCGAACACCGGGTCCAGGGTGCTGTTCCAGTTCGCCACCCCGCCCTGCACCAGACCGCACATGGACAGCGAGCCGTCGAAGCGGGCGGCGTGCCGTTCGGCGAGGGTGGTCGTGACGAGACCGCCGTAGGAGGTGCCCCAGGCGAGCGTCCGGTCGGCCGCGCCGAACTTCTCCGTGAACACGTCCAGCGTGGCGAGTTGGTCGGGCACCGCCTCGGTCACGGACCAGCCGGTGGTGGCGTAGGAGGAGCCGATGAGGGCGTATCCCTGGTCCAGGAGCTTGTCCCGGGTTGCCGAATCGGGCGCGTTCTGGGGCGGGTTGGGCCAGCCGGCGGCCCGGTAGCCGTGGCTGTAGAGGAGGACGGTGCCGTTCCAGTCGGCGGGCACGTCCATCAAGTAGGCAGCACCCGAGGGGAGTTGCCCTTCCAGGTGGGCGTCCGTGGCGGGCAGTGCGGCCGCCGTGGTGAGGGTGACGGCCAGCGCGACGAGGAGAGTTCTCACCGGGGGGTCCCTTCCGGGGTGGGGGTCGCGGATCGGGCCGGGCTCGGTTCCAGAGTGTCCGTGTGCGTCTCGCGGATCCGCCAGACCGTGAGCGCGGTGATCGCCGCGCCGCCGCACAGCAGCAGCGACACGGGGGTGCTGCCGCCGCCGTTCGAGGCGAGCAGACTGCTCGCGATCAGCGGCGAGAAGCCCGCGCCGATTAGGGTGGCGGCCTGGTAGCCCAGGGAGGCGCCGGTGTAGCGGACCCGGGTGCCGAACATCTCGCTCAGCAGGGCGCCGAGCGGGCCGTACATCGTGGACTGGGCGACGCCGTGGCCGAGCGCGAGGGCGAGGATCAGCAGGCCGGGGGAGCCGGAGTCCACCAGCGCGAGCACGGGGAAGGCGAGCGCGGCGGAGAGGACCGCGCCGGTCAGGACCACCGGGCGGCGGCCCACCTTGTCGGACAGGACGGAGGCGGCGGGCAGCACCAGCAGGGCGACGGCCGAGGCCACGGTCACCGCGGTGAGCACCTGCGGGCGGCTGTAGCCCTCGTCGACGGCGTACGAGATCATGAAGCTGGTCAGCAGGGACTGCGCGGTGAACGCGCCGATGCCGACGCAGGTCGCCAGCACGACCGGCTTCGGGCGGCGCAGCAGCTCCAGCACGGGCGGTTTCTCGCGCGGCGCGGGCTTGGTGAACAGCGGGCTCTCGGCGACCTTGAGGCGGACGAACATGCCGACGCCCAGCAGCACCACGCTCAGCAGGAACGGCACCCGCCAGCCCCAGGAGCGGAAGTCGTCGTCGGGCAGGGTGGAGACCAGGGTGACGACTCCGGCCGAGAGCAACGAGCCGAGCGGGGCGCCGAGTTGGGTGAAGCTGGACCACAGTCCGCGCCGCGCTCCCTGGGTGCGCTCGGCGTGCTCGACGACCATCAGGGTGGCGCCGCCCCACTCGCCGCCGATCGCGATGCCCTGCACGACGCGGAGCAGGACGAGCAGCACGGGAGCCCAGACGCCGATGGCGTCGTAGGTGGGCAGCAGGCCGATCAGGAAGCTGCCGGAGCCCATGAGGAGCATGGTCAGCAGCATCATCGACTTCCGGCCGACCCGGTCGCCGAAGTGGCCGAAGAGGATGCCGCCGACCGGCCGGGCGAGGTAGCCGGCGGCGAAGGTGCCGAAGGCGGCGATGGTGCCGACGGCCGGGTCGGCGTCGGGGAAGAACAGGTCGCCGAAGACGAGCGCGGCGACCGTGCCGTAGACGAGGAAGTCGTAGAACTCCACGGCGGTGCCGAGCAGGCCGGAGAGGGCCACTCGGCGCAACTGCCGGGAGTTCTCGGGGAGATGGGATGGCTGCACGGTGGGCTCCCTGGGGGACGGTGCCGATGCCTCCGTGAAGTTAGGCATCGATCGTGCAGCCGTCAATCACTTGCACAACATCAGTTCCCCGGCGTCATCCGATCTACGGCATCGCCCTCTCCCGGCATCACCCGTTGCCCGGCTTCTCCTCCGCGATCCGCAGCAGCAGCGCCTGGAGGGTTTCGCGCTCGCTCGCGTCGAGCGGCCCCAGCAGTTCGCCCGTCACCCGCCGGCTCGCCTCGTCGGTGTCGCGCAGGAAGGCGCGGCCGGCCTCGGTGAGGACGACGATCCGGCTGCGGCGGTCGTCGGGGGAGGGGCGGCGCTCGGCGAAGCCCGCCTTCTCCAGGTCGTCGACCAGGCCGACGATCGCGCTCGGGTCGTAGCCGAGCCGCGTGCTCAACTCCCGCTGGAGGGCGCCTTCGCCGGTGGCGAGGAAGCGCAGCACCGCGTAGTGGCGCAGCCGCAGACCGGACTCCTGGAGGCAGGCGTTGAACAGTTGCCCGGAGCGCAGGCCCAGGCGGTAGAGCAGGTAGCCCGTGTCCGCGTGCAGTGCACGCATCCACGGCTCGTTCGCGTCGATGGCGGTCGTCTTCATGGCGCCAGTCTTTCGCAGTGGACGGTCGCGGACAACTATTGACGTCACCAATTATTGCTCTTAGCTTCGATCTCCGTCGCATCACCTCGCGAAGGGATTCGCCCGTGCCCAGCATCGATCTCACCGGCCAGGTGGCCGTCGTCACCGGCAGCGGCCGGGGCCTCGGCCTCGCCTACGCGCACGCCCTGGCCGCCCACGGCGCCTCGGTGGTCGTCAACGACCTCGACGAGGCCGTCGCCGCCGAGGCCGCGAAGTCGATCACCGAGGCGGGCGGCACGGCCGTCGCCGAGGCGGTCGCGGTCGGTACGACCGAGGCGGCGGACCGGCTCGTCGCGCGTGCCGTCACCGAGTTCGGCCGCCTCGACGTGCTGGTCACCAACGCCGGCATCCTGCGCGACAAGGTGCTGTGGAAGATGACGGACGACGATTTCGACGCCGTCGTCACGACCCACCTGAAGGGCACCTTCACCTGCGCCCGCGCCGCCGCCGTCCGGATGCGCGAGCAGGGCGAGGGCGGCAGCCTGATCCTGGTCGGCTCCCCGGCCGGGCAGCGCGGCAACTTCGGGCAGACCAACTACGCGGCGGCCAAGGCGGGCATCGCCGCCATGGCCCGCACCTGGTCGATGGAGCTGGCCCGCGCGCACATCACCGTCAACGCGATCGTGCCGGTCGCCGCGACCGCGATGACCGAGACCGTCCCCGCCTTCGCGCCGTACGTCGAGGCCATGCGCGCCGGCGAGCGGCTGCCCGACGTCCTGCGCAAGGGCGAGGGCTTCGGCACCCCCGAGGACTGCGCGGCCCTCGTCCCCTTCCTCGCCTCGGCGGCGGCCCGTTCGGTGACCGGTCAGTGCGTCGGCATCGGCGGCGACAAGGTGGCTCTCTGGTCGCATCCGCAGGAGATCAGCACGGCCTACGCCGACGGCGGCTGGACCCCCGACACCCTGGCCGACGCCTTCCCCACGTCGGTCGGCGCCCAGCTCCAGACGGTCGGCATCCCCGCCCCGAAGCTTCCGGAGGCGTGATGGACCTCGGCACTCTGACCGCCATAGACGTCCACACCCACGCGGAGGTGTCGTCGAAGGGCCACTCCTCGCTCGCCGACGACCTGCACGACGCCTCCTCCGCCTATTTCAAGGTGGAGGGCAAGCGGAAGCCGACCCTGGAGGAGACCGCCGCCTACTACCGCGAGCGGAACATGGCCGCCGTGATCTTCACGGTGGACGCCGAATCGGCCACCGGCACCCCGCCCGTGCCCAACGAGGAGGTCGCGGAGGCCGCCGCCGCCAACTCCGACGTCCTGATCCCCTTCGCCTCCGTGGACCCCTTCCGCGGGAAGGCGGGCGTACGGCAGGCCCGCCGCCTGGTCGAGGAGTACGGGGTGAAGGGGTTCAAGTTCCACCCCAGCATCCAGGGCTTCTTCCCGAACGACCGGGCGGTGGCGTACGGCCTCTACGAGGTGATCGAGGAGACCGGCGCGATCGCCCTCTTCCACACCGGACAGACGGGCATCGGCGCGGGCGTGCCGGGCGGTGGCGGAATCCGCCTGAAGTACTCGAACCCCCTGCACGTCGACGACGTGGCCGCCGACTTCCCGCAGCTGAAGATCATCCTGGCGCACCCGTCCTTCCCCTGGCAGGACGAGGCCCTCGCCGTCGCCACCCACAAGCCGGGCGTGCACATCGACCTGTCCGGCTGGTCGCCGAAGTACTTCCCGCCGCAGCTCGTGCGGTACGCCAACACCCTGCTGAAGGACAAGGTCCTCTTCGGCTCCGACTTCCCCGTCCTCACCCCCGACCGCTGGCTCGCCGACTTCGCGAAGCTGGAGATCAAGGAAGAGGTCCGGCCGAAGATCCTCAAGGAGAACGCCGCCCGGCTGCTCGGGCTGACCACACCGTAAGGGGTGCCGGATGCGCAACGAGGGAACCGGGTCGTGGCCCGCTCGCCGGGCCCGCAAGACCCCGCACCGCACCGCCCTGATCCACGGCGGGACGACCTGGACGTACGCCCAGCTCCACGACCGCGTCACCCGCCTCGCCCACGCCCTGCGCGCCCGCGGCCTCCGGCGCGGCGACCGAATCGCCTACCTCGGCCCGAACCACCCCTCCTACCTGGAGACCCTGTTCGCCGCGGGCACCCTCGGCGCGGTCTTCGTCCCGCTCAACACCCGCCTCGCGGGCCCCGAGATCGCCTACCAGCTCGCCGACTCCGGCGCCAAGGCGCTGATCCACGGCCCCTCGCACACCGGCCTCGTCGCGAGCACGGATGTCCCTTCGCACGTCGAAGTAGGCGCCGGGTACGAGGAGTTGCTGGCTACTGCCGCCACCGACCCCATCGACGAACCGGTCGGTCCGGACGACACCTGCGTCATCATGTACACCTCGGGCACGACCGGGCGTCCCAAGGGCGCCATGCTCAGCCACGGCAACCTCGTCTGGAACGCGGTCAACGTCCTCGTCGACACCGACCTCGTCTCCGACGAACGCGCCCTGGTCTCCGCGCCGTTGTTCCACACGGCGGGCCTGAACATGCTGACGCTGCCGGTGCTGCTGAAGGGCGGCACCTGCGTCCTGGTCGAGTCCTTCGACCCGGACTCCACCTTCGACCTGGTCGAACGGCACCGGATCAGCTTCATGTTCGGGGTGCCCACCATGTTCGACCAGCTCGCCCGGCACCCGCGCTGGGCGGACGCCGACCTGTCCTCCCTGCGGATCCTGACCTGCGGCGGCTCCCCGGTGCCGACGCCGCTGATCGCCGCGTACCAGGAGCGCGGGCTCACCTTCCTCCAGGGCTACGGCATGACCGAGACCGCGCCCGGCGCGCTCTTCCTGGACGCCGAACACGCGGTGAGCAAGGCCGGTTCGGCGGGGGTGCCGCACTTCTTCAGCGACGTGCGCGTGGTGCGGCCCGACCTGACTCCGGCCGGGGCCGGCGAGACCGGGGAGATCGTCGTGCGGGGGCCGCACGTCATGTCCGGCTACTGGGGGCTGCCCGAGGAGTCGGCCGCCTCCTTCGCGGACGGCTGGTTCCGCAGCGGAGACGCGGCCCGCACGGACGAGGACGGGTACGTCTTCGTCGTCGACCGCATCAAGGACATGATCATCTCGGGTGGGGAGAACGTCTACCCCGCCGAGATCGAGGACCTGCTCCTCGCCCACCCCGACGTCGTCGAGTGCGCGGTCATCGGCGTCCCCGACGACAAGTGGGGCGAGGTGCCGCGCGCGGTCGTCGTCCCCCGCGAGGGCGCCGCGCTCGACCCCGACGAGATCCTCGCCGCCCTCTCCGGCCGGCTCGCCAAGTACAAGATCCCCAAATCGGTGGTGCTCGCGGACGAACTCCCGCGCACCGCCTCCGGAAAGCTCCTCAAGTCCCGTGTCCGCAGTCGGTACGGCAACAGCTAAGGAACCCCATGAGCATCACCGTGAACGGCCTCGACGAACTGAAGAAGCTCGCGGGCGTCGACCTCGGCACCAGTGAGTGGATCGAGGTCACGCAGGACCGTGTCGACACGTTCGCCGACGCCACCGGCGACCACCAGTGGATCCACGTGGACCCGAAGAAGGCCGCCGCGGGCCCCTTCGGCGCCCCGATCGCCCACGGCTACCTCACCCTGTCCCTGTTCATCCCGCTCTTCACCGAGCTGCTGGACGTCCAGGGCGTCACCACGAAGGTCAACTATGGCCTGAACAAGGTCCGTTTCCCCTCCCCGGTCAAGGTCGGCTCGCGGATCCGGCTGGTCGGCAGGCTCGCCGAGGTCGAGGAGGTGCCGGGCGGAGTGCAGATCACCGTGGACGGCACGATCGAGATCGAGGGCGGCGCGAAACCGGCGGCCGTGCTGCAGAGCCTGTCACGGTTCTACGGCTGACCCGGCGAGGTGCGCTACGGCTGATCCGCGCGCACCGGCACCAGGTCGAGGAGCCGTACCGCCGCCGCGTCCGCGAGGGGGGTCAGCCGCTCGTGCACGGAGCGGAACGTCTTCTCGGCCCGGTCCGCCGGCCAGTCCTCAGGGAGGTGGCGGACCGGCAGCCGGGGGTCGCGGCGGATGAGGCGCAGCCACTCCGCCTGCAGCCGCAGCCGCAGGGCCAGCGCGTCGTCGGGGTCCGGAGTGTCCGTCTCCCAGGGCTGCCAGCGCGTCCTGAACATCTCGTAGCGTGCCGCCAGTTCGGACAGCTCCCAGGTCTCCTCGATCATCGAGCCGATGTCCATTCCGGCGTCGGCCTGCGCGCGGAAGACCTTCACATGGGCGGACAGGCCGAGTTCGGCGACCAGGGAGGACACGTCGACCTCGCCGGGGGCGATCCACAGGCCGTTGAACAGCGGTCCGAAGCCGCTCCAGGTGAGCTGGGAGCGCAGGTCGTGGCGCTGGCGCTGCCAGGACTCGGGGAGGGAGAAGCCGAGCAGGGTCCAGGTCCCGTCCCACTGCCGGTTGACCGCGCCGGTGTGCCAGATCCTGCGCTCCCCGTCGCGCAGTACGGCCGTGGAGCGGTCCGTGAGGCCGAAGTACATCCGGCGGCCCTCGCGCTGGCGGCGGAGCAGACCGCGGTTCACCATCCGGGTCAGCGTCGAGCGGGTGGCCTGTTCGCCGACGCCCGCGCGGGCGAAGACGTCGATGACGCTGCCCGAGTACACGCAGACGTCCCGGCCGAGCACCTGCTCGCCCAGGAACGTCAGCATGAGGGACTGGGGCCGCAGCGACTCTTCCGTGGTCACGCGGCCCACCGTAACCCGAGGTCGATCAGCCGGCGCTCTGCCGGTAGGAGTGGACGCTCGTCGACACCGCGCAGACGCCGGGCTGGATCACCTCGGCGCGCAGGGTGCCGCTGTTCACGTCGTAGTCCACGCCCTCCGTCTCGAAGGTGCCGGTACAGATGCTGCGCTGCGGCAGCGCGAACAGCGCCTTCACCGCGCCGGTGATCGGCTGCCCGTCCAGCTTGCGGGGCAGGTCGACCTGGAGGAGCGGGCGGACTTGCGGGAACAGGGACCCGGTGGCGTCGTTGGAGGCGCACACCAGGCGCGTGTCGGTGACGAAGTCACAGCCCTGGATGTCCCGGACCGGTCTGTCGAGGGTGATCTGCCAGGCCTCCTCGAGATCCCCGCCGGTGGACGGGGTGGAGGGGTTGAGCAGCGGAGCGGGGAAGACCTGCAGCCGGTTCTGGTCGCCCCACTCGCCCGACACCATCCACTGCCCGTCCGGCGAGACGGTCGCGAAGGAGTTGTTGAGCTTCTCGCCCGGGTTGAGCCGGTGCACGTACTCGTAGCGCTTCCCGGCCGGGGTGGTCACCGCGAACATCTTGGAGGTGGCGGTGTCCGGGCCCTGGTAGGCGTCGAAGACGTGCCCCTGCGCGATGTCCGGGTCGCCGACGTGGTTCCAGCCCTTGACCCGCAGCGCCAGGGGTATGTCCAGGAGCCCCCGGTACAGCAGCGAGCCGTCGGCCCGGCTGGCGAGCCCCTGCCCGCCGCCCAGGCTGTCGGTGTACGCCGTGCCGGTCTCCTCCCAGTGCGGGTCACCGGCCGCCGACGCGGTGCCCGCGCCGAGGGAGAGTGCGGCTAACCCAGCTGCCAGGGACACGAGTTGACGCTTCATCAGACACCCTTCACGTCGACGAACACCGGGTTGGAATAGAACCACGTATCGGCCCACGGGTCACCGTTGCCGGGCTCGTGGGTGATCGGCCCGTGCGGGTCCACGGCCGCGCCCAGGTATCCGGCGCCGTGCCGGTTGCCGTCGCTGCCCCGCAGCCGGACGTAGAACGACTCCTCCCCGGCGACCAGCGGAATGCGCAGGGCGTACGTCCCCTTGCGGCCGCTCACGTCCTTGGTGTGGACGACCTTGGTGTCGGGGGCCCGCCAGCTGTCCCGGTCAGCCGAAGGGCCGCGCACCGCGCCCCGGATGACGTCGACGTGCGCCAACTCGGGCAGGAGTCCCTCGGGGTTGGGGCGGGAGGCGCTGGTCACCGTCACGTTGAGGGTGAGCCGCTCGCCCTTGCGGACGCGGAGCCGGCCGCCCAGGGTGACGCCCCGGCCGTGGTCGAGGTCCCGCTTCAGCCGGACCTCGAGCCCGTCCAGCAGATGCCCGTGGTCCAGCCAGACCCGGCCCGCGCGCAGGCCCGCCATCACCGCGCGGTAGCCGTAGCGCGTGACGCCGACGTGGGTGCGGGAGAACTGGCCGGGCCAGAAGTCGCTGCCGGGCTGCGGGGTGTCGGTGTTCACCGGGTCGGGCAGCCGGCCGGTGTTGTCGAAGTTCCGGCCCGGCGGCCAGTCACCGTTCTTCCAGGTGTCGAAGACGATCCGGTGCGCGTCGGAGTTGGTCGTGATGGAGAACAGCCGGCCCTCCGCCAGCATCGCGTCCCAGAGCCCGCCGACCGTCGCCGTCGCCCAGTCGAAACCGCCGTACGTGCGGTACGCCTCCGCCGGATACCCGGGCCAGGACTGGGCCGACGGCTTGTTCTCGTACTCGCCGCGGATCGAGGTGGATCCGCGCAGGCCGGGGAGGGCGGCGCCCTGGGCGCCTGGCGCGCCCTCCATGCCGATCATGATCTCGGGCGCCGCGTCCCGCCAGGTGCGCATCTCGTGCGGGGAGTCGATGCCCAGGCGCATGGGGTGGTTGGCGAGCACGAGGACGTCGTCGACGTAGCCGGTACGGCGCTGCTCGGCCAGCCACTGGATCGCCTTGACGGCATGGGCCTCGTTGCGGGCGGTGTCCGCCGCGCCGGGGGCGCCCTCGGTCCAGCCGAGCAGCTTGCCGTCGTAGGCGCTCTCGAACTGCGTCAGCAGGTCGACCTCGTTCGGGCCGGGCGCCGTGAAGACCGTGCAGTGCTCGGCGGCCGGGATGTACCACTCCAGACCTTGGAAGATCAGCTGGCGCGGGTTCTCGGCACGGGCCTTCAGGATCTCCTCGTGCTCCAGCGCGGCGCCGTACTCGGCGTGCCCGACGTTGGAGTGCTCGGTGAACACCATCCAGTCCAGGCCGTACTTCGCGCCCGCGGCGGCGAGTTGGGAGAACGTGTACTTGGCGTCATGGCTGTATTGGTGTGGATGTGGTGGTCGCCGACGAGGTAGGCGAGCCGGGGATCGTCCTGGGACGCGGAGGCCGCCGCTGCGGGCACGGCCGCGGAGCCGAGCGTGAAGGCGGTGCCGAACAGGCCCGCGCCCCGCAGCAGTCCGCGCCGGGACAGGCCCTGCGGATCGAGGGCCTCGGGCGCGACGGACGGGTCGGCCCAGGCGGGCAGCTGCTGGTCGTTCATGGGGGTGCCTCTCACAGCGAAGGGTTCAGTGGTTCATGAACGACGTGACGGGCAGCGCCCGTCCGACGATCCGGACGTCGCCGAGCCGGCCGTACAGGATCTGGTCGATCCGGCCGCCGTACTCGTAGCCGCCCAGCAGCCAGGGCAGGCCGACCGTGGTGAGGCCGGTCGCGGGGGCGTGCGGGTTGCGGGCGACCGGGCAGCCCTGGACGTACATCGTGGTGTGCGTGCCGTCGTTGACGACGGCGAGGTGCCACCAGCGCTCGCGGGCCGTCTCGTCCCCCCAGTTGGTGGCGATGCCCTGCTGGTTGAGCGGGCGGACGGCCCACTGCGGCCCCGGCCCGTCGGAGAGCGAGAGGGTGGCCAGCGGCTCGTCCGGGTCGCCCTCGGTCCTGCCCGCGGCCCCGCCCGTGCCAGTACGGCTGACCAGTCCGGCCCACGCGTGCGCGAGGCGGTCCAGTCGGCGGGGAGCCAGTAGAAGGCCTCGATGGTGTAACCGGCCTTGAGAGTGGCCGAGTTGAGGGGCGCGCTGTCGATCGTGCGGAGGTACGCGCCCCGCAGCGGCGGCTTGCCGCCCCGGAAGTACAGGCTGCCGTGGCCCGGCTGGTCGGGGTGGTGGGCCGTGGACCAGGTCAGGGTGCCGTCGCCGACCTTGACCACGGTCAGGTCGTTGCCGTTCCCGGTCAGGTCGCGGACCGTGCCGTCGGCCGGCGCGCCCTCCTCGTGCCCGTCGAAACGCCAGTACGCGAGTGTCCCGCGCACCAGCATCTTCGAGGCGGGCCGGGCCGGCCGCTCGGGTACGGGGGCGAACCCGGCGAAGCGCTCGGCGAAGTCGATGTCGACGGAGAACCGGTCCGCGTCACCGGACAGCTCCATCGCCTGCCGCTCCAGCTCGCCCAGGCCTTTCGCGGCCCGGCCCAGGATCCACGGCGACAGCGTCTCGACGTCGATCGTGTTCCGGTCGAGGTCGAAGTGGTAGAGGCGGATCATCGCCGCGCCGCCGTAGTACCGGTTCTGATAGTTCGTCAGGTGCAGGTGGACGTCGTTCCCGGCGGAGTTCTCGCGGACCGCGCGGGCGGCGGGCCAGTAGTGGCCGTTGAGGGTGAGGAAGATCTGGTCGTGGTCCTTGACCAGCTTGTCCCACAGCTGCTGCCCGTAGGAGGAGAGGGCATCGTCGCCGTACACGAGTTCGTGGGTGGTGAGGACGACGGGCTTGGTCGGGTGCTGGGCGAGCACATCCTTCGCCCAGGCGTAGCCCTTGTCCGACAGCCGCCAGTCCAGGGCGAGGACGAGCCACTCGCGGCCCGCCGCCTTGAAGACGTGGAAGGTGTTGTAACCGTCGGGGGAGGCTCCGCCGAAGGTCGGCCTGCCCGCGAAGCGGTCCGGTCCGAAGGTGTCCAGGTACGGCGTCGAGCCGCGCTGGTCGTTGGTGGAGGACCGGACGTCGTGGTTGCCCGCCAGCACGCTGTAGCCGACCCCGCGCCGGTCCAGCATCTCGAACGCCTCGCCGATCGCGTCGCATTCGGCTTTGGCGCCGTTCTCGGTCAGATCACCCAGGTGGGAGAGGAAGACGACGTTGTCCTCGCGGCCGTGCTCCAGCAGGTGGCGCAGGGACGCCTCGACGGGCGCCGCGTTGATGCTCGGTCCGTCGAAGAGGTACTGGGTGTCGGGCATCACGGCGAGCGTGAAGCGGCGGCTCTCGGTGTCGGGGCGCCAGGCCCGGTCGGCCGGGGCCGCCTGAGCGACCGTGGGGAGGGTCACCGCGGTGGCCGCCGCGCCGATCAGCGCGGTGGCCCTGAGGAAGTTGCGTCGGCCGGCGTCGGCGCAGGCGGACTCCTGCCCAGGCTCGTGCGAGGTGCACACATCGTCTCCGGTGTGAGGAAGGCGTGTCGGGGGTTCAGAGGGCGTGCAGGGTCCAGGTCCAGCGGTGGACACCCGGGGGGATGAGATGGGCGGCCGAGGTGTCGGGGCCGCAGGAAGCGGTGCCGAGGCCTCGGTGGGCCGCGTCGATGTGCACCACGCACCCGGATCGCGGCACGAGTTCGTCGTGGTGGGCGGCGGCGGTGAGGTCGGTGGCACGGTAGCGGGTCACCGAGACCTGCCTCGGCTCGTCCAGCCGTACCGCGAGACCCGTGGCGTCCGGTGCCGAGAGCGTGAAGTGCCGTACGCCGTGCCGGCCGCCGCTCTCCTGCGGGCGCAGATACGGGGTGAACAGCTGGTCCACCGGCACCCGATGGTGGCCGACCGGCGCTCCGGCGCTGCGGTCCGGGTACGACTCCCAGGGCCCCTGTCCGAACCACTCCAGCAGGTCGAGTCCCGGCACTGTCTCGAAGACCGAGCCGACCCGGGCCACGTCGGTGAAGGCCTCGGGCAGCTCGGCGGACTCCTCGACCCGGACACCGCCCTCGACGGGGGTGAAGGTCTGCGCATGGCGGACGACGCCGACCGTGCCCGCGTACTCCGCGTGCACCGTCACCGCGCCGCCCTCCTCCGCGCGCACCGACACCACCTTGCGGACCAGTGCGTCGAGACCCCAGGTCCGCCAGCGCAGTGCCATGCCACCGAGTTCGTCGTTGTCGGTGGGCGCGCGCCACAGGGAGAGCGTGGGCGCGGCGGTCAGCAGGGGGTGGACGAGCAGTCCCTCGGCGTCGACCTCGACGGGCGGGCCGGCGGGGGCCGACGGCGCCTGCTGCGCCGGCGCGGCCCGCAGTCGCAGCTGGGGCGCGCACACCTCCGTGCCCCGAGGCGCCCACGGCTCGTCGTCCTTCGTGGTCACCCGGAGCGTCACCCAGGCCTCGCCGCCGTCCTCCGGCAGCGCGAACGGCAGCGGCACCGCCGCCGTCTCGCCGGGCCGGAGATCGGGCAGCCGGGCCGGGGCGGTGAGCGTACGGCCGTCCGCGAGGGTCAGCTCCCAGCGGGCGGCGAGCCAGTCCAGGCCCCGGAAGCTCTGGTGGTTCTCCACCACGAGGCCCTCGTGCCGGTACGACCGCAACAGCACCGGCGCCGCGATCTCCCGGTGCTCGTACATCACCGGCTTGGGCGTGCGGTCGGGGAAGACGATGCCGTCGGCGATGAACGGGCCGTCGTGCGGCGCCTCGCCGAAGTCGCCGCCGTAGGCCCAGCGATGGCCGGGCGCGGCGACACCGTTGTCGTACAGCCCGGCGCCCAGGCGCCCGGCGGGTCTGCCGTCTGTCACGCGCTGCAGGATTCCGTGGTCCCAGAACTCCCAGATGAAGCCGCCCTGAAGCCCCGGCGTTGACTCGATGGCGGCCCAGTGGTCGGCCAGCGTGCCGTTGCTGTTGCCCATGGCGTGCGAGTACTCGCACTGGATCAGCGGCCGCGTCTGCTCCCCGGAGAGCGCGTGGGCGACGCAGTCCTCGATCGGCGCGTACATCGGGCAGGCGAGGTCGGAGGCGTCGTCGGTCGCCGCCCAGTCGAGCTTCGCCGCGCCCTCGTACTGGATGGGCCGGGTCGGATCGTGCCGCCGCAGCCAGCCCGCCGCCGCGTCGTGGTTGGCCCCGTAGTCGGACTCGTTGCCCAGCGACCAGATGATGACGGAGGGGTGGTTCTTGTCCCGCAGGACCATCCGCGAGACCCGGTCCACGAAGGCGTTGAGATACCGCGGGTCGTCGGCGATCTCGTGGGCGTGGTCGTGGGCCTCGATGTCGGCCTCGTCGACCACGTAGAAGCCCAGCTCGTCGGCGAGGTCGTACAGCGCCGGGTCGTTCGGGTAGTGGGCGGTGCGGATCGCGTTGAAGCCGAAGCGCTTGAGCAGCACCAGGTCGGCGCGCATGTCGTCGTACGACACCGTCCGGCCGGTCAGCGGGTGGAAGTCGTGCCGGTTGACACCCCGGACGTAGATCCGCTCGCCGTTGACCAGCAGGTCCCGGCCGACGATCTCGACGTCCCGGAAGCCGACGCGGTGGTGCGAGGTGTCGGCGACGGTGCCGTCGGGGCGGTGCAGGCGGACGGTGAGGTGGTACAGCTCCGGCGTCTCGGCCGTCCAGGTGCGCACCTCGGGGACGGAGGCGCGCAGGCGTGCCTCGCCGAGGAAGTCGGAGACGCGTTCGTCCTCGGCGTTCCGCCGGTCGAACTCGGTGTCCTGGGAGAGCGGTTCGCCGTCCAGGTCGCCTGTGACGTACCACCCCTGCGGCAGCGCACCCGCGGTATGGCGCACCCGGCAGTCGGCCCGCAGCTCCCCGTCGGCGCGGGCCCGCACGGTCACGTCCGCGAGATGCAGCGGATCGGTGGCATAGCACAGCACCGAGCGGGTGATCCCGCCGTGCCACCACTGGTCCTGGTCCTCGATGTGCGAGGCGTCCGACCACTTGACGACGGTGAGCCGCAGGGCCGCCGGGGAGCCGGGCCGGAGATACGGGGTCAGGTCGAACTCGGCCGCCAGGTGGGAGTCCTTCGAGATCCCCACCGCCCGCCCGTCCACCTCCACCAGCAGGACGCTCTCCGCGGCCCCGACCTGGAGCACGATCCGGCGTCCGGCCCAGTCGGCGGGCACGTCCACCTCCCGTTCGTACACACCCGTCGGATTGGCCGCGGGCGATGCGGGCGGGTACTCGGGGAACGGCATGCGGACGTTCGTGTACCAGGGGAGATCGTCGGTGTCCTGGAGGGTCCAGGCGCCGGGGACGTACGCCGAGGACCAGTCGTCGCCGACCTCGGCGTCCGGCGCCGGCAGCAGCTGGAAGCGCCACTCGCCGTCCAGTGACATGGCACCGGTGCGGCGGTCGACGGCGGACATGGGGAGGCGCCCCCAGGAGGTCACCTCGGGTGCCTCCCAGGGGCGGAGCGCCGACAGGGGGTTCATCCGCGCACGGCCCCCTTGGCGAGGTCGCCGATGATCTGCCGGGCGCCGATCGCGAAGACGATCAGCAACGGCACGAGGGCGAGCAGGGCGCCGGTCATCACCATGCCGTAGTCGGTCGTGCCGTGGGTGCCGTTGAGCTGGGAGAGCGCGACCTGCAAGGTCACGTTGTCCGGGTTGGTCAGGGCGATCAGCGGCCAGGCGTAGTCGTTCCACTGCCCCATGAAGGTGAAGATGCCGAGGAAGGCGAGGCCCGGCCGGACCACCGGGAGCGCCACATGCCAGTACTGGCGCAGGAAGTTCGCGCCGTCCAGCCTGGCGGCGTCCAGCAGTTCGTCGTGGACGGCGCTCCTCATGTACTGGCGCATCCAGAAGATGCCGAAGGCGTTGGCCGCCGCGGGCACGATCAGCGCGGTCATCGAGCCGATCCAGCCGATCCTCGCCATGATCACGAACTGGGGGATCGCGGCGAGCTGGGCCGGCACCATGAAGATCATCATGAGCAGCGCGAACAGCGCCTTGCGGCCCGGGAACCGGAACTTCGCGAAGACGAAGGCGGCCAGCGAGTCGAAGAACAGCACCAGGACGGTCACCGAGGTGGCGACCAGCAGGGAGTTGAACATCGACCCGAAGAAGTCGATCGTGTCGAACAGGCTGCGGACGTTCTCCGGGAAGTGCGTGCCGGGCAGCAGTTTCGGAGGGTAGGAGAAGATCTCGGTCGAGGTGTGCGTCGACATGATCACGGCCCAGTAGAACGGGAAAGCCGACAGCAGCAGGCCGGTGATCAGGACCGTGTGCAGGGCGAGGCCCCGGCCTCGGGACCCCTTGATGGATGCCATGGCGAGCGGCCTCCCTAGTCTTCGCCCCGGCGCCGCACCAGGCGCCAGTTGATGATCGAGAAGAGGATGACGACGAGGAAGACGCCCCACGCCACGGCGGCGCCGTAGCCGAAGTCGTTGTTGTCGAAGGTCTGCTGGAAGAAGTAGAGGACCATGGTCCGGCCGGCGTGGTCGGGGCCGCCCGAGAACGTGGACTCGTTGGCCGTGGTCTGCAGCAGCACCTGAGGTTCGGAGAAGCTCTGCAGGCCGGTGACCGTGGAGACCACGAGCACGAACAGCAGCGTCGGCCGCAGCAGCGGCAGCGTGACCCGGAAGAAGGTCTGCACCGGTCCGGCGCCGTCGATGCGCGCCGCCTCGTACAGATCGCTCGGGATGGTCTGCAGCCCGGCGAGGAAGATGATCGCGTTGTAGCCGGTCCACTGCCAGGTCATCAGGGTGGCGATGGCGACCTTGATGCCCCACGGGGTGTTGAGCCAGGCCACCTGGTCGAGGCCCACCGCCTGCCACAGGGCGTTCATCAAACCGAAGTCGGTGGAGAAGATCGACCCGAAGACGATCGCGATCGCCACCACCGAGGTGACGTTCGGCAGGAAGTACGCGAAGCGGTACACGCTCTTGAAACGGACCGCCGAGTTGAGCAGTACGGCCGTCACCATCGCCAGGAAGATCATGGGGAAGGTGGCCAGCGCCCAGATGACGAGCGTGTTCCCGACGGACTGCCAGAAGTCGCCGTCGCTCAGCAGGTACTGGTACTGGGACAGGCCCGCCCACTCCATCGGGCCGAGGCCGTCCCAGCGGTGGAGCGAGAGATAGAGCGAGAAGCCGACGGGGATCAGCCCGAAGCAGAGGAAGAGCAGGTAGAAGGGGGAGATCGCGGCGTACAGATGCCAGTACTTGCGGAAGCCCCTTCCGGGCCGCACGGCGGCCGGCTGGACGACGGCGGGCGGCGGGGTCCGCTCGATGACGGCCATCAGTAGCTCACCCCCAGGTGCTTCGCTGTGCGCCGGCACTTCCTCATGGCGTCGCTCCAGGCCTTCTTCGGGTCCTTGCCGAGGACGCCGACGTTCTTCATCTCGTCCTTGATCGGCTGGCCGAGCGCCACGTCGTAGGGGCTGTTGTAGGCGACCGGGATCCGCTCCGCCGCCGGTCCGAAGACGTCCATGGTGATCTGACCCCCGAAGAACGGGTCCGGCTCGCGCAGCTTGGGCAGCTCGTAGGAGGCGGGCGTGGACGGGAAGAGCCCGGCGTCGACGAACCCCTGTGCCTGATTGGCGGGGTTGAGCATCCAGGTGATGATCTCGAAGGCCCGCTCCGGCTCCCGGCACGCCTTCGTGATCGACAGGAACGAGCCGCCGTTGTTCGCGGGCCCGCCGGGCATGGCGGCCACCCGCCACTTCCCCTTGGTCTTCGGCAGCCCGAGCTTCATGTCACCGGCCGCCCAGGAGGCGCCGAGCTGGCTCGGCAACAGGCCGCGCTCGCTGGCGGAGTTGAAGTCCGGCGTCCCGCTGACGATGTCGGACAGCAGCCCTCGCCGCCCGGCCTCGACGGCCCGGTCCCAGGCGGTGCGGATGTGCTCCTGGTCGCCGATGAAGTGCCGGTCCTTGTCGACGTACCGCTCGGTGGTCTGGTTCACGGAGTTCTCGTAGACGGCGAGGACGTCGACGAGCAGGTAGGTCCCCGGTATCCGCTTCCTGAGCCGTTCACCGGCCGCGAAGTACGCCTCCCAGGTGGCCATTTCGCGGGAGACGTCCTCCGGCTCGTACGGCAGTCCCGCCTTCTCGAACACGGCCGGCTGGTAGTAGTGCGCGAGCGGCCCGCAGTCGATCGGGAAGCCGACCATCGATCCGTCGTCGGCGATGGCCTGGTCCCATTTCCACGACAGGTACTGGCCCTTGAGCCGCTCCGCCCCCAGGGTCCGCAGATCGACGAACTGGTCGGAGTTCGGCAGGTAGGAGGCCATGTCCTCGCCCTTGAGCCCGGCGATGTCGGGGATGTGGGCCCGGCCGGCCAGCGTGCTGATGAGCTTGGACCGGTAGTAGCCGCCGATCTGCTGGGCCTTGAGCGTGACGCGGTCGTCGTAGCGGGACTTGGCCTCCTCGACGACCGTGTCGCTCAGGCCGCCGCTCCAGTACCACAGCACCATGTTCCGGCCGGTGGACCCGGTCGGGACGGCACAGGCGGACGCCAGGCCGCCGAGCGCCGTGGCGGCCGTTCCGGCCAGGCCCGCGCGCAGCAGACCTCTTCGTGAGAGCCGCACAGCTCCCACCGCCTTTCGGATCTTCGTGTACCCGTTCGTACGAGGGGGATCAATGGGGGATGTTCGGGGGAGTGACGGGCGCGTGGCGGACCGGCGGTCCCGGGTCCGGCGGCAGCCGGTCGGCGAGAAAGCCGTACGCGCGCCGCAGTTCGGGATCGTCGAGCGACCGCCACCAGCGGTGGATGCCGTACCACCCGGGAGCGGCGAGGGCACCGCCATGCCATTGCACGGACAGCCCGGCCGCCAGTACGGCGAACCGCAGCCGTTCCGCCAGCGGCCAGCCGCCCAGGGAGGCCGCGACGAAGCTCGCGCCGAAGACGTCCCCGGCACCGGTCGCGTCCAGGACATCGATGTCGAGCGCGGGCACGTCCGCGAACTCGCCGGTCGTGTGGTCGACGGCCACCGCGCCCTCCCCGCCGCGCGTCACCACGGCCACCGGCACCAGTTCCGTGAGCGCGCCCAGCGCCGCGAGGGCGCTGTCCGTGCGGGTGTAGGCCATCGCCTCGCTCTCGTTGGGCAGGAAGGCATGGCACAGCGACAGCTGGTCGAGCAGGTCGGACGACCACCGCCGGGTCGGGTCCCAGCCGACGTCGGCGTAGATCCGCGTGCCGTTGGCGGCGGCCTTGCCGAGCCACGCGCGCGGCTCGGCCTCCAGGTGCACGAGCGCGGTGCGCGCCTCGGGCGGGTCGCCCGTCAACGCGTCCTGCGAGTACGGCGGTTCCTGGCCGTGGGTGACGAGGGCGCGGTCGGCGCCGTAGGCGAGGGAGACGGTGACCGGGGTGGGCCAGCCGGGGGCCGTGCGGGAGAGGGAGAGGTCGACGCCCTCCTGGTCCGCGAGGACGGTCCGGCAGTGGGTGCCGTAGAAGTCGTCGCCGAAGACCGTGGCCAGGGAGGTCCGCAGGCCGAACCGGGAGGCGGCCACGGCCAGGTTGGCGATCCCGCCGGGGCCGCTGCCCATCCCCTCGGTCCAGATCTCCTCACCCGGCGCGGGCGGCCTGCCGAGACCCGTCAGGACGAGGTCGTAGAAGAGCAGCCCGGTCAGCAACACATCGGGCCGGTCGTCGCTCACGAGACGTCCTCTCGTCAGAACTCTTCAAATTCGGTGCACGGAATCGTGCGCCCCTCCGCGAGATTGGTCAATAGTCGAGCAGAAGTGAGCATGGAAATGATTGGGAATGACGAGTAGTGTTCACGGCGTGCTGGCGGAACGACGACATCAACTCATCCTGCGGGCCCTGCGCTCCGGCGGCCCCGCGGCCGTGACCGACCTGTCCGAGCAGCTCGGCGTGAGCCCCGCGACCATCCGGCGCGACCTGCTCAGACTGGAGGAGGAGGGACTGCTCACCCGGGTGCACGGCGGCGCGGTCGCCGAGGAGGGCGACCAGCCCTTCGCCGAGGTCGCCGAGGTGCGCGTGGCCGAGAAGGACGCCATAGCCGAGCACGCGGCGGCGCTGATCGAGGACGGCCAGTCGGTCCTGCTCGACATCGGCACCACCGCCTACCGGCTGGCCCGGCAGCTGCACGGCCGCCGGCTCACCGTGATCACCAGCAACCTGGTGGTCTACGAGGAGCTGGCCGACGACGAGGGCATCGAGCTGGTGATCCTCGGCGGCATGGTCCGGCGCGAGTACCGCTCCCTGGTCGGCTTCCTCACCGAGGACAACCTGCGCCAGCTGCACGCCGACTGGCTCTTCCTCGGCACCAGCGGGGTCCGCCCGGGCGGGCAGGTGATGGACACGACCGTGGTCGAGGTGCCGGTCAAACGCGCGATGATCGCGGCGAGCGACCGGGTCGTGCTGCTGGCGGATTCGGCGAAGTTCCCGGGTACCGGTATGGCGAAGGTCTGCGGTCCGGAGGACCTGGACGTGGTGGTGACGAACGCTCCCGTCGACCCGGCGACCAGGACCGCCCTGGAGGAGGCCGGCGTCGACGTGGTGGTGGCAGGGAAGGTGCGGACGTGAAGCTGACGATTCTGGGCGGCGGCGGGTTCCGGGTGCCGCTGGTGTACGGGGCGCTCCTCGGGGACCGCGGGGACGGCCGGGTGACGGAGGTCGTGCTGCACGACCTGGACGCGGCCCGCCTGAACGCGGTGACCCGCGTGCTCGCCGAGCAGGCGTCGGCAGTGCCCGACGCGCCCGTGGTCACCGCCACCACCGACCTCGACGAGGCCCTGCGCGGCGCCGACTTCGTCTTCTCCGCGATCCGCGTCGGCGGCCTCGAGGGCCGGGCGAACGACGAGCGGGTGGCGCTCGCCGAGGGTGTCCTCGGACAGGAGACCGTCGGCGCGGGTGGTATTGCATACGGCCTGCGGACCGTCCCCGTCGCCGTCGACATCGCCCGGCGCGTGGCCCGGCTCGCGCCGGACGCCTGGGTCATCAACTTCACCAACCCCGCGGGACTGATCACCGAGGCGATGTCCCGCCATCTCGGCGACCGGGTCATCGGCATCTGCGACTCACCGGTCGGTCTCGGCCGCCGTATCGCCCGCGTGCTCGGGGTGAAGGACCCGGCCGAGGCGTGGATCGACTACGTCGGCCTCAACCACCTCGGCTGGGTCCGCGGCCTGCGCGTCGCCGGCCGCGACGAACTCCCGCGCCTGCTCGCCGACCCCGCCCTGCTCGGCTCCTTCGAGGAGGGCAAGCTGTTCGGCCCCGACTGGCTGCGGTCGCTCGGCGCGATCCCCAACGAGTACCTGCACTACTACTACTTCAACCGTGAGGCGGTACGCGCCTACCAGGAGGCCGAGCAGACCCGCGGCGCCTTCCTGCGCGACCAGCAGGCCCGGTTCTACGAGGAGATGGGCAACCCCGACGCGGCGGCCCTCGACGCCTGGGACCGCACCCGCGCCGAGCGCGAGGCCACGTACATGGCGGAGAACCGTCAGACCGCGGGCGCCGGTGAGCGCGACGCCGACGACCTCTCCGGCGGCTACGAGAAGGTCGCCCTCGCCCTGATGCGGGCCATCGCGCGGGACGAGCGCACCACCCTGATCCTCAATGTCCGCAACCGGCACACCCTGTCCGTCCTGGACGCCGACGCCGTCATCGAGGTCCCGTGCCTGGTCGACGCCAACGGCGCCCACCCGGTCGCCGTCGACCCGCTGCCCGGCCACGCCACCGGGCTCGTCTGCTCGGTCAAGGCGGTCGAGCGGGAGGTGCTCGACGCGGCCGCGTCCGGCTCCCGTACGACGGCCGTGAAGGCGTTCGCGCTGCATCCGCTGGTCGACTCGGTGAACGTGGCCCGTCGGCTGGTCGAGGGGTACACCGAGGTCCATCCGGGGCTGGCCTATCTTAGGTAGCCGGCCGACCGGAAAGCGCTTTCTCACCGCTTCCCGCCGCACTCCCATCCTCTTCTGGAGTCCTCCATGCACGACGAACGCCGACGGATCGAGGAGCGCGCGGAGCGGCTCCACAACCAGCGCGTCAAGCCCGCGGTCTACGCGGCCACCGTCCCGCTCACGGTCGAGTCCTGGCAGGCACCGGGCGAGCCGGTCCCCTTCGAGGAGGCGGCGACGGCCCCGTACGCGCCCTTCGCGATGAACACCCCCTGGGGCCCGCCCTGGGGCACGACCTGGTTCCGGATGCGTGGCGAGGTGCCCGCCGACTGGGCCGGGCGGCGGGTCGAGACGGTCATCGACCTCGGCTTCGTGGGGGACTGGCCCGGCAACCAGGCCGAGGCGCTGGTCCACCTCGCGGACGGAACCCCGCTGAAGGCGGTCAACCCCCTCAACCAGTACGTCCCGATCGCCAACCCGGCGGTGGGCGGCGAGCGGATCGACTACCTGGTCGAGGCGGCCTCCAACCCCGACATCCTGGCCAACGACTTCGCGGGCCCCACCCCGCTCGGCGACGTCCGCACCGCCGGCGACCAGCCCCTGTACACCTTCCGGCGCGCCGACCTCGCCGTCCTCGACGAGGAGGTCTTCCACCTCGACCTGGACCTCCAGGTACTGCGCGAACTCATGCTGGAACTCGGCGAGCACGACCCCCGCCGGCACGAGATCACGCACGCCCTGGACCGGGCGATGGACCTGCTTGACCTGGACGACATCGCGGGCTCCGCTGCCGCCGTCCGGGAGGCGCTGAAGCCGGTGCTGGCCAAGCCCGCGCACGCCAGCGCTCATGTGATCTCCGGCGTCGGTCACGCCCACATCGACTCCGCCTGGCTCTGGCCCATCAGGGAGACCAAGCGCAAGACGTCCCGGACCTTCTCCAACGTCACCGCGCTCGCCGAGGAGTACGAGGACTTCGTCTTCGCCTGCTCGCAGGCCCAGCAGTACGAGTGGGTGCGCGACAACTACCCGCAGGTGTGGGAGCGGATCAAGAAGTCGGTGGAGAAGGGGCAGTGGGCGCCGGTCGGCGGCATGTGGGTGGAGGCCGACGGCAACCTGCCGGGCGGCGAGGCGGTGGCCCGCCAGTTCATCCACGGCAAGCGGTTCTTCATCGAGCACTTCGGCATTGAGACCAAGGGTGTGTGGCTGCCGGACTCCTTCGGCTACAACGCGGCCTACCCGCAGCTCGCCAAGCTTGCCGGCAACGAGTGGTTCCTCACCCAGAAGATCTCCTGGAACCAGACCAACAAGTTCCCCCATCACACCTTCTGGTGGGAGGGCATCGACGGCACCCGGATCTTCACCCACTTCCCGCCCGTCGACACCTACAACGCCCGCTTCAGCGGCGTCGAGATGGCCCGCGCGGTCCGCAACTACTCCGAGAAGGGCGGCGGCACCCGCTCCCTCGCCCCCTTCGGCTGGGGCGACGGCGGTGGCGGCCCCACCCGCGAGATCATGGAACGGGCGCGCCGGCTGGCCGACTTGGAAGGCTCGCCGAAGGTCGTGGTGGAACACCCCGACGCCTTCTTCGCCAAGGCCCGCGAGGAGTACCCCGACGCCCCGGTGTGGGTCGGCGAGCTCTACCTCGAGCTGCACCGCGCCACCTACACCACCCAGGCCCGCACCAAGCAGGGCAACCGGCGCAGCGAACACAGGCTGCGCGAGGCGGAGTTGTGGGCGACGACGGCCGCGCTGCACGCGCCGGGCTACCGGTACCCGTACGAGAAGCTGGACCGGCTGTGGAAGACGGTGCTGCTGCACCAGTTCCACGACATCCTGCCGGGCTCCTCCATCGCCTGGGTGCACCGGGAGGCGGAGGCCGAATACGCCAGAGTGGCCGAGGAGTTGGAGGCCATCACGGCCGAGGCCGTGGCCGCGCTCGGCGCGGGGGAGACCCGGGTGTTCAACACCAGCCCGTTCGCGCGGCGCGAGGTGGTACGGGGCCCCAGGACCGGCTTCGTGACGGTGCCCGCGGGCGGCAGCGCGCCCCTCGCCGACGACCGGCCGAACGGCGAAGTGACCGTGGAGGACCGTGCCCTCGACAACGGCCTCGTCCGCGTCGAGCTGGCCGAGGACGGCACGTTGGCCTCGGTGTACGACCGGCGGGCCCGGCGTGAAGTCCTGGCCGGCCAGGGCAACCTGCTCCGCCTCCACACCGACCTGCCCAACTACTGGGACGCCTGGGACGTCGACAAGCACTACAAGAACCGCTACACCGACCTGCTGGACCCCACGGAGATCACGGTCGTCGAGCGGGACCCGCTGATCGGCGCGATCAAGGTCGTGCGGTCCTTCGCCAAGGGCTCGACCATCACCCAGACGATCACCCTGCGCGCCGACAGCCCCCGCATCGACTTCGAGACCGAGATCGACTGGCACGAGGCCGAGAAGTTCCTCAAGGCGGGCTTCCCCCTCGACATCCGCGCCCCGCACTCCTCCGCCGAGATCCAGTTCGGCCACGTCCAGCGGCCCACCCACACCAACACCAGCTGGGAGGCGGCCCGTTTCGAGGTCTCCGGCCACCGCTGGGTCCACGTGGGCGAACCCGGCTACGGCGTCGCCGTCATCAACGACTCCACCTACGGCCACGACGTCTCCCGCACGGTCCGCGAGGACGGCGGCACGACCACCACGGTCCGGCTCAGCCTGGTCCGCGCCCCGCGCGTCCCCGACCCCGAGGCCGACCAGGGCAGGCACCGCCTCACCTACGCCCTGCTCCCCGGCGCGAGCATCGAGGACGCCGTCGCCGAGGGCTACGCCCTCAACCTCCCGCTGCGCGTCGCGGACGCGGCCGGCGCACCCGAGCCCGTGGTCTCGGTGGACGGCGAGGGCGTGACGGTCGAGGCGGTCAAGCTCGCCGACGACCGGTCCGGGGATGTCGTCGTACGGCTCTACGAGTCCCGCGGCGGCCGCGCCCGGGGCGTCCTGCGCACCGGCTTCCCGCTGGCCGGAGCCCAGATCACCGATCTGCTCGAACGCCCGCTGTCGGAGGCGGAGTTCGCCGAGAACGCCGTACCCGTCGAACTGCGCCCGTTCCAGATCCTGACCCTGCGTCTGGCGAGGAGCTAGCCGTGCCGATACAGCCCTGGTTCACCGACGCCAAGCTGGGGATCTTCGTCCACTGGGGGATCTACGCCGTGGACGGCGTCCAGGAGTCCTGGTCCTTCTACGACGACCACGTCCCCTACGACCGGTACATGTCCCAGCTCGGCCGCTTCACCGCCGAACGGTACGACCCGCGCGCGTGGGCGCGGCTCTTCGCCCGCGCGGGCGCGAAGTACGCGGTGCTCACCAGCCGCCACCACGACGGGGTGGCCCTGTGGGACACCGCGTACGGCGACCTGGGCCTCGGCAAGGACTACCTCGGCCCGTACGCCGAGGCGCTGCGCGAGGAGGGACTGAAGGTCGGCCTCTACTACTCGCACTCCGACTGGAGCCACCCCGACTACGCCTCCACCCGCAAGCCGGGACGCCCGCCGGAGCAGGAGGACAACCGCTACTCCGAGGTGGCCGCCGGGTCCGAGGACCTGGCCGCCTGGGAGCGCTACCTCGCCTACCGGGACGGCCAGCTCCGTGAGCTGACCTCCCGCTACCGCCCCGACCTGCTGTGGTTCGACGGGGAGTGGGAGCGCAGTGAGGAGCAGTGGCGCATCCCCGAACTGGCCGCGCTGATCCGCTCCGAGGTGCCCGACGTCGTCTTCAACGCCCGCATGCTGAGCGAGGGCGACTACGCCACCCCCGAGCAGGGTGCCCCGGTGATCCCGCCGGACGGGCCCTGGGAGCTGTGCCTGACGATCAACGACTCCTGGGGCTTCCAGCACCACGACCACAACCACAAGTCGCTCGCCCAGCTGATCCGCTACTTCACCGAGACGATCGGCGGGGGCGGCAATCTCCTCCTCGACGTCGGCCCCCGTGAGGACGGCACCATCCCGGCCGAACAGGCCGAGCGCCTCGAAGGGCTCGGCGACTGGATCGCCCGGCACTCGGACGCCGTGTACGGCACCGGGCGCGGGCTGCCCGCCGGGCACCACTACGGGCCGAGCACGCTCTCCGCGGACCGGCGGACCCTGTATCTGACGCTGTTCGACATCCCGCGCGCCGAGACCGGGGTGCGCGGACTGGTCAGCGGGGTGCGCCGGGTCACGGTCCTCGGCAGCGGCCGGGAGCTGCCCCACCGGGTCGTCGGCGGACTCCACGAGGCCCCGGGCGTGCTGTGGATCGACCCGCCCGCGACGGCGGACCTCGACCCGTACGCCACGGTCCTCGCGGTCGAACTGGACGACGAGCTGCGGCTGTACCGGGGGTCCGGACGGTCCTGATCGAGGAGAGGTTGCCCCACAAACTCCTAGGAAGTTTTAAGGAAGCGGTAAAGTGCCAGGTCATGGCCGGAATCCCGGCCTCCGCGGTCCTGGCGCTTTGCCTCCCGGACACCTGCAGTTCGCCTTCTGCCTCTGGGATGCGGAGGAAAGCGTAGGAGAAAGGTGTGGCGGTGCGAGACTCGCGCAAGTCTGTGATCGGCAAGGGGCTCAGGCGTCGGGGCAGGCTGATGATCCAGGCGGTGAGCCCGCCGCGCCGCACGCTGGACGCCATTCCCGCGCCCCGCACGGAGGCCGAGCCCAAGGAGCCGTCCTACGTCGCCCCGCTCGCCCCGCGCCTGGTCGACTCCCCGGTGTTCGTGCTGTCCTCGGTGCGCTCCGGGTCGACCCTGCTGCGGGTGCTGCTGAACAGCCACAGCCGGATCCGCGCCCCGCACGAGATGCATCTGCGCACGGTCCACGTCCAGCTCGCCCGCAGCTTCACCGCGGACGCGATGAAGGCGCTCCAGCTGGACAAGACCGAGCTGGAACACCTGCTGTGGGACCGGGTGATGCATCTGGAGCTGACCCGCAGCGGCAAGGACGTCATCGTCGACAAGACGCCGCCGAACACGCTCATCTGGCCGCGGCTGCACCGATGTTGGCCGAACGCCCGGTACATCCTGCTGCTGCGGCACCCGGGCGCGATCATCGCGTCCCTGACCGACCGCCGCAAGGACCCCGACCACGCCGAGATCCTCGCCGAGGTCTTGGGCTACTCCGAGAAGCTGGAAGAGGCGCGCCAGACCCTGGACGCCCACGTGGTGACGTACGAGGAGCTGACCGCCGAGCCGGAGCAGGCCACGCGCGCCATCTGCGCGTACCTCGGCGTCGAGTGGGAGAGCGGCATGCTCGACTACGGCACCAAGGACCACGGCAAGTTCCGCCCCCAGCTCGGGGACTGGTCCAGCACCATCAAGTCGGGCAGGATCCAGCCCGCCCGCACCGCCGACCCCACGGTCGAACTGCCGCCGCGCCTGCGGGAGATCGCGAAGGCGTGGGGGTACGAGACCTAGGCGCCCCGGCCCCCCACGCCCTCAAGGCCCCGCCAGGCGGTGGCGACGTCGTCCAGGTGGTGGCGCCGCCGTCGACGCCGAGGTACACATAGCTGCTCCGCGCCCAGCCGCTGAGCGTGTACGCGGTGTGGGGCTGGACCCGCAGGGTCTGGCTGCACTCGGCCGGCGGCCTAGAGCGGCAGGGCCTGACCCGTCCTCAGCTCAACCGGGCTCATCGGCGACGGTACTTGCGGCAGGGCCTCCGTCCGCTGCTGCGGCAGCGACGCTCCGCACAGCGGCCGCGGTCCCGCGACCACCGTGTAGTCCTGCCCCAGGAACGGCGGCACGACCTCGCCGGGGTCCTCGCCGAGCGCCAACTGCACAGCGGCCCAAGGGGCGTTGATCCCGCACAGTGACAGCTGGTGCAGGCCGCCCGCGGGGCGTGTGTTGACATCCATCAGCACCGGCCGGTCGCCGAACATCCGGAACTGGATGTTGGACAGGTAGTGCAGCCCGAACCCCTCGGCGATCGCCCGCGCGGGCGCCAGCCACTGCTCGTGCAGCGTGAACCCGCGCCGGCGGCCGTTCTTCGTACGGCCCACCGCCATCCGGATCCGGTTGTCGGGACCGGTGAGGCAGTCCACCGACACCTCCGGCTGCTCCAGCCGCGGCATGACCAGCCAGTCGACCTGCTCCTCGGCCTCGGCGAGCGCGTCCAGCACCAGATCCAGCGGGACGTACGGGCTCGGGAAGCCGTTGAGGTGCGTGAGCGAGAAGGGGGCGCGCGTGATCACGCGGAAGCCCACCCCGCCCGCCCCGGACGCCGGCTTGAAGCACGCCTTGTGCCCGCCCGCCTCCAGTTCCTCCACCGCGGCCACCAGCTCGTCGGCGCCGCGCACCCGCCACCACGGCGGCACCGGCACGCCGATCGCCTGGACCGCCTCGTAGGCGATCACCTTGTCGTGGAAGACGGCCACCGCCTCCGGCGGCGGCGCCAGCAGCGCCGTACCGGCCGCCTCGAACTCGGCGCGGTGCGCGACCACGGCCGCCTGGTGCAGCCGGGGCACGAACACATCGATCCCGCGCCGGGCGCACTGGTCGAGGGCGTACTCCACGTACGCGGCCGGGGACAGGCCCTCGGGCTCCAGATCGGCGGTGTCGGCGGCGGCCAGTACGGGCGAGTCGGCGTCCCCGTGCGTCGCATGGATCTCCACCGCGCGATCGCTGGGATTTCGGCGGAGCTGATCCATGAAGAACACGTTCTCCGCGTACGTGCGGTTGAGCCAGACGCGTACGCGAGAGACCATTCAGGCCGCCTTTCACGGTTCGCGGGCACGGCGAAGCAGGCCGGGCCCGGCCAGGTGGGTTGGAGGTACACCAAACCGCCCCGTGCGAAGGGAAGTTCATGGCGGTGGTGTTGGGGCGATCATACGGCCCCGCCGGGGCCTCGCGTGCAACATGCGTGTTACGGATTCTCCGATCATGCTCACCCGGATCATGAGGCCCCCAGGTCCCGCTCCCGACACGGCCGCGTCGGGCGCGAACCCGCCTTGTACCCGAACCGCGAATGTGTTCTCGTGGTGCTTTCCACGCGCGGAGGGGGACAAGAGGTGACGTCGACGGTCGGCGGTGCCGGACAGCTGCTGGCCATCAGTGACCTGCACATCGGCTACGAAGAGAACCGCTCCTTAGTCGAGAAGATGCGCCCGGAGACCGACGACGACTGGCTGGTGGTCGCCGGCGACGTCGCGGAGACCGTGGCCGACATCCGATGGGCGCTGCACACGCTTGCCGGACGCTTCAGCAAGGTCATCTGGGCCCCGGGCAACCACGAGTTGTGGACCCACCCGAGGGACGCCGTCACCCTGCGTGGCGTCGCCCGTTACGACTATCTGATCGCCCTGTGCCGGGAGCTCGGTGTGATCACACCGGAGGACCCCTACCCGGTCTGGGACGGCCCCGGCGGCCCCGTCGCCGTCGCCCCGCTCTTCCTGCTCTACGACTACTCCTTCCTGCCGGAGGGCTGCACGACCAAGGAACAGGGACTGCGGTACGCGCAGGGCACCGGAATCGTCTGCAACGACGAGTACCTGCTGCACCCCGACCCCTACCCCTCCCGCGAGGCCTGGTGCCAGGCCCGGGTCGCCGAGACCGAGCGCCGCCTGGCCGCCCTGCCCGACGATCTCCCCACGGTCCTGGTCAACCACTACCCCCTCGACCGGCACCCCATGGAGGTCCTCTGGCACCCCGAGTTCGCCATGTGGTGCGGCACCTGCCTGACCGCGGACTGGCACCGCAGGTTCCGGGTGGAGACCATGGTCTACGGCCACCTGCACATCCCGCGGACCACCTTCCACGACGGCGTCCGCTTCGAGGAGGTGTCGGTCGGCTACCCGCGCGAGTGGCGCAAGCGCCCGGAACCGCCGGGCCGGCTGCGCCGGATCCTGCCCAGGGAGGTCGGGGCCCCGTGATCGAGGAGCTGCTGCCGGACTCGGTGGTGAGCGTGGAGGCGTACGGCGAGCAGGACCCCTCCGCGGTGCTCTACCCCGAGGAGGCGGTCGTCGTCGCGCGGGCGGTGGACAAGCGCCGCCGCGAGTTCGCCGCCGTACGGGCCTGCGCCCGCCGGGCCATGGAGAAGCTCGGGGTGCCGCCGCAGCCGCTCCTGCCCGGCGACCGGGGCGCCCCGCGCTGGCCGGAGGGCCTCGTCGGCAGCATGACCCACTGCGACGGCTACTGCGCCGCCGCAGTGGTCCGCGCCGCCGACCTGGCCTCCGTCGGCATCGACGCCGAACCCGACGAACCGCTCCCGCCCGGAGTGCTGGCCGCCGTGTCCCTGCCCGGCGAGGCCCAGCGGGTCCGGCGGCTGACGGCCGAACACCCCGGGATCCACTGGGACCGGCTGCTGTTCAGCGCCAAGGAGTCCGTCTACAAGGCGTGGTTCCCCCTCACCGGCAAGTGGCTCGAGTTCACCGAGGCCGACATCGACCTCTTCCCCGACACCGGCGGCCGGTCCGGCGGCGGCTTCAGCGCCACGCTCCTGGTCCCCGGGCCCCTGGTGGGCGGCCGGCGCGTCGAGGTCTTCGAGGGCCGCTGGACGGTCGAACGCGGCCTGGTCGCCACCGCGGTCGCCGTACCGCACACCTGAGGCTTCCCGGGGCTCTCAGCGGACGAGGCGTCTCATGGCTCGGGGCACCAGTGCTGCAGCAGCCGGAAGAACTCCTCCTCGTTGCCCGTGAGCCCCGCGTCCGCCAGCGCCCGCTCCGCCTCCGCGAGCACCACGGGCGGCACCACGGGTGGTCGTTCCTCGCCCGGCGGGCCTCCGGCGGCGTCGAAGGCGGCCCGCACGGTGTGCAGCAGCCGTAGATACGCCTGCACGGCGATGCGTTCGCGGTCGGTCAGTACGGCGGTGGGCATCGGTCGGCTCTCCCCGAAGTCGGCGTCATCTGTCCCGCCCCGCGAAAGGGGGCGCACCACCAGCTTGCCGCCCACCACTGACAATCGGGTCGGACCACTCGCCGGTTCGCCCACTCAGCGCACGTCGGAGGTGCTCAGGCCTGCGGTCCCCGGTAGCCGAGCGAGGCCTCGATACGGCCCGCCAGATGGTCCTTCTGGACCGGACCGCGCAGCGCCGAACCCGCGAGCCAGGTACGGCACTTGCTGGCCAGCAGCAGCCCGAAGCTCTCCGCCTCCTGCTCGTCCGTCAGGTCGAACCGGCTGCGCGCCGCCACCTGCCGTACCGTCGCCTCCAGCTGGGCGTCGTCCTGGAGCAGCCGGGCCGCAACCGACGCGCCCTCGACGGGGTGGCCGTGGTGCCCCGCCTTCATGTGCCACAGCTCGTGGCCGAGGATCACCAACTGATGGTCGGGCGCGGTGCGTTCCTCGATCACGACCAGGTCCTGGTCGGCCATGTCGAGCCACAGCCCGCTCGCGGTGCCGGGCGGGAAGGCGGCCGTGCGGAAGCGGACCGGGCGGCCGCGGCGTCTGGCCATCGCGGCGCAGAGCGCGCCGTACAGGTCCGCCGGGCGCGCGGGAGCGGGAAGCTCCAGCTCGCCGACCAGTTCGCCGCACAGGCGGTGCATGTCCCTACGGATGCCCACAGTCCTCTCCCGGGTCACGACTCGGGCCGCTTGACGCTCTCCAGGAGCATGTCCAGCCACTCGGCGACCTTGTCGCGGTGCTGGTCGGTGGGCAGCTGCGCGGCCCGCCAGGCGATCCCGCGCACACCGTGGTCCTGCAGCAGCCGCTCCAACGGGTCCTCGGCGGTCACGGCCGCCTCCCGTTCGGCGAGCTGCTGGAGGAGTTCCTGCTCCGTGCGCTGGAGGGCGCCCGCCAGCGCCTCGGGGTCCTCGGCGGTCAGGAAACCGGCGTGCACCCGGAAGAAGCGCTGGATGGCGTCGCAGTGCTCCATCGTGGGGCGCCGGTCGCCGTTGATCAGGGCGCCCGCCTGCTGCCGCGACATGCCCGCCCCGTCGGCGATCTCCTGCTGGGTGTACTTGCGCCCGTTGGGCTTGAGCCGGGTGCGCCGCAGCAGGTCCAGACGCTGCAGGAAGCGAGCCTGCACATCGGGTTCGCCCGCGGGGCGGCCGCCGAGCAGCGCCCTGACCACGGGCTCGGGAACACCGGAGGCCACGGACAGCCGACCGATCGCGAAGACCTCGGTGTGCGGTACGCCCAGCCGGTCGGCGAGCGCGGTCACGCGAGCGACGACGGCCGGCAGTGCCGCCGTCCCCGTGGCGCCCGGACCCTCGAAGCCACCCGTCACCGACAGAACTCCTACGTCTCTCACCGTCTTCTCACCAGCGGTCGCGTGTGAACTTCCCGGAGAGTAGCGGGTGGTTCGAACTCACATCCAGGTCTCGCCACAACTGTGGCCAATTTCAGCCGTCAACCGGCATGAAATGCCACGATAGTTGACACGCCTTGCGTCGGGGCAGCAGGATCGGGGCGCCGCGTCAAGGCCGCACAGGCAAGAGGGGTGACCTCCCGATGGCATATCAGGCAGGAGGGCAGCGATCGGCACCGCGACCCGTCCCCGAGAATCCCGAGGCCCAGGCCTACCTCCAGGACTACGCCAGCCTGCTGGAGGCCGTGTCGTTCCCCTCCGTCGTGCTCGACCACCGCTGGGACGTCGTCCTGGCCAACACCGCTTTCGCGTCACTCTTCCGTGGCGTGGGCCCGCATCCGACGGCCATGCCCGGTGACAACTTCCTGCGGTTCGTGCTGTTCCACCCGGACGCCGCCACCGTCCTCGGCGACCACGAGGCCGCCTGGTGCCTGCCGATGCTGGCGAACTTCGCCGCCGCGCTGGAGCGGCTCGGCCACGACCACGGCCTGCAGTCGATCCGCCGGGACATCGCCCAGGACCCGATCATGGAGGCGGCCTACCGGCACGGCCTGCCGCACTGGATCCGCACGGTCGGCGAACAGGCCCTGGCCCACGACGGCGCCGTACGGCCGCTGCTGCACCCGGACCCGCGCTGGGGCGCCACCGACTGCCGGATCGTCGACGAGACCCCCGGTGTCCTGAAGGACCTGGGCTGCACGCGGATCACGCTGGTGCTGCGCGACGCGCGCCGCCCGGCGCACCCCGCGCGCCGAGCGGGGCGTCCGCGTCGCACGGCGGCCCACCTGAGCGTGGTGCCCGCCTCCGAGGCCTGACGGGCACCGTCGGCGTTCAGGTCGCCGACGGCGCCGCGTCAGGCCGGGGCGGGGGCGGCGGGGCCTCAGCCCGCGAACTCGGCCATCCACGCCTCGACCTCGTCGACCGAACGCGGCAGCGCCGCCGACAGGTTCTCGTGGCCCTCGGCCGTCACGAGTACGTCGTCCTCGATCCGCACCCCGATGCCCCGCCACTCCTCAGGCACCGTCAGATCGTCGGGCTGGAAGTACAGGCCCGGCTCAACGGTGAGCACCATGCCCGGCTCCAGTACGCCGTCCACGTACTCCGTGTTACGGGCCTGGGCGCAGTCGTGGACGTCCAGGCCGAGCATGTGCCCGGTGCCGGCCATGGTGAACCGCCGTTGCAGGCCCAGCTCGTAGGCCCGTTCGGCGGGGCCCTCCATGAAGCCCCACTTCACCAGCCGTTCGGTCAGCGATCGTTGGGCGGCTTCGTGGAAGTCGCGGTAGTGCGCGCCCGGCCGCACGGCCGCCATGCCCGCTTCCTGGGCCTCGAACACGGCCTCGTAGACCTCGCGTTGGAGAGGGCTGAAGGTGCCGCTGATCGGGAGGGTGCGGGTGATGTCCGCGGTGTACAGGGTGCGCGTCTCGACGCCCGCGTCGAGCAGAAGGAGCTCGCCCGGGCGGACCGGGCCGTCGTTGTCCTGCCAGTGCATGATCGTGGCGTGCTCGCCGGCCGCGCAGATCGAGCCGTAGCCGACGTCGTTGCCGTCGACGCGGGCGCGGCGGAAGAAGGTGCCCTCGATCCAGCGCTCCGAGGTGGCGGCCGCCTGCGACAACTCCCGTACGACATCGGTGAAGCCGCGGACCGTGGCGTCCACGGCCCGGCGCAGCTCGCCGATCTCCCAGGCGTCCTTGACCAGCCGCAGCCCCGAGACCGCCTCCTCCAGGGCCTCGTCGCCCGCCTCGTCGGTGGTGACGACGGCCTCCAGCGCCGGGTCGACCCCGCGGATGATCCGGGTGGGCGCGGGGGAGGCCTGGGCGAGATCGTCCGCGATCGTGCGGATGTCGCGGCACGGCAGGCCCAGCACCAGCTCGGACTCGGCGAGGGTGCGGCGGCGGCCCATCCACAGCTCGGCGGTGTAGCCGGACCAGAACTCGTCACTGTCCCTGCTGTCACGGGGGAGTTGATAGCAGTGCGCGTCATGGCCGCCGTCCGGGCGGGGCTCCAGCACGAGGGCGCCGTCGCGGGCCCGGTCGCCCGTCAGGTGCACATAGCCGGTGTACGGGCGGAACGGGTAGTGCGTGTCATTGGAGCGCGTCTTGAGGCCCCCGGAGGGCACGATGAGGCGCTCTCCCGGGAAGAGCGCGGACAGCGCGGCGCGGCGGCGGGCCGCGTAGGGCGCCTGCTCGGTCGGCTTCAGGTCCCTGCGCTCGGTGTCGGCCCAGCCCGTGCGCATCAGCGCGGACAGTTCGTCGGAGATTCCTCGGTACAGACCGTTCTTGCGGCCCTTCGCCACGTCGGGCACCTCATTCCCTGAGTGTGGTGGCGTGTGGTGGCATTCCCACCGCTAGAAGTATGTGACATAGTACTGCCGTGAGCAAGGGACTGACCTGCGACGTCGTGGTCGTCGGCGCCGGGATGACGGGCGCCGCCTGCGCCCTGTACGCCACCCGGGCCGGACTCGACGTCGTCGTGGTCGACCGCGGTCCGGTGGCCGGCGGCACCACCGGCGCCGGGGAGGGCAACATCCTCGTCTCCGACAAGGAGCCGGGCCCGGAGCTGGAACTCGCGCTGCTGTCGAACCGACTGTGGGCCGAACTCGCCGAGGAGTTCGGACGGTTGATCGAGTACGAGGCGAAGGGCGGCGTCGTCGTCGCCTCGACCTCGGACGGGCTCACGGCTCTGGAGCGGTTCGCCGACGCGCAGCGCGCCGCCGGCGTCGCCGCCGAGACCGTCGCGGGAGACGGGCTGTACGAGCTCGAACCCCATCTCGCCCCCGGCCTGCCCGGCGCGGTGTTCTATCCCCAGGACCGCCAGGTCATGCCCGCCCTGGCCGCCGCCCACCTCCTCCGGGCCTCGGGAGCGCGCCTGTTCACGGGCCGGACGGTGACGGACGTCCTCACCACGCCCGACGGCGCGGTGCGCGGGGTGCGCACGGACCGTGGTGAGATCCACGCCCCGGCGGTCGTGAACGCGGCCGGCACCTGGGGCGGCGAACTCGCCGCGCTCGCGGGCGTCGGGCTGCCCGTCCTCCCCAGGCGCGGCTTCGTCCTGGTCACCGAACCCCTGCCGCAGCGGGTCCGGCACAAGGTGTACGCCGCGGACTACGTGGCCGACGTCGCCAGCGACTCGGCCGCCCTCCAGACCTCGCCGGTGGTGGAAGGCACCGCCGCGGGGCCGGTGCTGATCGGCGCGAGCCGGGAACGGGTCGGCTTCGACCGCTCCTTCTCGCTGCCGGCCGTACGGGCACTGGCGGCGGGGGCTACCCGGCTGTTCCCGTTCCTGGCCGACGTCCGGGCCATGCGCACGTACCTCGGCTTCCGGCCGTACCTGCCCGACCACCTGCCCGCCATCGGGCCCGACCCGCGCGTCCCCGGCCTCCATCACGCCTGCGGGCACGAGGGCGCGGGCATCGGACTCGCCACCGGCACCGGCCACTTGATCGCGCAGGCCCTGACCGCGAAGCTCCCCGACCTCGATCTGACCCCCTTCCGTCCCGACCGCTTCCCCGCTGTTGCCGATGCCGATGAGGAGACCGCGTGAAGTCCCCACAGGAGCTGGCCGACGCCCGGCCGGGCCCCTCGTTCCCGGTCACCCTCGACGGCCGGGAGATCGACGCCCTGCCCGGACAGACGGTGGCCGCCGCACTCTGGGCGGCCGGGGTCACCTCTTGGCGCACCACGCGCGGCGAGGGCCGTCCGCGCGGTGTCTTCTGCGGCATCGGCGTCTGCTTCGACTGCCTGGTCACCGTCAACGACCGCCCCAACCAACGCGCCTGCCTTGTGCCATTGCACCCGGGCGACGCGATCCGCACCCAGGAGGGGACGGGCCACGATGACTGAACGACCACGTCTCGCCGTCGTCGGCGCGGGGCCCGCGGGGCTCGCCGCGACCGTCGCCGCCGCCTCGCTCGGGGTACGGGTCACCCTGATCGACTCGGCACCGGAGGCGGGCGGACAGTTCTACCGGCAGCCCGCGGCGGAGCTGGACGCCCGCCGCCCCGAGGCGCTGCACCACCAGTGGCGCACCTGGGAGCGGCTGCGCGACGGCCTTCACGCCCACGTGGCGTCCGGTGCCGTGCGACACATGACAGATCACCACGTCTGGTTCGTCGAGCGCCGGGACACCGGCTTCACCGTGCACGCCCTCCACGGCCCGGAGCAGGCGGACCCCGCCGAGGTGCGCGCCGACGCCGTGCTGCTGGCCACCGGCGGCTACGAGAAGGTGCTGCCCTTCCCCGGCTGGACGCTTCCCGGTGTCGTCACGGCGGGCGGCGCCCAGGCCCTGCTCAAGGGCGGCCTCGCGGTGTCCGGCCGGACCGCCGTCGTCGCCGGGACCGGACCGCTGCTGCTGCCGGTGGCGACCGGGCTCGCGGCGGCCGGAGTCCGGGTGGCCGCGCTCGTGGACTCCGCCGACCCCCTGGCCTTCGTACGCCGGTCCCGCGCACTCCTCGCCGAACCCGGCAAGCTCGTCGAAGGCGCCGGGTACGCGGCCCGGCTGCTCCGGCACCGGGTGCGGACCCTCGCCCGGCACACCGTGGTCGAGGCGCACGGCGCCGAGCGGCTGGAGGCGGTCACCGTGGCGGCGCTCGACGGCGACGGGCGGGTCAGGCCCGGCACCGAACGCCCTATCCCGTGCGACACCCTCGCCGTCGGCCACGGCATGCTGCCCCACACCGACCTCGCCGAGACCCTGGGCTGCCGCCTCGACGGACTCTCCGTGCACGTCGACGACGAGCAGCGCACCGATGTGCCCGGCGTCTGGGCCGCGGGGGAGACCACCGGGATCGGCGGCTCGGCGCTCTCCCTGGCCGAGGGACACATCGCGGGCCGGTCCGCCGCCGCCCGACTGCACGGCACGGCGCCCGACCCGCGCTCATGGGCGGCGGCCGCGGGGACCCGGGCCCGGTCGCGGGACTTCTTCGCCGCGCTCGACACCGTCTACGCCCCGCCCGCCGAGTGGACCTCGCTGATCACCGACGACACCGTGGTGTGCCGGTGCGAAGAGGTCACCGGTGGGACCGTCCGCGAGGCCGTCGAGGAGCTGGGAGCCGGTGACGCGCGCACTGTGAAGCTGCTGACCCGGGCCGGGATGGGCTGGTGCCAGGGGCGGGTGTGCGGGCCGGCGGTCGCGGGGCTCGCCGGGTGCGCGCTCACGCCGTCGCGGCGGCCGTTCGCGCGGCCGGTGCCGCTCGGGGTGCTGGCGCGGGCCGGGGAGACCGACGGCGACTGACCCTTCGTCCCTCTTGCTTCCGCCCTCTTGCTTCCGCCCTCTTGCTTCCGAACAGTAAAATGTCACACTCCATCGAGGTGAGCACCGTATGACCACGACCGACCACCGCCCCTGGCGCGGCGTCCTCGTCGCCACCGCCCTGCCGCTGCGCGAGGACCTCTCCGTCGACCACGAGGCCTACGCCGAGCACTGTGCCTGGCTCGTCGAGAACGGCTGCGACGGCGTCGTGCCGAACGGCTCGCTCGGCGAGTACCAGGTCCTCACCCCCGAGGAGCGAGCCAAGGTCGTCGAGACCGCCGTGGCCGCCGTCGGCGGCGAACGCGTGATGCCCGGCGTCGCCGCCTACGGCTCCGCCGAGGCCCGCCGCTGGGCCGAGCAGGCACGCGAGGCGGGCTGCGCCTCCGTGATGCTGCTGCCGCCCAACGCCTACCGCGCCGACCGGCGTTCGGTGCTGGCCCACTACGCCGAGGTCGCGAAGGCGGGCGTGCCCGTCGTGGCGTACAACAACCCCATCGACACCAAGGTCGACCTGGTGCCGGAACTCCTCGCCGAACTGCACGCCGAGGGGTACGTCCACGCGGTGAAGGAGTTCTCCGGCGACGTCCGCCGCGCCTACCGCATCGCCGAACTCGCCCCCGGACTGGACCTGTTGATCGGTGCCGACGACGTCCTGCTGGAGCTGGCGCTGGCCGGCGCCAAGGGCTGGGTGGCGGGCTACCCGAACGCGCTGCCGCGGGCGAGCGTCGAGTTGTACCGCGCGGCCGTCGCCGGGGACCTGGAGACCGCCAGGAAGCTGTACGCGCGCCTGCACCCGCTGCTGCGCTGGGACTCCCAGGTCGAGTTCGTGCAGGCCATCAAGCTGTCCATGGACATCGTCGGCCGGTACGGCGGTCCCGTGCGCCCGCCGCGTGTCCCGCTGCTGCCCGAGCAGGAGGAGGCCGTCCGGGCCGCCACGGAGCAGGCCGTCGCGGCCGGATTGGCGTAGGGGCCATGCGCAGTCAACTCGTCCTGCACGCCGTCGACTCGCACACCGAGGGCATGCCCACCCGGGTGATCACCGGCGGGGTCGGCACCATTCCGGGCGCCACGATGAACGAGCGGCGGCTGTACTTCCGTGAGCACCGCGACCACATCAGGCAGTTCCTGATGAACGAGCCGCGCGGGCACTCGGCGATGAGCGGCGCGATCCTCCAGCCGCCCACCCGGCCCGACTGCGACTGGGGCGTGCTCTACATCGAGGTCTCCGGCTATCTGCCGATGTGCGGGCACGGCACGATCGGCGTGGCGACCGTCCTGGTGGAGACCGGCATGGTCGAGGTCGTCGAGCCGGTCACCACCATCCGGCTCGACACCCCGGCGGGGCTGGTGGTCGCCGAGGTGGCGGTGGAGGGCGGGGCCGCGAAGGCGGTCACCCTGCGGAACGTGCCGTCGTTCTCCGTCGCCCTCGACCGCAAGATCACACTGCCCGACGGGCGCACGGTGACATATGACCTGGCCTACGGCGGCAACTTCTACGCCATCCTGCCGCTGGAGGAATTCGGTCTGCCCTTCGACCGCACCCGCAAGGACGACATCCTGAAGGCGGGCCTGTCCCTCATGGGGGCGATCAACGCGGAGGCGGAACCGGTCCACCCCGAGGATCCCTCCATCCGCGGCTGCCACCACGTCCACCTGTACGCGCCCGGTGCCACGGCACGCCATTCACGGCACGCCATGGCCATCCACCCGGGCTGGTTCGACCGCTCGCCCTGCGGCACCGGCACCAGTGCGCGCATGGCACAGTTGCACGCGCGCGGCGAGCTGCCGCTGCACACCGAGTTCGTCAACGAGTCCTTCATCGGCACCCGGTTCACCGGCCGGCTCCTCGGCACCACCGAGGTCGCCGGGCACCCGGCTGTCCTGCCCAGCTTCACCGGCCGGGCCTGGGTCACCGGGACCGCGCAGTACCTGCTCGACCCGGACGATCCGTTCCCGGGTGGCTTCGTGCTCTAGGTCGGCGATAATGGCACGTAACGTGTGACATTGCATTCGCTAGGAGACATCCGTATGCCCGCCCAGTCCGTCGGCGCCCCCTCCCTGCCCACGCTGGGCGGCAAGAAGCCCAGCTACCGCGAGCGGGTCGCCGACGCCCTGCGGGCCGCGCTGATCGCGGGCGAGCTGCTGCCGGGCGAGGTGTACTCGGCGCCGGCCCTGGCCGTCCGCTTCGGCGTCTCGGCCACCCCGGTGCGTGAGGCCATGCTCGACCTCGCCAAGGAGGGCCTGGTCGACACCGTGCCCAACAAGGGCTTCCGGGTCACCGAGGTCTCCGAGAAGCAGCTCGACGAGTACAAGCACATCCGCGCGCTGATCGAGATCCCCACGGTGGTGGCGCTGGCCGGTACCGCCGACCCGGTCTCGCTGGAGGCGCTGCGCCCGGCCGCCCGCGAGATCGTGCAGGCCGCTGCGGCCGGTGACCTCATCGCGTACGTCGAGGCCGACACCCGCTTCCACCTCGGTCTGCTCGCCCTCGCCGGGAACGCCCATCTCGTCGAGGTCGTCGGCGACCTCCGCAGCCGTTCCCGCCTCTACGGGCTCACCGCCCTGGTGCAGGCGGGCCGGCTGCTCGCCTCCGCGGAGGAGCACCTGGAACTCCTCGACGCGCTGCTGGCCCGCGACGAGCACGCGGTGCACGAGGTCATGACCCGGCACCTCGGGCACGTCCGGGGCCTGTGGGCGGCGAAATAGGGCGAGATGGGCCGCCTGGCAGGGTTCAGTGAGGCGGCGGCGCATCCGCCTTCGTGACCTGTGTCCCACGCTTCGCCGCCTGGATCTGCTCGTACACATGGGTCCTCAGCTCGGCGAAGCGCGGCGCCACCCGGGTGTGCAACTGGTCCCGCTCGTCGGGCAGATCGACCTTCAGCTGCTCCTGGACGACCGTGGGGGAGGCGGACAGCACGACCACCCGCTCGCCGAGGTAGACGGCCTCGTCGATGTCGTGGGTGACGAACAGGATCGTGATGCCCCGCTCCCGCCAGAGCCGCCGGACCAGGTCCTCCAGATCGGCGCGGGTCTGCGCGTCGACCGCGGCGAACGGCTCGTCCATCAGCAGCACCCGCGGCTCGTAGGCCAGCGCCCGGGCGATGGCGACCCGCTGTTGCATGCCGCCGGACAGCTGCCAGGGATACGCTCCCTCGGCGTCCGCGAGACCCACCGACTCCAGCGCGTCCCGCACCAGCTCCCGGCGCCGGGCCTTGTCCAAGTCCTTTTGCTTCAGGGGAAGTTCGACGTTCTGTCCGACCCGCATCCAGGGAAACAGGCTGCGGCCGTACTCCTGGAACACGAACGCCATGCCGGGCGGCGGCCCGGTCACCTTGCGTCCCTCCAGCAGCACCTCGCCGCCCGTCGGCGCCAGCAGACCGCCCATGCACTTCAGCAGGGTGGTCTTGCCGCAGCCCGACGGGCCGACGAGACAGACGAGTTCGCCCGCGTCGACGGTGAAGGTCAAATCGCGCACCGCCTCCACGCGCCGCCCTGATCCCTCGTACACCTTCCGCAGGCCGCGGACGTCGAGCATGGGTTGCCCTTTCAGGAGGCTCACGGGGACCGCCGGGTGGAGGCGCGCAGGCCGTGGTACCAGCCGAGGACCCGCCGTTCGACGAGTTGGAACACGACGGAGAGCAGGAAGCCGAGCAGCCCGAGGACCAGGATGCCGGTCCACATGTCGGGGATGGCGAAGCTACGCTGGAACTGCACGATGGTGAAGCCGAGGCCGTTGCTGGCGGCGAACATCTCGCTGATGACCATCAGGATGATCCCGATGGACAGTGCCTGGCGCAGCCCCGCGAAGATCTGCGGGCTCGCCGAGGGCAGCACCAGATTCCGCAACCGGGCCGGGCCCTTGATGCCGTACGACCGTGCCGTCTCGGTCATCACCGGGTCCACCGCCCGTACGCCCTCGACGGTGTTGAGCAGGACCGGCCAGACGCAGCCGCTCGCGATCACCGTCACCTTCATGGTGTCGCCGATGCCCGCGAACAGCATGATGACCGGCACCAGTACCGGCGGCGGGACCGCCCGCAGGAACTCCAGGACCGGCTCGCACACCGCCCGCACCCGCCGGTAGGAGCCGATCACCGTGCCGAGCCCCACGCCCACCACGGCGGCGAGGACGTAACCCCCGGTCAGCCGCAGCAGGCTGGGCAGTACGTCGTCCTTGAGCCGGTCGCCGGTCCAGACGTCCGGGAAGGTCTCCAGGATCGTCCGCAGGGGCGGCCAGTACACGTCCGTGCTGTCGTCGGAGGCCACCCACCAGACCGTGACCAGCACCGCCGGCAGGGCGAACACGAAGGCGAGACGCAGCAGGAACAGTCTCACACCGCCACCTCCCCGCGCACCGACTGATGCCAGGCCAGTGCACGCCGTTCCACCGTTCGCGCGCCCACGTTGATCAGCAGCCCCAGCAGCCCGGTGACCACGATCAGCGCGTACATCTCCGGTACCGCCTGCGAGTTCTGCGCGATCGCGATGCGTGCACCCAACCCCGGTGCCCCGATGACGAGTTCGGCGGTGATGGCGAGGATCAGCGCGACCGCCGCCGCCAGCCGGACCCCGGTCATGACGTACGGCAGCGCGGTCGGCCACAGCACATGCCGGATCCGCGCCCAGGTGCCGAGACCGTACGACCGTGCCGTCTCGTCGGCGACCGGGTCGACGTCCTGGACGCCGTAGAGCACCTGGATCAGTACCTGCCAGAACGAGGCGTAGACGACCAGCAGGAGGACCGAGCGCAGTTCGGTGCCGTACAGGAGGACCGCGAGCGGGATCAGGGCGACCGAGGGGATCGGGCGCAGGAACTCGATCGTGGAGGCGGTGGCCTCGCGGAGGTACGGCACCACCGAGATCACCATACCCGCCGTGATTCCCGCGCAGGAGGCGATCGCGAGGCCCAGCGCCCAGCCGGCGAGGGTGTCGCCGAGCGCCGACCAGAAGGCGGAGTCGGCGAGTTCGGTGGCGAAGGCGTCGGCGATCTCGCTCGTCGGCGGGAAGTACGCCTCCTTGACCAGGCCGAGCCGCGGCACGACCTCGCCCAGGGCGAGGAAGACCGCGAGCCCGGCCGCACCGAGTACGACGTTCAGACCCTTCACGAGAGCAGCTTGTCCAGGTCCGGAGTGGTCTTGAACAGCCCGTCCTGCTCGCCCAGTTGCATGAGCTTCTCGATGGCGGCGCGGTTCGGGTCGGCCGGCCACTTCGGCAGGGTGACCTGCTCCAGCACCGCGGCCGGGATCTTGGTGTACGTGGTGACGATCTGCCGGACCTCGTCGGGGTGGGCGTCGGCGTAGGCGAGGGACTCGGCGGTGGCGTCCTGGAACTTCTTCACCACCTCCGGGTTCTCCTGCGCGTACTGGGTGGAGGTGAAGTACATGGCCACCGTGAGGTTCGGGGCCACGTCGACGAGGGACGAGGCGATCTCGGTGCCGCCCTGGCTCTTGACCGTGGCGAGCGCGGGCTCGACGACCATCGCCGCGTCGATCTGGCCGGCGTCGAGTGCGGCGGGCATCTGGTCGAAGGCCAGCTCGACGAACTGCACCTTGTCGGGGTCGCCGCCGGCCTTGCGCACGGACTCGCGTACGGCGGTCTCGTTGATGTTCTTCAGCGTGTTGACGGCGACCTTCTTGCCCTCGAGCTCCTTCGGTGACTTGATCGCGCTGTCCTTCTTCACGGTGAGCGCGCCGAAGTCCTTGCCGTCCTCGCCGGTCGAGGCGATCCCGTTCGCGATGGCCTTCACGGGAACGCTGTTCGACTGGGCGATCATCAGCGAGGTCATGTTGCTGAACCCGAACTGGTACTGCCCGCTGACGACGGCGGGCACGATCGCCGCGCCGCCCTGAGCGGTCGTCAACTTCAGTTTCAGGCCGTGCTTTTCGTAGAAGCCCTTGTCCTGCCCGAGGTAGACGGGCGCGACGTCGACGATGGGGATGAGCCCCACCGTGACCGTGGTGACGCCGCCCGAGGAACCCGCCCCGTCCGACGAACCACCGTCGTCGGACGAGCCGCAGGCCGTCAGGGCGAACAGGAACGTGCCGGCCGTGAGACCGGCGAGCAGACGACGCATGACTCCTCCTGTGCAGACAACGGTGTTCCGACAGGCTGTGCGTTGACCGCACAGTAGTGCTCAACTGCGCACAGCGGGAAGGTAGAGCCCGGTACCGATCAGGTCAACCAGTTTCGCTGACAAAATTGTTGACACATCAGGAGGCGACTATGCCCGAGCCGGACCGCGCACGCCACTTCGTGAACTCCTTCGCGCACGGCCTGGCCGTCGTCCGGTCCTTCGACGCCGAGCACCCCACGCGCACGCTCAGTGAGGTCGCCCGCGACTGCGGACTGACCCGCGCGGCGGCCCGCCGGCTGCTGCTGACCCTGGCCGACCTCGGCTATGTCCACCAGGACGGACGCCAGTTCAGGCTCACCCCGCGGGTGCTGGAGCTCGGCTACTCCTACCTCTCCAGCTTCACCCTGCCCGAGCTGGCGGAGCCCCACCTGGAACAACTGGTGGGCCTGGTAAGGGAGTCGTCCTCACTCTGCGTGCTGGACGGCGATGACATCGTCTATGTCGCCCGTGTGCCCACCACCCGCATCATGACCGCGGCCATCACGGTCGGTACCCGCTTCCCGGCCCATGTCACCTCGGTGGGCCGGGTGATCCTGGCGAATCTCACGGAGCAGGAGATCGACACTCGTCTGGCCCGGGCCGACTTGAGTCCGCTGACCCCGCGCACCCTGTGCGAGCCGGACGCCTTGCGCGCGGAGCTGCGAAGGGTGCGTCGCCAGGGCTACGCGATCGTCGACCAGGAACTGGAGTTGGGGCTGCGCTCGATCGCCGCCCCGGTCCGGGACCGAGGCGGCGAGGTGGCGGCGGCGGTGAACATCGCGGTGCACGCGGGCCGCAACTCCCTGGAGTCCGTACGCCGTGACCTGCTGCCGCCGCTGCTGGACACGGTCGCCCGGATCGAGGCCGACCTCAGGGTCACAGATCCAGCACGAGCCTCTTCCCCCGGCACCGGGACACACAGATGAGCATGGTCTCCCCGGCCGCCCGCTCGGCCTCGGTCAGTACCGAGTCCCGGTGGTCCGGGGTGCCTTCGAGGACGTCGGTCTCACAGGTGCCGCAGGTGCCCTCGGTGCAGGAGTAGAGCACCTCGACACCGGCGGCGCGCACGGTGTCGAGCACGGAGACCCCGGGCGGGACGGTGAGGGTACGGCCGCTGCGGTTGAGGACGACCTCGAACTCGACTTCTCCTTGGGCCTGTTGCTGCTTCGGCTGGAACCGCTCGACGTGCAGGATGTCGGCCGGGCAGCGCTCTTCCACGGCGTCAAGGAGCGGCCCTGGACCGCAGCAGTAGACGAGGGTGCCGTCCCGCAGGTCGTCCAGGTCGGACAGGTCCAGCAGCCCGGTCTCGTCCTGCGGCGCGAGCGTCACCCGGTCGCCGTGGCGGCGGAGTTCGTCCGTGAACGCCATGGAGGCGCGGCTGCGACCGCCGTACAACAGCGTCCACTCGGCGCCCGCCGCCTCGGCCGCCGCGAGCATGGGCAGGATCGGGGTGATGCCGATGCCGCCGGCGACGAAGAGGTAGCGGGGTGCGGGGAGGAGTGCGAAGTGATTGCGCGGACCGCGCACCTCGATCTTGCCCCCCGTCTCCAACTGCTCGTGCACGAAAGCGGATCCACCCCGCCCGTCCGGTTCCCGCAGCACCGCGATCCGCCAGGCGGAGCGGTCGGCGGGGTCGCCGCACAGGGAGTACTGGCGCTCCAGGCCGGGCGCGAGGAGGAGGTCGATGTGGGCGCCGGGAGTCCAGGCGGGCAGCGGTTCGCCGAGGGGGTGCCGCAGGGTGATGGCGACGACCCCATCAGCGGCGAACTCCTGCTCCTCGACCACGAGTTCGTTCATGACCCGTGCCCCTCGGGGTGGGCGAGCATCCACTCCCACATCTCGACCGGGTCCTCGGCGGTGTGCTCGGTGCCGCAGTGGCAGGTGCCGTGCAGGACGTCGGTGCCCGGGACCCAGTCGATGCGGTAGATCTCGCCGGTCGGCGCCGTCACAGTGCCTTCTCCCCGGGCTTGTCGCCCTCCTCGACCAGCCGGGCGAGGATGCGGCGCGCGGCCAGACCACCGGTGTCGATGTTGATGCTCAGCTCCTGGTAGCCGTGCCGTTCGGTGCCGAGGGTGCGCTGGAGGAGGTTGAGCGCGGTGACGTCCTGCATGACGACGGTGTGGTTGTTGCTCCGCAGGAACTCGGTGACCTCGGCGTCCTCGGTCGCCCAGTCCCGGGACACGGCCCAGAAGTCGTACACCTTGCCGTCGCCGGAGGGGGTGATGGCGTAGGTGATCTCGGTGTGGAACCCGCCCGGATCGCTGCCGTCCGCCTCCGGAAGCACTCCGACCGGCGCGACCCTGCTGTGCAGCAGGTACAGACAGGGCGCGTGGTACTCGATGTCCTGCCAGCGCATGATCCGGCCCTCGATGCCGGTCGACTTCGCGTAGAACGGCGGGCATTCGGCGTCGTCCATGTGCCGGCTCACCCGCACGATCCCGGCGCCCTCGTCGACCTCCGTGGTGATCGGCGTCTCGGCGACCTCGGGGGTGCCGATGTAGCCGCCGTGCAGGTAGGTCTCGTGGGAGAGGTCGAGGAGGTTGTCGACGAGGAGGCCGTAGTCGCAGTCGATGGGCTCCATGCCGCGGACGGTGGTCCAGCCCGGGGCGTCGAGGTGCCGGGCTCGCGGAACGCTCTGCGGGTCGGCGAGGGCGGGATCCCCGATCCACACCCACACCAGCGAGTCCCGCTCGACGACGGGGTAGGAGGCGACGCGCGCGGTCCGGGGTACGCGTTTCTGCCCCGGCACGTACACACACGTCCCGGTCGTGTCGTACGTGAACCCGTGGTACCCGCACACGATCCGGTCCCCGTCGAGCCGCGTCGGCGCCTCGGACAGGGGGTACCGGCGGTGCACACACCGGTCGTGCAGCGCGACGGCCGTGCCGTCCTCCTCGGTCCGGTAGAGGACGAGCGGCTCCCCGAGAACCGTCCGGCCGAGCAACTCCCGCCCGACTTCCTGGGTGTAGGCGGCGACGTACCACTGGTTCCTGGCGAAGGCGGTCATGTGGGGCATGGCGGCTGGCTCCCGTCTCTGGGTCGTGGCGACATCGTCGGGACGGGGGTCACGGGGCCGCAATACCTCTTCCGTCTGACGGAAGAGGAAGGGGAAACTGCCTGGTCAGAGCTGGTGCTCGTCTGTGGGAGAGGAGTGAGGAGTGTGCTGAGCGGGCGACCTGGCGTCGTGGGCGAACTGGATCTAGTGCCGCAACAGGCGACGTTCGTCCCGGGCGGTCTGCGACGATGGCGCCATGGACGAGGAAGTCATTCCCATTCTTCGCGTCGAGGACGCCGCAGCGGCGGTCGCGTGGTACGAGCGACTGGGTTTCGCCAAGCAGTGGGAACACCACTTCGAACCCGGACTTCCCGCATTCGTCGAGGTCGCTCGGGGCGGGGTGCGGTTGTTCTTGTCGGAGCACACAGGCGATGCCCGTCCCGACACGTTGGTCTACCTCCGCGTTCGTGATGTCGAGGCCATCGCCTCTGAGTTCGGTGTGCAGGCGAAGGACGCTCCGTGGGCGCGTGAGATTGAGCTGCGCGACCCCGACGGCAACCGGCTTCGGATCGGCACGCCGACGGGCACCCAGTGAGCCTACGTGTCTTGTCCCTGCCAAGGTAGCGGCTTCAACTCGTACCATGCGTACGGCACTTGGCGGATCGCCCAGTACGCGGCACTCTTCGCGGAGTACAATTCGGGCACATTGATCGCCGGCGTAGCGGGGGTGGCGCATGCGTGCCAAAGGCGGACTTGTGATCGAGGTCGCGCTGACCAATCACGCAGAGTTGGAAAAGGAAATGCGGGCCGTCCTCCCTGACAGGCAGGCGGAACTGCGATACCGCAGCGACTACCGTGACTTCGCCATTCTTGAGATCGCTCTCAGCTCCTTGGCGGCGGGTGTGGCCGGGATCGCCCTCGACACGCTGAGGGACTACATCAGGAAACGGCTCTCGCCACGGCGTACGGCGCCGGATCAGGCCGTGTCGATCAGGATCGGGGAGGTGTCCGTCCAGATCGCCGGTGATACAGACCTCGCGGAGCTTGACGCACTCTTCGCTCGACTCCGTGACGTCGCCTCCGTCGAGTCCGACGATGCCGACGCTCATTGACCTCGTCCTTGCGTGCCTCCGCGGTGAGACGGACGTGGAGTCGGCGGGCGCACTGGTCATGCAGATGGGCGTTAACGGCTCCTTCGACAGTTCCGAGCTGCAGGAGATCACCGAAAGAATCGACCTGTCCACGATCGACCTCACCCCCGGAGAGTCGCTCGCAGCGTTCTTCGCCTGGCTGCTTGTCGAGCACGTCGACGGCCTGAAGCTCAAGATCGGCATTGCACTGAACTTCGCCAAGAGCCTGCTGTCTCAGTCAATGATGCAAGAGGCGCTTGATGTCAGCGAATGTGCCGTGGCGTGGTGCGAAGAGTTGGCGGACATGCGGGCGCTGGCCGTTGGGTTGAGTTTCAAAGCCACTGTCCATGCGTTCGCCGGCAACGACGACGAACAACTCGTCCTGCGCCTTCGCTGCGCCGCTATGGCGCGTGAGATCGGCGATGTGCGGATGGAAGCTCTCGAGGAGGTGTGTGCCGGAAGTCTGCTGGGCGACACCGATCCTCGGAGGGCCGCCGAGCATCTCTCGCGGGGTCTGGAGCGGGCGCGCATCGCCGGGTTGCACGACTGCGAGGCTCTTGCTCTCGCCGTCCTGGCTCAGGTCGCCGATCCGGTGAACCGCGAAATCCGTGTGCAATACCTCGGCCAGGCCTCTTCGGCCGCCCTGGCCGCGCGCAGCCGGACACGCGAACTGGCGGATGCGGTGCGGCGCACGGTGAACATGCAATTCGAGCTGGGCGTGGACGAGCATCTGGGCGAACTGCTGGAGCTCGGCCTGGCGCTGGCACAGGAGCGAGGCGACGAGGCCACCGAAGGTCACTACCTGGGCAACTCGGGGGCATACCTGGCCCAGCAGGGTGAGTACCACGGGGCGGAGCAGAAGCTTTTGGAGGCCCGTCGTATCGCCGGGGCGATGGGAGACAGCGAGGGAATCCGCATCGCGGACGCCAACCTTGAACAGATCCGACCACATCTACGGCGTACTGCCGTGCAGGCCTCCGCAGACGCCGGCAGTCCTGAGAACGAGGTGGTGAACCAGGCCGTTGTAGCCGCCGAGGAACTGGAGAGACTGGCCGCCGAGGTTGTTGCCGGGGCGACGCCTCTGGAGTCCGCATCATCGCGAATGCCTTCGCGCTTCGCGGACCTGTCTGTGATGACTCAGATAGCCCGTCGGGTTGTCGACCGCGCGGAGGACTCGAGCATTGGCGGGCGCCAGGCATATGCCCTCCTGTCCCTTGCGGCACGGTACGTACCGGACGACATTGAACCGGCGGTGGCTGTTCACCTCCTCACGCTCTGGGGTGGCTACTGTCGCTTGGCGGGTGCGGTCGACGACGCCGTCGCGGCTCACTCCCGCGCGCTGCGCATCGCCCGCGCTCACCCAGGGACTTTGGGCAGCACGTTGATCAGCACCCTGACCAATCTGGCCACGGACCTGCGGCAGCAGGGTCGTACGGCCGAGGCGATCGAGCACTACGAGGAGGCTCTTGCCCATGCTCGCCGCCAGGATTCTCCGGTCGCACGCGCCGTTGTCCTGGTCAACGCTGCCACCGCCTTCGACGACCAAGGCCGGTACGACGAGGCCAGGGTGTTCAACGAGGAAGCGCTGCCGATCCTGAGGGCAGGACTGCCGGACACCGGTGCCGCGCTGAGCGTTTGCCTGCTCAACTACGGAGGCGAATTACTTCAGCTCGGTGACATCGACGCGGCCGACGACCATCTCGGCCGTGCTCTGGAGATGGCACGGCGCTTTGGCGGACCGGGCCGCGAGGGGCCGGTACTAGGGACGCTCGGACAACTGCGTGAGTGGCAACAGCGCTACGCGGAGGCGATGGAGTACTACGAGCGCGCCCTGGAACTTGCCCAGCAGAGAGGCGACCTTTGGAATGCTGGCAACTGGTGCCGTGATCTCGGACAACTGCTTCTGCGCCTCGGTCTGACCGTCGAGGCGAAGCGAGTCTTCGAACACGCCCTTGACTACGCCCGGGGATTTGGGGACGTACGTGCCGAGGCCGTCTGTCAACAGGGCCTGGCTCGCGCCGAGGCCGTCCAGCATCCAGAGAAGTCGATCGCTGCGCTCCGCTCTGTCTGGGACAGTTATGGCCAGGGGCCTGAGCGGTCGTTTGCGGCACAAGTGGCGGTCGGGCTTGCTGAGGCGCATGTGCGCCTGGCGGTTGACAGTCGTCACTTGGTTGAGGCGATCCTTCGGGCAGAGGAGCCGCTACCGCGCAGGCTCGAAGCGACCAACCGGACGGCTCTCGAGGAGGCCGAGAGCTGGCTCGATACAGCAGAGTCGCTGCTGCGGGACGCAGGTGACCAGACGCCCGTCCACAGCGAGTTCGTCCTCTTGCGTGCGCGCATTCTCCAACTCCTGGGCAATCCCTCGGCTGCCCTGGTGAAGCTCGCCTCCCTGGGAGGCGACAATCCGTCCGTAAGCCAACTGCTGGCGGAGATTCACATGTACGACCTAGAGGATTTCTCGACTGCGCGCCGGCACTTGGACGTGGCCATCGCAGCCCGGGAGCGGTTCCTGGACGAGTTCCGCCTGCCACTGACCCGTACGGCCCTTCGCGAGCATGGCCTCTACCTGCGGGGTATGGAGTGTGCTCTCCGCTCTGGTGACCTTGACGGCGCCTACGGCTACGTCGAGCGAGGCAAGAACGCCGAGGGGCGCCGATCGCTTCGCTTCCGTCACGGTGCCGAACTCGCGGTGCCCACCCTGGCAGCCATGAGGGATGTGGCCGGTGAACTGGCCAACGGCGCAGTCGTGGAGTTCGTGCCCGGAGGCAGCAGTACCCGCGTGTTCGTGATGGCATCCGGTCTCGAGGAGAGCGCGTCGACCTTCGAGGTCGAAGGCTTCGGGCTGCCTCAGATCTTCTCCCTCTTCGTCCGCGTCGGCACGGCCTACGCACGCATGAAGAGTCCATTGGCGGCGTTTGACGACACCCCCCTGGTGCAGTGGCGCGAGGCGGTCGACGAGGCTTGCGCCCGACTGGGCCGCGAATTGCTGGGGCCGGTCCACGAGCGGCTGCGCCATCTTGTTCCTGAGGCAGTTGTGTTCGTGCCGCATTCCGGACTGCACTGCCTGCCCCTCCACGCCTGTCCGCTGCCGGACGGGGGCGTGTGGGCTGATGCTTACACGGTGTCTTACGCGCCGAGCGGCACCTTGCTTGCGCATAATCTGGCCCATCTGAGCGGGGCTGGAGGCGGCGGCTTTGTCGGCTTCGCCGATCCGGGCGACGACTTGCCTTGCGGTCGCGTCGAGGTGGCTGTCGCACGGGACGGTTTCGGGGGCGGCCGTGTTTTCGAGGGTGCGCAGGCTTCGAGGCGGCGTCTGTTCGAGTCTCTCCGGTCCGCCGACTGGATCCATCTCGCGTGTCACGGCGCGCAGACGTTCGGGGACGACGCCGGGAGCCACCTGCGCATGTCCCCAGGCCCGCTCGACGACGGGTGTGTCTCGCTGGCCGACATTCAGCGCGACGTCGTCATGACTCCGGGCGCGACCGTCTTCCTGTCGGCGTGTGAGACAGGTGCCATGACGCCCAATCTTGCTGACGAACTGGGCAGTCTTGCCAGCGGCTTTCTTTTCGCCGGCGCGAGTTCCGTCATCAGTACATATTGGCGAGTGCGCGATGCATCCGCGCTCCTGTTCAGCGATCTGTTCTACACCGCCCGGCGACGCCAGGGCGCTTCCCTCGCGCGCTGTCTGGCCACGGCTGCTCGGACCTTGCGCACCATGTCCGAACAGGAGGCACATGCCCGCCTCGTCGGGCTTCTCGACGCCCATGACGAAGTCGCCGACAGCCGACGCCAGCGCGTTCTCGCCCCGTTCCTGAACGCTCGTGAAGACCATCGTCCCTTCACGTCGCCGGTGGACTGGGCAGCGTTCTTCCTCACCGGCCGCCCCTGATGGCGCACTCAAGTGAAGCTTGCTCTGAATCCGCCCCGCGAGCGCCCCGGGCTCCCGTTTTCGGCACGGAGCCTCAAGAAGCAGTGCTGATCTGAGCCCTCAGCCCGAGCCGGCCACCAGCGCCTCGCCGAGCGGGGTGCGCCGGTAGAGCACCGCGCGTCCGGACCGGGCGTGGACGAGAAGCCCCGCGCCTCGCAGGATGGCGAGGTCGTCTCCGACCGCGCAGGGTGCCATGGCGAGGCTTCGGGCGAGGTGGTTCGTACTGGCCGGGGCGTCCAGCGCCAACGGCAGCCGGGCTCGGGCCCGGCCGACCAGAGCGGTCCAATCAAGGCTTGACCGGTCCCGGGCCAGCTCGTGGCGGGAAATCGCAGGGAGCTGTCCGGTCGAGCACGCGTCCGAACGACGCAGTGGACGGCTGGCTGTGTTCGGGGCCGCTGAGCGGGCCTGCGCGGCTTCCGGCGCTCGCATACTGTGACGAGGGGTTGGATATCGGCTTGTCCTTCGAGAGGTCAGGCCACGCTGGGCGGATGCGGTCCAGGTGCCGGGCCGACCGGGCGTGGAGATGGGAGACACGAGCATGGAGCCTTTTGAGGACGGCGGGAGCGAGGGGCCGGATCGCGCTGACGTGGTCGATTTCCGTAACGGCACCTTTCACGGTCCGGTACTGGGCGAGGGAGTTCAGCACAACACCTACTACGCCTCGCCGCAGCCGCCGGCATCCTGGCCTCCCCAGGAGCTGCTGAACCAGGCCATGGATGACCCGCTCCTCGCGGAGACAGTGTTCGTCGGCGACGTTGACGTGCCGCCTCACAAGAGGCGTCAGTTCCTCTACGTGAGGGCGACGTACGCAAGCTTGGTTCACGCGTGGACCACCGGCGCGGTGGTGTGGGAGGACTTGACCGCCCACGCGCGGGCCTTCCTGCGCTCTCCCGTTGTGCGGGAGTCCTGGGAAGCCACCCGGGGTGAGCGGGTCGGGCTTGCTCAGGACAGCCCTGAGAGAGAAGTGGCCGGCATTATGGACCACCTCATCCAGGAAATCTACGCATCCGAAACCGACGAATGGTGGGTCGTCGGGGAGCCGCCCAGCGACCACAACTGCTGACAGCCGGCCAGACGCTCGGAAGACCAACGAGGTCTGACATGAGGGCCATTCGTGAGTGCAGATATGGCCGTTCACTTCGGCACACTTCAAGCTCGCCACTGTCACGCCGGGCTCGCATTCTTCGAGACCCTTGACCACCGGAACGACATGCAGTTCCTAGCCGCGGATGTGTCTCGCTGGCGCGACCTTGGCCTGTTCCATGCGCGTCACGGTCGTGTAGGCAATAAGGAGCAGCTTCCCGGTCGACAGTGAAGCGCTTCGACAGCCAGCCCCTTGTCTCGTAGGAGTCAGCTCACTACTTTGCCTCGTGCAGTTGAAGCGCTTCGACGAGTCGGCCCAGAGCGGGGTATGCCATGACCACGTTTCACCTCAGCAGACGCTCCGTGATCGCCGGGACCGCAGCCGTCGCCGCGGCTGCCTCCCTGCCCTTGGCTCAGGGGGGTGCGCAGGCCGCCGCGCAAAGCGGCTACCGGTGGCGGACCGCCGTCATGGGAGGCACCGGATTCGTCACCGGCATCCTGTTCCACCCTCGCGTTCCCGGGCTCGCCTACGCCCGTACCGACATCGGCGGCGCCTACCGCTGGGACGACCGGACCGGCCGGTGGACACCGCTGACCGACCACCTCGGCTGGGACGACTGGAACCTCCTCGGTGTCGAGGCCATGGCCATTGACCCGGCGCATCCGGACCGGCTGTACCTCGCCCTCGGCGCGTACACGCAGTCCTGGGCCGGCAACGGCGCCGTGCTGCGCTCCGAGGACCGCGGGGCCACCTGGCAGCGCACCGACCTCACCGTGCGGCTCGGCGCCAACGAGGACGGGCGGGGTGCGGGGGAGCGGCTGCTGGTCGATCCGCGCGACAGCGACACCCTGTGGCTCGGCACCCGGCATGACGGTCTGCTCAAGTCGACGGACAGGGGCGAGAGTTGGGCGTCCGCCAGCTTCCCGGCCACCCCTAGCGCCACCGGCCAGGGCATCACATGCCTCGTCGCCGCCGGCCGTACCGTCTACGCCGGCTGGGGCGACTCCGACGGCACCGCCGACCAGCCGAACCTGTACCGCACCTCCGGCGGCACGAGCTGGGAACCCGTCCCCGGCCGGCCCACCGGCGCCGCGGCCAGGGTGCCGATCCGCGCCGCCTACGACCGGCACACCCGCGAGCTGTACGTGACGTACGGCGACGCCCCCGGCCCCAACGGCCAGTCCAACGGCAGCGTGCACAAGCTGCGCACCAGCGACGGGAAGTGGACCGAGGTCACGCCGGTGAAGCCCGGCGGCACCACGGCCGACGGATCCGCCGACACCTTCGCCTACGGCGGTGTCGCGGTCGACGCCCGCCGCCCCGGCACGCTCGTCGTCTCGACCAACAACCGCTGGGCCGCGGTCGACACCGTCTTCCGCTCCACCGACGGTGGCCGCTCCTGGACCTCCCTGAAGGACACGGCGGTCTTCGACGTCTCCGAGACGCCCTACCTCAAGTGGGGTGGCGACCAGCCGAAGTTCGGCTGGTGGATCCAGGCCCTCGCGCTCGACCCGTACGACTCCCAGCACCTCCTCTACGGCACCGGCGCGACCGTCTACGGCACCCGCGACCTCAGGAACTGGGCCCCGCGGATCCGCGGCCTGGAGGAGACGTCCGTACGGCAGCTGCTCTCGCCTCCCGTCGGTGAGGCCCATCTGATCAGTGGCAACGGGGACATCGGGGTGATGTACCACGAGCGGCTCACGGCGTCCCCGTCACGCGGCATGGCGTCCAACCCGGTGACGGGTACGTCGACCGGCCTCGCCATGGCCGCGGCCAAGCCGTCGTACGTCGTGCGGGCCGGCTGGGGTGATCACGGCAACGGCGCCTTCTCCGACGACGGTGGCAGGACCTGGGCGCCGTTCGGGACGCAGCCCGCCCTCGCCAAGGACGCGCCGGGGCCGATCGCCGTCAACGCCGACGGCGGCGTGCTGCTGTGGGTCTTCGTGCACTGGGACGGCACGAAGCACCCCGCCCACCGCTCTGCCGACAACGGCTCCACCTGGACCGAGGTCCCCTCCTTCCCGAAGGGCGCCACGCCGGTCGCCGACCCGGCCGACCCGACGGTCTTCTACGCGTACGACACCACTACGGGCACGGTCCTCGCCAGCACCGACAGCGGCCGCACCTTCACCACGCGCGCGACCGGACTGCCCTCCGGGGACAGCGAGTTCAAGATGGCCGCGGCGCCCGGGCGAAGCGGTGACCTGTGGCTCTCCGCCAAGTGGAACGGGCTCTACCGCTCCACCGACGGCGGCCGGACCTTCGACAAGGTCGCCAGCTGCTGGGCCTCGTACACCCTCGGCTTCGGCAAGGCCGCAAAGGGCGCCGACTACCCGGCGATCTACCAGGTCGGCTCCACGGAGGCGATCACCGCCGTCTACCGCTCGGACGACGAGGCGAGAACCTGGGTGCGGATCAACGACGACCGGCACCAGTGGGGTTGGACCGGGGCGGCCATAGCCGGTGACCCGCGCGTGTACGGGCGGGTCTACGTCGCCACCAACGGCCGCGGTGTGCAGTACGGGCAGCCCGCCTGATGCCCGGCCTGAGCGACGCCACCCGGGGCCGTCTGCTGTTCGGCGGCGACTACAACCCCGAACAGTGGCCTGAGGAGGTCTGGCACGAGGACGTCCGGCTGATGAAGGAGGCCGGGGTCAACTCGGTCACCCTCGGCGTCTTCTCCTGGGCGAGACTCGAACCGGCGCCGGGCGCACGGGAGTTCGGCTGGCTGGACCGGCTCATGGACCTGATGCACGAGGGCGGCATCGGTGTCGTCCTCGCCACCCCGACCGCCTCACCCCCGCCCTGGATGGGCCGACTGCACCCCGACACCTTGCCCGTCACCGAGGACGGCCGCACCGAGTGGTGGGGCGGCCGGCAGCACTTCTCGCACTCCAGCGACACCTACCGGCGCTGTGCCGCCGCCATCACCGAGGACCTGGCCGCCCGTTACGGCGGGCACCCGGCCCTGACGATGTGGCACATCAACAACGAGTACTGCACCTTCGACTACGGCGACGAAGCCGCGGCCGCCTTCCGCCACTGGCTGCGCGAGCGATACGGCACCCTCGACGCCCTCAACTCCGCCTGGGGCACCGCCTTCTGGAGCCAGGGCTACGACACCTGGGACGGCATCCTCCCACCCCGCCTGCCGCACTACCTGCGCAACCCCACGCACATGCTGGACTTCAGGCGCTTCACCTCCGACGCGCTCCTGGAGTGCTTCCGCGCCGAGCGGGACATCGTCCGCCGCCACTCCCCGCACCTGCCGGTCACCACCAACTTCATGCCGCTGTTCAACGGCGTGGACGCGTGGCGCTGGGCCGAGGAGGAGGACGTCGTCTCCGTCGACATCTACCCCGACCCGAGTGATCCGCTCGGCGCCCAGGAAGGCGCCCTGGTCCAGGACATGACCCGCTCCCAGGCGGGCGGCCCGTGGCTGCTCATGGAGCAGGCGGCCGGGCCGGTCAACTGGCGGGGCGTGAACCACCCCAAGCCCCGCGGCCTCAACCGGCTGTGGTCCCTCCAGGCCGTCGCCCGGGGCGCCGACGCCGTCTGCTACTTTCAGTGGCGGCAGTCCCGGCAGGGCGCGGAGAAGTTCCACTCCGGGATGGTCAGCCACGCGGGGGCGGAGGGCCGTACGTACCAGGAGGTCAAGCGGCTCGGCGCCGACCTCGCTCGGATCGCCCCGGAGGTGTCGGGCAGCCACGGCTCCGCCCAGGTGGCCGTCCTGCACGACTGGCACTCCTGGTGGGCCGGCGCCCACGACGGCCGCCTGTCCACCCAGTTCGACTACACGGACGTCCTGAGGGCCTGGCACCGCGCGCTGTGGCAGGCCCACCTCACCACCGACTTCGCCCACCCCGAGCACGACCTGACGCCGTACGCGATGGTCGTCGTGCCGCAGCTGTACGCGCTCACGGACGCGGCGGTCGAGAACCTCCTCGCCTACGTCCGCCAGGGCGGCACCCTCGTCTGCGGCTTCCAGACCGGCGTCGCCGACGAGGACGACCGGGTGCGCCCCGGCGGCATGGACGTCCGGCTGCGGGAGCTGTTCGGCATCCGCACGCTGCACGAGTGGTGGCCGCTGGACGCGGGGGAGACCGTGGTCTGTGAGGGCTTCACGGGCTCCCTGTGGTCCGAGGAACTGGAGGGCGACGGCACCGCCGCCGAGACCGTGCCGTACCAGGGCGGCGAGCTCGACGGACTGCCCGCGGTCCTGCGCAAGGGCCGGGCCTGGTACGTCGCCACGCTCCCGGAGCCTGGTGCCTTGCGCGCGCTTCTGACCCGGATCGCCGACGGTGCCGGAGTCCGGCCGGTACTCGCCGGTCTGCCGGATCAGGTCGAGGCCGTACGCCGGGCCGAGGTGCTGTTCGTGCTCAACCACGGCCGCGAGCCGGTGACCGTCGGCGTCCCCGGCACCCACCACGACCTGCTCACCGGCGAGACGGTCACCGACCGGCTCACCCTGGGCCGTTACGGCGTTGCGGCGCTGCGGCCCTGACAACTCGCCTGATCTTCCTGCACACTTGATCCCGCAAGCGCGACGGGGGAGGCGACACGGGATGCAGGTGAAGCTGCGGCTGATCGACGAGACCGGGGCGGGGGCCACGGGAGCCGAACTCGTGGCCCTCCGCAAGCAGTTGACGGCCCGGCCCGAGCTGCGCGGACATGTGGACGTCGTGCCGGCCGAGGCCGAGGAAGGCGAGATGGGCGGCGGTGTGGAGCTGCTGCTCATCGGACTCGGGAGCGGAGGTGCCGTCACCGCGCTCATCACCACGCTGCCCGCTCTGCTCTCGGCCCGGCGGTCCCCCACCTCCGTGGAGATCACCCTGGCCGACGGCCGCAGCGCCAAGGTCACCGCGGACTCCGCCGAGGACGCGCGGACGCTGCTGGCCGAGGCCTTCCGGGACCACCTGAACCCACCGCAGCCGTGACGCCGGGACTGCCGGACCCCCGGGGGTCCCGGGCGGTCCTGATCGGCACCTCCACCTACGACACCCCCGACCTCAAGCCCCTCCTGGCCGTGCGCAACAACCTGGAGGTGCTGTCCGAACTGCTCACCGCGGACACGGGCGCGTTCCTGCCGGGCCGGTGCACGGTCGTGCAGGACTCGGCCGACCCGCGCGGGGTGTGCCGTACGATCCGCGAGGCCGCGGCGGACGCCCCGGACACGCTGCTCGTGTACTTCTCCGGGCACGGCATCCTGAACCACGACTACAGCGAGCTGCACCTGGCGCTCAGCGGGGCCGACCAGAACGACCTGCGCTGGACGACCGTGCCGTTCCAGGCGATCCGGGAGATCTTCGAGACCGCGCCCTGCCGCAACAAGATCCTCATCCTGGACTGCTGTCAGAGCGGGTGGGTCCTGGACGCGATGATGGGCGACGCGGACGGGGCGCAGGCGCGGCTGGACATCCGGGGGACGTACCTCCTCACGTCCTCGTCGGGGGATCTGAAGTCGTATGCGCCACCCAAGGATCGCTACACCGCCTTCACCGGGGAACTCATCCAGCTGCTCCGGGACGGTGTGCCAGGCGGCCCCGAACTGCTGCCGCTGAGCGCACTGTTCGAGCCGCTGGCGGCCGCGCTGGAGGCACGCTCCATGCCGCGGCCTCGGCAGCAGGGGTCGGACGGGCATGCGGCGTTGGCGCTGGTGCGGAACCAGGCGGCTGGACAGGCGAAGGGGGTCGACGACCGGGCGCTGTTGGTGAAGGACACCGGTCCCGTGCCGGTGACCCGGCTGAGGCCTGACGTATGGCACCGGCGTGTCACGGAATGGTCCCTCGCCGTCCCGCCGGTCCTGGGTCTGGCGTGGGCGGGTGTCCGGTACGGCCCCGAGGAGGGGGAGTCGACCGATCTGCTCGCTCCGCAGGGCCTGATCAGCATGGGTGTGCTCGCGGGGTTCATCCTCGTGTTCGGCGTGCTGGGCCGCGTTTTCCCCAGCGGTTACACCCTCGTCATCGGACCCGACGGCATCGAGGTCCGCTACAAGAAGGACCAGCACTTCTACTACCCATGGCATCGCGTCAGCAGGGTGTCCATAGCGGCCCGGCCCCCAGGACGGCTGAGGGGCGCCCGGTACACCCTGATGCTGAAGCCCAAGCCGGGGGTTCTCGTCACGACCGCCAAGCGCGGCGCTCCTGGACCACGGTGGGACAGGAAGAAGGGCTCGTTGCGATTCGCGGGCCTGACTCACCTCGACGCGCCACCCGCCGCCGTGGAGTTGGCCCTCTCGCGGACCGCGGATTCGGCGTGGACCCGCTGCAACGCTCCGCTCGGCCCGCTCGCCCCGGACGAGGAGGAGGTGGTCGTCTACTCCGCGGACCGGGGCTACTTCGTCGCCATGGCGGTGCTGTCCGCCCTGTTCGCGTACGCCGCGTTCCCCAAGGACCTGTTCACCGGCCCCGTCCATCTGGCCCTCGGGTTGCCGTCGTTGTGCCTCGCCGCTGCCACGTGCGGGGTGACGTGGTTCGCCCTCTCCCGGCTTGTGCACCCGGTCCGGCTGGTGATCAGCGGCGCCGGTGTGACGCTGACCAGGGCGGAGACCGAGATCGTGTACGCGTGGACCGAGATCGAGCGGATCGGCGTGGTCACGTGGCCCGGCAGGCTGGACCGGCTCGGCCTGCTCGCCCTGCGACCCGTCGACCGGGCCGGAGCACCGGAACCTGTCGACCGGACCGCCTTCTACCTGCCCAGGCTTTCCGCCGGGTGCGTCACGCTGTGCTCTCTCCCGGAAGTGGCCCTCGAACGGCGCAAGGTGTACGCGGCATTGGAGCGGTTCGCCGGGGACGGACAGCTCGCGCCTCCTGGGCAGGACTGGTTGCCACCCGGTCGTCCCGGCGCCAGGGGCGCGCCGCGGGTGTCCGAGGGAGGGACGACGTTCAAGGGGCTCCGGTCACGAGGTGCCGCGGTGCTGCTCTGCGCCGTACTCCTGCTGCCGCTGACGGCTCTCGTCCTCTCGACCGAGCCCGACCAGGAACTGCCTGTTCCCCTCGCCGCGCTGCAGTCCCTCGTGCTCTCGAATCTGCCCCTGTTCGGCATGGCCGTCTATTTCCTGACGGACCGTCATCGAGTTTCCCTCCACGTCGGCCCCACCGGCCTCACCGTGAGCCTGTCCGGCCTGCGCCCCCACTCCCTCCGCATCCCCTGGGGCGACATAGAGAGCGTGGGCATCATCGCCACCCAACACCCCTCCCCCCGCCACTCCTTGGTGATGTGGCTCAGACCCGGCGCTCGGCCACCCCGCTCCGTCTGGTGGCCCTACCGCCAGGAGTACGGCGGTCTCCGCCTGATCTCCGTCGAGGGCAGCCGTCTCGACACCACCCCCGAGGAACTCGACCGCGCCCTCGCCCACCACGCCGGCGCACGGCACTCCCGCATCCAGCGCCTCACCGCCCCCGGCGGCTAGCACCGGCCGTACCGACGACTTTCACACAGCGGCCACCAGACCCTTCCCTGACGTTTGGTGCTCTTGGAACACTCCTTCCGCGCACAATCCGTCAAACAGATCCGACCGGTCGAACACCCTCAAGGGGAGAGGTCCCTCACTCATGCCCGAAGTCAACCGGCGCAGATTCCTTCAGCTCGCGGGCGCCACCTCGGCGTTCACCGCTTTGTCGAGCAGCATTCAGCGTGCCGCCGCCATCCCGGCGAACCACCGCACGGGGTCGATCGAGGACGTCGAGCACATCGTCGTCCTGATGCAGGAGAATCGTTCGTTCGACCACTACTTCGGCAAGCTGAGAGGCGTCCGCGGCTTCGGCGACCCGCACCCGGTGACGCTGGACAACGGCAAGTCGGTGTGGCACCAGTCCGACGGCACCAAGGACCTGCTGCCCTTCCACCCGACCGCCGACGACCTCGGCATGCAGTTCCTGGAGGGCCTGCCGCACGGCTGGACCGACGGCCAGCAGGCCTACCACGGCGGCAAGTACGACAAGTGGGTCCCGGCCAAGGGCACCACGACCATGGCGTACCTGAACCGCGAGGACATCCCGTTCCACTACGCCCTCGCCGACGCGTTCACCATCTGCGACGCCTACCACTGCTCGTTCATCGGCTCCACCGACCCCAACCGCTACTACATGTGGTCGGGTTACACGGGCAACGACGGCACCGGCGGCGGCCCGGTCCTCGGCAACGACGAGCTGGGCTACGGCTGGACGACCTACCCCGAGCGCCTGGAGGCGGCCGGGATCTCCTGGAAGATCTACCAGGACATCGGCGACGGCCTGGACGCGGCCGGCTCCTGGGGCTGGATCAGCGACCCCTACCGCGGCAACTACGGCGACAACTCGCTGCTGTACTTCAACAAGTATCGCAACGCCCAGCCCGGTGAGCCCTGGTACGACAAGGCCCGCACCGGCACCGACGTCAAGAACGGCGACGGCTACTTCGACCAGCTGAAGGCCGATGTCAAGGCCGGGAAGCTGCCGCAGATCTCCTGGATCGCCGCCCCCGAGGCCTTCAGCGAGCACTCCAACTGGCCCTCGAACTACGGCGCCTGGTACATCGCCCAGGTCCTGGACGCCCTCACCGCCAACCCGGCGGTCTGGTCGAAGACGGCTTTGTTCATCACGTACGACGAGAACGACGGCTTCTTCGACCACCTGGTGCCGCCGCTCCCGCCGAAGGACGCCTCCCAGGGCAAGTCCACCGTCGACGTCTCCCTCGACCTCTACCCGGGCGACAGCCGCCGCCCGGCCGGTCCCTACGGCCTCGGCCCGCGCGTGCCGATGCTCGTCGTCTCGCCGTGGAGCAAGGGCGGTTACGTCTGCTCCGAGACCCTGGACCACACCTCGATCCTGCAGTTCATGGAGCGCCGGTTCGGCGTGAAGGAGACCAACATCTCCCCGTGGCGGCGGACCGTGTGCGGCGACCTGACCTCGGCCTTCGACTTCTCCCGCAAGGACAGCCGCCCGGCCGCCCTGCCGGGGACGGACGAGTACGAGCCGCAGGACCGCGAGCGGCACCCCGACTACAGGCCGACCCCGCCGGCCGACCCGGACATGCCCCGCCAGGAGCGCGGCCTGCGCCCGGCCCGCCCGCTGAAGTACGCCCCGTACGTGGACGGCTCGGTGGACGCGGCGGCCGGCAAGTTCACGCTGACCTTCGCCTCCGGCCCCAAGGCGGGCGCCGCCTTCCTGGTGACCTCCGGCAACCGCACCGACGGACCGTGGCAGTACACCACCGAGGCCGGCAAGTCCCTCGCGGACACCTGGAACTCGGTGTACTCGAACGGCTCGTACAACCTGACCGTGCACGGCCCGAACGGCTTCCTGCGCGTCTTCAAGGGCCCGAACAAGAGCGCCGGGCCCGAGGTCACCGCCCGCCACACCGGTGACCGCGTCGAGCTGACCCTCACCAACAAGGGCTCCGGGACCGTCCGGCTGAAGGTCACCAGTGCCTACGGCGGTTCACCGCGGACCTTCACGGTGCGCCCCGGCGCCACGGTCCGGCACACCGCCGACCTCACGGCGAGCCGGCGCTGGTACGACCTGTCCGTCACCTCCGACGTCGACCCGGCGTACCTGCGGCGGTTCGCGGGCCACGTCGAGAACGGCCGTCCCGGCGTGAGCGACCCGGCGATCGCCACCGACTAGGCCGGCCAGGCCGGCGCGCTTTTCACAGCGGCGTGAGGTGTCCCGGCTGCGGCTGCCGGGGCACCAGCGCCGGCTCCGCCGCCGCCGTGCCCGGCTCCAGCGCCAGCACGGCGGCGACGGGGTGGTCGTCGTCGGCGTAGGGCACCGGGTGGTCGTCGCCGGTGTACGGCAGGACGGGCTCGGTGTCGGCGTACGGCAGGACGGGCTCGGTGTCGGCGTACGGCCGGACGTGCGTGGTGTCGGCGTACGGCACCGAGTGGTCGCCGGTGGTGTGCGGCACCGCGTCGGCGTCGGTGGTGTGCGGCACCGCGTCGGCGTCCACGGGGTGCGTGACCCGCGTCAGCATGATCACGCCCCACGCCGCGAGGCAGGCGCCCGCCAGCGCGAGCAGGATGCCGGCCGCGCCGCCCTTGACGCGCTCGTCCAGCAGGGCGAGGCCGATCAGCGCGGCGGCCACCGGGTTGGACAGGGTCACCAGCGCGAGCGGTGCGTCCAGGCCGTCCCGGTAGGCCGACTGCGACAGCAGCAGTCCGCCCGCCGCGAAGGTCGCGACGACCAGGGCCACTCCGATCACCTGCATGCTCAGCAGCGATCCCGAGCGGTCCGTCGCGGCCACCGTCACGGTCTGGGTGAGCGCCGAGGCCACTCCGGAGGCGACCCCGGACGCGGTCGCGTGCCGCAGCCCCTGGCGCTTGCCGGGCCGGCCCAGCGCCGCGATCAGCACCGAGGTGACCCCGGCGACCGCCACCGCCTCGGAGACGCTCAGCACGTCGTCGGGGGCGTGTCCGGAGGCCGTGACGAGGATCGCCGCGAGGCCGAGCAGGGTGAGGGCGGTGCCCCGCCACTCCACGGCGCTCACCCGGCGGCCCGCGACCCGCGCGCCCAGCGGCACGGCCGCGACCAGGGTGAGCGCGCCGAGCGGCTGGACCACGGTGAGCGGCCCGTACTTCAGGGCGACCACGTGCAGCAGCGCGCCGGTGGCGTTCAGACCCACCGTCGACCACCAGGCGCCCGAGCCCAGCAGCCGCAGCACTCCGGTGCCCGGTGTGCGCGAGGCGAGCCGTTCCTGGGCGACGGCGGCGGCCGCGTAGGCGACGGCCGAGAACAGGGACAGCACTACCGCGAGCAGTGTGGCGTTCATCGGCCCGCTCCCACGAGAGTCGGTTCATCGGACAGTGCTCCGGCCGGTGCTTCGGTCCGTGTTTCGGCCGGTACGAGGTGCCTGGTGCCGCGTCCCGCGGTGGTCCTGGTGCGGTGCGGCGGGTGGATCACGGCGAGGGCGAGGCCCAGCAGGGCCGCGGCCACGATCGCGTCGAGCCAGTAGTGGTTGGCGGTGCCCACGATCACCAGCAGGGTCAGCAGCGGATGCAGCAGCCACAGCCAGCGATGGCGGGAGCGGGTGGCGACGATCAGCCCGATCGCCACCATCAGGGCCCAGCCGAAGTGCAGCGAGGGCATCGCCGCGAACTGGTTCGACAGGTGGTCGTCGGCGGGCGGGCCGTACACGGAGGGGCCGTACACCCGCGCGGTGTCGACCAGGCCGGTCGCGTCGAGCATCCGCGGCGGGGCCAGCGGGAAGAGCAGGTGTCCGACCAGGGCGACCGCGGTGACGGTGGCCAGGATCCGGCGGGCCCACACGTAGTGCGCGGGGCGGCGCAGGTAGAGCCAGACCAGGAAGGCCACGGTGGCCGGGAAGTGGACGGTCGCGTAGTAGGTGTTCGCGACATGCACCAGGGTGTCGCCGCTCAGCAGCACCGACTGCACCGAGCCCTCGCCGGGCAGACGGACGGCTCGCTCCAGGTCCCACACACGGTGCGCGTTGCGGAAGGCCTCGCCGGTGTGGCCCGTGGCCAGCTGCCGGCCGAACTTGTAGACGAGGAAGAGCCCTGCGACGAGCAGGAGCTCACGGACGAGCGGCGGACGCGCTATCGCGTCCGACTCGGCTTCTGCAGGCTCGGTGCGGGCATTCATTCCCCCGGCCCTTTCGCTGACGGTGGTGCGTGGGTGGTGCGGGCGGCGGCCCGCGGGGTGGGTGACTCCGCGGACGCGCCGAACTCATCGATACGGGTGAGTACCGAAACGACACTGTACCGATACGGCAGTGTACCGATACGGTGGGGTACCGGTACACTGGCGTATCGATTGACATAGGCCACACTGGAAGAACCCGAGCGAGGAGAAGAGCCGATGACGTCGCAGGCCGCGGACGGACCGGAGACGGTCGCCGCCTCGCGCCGCTCCAAGATCACGCCCGAGCGTGAGCGGGAGTTCTTCGACGCCGTCCTCGACCAGATCCGCGAGTGCGGATATGACGCCGTCACGATGGAGGGCATCGCCGCGAGCACGCGATGCAGCAAGTCCACGCTCTACCGGCAGTGGAAGACCAAGCCCCAGTTCGTCGCGGCGGCCCTGCGCTCCAGCCGCCGCCCGCGCTTCGCCGGCATCGACACCGGGACCCTCGCGGGGGACCTGCGGGAGGCCGGCCGGGCGGTGGGCGACTGGTCCGGCGACACCACGGTCCTGCTCCAGGCCTTCGGGCACGCGGTCACCCAGGACCGTGAGCTCCAGCACGCGCTGCGCGAGGCGCTCGTCGAGCCCGAGCTGGCCGCCCTCCAGGCGATCATCCAGCGCGGGGTCGAGCGCGGCGAGGTCGCCGCCGACCATCCGGCCCTGCCGTACGTCGCCGCGCAGATCTTCGGCGTGCTGCGCGCCCGGCCGGTCCTGGAGGGCGAGTTCGCCGACCCGGACTATCTGCTCCGGTTCGTGGAGGCCGCCGTACTGCCCGCGCTGGGCCTGACACAACAGACATGAGACCCAGGCCGCCGTCCACGGGATGACTGGACGGTGACCTGCGACGCGCCGCACCGTGGGGACGGGGGCGGCGCGCACCCCCCGGCCGGGTGGGGTCCCTCTTTGAGCGGAGAGGTGCCCCACCCGGCCGTTCGCTCACCCGGGTGCCGTGCGCATGCCTTTCCTGGCATGCCGCTGCTTTACCCGGATGCCGCTGCTGTCCCGGGATGCCGAGCGACGGCGTCAGACGTCCTGGCCGCTGCCGCCGCCGGACGCCACCTCGATCCCCTCGGTGATCTCGTCGATCACGCTCTGCTTCTCGCCGACGTCGACACCGAAGCGGACCACCACGATCTGCCCGGAGTCCGCGGGGGAGGGGAAGGCGAGCGATTCGACGTAACCGTCGGCGCCCTTGCTGGTGATCGCCTTCCAGCGGACCAGATAGCCCTTCTGCCCGGCCACGGTCACCGCCTTGGAGGCCAGGACCTCGTGCGAGGTGATCTCGCCGTACCCCTCGCCGTAGGACTGCTCGGCGTTCTTCTCGATGTCCGCCTTGGCGACCGCCTCGGCGGTCTCCCCCGAGGTTCCCAGCACCCGCGCGGGCGCCGAGTAGGCGCCGCCCTTGGTGCAGTTCTGGGAGGTGTCGCCAGGGCACTTGTACGAGTCCTCCGAGGTCACCGAGGCGCCCACGGTGATCTCCTGGCCGTACCAGCCGTCCGGCACCGGCAGGCTGATCCCGCTGATCGAGTCGGTCACCGAACCGCTCTCGATCCGGGGCGCCTCGGAACCCTCGGGGGACGGCGACTGCTGCCCGTCCGGACCGCCGTCCTCGAAGGGATCCTGGCCGTCCGGTCCGCCCTGGTCGTCCGGTCCGCCCTGACTGCCCGGGGTCCGCTGCGCGGTGGCGGTGCCGCCGTCCGAGTCCCCGCTGTCGGCGAGGACGTACACGCCCACCCCGATGCTCGCGAGAACCGCGACAGCCACCGCCACGGCTATGCCGGTGCGCAACCCGCGCCGTCGGCCGTCGGGCGGTGTCGGATACCCCGGATACCCGGAATGCCCCGGATACCCCTGATACCCCGAGTAAGCCGGATAGCCCTGGTTCGGCGGATAAGCCGGGTTGCCCGCGTCGACCGGGTGGGCCGGGTGGGCCGGGTGGGCCGGCTGTCCCCCGGCGGCCGGCGAAGGCGCCGGCGGACCCCATGCGGCGGCGGATCCCGCGGGGCGGGTCTGCTCCGTCCATGCCCTGCCGTCCCACCAGCGCTCGCCGGCCGGACCGTCGTTCGTCTGCCCCGGGTCGGGATACCACCCGGGAGGAGTCACCTGCGTCATGGGTCCACCGTATGAGGCGACGGTGAAAGCCGTATGAGAGGGATCCGGACCGGTCTGAACCCCCGCGCTGTCATCTTCCCGAACGATCTGTCACCCGTGACGGCAACAGCTGCCCGGACCGCCCTCCAAGCCGACTGCTCGAGGACTACGCTCAAGTCCTGTACGTCGTTCGGGCGACTTGGGGAGGTAGCGGGATGACGGAGGTACGGCCCACGCCGGCCACCTCGGCTTCCCTGTGGGAGCGCGACGCCGAAGTCGCCGCCGTCGTACGGGCGGTGGAGACCCTGGCCGCCGACCGTTCCTCCCCGGGCAGCCTGTTGGTGATCCGCGGCGAGGCGGGCCTCGGCAAGACCGCCCTGCTGGCCGAGACCCGGCGCATCGCCGAGGCGCGCGGCTGCCAGGTATGGTCGGCCCGCGGCGGCGAGACCCTGCGGTCCGTCCCCTTCAACGTCGTACGACAGTTGCTCCAGCCCGCGCTGGTGTCGCTGCTGCCGGAGGAGGCCCGCGAGTACCTCGGTGACTGGTACGACATCGCCGGCCCCGCCCTCGGCATAACGGAACCGGGCGAGCGCCGCGCCGACCCGCAGGGCGTGTGCGACGGTCTGGTCGCCGCCGTACGCCGGCTGGCGCGGCGCGACTGGCCGCTGGTGCTGCTCATCGACGACGCGCACTGGGCCGACCAGGAGACCCTGCGCTGGCTCGCCGCCTTCACCGAGCGCCTCGACGACGTGTCCGTGCTGGTCGTCGTGGCCCGGCGGCCCGGTGACGTGCGCGGCGAGAGCGCCCGCCACCTCGACGCGGTGGCCGCCGCCGCGAGCCGCCCCGTCAACACCCTCAGCGCACTGAGCCCGGACGCCACCGCGAGCCTCACCCGCGCCACCGTCGGCGGACACGCCGACGCCGCGTTCTGCCGCGAGGTCTGGGCCGTCACCGCCGGGAACCCCTACGAGACCGTCGAACTCCTCGCCAAGGTGCAGGACACCGAGATGGACCCGGTCGAGTCCTCCGCGGCCGAACTGCGCGCCCTGAACCGCTCCGCCCGCGGCGGCGGACTCGTCGCCCGCCTCGAAGGGCTCGGCATCGAGGCCACCCGGTTCGCCTGGGCCGCCGCCATACTCGGTGCCGGAATCACCGTCGGCCAGGTCGCCCGGCTCGCCACCATGAGCCACGAGGACGCCGTGCGCTGCGCCGACCTGCTGTGCAACGCCCGTATCCTCACCGCCCCCGACCCGGCCGCCGCCCCGGTCGAGGAGGGCGACCTGGAGTTCGTCCACCCGCTGATCGCCTCCGCCGTCTACAACTCCATCCCGCCCGCGCTGTGCACCGCCATGCACGGCATCGCCGCCCGCGTGGTCACCGACTCCGGGCGCGGCGCCGCGGCCGCCTCCCGCCACCTGCTGGAGGTCCACCCGGACGACGACGCCGAACTCGTTGGGCAGTTGCGCGAGGCCGCCGCCGAGCACCTCGCCGTCGGCGCCCCGGACGCGGCCCGCCGCTGTCTGGAACGCGCGCTGCGCGAACCGCCCCTGCCCGAGGTTCACCCCCATGTGCTCTACGAACTCGGCTGTGCCGCCCTGCTGACCGCACCGGCCACCACCATCAGCCATCTGCGCAGCGCCCTCGCCATGCCCGGACTCGACGGCCCCGAGCGGGTGGACGCGGTGTACCGGCTCTCCCAGGCGCTGCTGCACAACGACCAGCTGGAGGAGGCGGTCCGTACCGTCGAGGCGGAGGCCGCCCGGCATGAATCCGGCCCCGCCCGGCTGCGGTTGCAGGCCGTGCAGTACATGTGGGAGGGCATCCACGCGGGCGAGGCCAGCTCGCCGGAGCGCTCCGAGCGGCTCGCCGCACTCGCCCGCACCTGCACCGGCCGGGACAACTCCGAGCGCGCCCTGCTCATCCTGCGCGGCTTCGACGCCATGGCCCACGGGGAGAACGCCGAAGAGGTCGTCGAGCTGTGCGACCGTGCCCTCGTCAACGGCCGCCTCGCGCCCGGACTCGGCTGGACCGACCCCGAGTGGGGCGTCGAGATCCTGATGATGCTGGCCAGCGCGTACACCTACACCGACCGGCTCGACCGCGCCGAGACCATGTTCACGGAGGCCCTGCGCACCTACGAGTCGGCCGGCTGGAGCGGCGGCCACCTCGCCCTGGCGCACGCCTTCCTCGGCTTCGCCCACCGCCGGCGCGGCCGTCTGAAGGAGGCCGAGAGCTCCCTGCGCGAGTCCCTGCGGATCGCCGAGCGTGTGGGCCGGGGACTGCCGCTGTACTGGTCGGCGAGCTGCAACCTCGTCGACACCCTGCTGGCCCGCGGCCATGTCCAGGAGGCCTGGGACGTCGCCGAGCAGTACGGCTTCGCCCCGCCCTACCCGTCCACCATCGTGCTGCCCGACCCGCGCTCCGTGCGGGGCAGGCTGCTGCTCGCGGTGGGCCGCACCCAGGACGCCGTCAACGAACTGGAGGCGGCCGAGAAGGCGGCGAACGCCCGGGGCCATCACAACCCGGTGATGGTCCCGTGGGCCGTCGACCTGGCCCGGGCCCTCGCGACCGAGGACCCGGCGCGGGCCGCCCAGCTCGCCACCGACGTCCGTCGGCGGGCCGAGCGCTTCGGCACCGACACGGCCATCGGCGAGGCCCTGCGCTGCGCCGCCGCCCTGGAGACCGGCCAGCGCGCGGTGCGGCTCGCCGCGCAGGCGGTCACCTTCCTGGAGGCCTCGCCCTGCCAGTACGAACACGCGGCGGCCCGCATCGAGTACGGCATCGCGTCCCGCTCCACCGCCGAACTGACCCGCGGCCTGACCTTGGCCCGCAAGTGCGGAGCGGACGGCCTGGCAACCCAGGCGGAGGAACTGCTGGCGTCCGGGGCGGGGTTGGACTAGAGGGCGGTCGATGGGCGGGGTTGGACTGGTGGGGAGGTGCAGCCTTCCTGGAGCGGCGGCGACGGCTCAGGCGCCGAGCAGCTGGTCCGTGACCGCCGCCAGCCGCTTGCGCACGTCCGGGTCGTACGTCGCCTCGTGCGACCGGGCCGGGGCCGTGCCGTCGAAGAAGCCGCCGCTGCCCAAGTCCCGGGTCGCCAGGGCCAGTACGCCCGGCGCTCCGTCGGCGACGGTGCTCCAGGGCGTGACGCCGCCCTCGCGGACCATCGCGGTGTCCATGAAGGTGGCCGGGTGCAGCACGTTCACCGAGACCCCGGTGCCCGCCAGCTCCTCGGCGAGCGAGAAGGTGTGCGCGGCGAGCGCGAACTTGCTGCGGCAGTACGCGGCGAAGCCCTCGTACCCGCGTGTGAACCCGGGGTCGTCGAAGTCGACGGGCTCCTGGCCGACCGAGCCGACGTTGACGATCCGGGCGGGAGCGTTCGCGCGCAGCACCGGCAACAGGGCGCGGGTGAGCGCGACCGGCGCCAAGTAGTTCACCGCGAGCCGCAGTTCGTGCCCGTCGGCGCTCGACTCCCGGCCCGAGCCGCGCGAACCGCCGCCCACGCCGGCGTTGTTGATCAGCACATCGAGATCCGGATGCGCGGTGGCTACATGGGAGCCCAGCTCACGCACCTGCGACAGCGAGGCGAGGTCGGCGACGAAGCCCTCCGCGTCGCCCTCCGCGCGCAGCTCCTCGACGAGCCGCTCGGTGCGCCCGGCGTCGCGGCCGTGGGCCAGGACGACATGCCCGGCGCGGACCAGCTCGAAGGCGACGTAGCGGCCGAGACCGGAGGTGGCGCCGGTGATCAGAATCGTGGACATGCCTCCACCGTAGCCACGCGGGGGCGACGGGTGCGCGCCGTCGGTGCGGGCGGGACCGCCGAGGTCAGCCCTCCTCTTCCGCGAGCACCCGCTGCGCCGTCGCGAACGCCGAGTTCGCCGCCGGAACTCCGCAGTACACGGCCGTCTGGAGGAGTACCGCGCCGATCTCCTCCGGGGTGAGCCCGTTGCGCCGGGCCGCCCGGACGTGCATCGCCAGTTCCTCGTAGTGGCCATGGGCGACCAGCGCGGTCAGTGTGATCATGCTGCGTTCCCGGCGGCTGAGCGTCGGGTCGGTCCAGATCTCGCCCCACGCGTAGCGGGAGATGAAGTCCTGGAACCGGGCCGTGAAGGGGGTCTGGCGGGCCTGGGCCCGGTCCACGTGCGCGTCGCCGAGCACCTCCCGGCGCACCTCCATGCCGCGCGGGGCGGAGCCGCCGAGGTGGGCGCGCAGGGCGGTCAGGACGGCCTCCGGGCACTGGGCGGGCGCCAGATGGGAGGCGCCCGGGATCTCCACGAGTGCGGCACCCGGTACCGCGTCGGCGATCTCCCGGAGATGGGCCGGCGGTGTCGCCGGATCCTCCCGGCCCGCGATCAGCAGCGTCGGGGCGGAGATCTCCGTGAGCCGGTCGCGCAGGTCGAACGCGGCCAGCGCGTCACAGCAGGCCGCGTACGCCTCCGGATCGGCGTCCCGATGGTCCTGGACCAGCCGCGGCACGGTGAACCCGGGCGTGAACCAACGGGAGTTCGCGCCCTCGGCAAGCCCGGCGAGCCCTTCGGCGCGCACCAGCGCGGCCCGCTCCTCCCAGGGCTTGGCCCCGTTGAAGTGGGCCGAGGAACAGATCACGGCGAGCGAGGACACCCGCTCCGGATGGTGCACCGCCAGATGCAGGCCGACGGCCCCGCCGAGCGACACCCCGGCATAGGCGAACCGCTCGACGCCGAGCGAGTCGGCGAGCCGCAGCACCAGTTCCGCCAGGTCGCCGACGGTGGCGCCGGGCCCGATCAGGTCCGCCGCCGAGCCGCCGTGCCCGGGCAGGTCCCAGCGCACCACCCGGTGCCCGATGGACAGTTCGGGCGCGACCGCGTCCCACAGGGCGTAGGAGGTGCCGAGCGACGGACCGAGCAGCAGCGGGGGAGCGGAGGCGGAACCCTCGTCACGGTGGTTGAGGAGTAGGTCGGTCAACGTCGCTCCAGAGCACGGTCGGTGAGGGCAGCGGCGCTGCCGGTGTAGCGGGTGGGGTCGGTGGGCTCGGAGAGGTCTACGTCCTTCAACTCCGGCTCTGCAGAGAGGAGTTCGGCAAGCGAGCGACCCTCCGCGTGGGCGCGCCGGGCCAGCTTTGTCAACAGTTCCTTGGCGCGGGCGCGGCCCAGCAGCGGGGTCAGCTCGGCGGACAGCCGCTCCGAGACGATCAACCCGTGGGTGAGATCGAGGTGTTCCCGCATCGCGGACGCGTCGACCCGCAGCCCCTCGGCGAGTTCGGCCGCGTCCCGGGCTGCGCCGCCGGTCAGCCGGAGCAGCTCACGCAGCGGTTCCCACTCGGCGTGCCAGGCCCCGGCCGGCCGCTCGTCCTCGGCGGCCAGTGAGCCGTACAGCGTCGCCGCGAGCTGCGGCGCCCGCCGGGCCGCCGCTGCGATGAGCGTGGACCGCACGGGATTGGCCTTGTGCGGCATGGCCGACGAGCCGCCGCCGCTGCCCTCCGCCAGCTCGGCGATCTCGGTCCGGGACAGCGTCAGCACATCCGCCGCGACCTTGCCGAGCGCCCCGGCCGTGAACGCCAGGCACCCGGCCAGATCGGCGACCGGGGTCCGCAGGGTGTGCCAGGGCAGCGTCGGCGCCGCGAGCCCCGCCTCCCGGGCGTAGGCCGCGACCAGCGCGGTCGGGTCCTCGATGCCGTACGCCGTGAAGGCGGCCAACGTCCCGGCCGCGCCGCCGAGTTGGACGGGAAGCGACTCCCGTACGGGCCTGACCCGGTCCCGCGCGTCCAGCACCAGCGCCCGCCAGCCGGCGGCCTTCAGCCCGAACGTCGTCGGTACGGCGTGCTGGGTGAGCGTGCGCCCCGGCATCGCCGTGTCCCGGTGCTCGGCGGCCAGCCGGGCCAGCGCCGAGCCGGTGCGGTCCAGGTCGGCGAGGAGAAGGCCGAGGGTGCGGTGGGCGACCAGCATCGTGGCGGTGTCCATGATGTCCTGGCTGGTCGCGCCCCGGTGCACGTACGGGCCGTACTCCTCGCCCACCGCCTTCGTCAGATCGGCGACGAGCGGGATGACGGGGTTGCCCCCGGCGCGGGCGCGCGCCGCGATCGACCCGAGGTCGAATCGGCCCGCGTCGGCGGCCTCGGTCACCGCCGCCGCGGCACCGGCCGGGCCCTGGGCCCGGGTCAGCGCGGCCTCGGCGTCGAGCAGGGCCTGCAGAAAGGCGGTGTCACTCGTCGCGGACGCGGCGGCGCAGGACGCCCACCCGGGGCCGAGCAGACTGTCGGCAGAAGTCACTGGAACTCCAGGAAGACCGTCTCGCCTTCGCCCTGAAGGCGGATGTCGAAACGGTAGGTGCCCTGGCCCTGATCTTCGGCGATCAGCGTGGCGCGTCGCTCCGGCGCCACCCGCGACAGCAGCGGGTCCGCGGCGAGGGCGGCCTCGTCGCCCGGCAGGTAGATCCGCGTGTACAGGTGCACGAGCAGCCCCCGCGCGAAGAGACACACGCTGAGGTACGGAGCGCTCTGCCCGCGCGCGCCCGGCCGCAGCGTCCGCGCCGTCCAGTGACCGTTGGCGTCGGTCTGGACGCGCCCCCAGCCGGTGAACTCCACGCCGTTGCGGCCCAGGAAGCCGCCGCTGGCGGGGTCGCGCCGCATGGAGCCGTCGACCTGGGACACCCGGCCCTCCGGGTCGGGGCCCCACAGCTCCAGGAACGCGTCCGGCAGCGGGTTGCCCTCGCCGTCGTGGACGTATCCCCGGAGCGCGATCGTGTCCGGGTGGCCCACCGGGGCGATGTCACCGCCGCCGGGGAAGGGCAGGGCGTGGCCGTAGAAGGGGCCGACGGTGTGCGACGGGGTCGGCAGCACGGTCTCGGGGCGGCTGGTGTCGATCTTCGTCATGGCGGTCAGCGCCCTTCCTCGATCCAGGTGGCGTTCGGGCCGTCGAGCACGATGTCCCAGTGGTAGCCCATGGAGAACTCCGGCACCGACAGACTGTGGTCGTACGTCGCGATCAGCCGCTGCCGGGCCGCGTCGTCCGTCACCGACTGGATGATCGGGTCGTACGGGAACAGCGGGTCGCTCGGGAAGTACATCTGCGTCACCAGCCGCTGCGTGAACGCCGTACCGAAGACCGAGAAGTGGATGTGCGCAGGACGCCAGGCGTTGAGGTGCTGACGCCAGGGGTACGGGCCCGGCTGGATCGTCGTGAAGTGGTACTGCCCGCTGTCGTCGGTCAGCGTCCGGCCTACGCCGGTGAAGTTCGGGTCCAGCGGGGCGTCGTGCTGCTCGCGCTGATGGGCGTACCGGCCGGCCGAGTTGGCCTGCCAGATCTCCACGAGCTGACCGCGGATCGGACGTCCGTCGCGGTCGAGCAGGCGCCCGGAGACGGTGATGCGCTCACCGATCGGCTCGCCGTTGTGCTGCCGGGTCAGGTCGTTGTCGATCTCGGTGATGTCCCGCTCCCCGAAGGCGGGGGAGTGCAGCTCCACCAGCTCCGGATCCTTGCTGACGTCGATCGCGACCGGCGGCTGCTTGGGGTGGCGCAGAACGGAGGAGCGGTACGGCGCGTAGTCGCGGCGCGGGTGATGCTCGACGGGGGCGCCGTCGGCGACGCGCTTCTCGTAGGCGGCGTGCTCGGCCGCGATCTCCTGGTCGATGTCGTGCTGGGTGAGAGTCATGGGATGGATTCCTCGGGGTTCTTCGCGCTCGACGGGTGTCTCAGCGCTCAAGGACGAGGGCGAGGCCCTGGCCGACGCCGATGCAGAGGGTGGCGACGCCGATGCCACTGCCCTTGCGGGCGAGTTGGTGGGCGACGGTGCCGGCGAGGCGGGCACCGGAGGCGCCGAGGGGGTGGCCGAGGGCGATGGCGCCGCCCTGCGGGTTGAGGACGGCGGGGTCGAACTCGGGCCATTCGGCGACGCATCCGAGGACCTGGGCGGCGAAGGCCTCGTTGAGTTCGAGGACGTCGAGGTCGGCGAAGGTCTTGCCGGCCTTGGTCAGGGCACGGTGGACGGCTTCGACGGGGGCGAGGCCGAAGTAGTGCGGGTCCAGGGCGTTGACGCCGGTGGCGCAGACGCGGGCGAGGGGTTCACGGCCGGTGGCCTTCAGGCCCTCCTCGTCGACGAGGAGGAGGGCGGCCGCGCCGTCGTTGAGGGGCGAGGCGTTGCCAGCGGTCACGGTCCCGTCGTCCTTGCGGAACGACGGCTTCAGCTTGGCCATGGCTTCCAGGGAGGCGTCCTGGCGCACGCATTCGTCGGCGCCGAAGACGACGGGGTCGCCCTTGCGCCGGGGGACCGGGACGGGCGCGAGCTCCGCGTCGAACAGGCCCGCCTGCTGGGCCGCGGCCGCCTTCTGGTGGCTGCGCAGCGCGAACTCGTCCTGCTGGTCCCGCGTGATCTTGTGCTTGTCGGCGATGAGTTCGGCGGACTCGCCGAGCGGGACGGTCCACTGGGGTTGCATCCGCGGGTTGACCATGCGCCAGCCCAGGGTGGTGGAGTACAGCTCGGTGTGCGCGGCCGGGAAGGGCTTGTCGTTCTTGGGCAGCACGTACGGCGCCCGGGTCATGGACTCCACACCGCCCGCTACGGCGATGTGGGCGTCCCCGGCCGCGATGGCGCGGGCCGCCTGGATGACCGCCTCCAGGCCGGAGGCGCACAGGCGGTTGACGGTGACGCCGGGCACCGAGGTGGGCAGGCCCGCCAGCAGGGCGGCCATGCGGCCGACGTTGCGGTTCTCCTCGCCGGCGCCGTTGGCGTTGCCGAAGTAGACGTCCTCGATCCGGGACGGGTCCAAGTCCGGCGTACGGGCGAGGAGTTCACGCAGGGCGTGGGCGCCGAGGTCGTCGGGGCGGACGCTCGCGAGAGCGCCGTTGTAACGGCCGATCGGCGTCCGTACCGCGTCGACGATGTAAACCGGGTTCACAGCCCATCCTCCGCAACGGTCAGTTTCGCGTCGGTCTTCGCGACGATCTCGTCAACGCCCACCCCGGGCGCCGTCTCGACGAGCACCAGACCCTCCGGCGTCACATCGATCACCCCGAGGTCGGTGATGACTCGGTTCACGCACGCCTTGCCCGTGAGCGGCAGCGCGCACTCGGTGAGGATCTTCGGCGAGCCGTCCTTGGCGGTGTGGGTCATCACCACGATGACCGTACGGGCGCCGTGGACCAGGTCCATCGCCCCGCCGATCCCGGTGATCAGCTTCCCCGGGATGGCCCAGTTCGCCAGATCACCGCCCGCCGACACCTGCATCGCCCCCAGCACGGCCACATCGATATGACCGCCCCGGATCATCGAGAACGACAGCGCCGAGTCGAAGAAGGAAGCCCCCGGCAGAACCGTGACCGTCTCCTTGCCCGCGTTGATCAGATCCGGATCGACCTGATCGTCCCTCGGATACGGGCCGGTGCCGAGGATCCCGTTCTCCGACTCCAGGATCACCTCCACACCCTCCGGGAGGTAGTTCGGGATCAGCGTCGGCAGCCCGATCCCGAGGTTGACGTACTGCCCGTCCTCGAGCTCACGCGCCGCCCGCGCGGCCATCTCTTCCCGCGTCCAGGCCATCAGCTGCTCACCGTCCGCTGCTCGATCTTCTTGTCCGCCGCCTGCTCCGGCGTGAGCGCCAGGACCCGCTGCACGAAGACGCCCGGCAGGTGCACCGCGTCCGGGTCGATCTCGCCGGGCTCGACGAGCTCCTCCACCTCGGCGATCGTGACCCGTCCGGCCATCGCCGCGAGCGGGTTGAAGTTGCGGGAGGACTTGCTGAACACCAGGTTCCCGTGCCGGTCACCCTTCGCCGCCCGGACCAGGGCGAAGTCGGTGCGGATCCCGTGCTCCAGCACGTACTCGGTGCCCTCGAACTCCCGCACCTCCTTCGCCGGCGAGGCGAGCGCCACGCCGCCGGAGCCGTCGTAGCGCCAGGGCAGCCCGCCCTCGGCGACCTGCGTGCCCACCCCGGCCGGGGTGTAGAAGGCGGGGATCCCGGCGCCGCCCGCCCGCAGCCGTTCGGCGAGCGTGCCCTGCGGGATCATCTCCACCTCCAGCTCCCCGGCCAGGTACTGCCGGGCGAACTCCTTGTTCGCGCCGATGTAGGAGCCGGTCACCCGCGCGATCCGCCCGGCCGCGAGCAGCACCGCCAGCCCGGACTCCATCGCCCCGCAGTTGTTGGACACCACCGACAGGCCGCTCACGCCCCGCTCGTACAGGGCCCCGATCAGCACGTTCGGCACACCGCTCAGCCCGAAACCACCCACCGCCAGCGACGCGCCGTCCGGCACATCAGCCACCGCCTCGACAGCCGTGGCGACCACCTTGTCCATCCGTGAAGCCCCATCTCGTCCGAGCGCCCGGTCCACAATTAATCAGGGCACTGAGTATTTCAGCGGGTGTCCCTCACGCTGCCATCGGGGGGCTTGGGCGTCAAGGCCTGCGCAAAACGGCAGGTCGCCGGTGCAGACGGTCTTCGTCGAGGCGGGTATCGTTCAGTGCACCGACGAATTCGATGACGGGAGCGCACATGGCCGCGGTGGATCTGACCACCCACCCCGGGCACCTGGCCCGGCGGTTGCAGCAGGCGCACTACCTGTTGTGGAACACGATGGTCTCGGAGGAGATCACCTCGCCGCAGTTCGCCGTCCTGAACGCGCTCGTCGCCGAGCCGGGCCTGGACCAGCGGACCGTGGGGGAGCGGGTGGGGCTCGACCGGTCCACGATCGCGGAGGTCATCAGCCGGCTCGGCCGCCGCGGGCTGCTGGACAAGGTCCGTGACCCGCAGGACGGCCGGCGCTTCCTGCTGCGCCTGACGGACGACGGGGTGCGCACCCACCGCAAGCTCACCGTGCGCACGGCCCGGATGAACCAGATCTTCCTCGCCCCGCTCTCAGCCGAGGAACAGACCGTCTTCTTCGACCTCATCCAGCGGGTCGCGGACGCGGCCGAGGGGCTCCGCAATCCGACGGAACCCCTCGTGGCGCAGAACTGAGCCGCGTGTCCTGAACCGGCTCCGGCTCAGGCGCCCTTCACCAGCACCACCCACACCTGGCCCTCCGCGAAGTTCACCGGGCTGCCGTCCGAGGTGGTGAACTCGGTGCCGTCCCCCGCGCTCGAGCGCTTCCAGCCGACGTCGTAGGCCCGCCCGTCGCGCAGCACCTTCGCCTTCCCCGAGCCCACGGTCTCGGTGTACGGCGTGTAGTTGCCGTTCGAGTCGTGGAAGTCGGACCTGCGGATGTTCACGTACTGCACGACGACCGTGGCCGGGGCCACCCGGGTGCCGTCCGCCATCACCGTGGGAGCGCCGTCCTGCGAGACCAGCCAGCGGCCGTGGCTCTCGGACCAGGTGAAGTCGAAGCGGGCGGCCGGGTAGCCGACGGTCTCCGAGGTGTCGGCCGTACCGCCGGAGGGCGCGGGTCCGAACCGGAAGCCGGTGGTCAGGGCCTCGGCGCCGGGGGCGGAGCCGACCAGCCGGTCGGGGCGGACATAGAGGTTGTGCGGGGAGGGTTTGTCGGTGCCGCGGAAGTAGGCGTCGGAGGTCCTGCCCGGCGGCTGGGCGTTCAGGGGCGCCTTGTCGATCAGCGGGAGCAGCTTGCGCTGGGCGCCGGAGAAGGCGAGCGTCGGCTCGTCGAACTGGCGCAGCAGCTCCAGGTCGGACTCGCGGGCGCTGCGCACCGGGCCGATGACCTCGGGCAGCTCGCTGGCGTACACCGCCATCAGCCGGCTCAGTCCGCCCTCGACCTGTTCGACGTAGACGAGGTCCGCCGAGTCCAGGCCCGTCTGGGGCTTCGCCTTGCGGACATTGTCGATCTTCACGGCCAGGACCGATCCCTCGGCCGCGCGGGTGGGTCCGACGCTCCCCCGCCGCTCGTCGTCGGATCCGCGGCCGTCGTCCCGGCCGCCGTCCGGCGTGCCGCACCCCGCCGCCAGGGAGATCGTCATCGCCGTGGCCAGCAGTGCCGCGGTCGTCCCGGCGCGTCTCCTGCGCGTCCTGCGTCCCATGCTCACCGGAGCCACCCCGTTCTGTTGTCATGATTGTGCGCTTATAAGTTCATTGCTGGCCATACCCGCTCGAATCTGGTTGACCGCGTGGAATACACCGATCGGCGCACGCGCGGTTCACCGCAGGGGCCATGGGTACCCGGGGCGCCCGAGCTGATGGAGGGAGCCGGTCCTCGTGAAGGCTGTGACGTGGCAGGGCAAGCGGGACGTGCGGGTGGAGAACGTGCCCGATCCGACCATCCAGGAGCCGACCGACGCGGTCATCCGCATCACCTCCACCGGGCTGTGCGGCTCCGACCTGCATCTTTACGAGGTGCTCACCCCGTTCATGACCCCGGGCGACATCCTCGGACACGAACCGATGGGCATCGTCGAGGAGGTCGGCGCGGGCGTCATGGACCTGAGCGTCGGGGACCGGGTCGTGGTGCCCTTCCAGATCGCCTGCGGCGACTGCTGGATGTGCCTGAACGGGCTGCCCACCCAGTGCGAGACCACCCAGGTCACCGGCGAGGGCATGGGCGCCGCGCTCTTCGGCTACACCCGGCTGTACGGCGCGGTACCGGGCGGTCAGGCCGAGTACCTGCGCGTCCCGCAGGCGCAGTTCGGCCCGATCAAGGTGCCCGAGGGCCCGTCCGACGACCGTTTCCTCTACCTCTCCGATGTGCTGCCCACCGCCTGGCAGGCGGTCGAGTACGCCGGAGTCCCCGAGGGCGGCAGCGTCGCCGTGCTCGGACTCGGGCCGATCGGCGACATGGCCTGCCGGATCGCCATGGCGCGCGGCGCCGGCAGCGTGTTCGGCGTGGACCTGGTCACCGAACGGCTGAACAGGGCCCGGGAGCGGGGCGTGGAGACCTTCGACCTGCGGGACTTCGACAGCGAGAAGGAGCTCGTCAGCGCGATCCGCGACCGCACCGACGGACGCGGCCCCGACGCCGTGATCGACGCGGTCGGCACCGAGGCGCACGGCAGCGCGGCCGCCCGCCTCGTCCAGCAGGCCAGCAGCATGCTCCCGCGGGCGCTGAGCGGCCGGATCGCGGAACGCTTCAGCGTGGACCGGCTCGCCGCCCTGTACACCGCCATCGACCTGGTCCGCCGCGGCGGCACGCTCTCGCTCGTCGGTGTGTACGGCGGTCAGGCGGACCCGATCCCGCTGCTCACCCTGTTCGACAAGCAGGTCCAGATCCGCATGGGGCAGGCCAACGTACGCCGCTGGACCGACGAGATCCTGCCGTTCCTGACCGACGAGGACCCGCTCGGCGTCGACGACTTCGCCACCCACCACGTGCCGCTGGCCGACGCCCCGCACGCGTACGAGATGTTCCAGCGCAAGCAGGACGGCGCGGTCAAGGTGGTGATGCGGCCCTGATCAGCGGCCGAGGATCTCCTCCAGGTCGTAGCGGACGGGCTCCTCGAGCTGGGCGTAGGTGCAGCTCTCCGGGGTCCGGTCCGGGCGCCAGCGGCGGAAGCGGGCGGTGTGCCGGAAGCGCGCCCCGTTCTCCATGTGGTCGTACGCCACCTCGATCACCCGCTCCGGCCTGAGCGGCACCCAGGACAGGTCCTTCTTGCCCGACCAACGGCTCGGCGCCCCCGGCAGCCGGGCCGTCTCGTGCGCCGCCTCCTCGGCCCAGGCCGCCCAGGGATGTCCCTTGGTGTCGTCCATGCGCAGCGGCTCCAGCTCCTCGATCAGCTGGGCGCGCACCTTCATGGCGAAGGCGGCGGAGACCCCGACATGCTGGAGGGCGCCCTGGTCGTCGTAGAGCCCGAGCAGCAGTGAGCCGACGACGGGCCCGCTCTTGTGCAGCCGGTACCCGGCCACGACGACATCGGCCGTCCGTTCGTGCTTGATCTTGAACATGGCCCGCTCGTCCTGGAGATAGCGCGAGGCGAGCGGCTTGGCGATCACCCCGTCCAGACCGGCCCCCTCGTACTGCTCGAACCACTGCTCGGCCACCTCGACATCGGTGGTCGCCGGCGCCACGTGCACCGGCGGCGTCGCCCCCGCCAGCGCCCTGGTCAGCAGCTCCCTGCGATCGGTCAGCGGCACGTTCAGCAGCGACTCGTCCGCCAGGGCCAGCAGGTCGAAGGCCACGAAGGACGCCGGGGTCCGCTCGGCGAGCGTCCTCACCCGGGAGGCCGCCGGATGGATCCGCTCGGTGAGCGCGTCGAAGTCCAGCCGCCCCTCCCGGGCGATCACGATCTCCCCGTCCAGCACGCACCGCTCGGGCACCCGCTCCTTCAAAGCCTCCACCAGCTCGGGAAAGTACCTGGTCAACGGCTTGGTCGTACGACTCCCCAGCTCGACCTCGTCCCCATCGCGAAACACGATCGCCCGAAACCCGTCCCACTTCGCCTCGTACTGCATCCCCGCAGGAATCTTCGCCACGGACTTGGCGAGCATGGGCTTCACGGGGGGCATCACGGGGAGGTCCATGGTCCGATTCTGCGCGCACCCGCACGCCCCTGCCCGGTGTGCGAGCCGTGAGAGGTAGGCCTACCGTGGCTCGCATGGGCGATGCGGTGGAGCTGGAGGTGGGTGGGCGGACTGTTCGGCTGTCCAGCCCCGACAAGGTCTTCTTCCCGGAGCGCGGGTTCACCAAGCTGGACCTCGCCCGGTACTACCAGGCCGTCGCGCCCGGCATCCTGCGCGCGCTGCGGAACCGGCCCACCACCCTGGAGCGCTACCCGGACGGCGTGAACGGCGAGAACTTCTTCCAGAAGCGTGCCCCGAAGAACATGCCCGACTGGATCCCGACCGCCCACATCACCTTCCCCAGCGGTCGCAGCGCCGACGAGATGTGCCCCACCGAGGAGGCGGCCGTGCTGTGGGCCGCCCAGTACGGCACCCTCACCTTCCATCCCTGGCCGGTGCGCCGGGACGACGTCGACCGCCCCGACGAACTCCGCATCGACCTCGACCCCCAGCCCGGCACCGACTTCGACGACGCCGTCCGCGCCGCCCACGAACTGCGGGCCGTGCTCGACGAGTTCGGTGGCCTGAAGGGCTGGCCCAAGACCTCCGGCGGACGCGGGCTGCATGTCTTCGTGCCCATCGAGCCCCGCTGGACCTTCACCCAGGTCCGGCGGGCCGCCATCGCCGTCGGCCGGGAGCTGGAGCGCCGGATGCCGGAGCAGGTGACCATCAAGTGGTGGAAGGAGGAGCGGGGCGAGCGCATCTTCGTCGACTACAACCAGACCGCCCGCGACCGCACCATCGCCTCCGCCTACTCCGTACGCCCCCGCCCGCACGCCCCCGTCTCCGCCCCCCTGCGCTGGGAGGAGGTCGGCGTCGCGCACCCCCGTGACTTCGACCTCGCCACCATGCCCGTGCGCTACGCCGAACTCGGTGACGTCCACGCGGACATGGACGACCACCGCTTCTCCCTGGAGGCCCTGCTGGAGCTGGCCCACAAGGACGAGCAGGACCACGGGCTCGGCGATCTGCCCTACCCGCCGGAGTACCCCAAGATGCCGGGGGAGCCCAAGCGGGTCCAGCCGAGCAGGGCCAAGCACGACCTCACGTGACCAAGCGCGACCCTACGTGACCAAGCACGACCCCACGTCGGGTCAGGCCGCCAGCACGCGCCGGCAGTCGGCCAGCAACTCCTCGTCCTGGTCCACGTGGTACCGCGTCCTCGCCACCGGCCCGTCGTTGCCGTGCCGCCGCGCACGAGCCAGCTCGGCCCGGACCAACGGCACCGCGGGCGCCGCCGCCGGTCCCAGCTCCGCCAGACAGCGGGCTATGGCGGGACGCTCGTTGTAGGCACCGGACCACCCTTCGAGCAGAGCGGGCACGACCTCCTCGGCGCACCCTGTCACTCCCCACAGCGCGATGGCCGCCCTGACCGGGTCGTCGCCGTCTCTCATCGCCGACCGCAGGAGCGGCGCCAGCGGCTCGGCGGCGCGGCCCACCCGGCCGGCCACCACGCAGGCGTCCGCCCGGCGGTTCGCCTTCTCCTCGCGCAGTGTCTCCCCGAGCACCTCCAGCACCAGACCCAGGTCCCCCGCGCCCGTCACCGCCCACAGCGTCTCGACGGCGCGCACCCGCCGGTACGGCTCGGACTCGGCGGCGACGAACTGCCGTATTCGCTCGGCGTGTTCGGCCGCGTCCGCGCCGTACCGGGCCAGTCCGCGCAGGGCCGTCATACGGGTCGCGACGTCCTCGCTGTCCAGGAAGTAGGCCATCACGCGCAGCGCCCCCGCCGGCGCGGGCACGCTCAGGGCGTCGAGGATCCGGGCCCGGCTGCGGTGCGCCTCGGGACGCAGGTCCCTGAGCCGCTTCGCCAGCGCCAGGAGCAGCTCCTCGGAGTAGTGCGGGCCCAGCGCCTCCACGCTTCTTTGGAGGTCGTAGGAGAGGGACGCGCCCGAGTCGACTGCCCAGGCCAGCTCCGGTACGGCCCGTGGGTCGCCCTGGAGTGCCAGGGCCTCCAGCGCGCGGCCGTAGCGGGTGGTCCACCACCAGTTGTTCTCGCCCGCCTCCTGCCGTAACGCGGGCAGCGCCTCGGCGAGGGTGTCGGCGACGCCCCGGGCGAGGGGGTGGAGATGGGCCAGCGCGCCGAGGGCGTCCCGCGCCACACGCTCGTCCTCGTCGAGGGCAAGCCGGGCCAGCAGCCGCACCGGCTCCTCGCCCGGCAGCCGCCAGCCCGACAGCAGCAGGGCCGCCTGGTCGATCGCCGCGATCCGCTGGCCGCGGTGCGGGCTCGCCAACTGGTCGGTCAGCAGGGCGAGCCGCTCGTCGGTGCGGTCACCGAGCGCGAAGTGGAGCCGCTCCAGCAGCTCGACAGCCCCGTCGGCGTCGACCTCCGCGCGGTGGTCCGCCTCCAGCTCACGCAGATACGACACCAGGGTCTCGGTGCGCGGCCGGGGTTCGACGGGCGCGTCAGCGGGTGCGTCGCGCGCGATGCGCATCGCCTCCCGCGCGGAATCAGCCGTGTCGGGAGGCAGCAGGTGCGGGGCGCAGCGGGCCAGCGCGGTGAGGGCCGTGAGCAGGAGCGCGGGGCGCGGGCGGGCGTCGTAGACCACCCGCAGCAGGCATCGGCCCGCCTCCTCGCCCAGCTCCTCGGGGTGGCGTGCGCCCAGGTCGCCGAACGCCGACAGGACGGCGCGCGCGACATCGGGGTCCGGTTCGGCGGGGAGCCTTCGGCGCAGGGCGGTCAGCACCTGGCCGCCGTCCGGGTGCAGTCGTACGAGCGCGTCCGGTACCTGGGCGCGCAGTTCCGGGTCCGGATCGTCGAGGAGGGGCAGCAGGTCGGCGGAGCGGCCGCGGATCAGGGCCGAGGCCGTGACGTAGTTCGCCACCCATGCCTCGTGCTCCGCCTCGTCCTCGAAGTCGGTCCAGATCTCCTCCGGGTCCGGTTCTTGCTCGCCCGCGATGCTGCCGAGCAGCGCCAGGACCGCGCCCCGGTCCCGGACCGCCGGCTCGGTGAGCAGCTCGAAGAGGAAGGGCACGCAGGCGACCGTGCAGTCGTACACATCACCCTGGTGGTGCACCGCGCCGTACATGCCGTCCAGCGCGCGGTCCCGCTCGGCCGGGTCGTCGGACGCCAGCCCGCGCAGCAGGTCCGGCACGTCCGAGGCGTCGCCGTAGGCGTGGTGCATGGACGCCCAGTCGACGTCCTCGATCCCCGTGAACACGCGTCCAGCCCCCGTTCGTCCGTGGCGTGCGACCGCCGTTGATCACAGCATGCCGCACGCCACTGACAATCGATCACGAGCGCCGGGCTCGCCGGACTCCGCTCACGGAGCCTTGCTCACGGGACTCCGCTCACGGAGCCTCGCTCACGGGATTTCGCTCACGGACCCCCGCTCACAGCTCCTTGATCCGGATGTCCCGGTACGACACCACGTCCGTCGTGCCGTGCACCTGGAGCCCGAGGTAGCCGGAGGCGAACCGCCGCCCGTCCGTGCCCGGGTCGTCCGAGCGGGGCGGGTAGAAGTCCTGGCCGCCGGTGTTGTCGAACTCGTTGATCAGCACGCCGTTGCGGTAGACCGAGTAGTGCTGGTCCACGACCCGGATCTCGTAGTCGTTCCAGGTGCCCTTCTCGGTCACGCCCGCGCCGGCCAGGCCCACGCGGTCGAAGCCGTAGATCGAACCGGTCTTGTACATGTCGCCGTCGGGCCGGTCCAGCACCTGCACCTCGTGCCCGTACTTGATGGCGACCCACTCGGGCCGGGTCTCCTCGGGGTGGTCATGGACCCACGGGAAGCGCACGAACACCCCGGAGTTGGCGTTGCCCGTGCCCGGAGCGTCGTCCCGCCACTGCAGGCGCAGCGAGAAGTCGCCGTACTTCCGCTCGGGGAACCACAGCATGCCGAGCCCGGCCTTGGTCGTGCCGCTGGTCATCGACCCGTCGGGGTTCAGCCCGAACGAACCGCCGCCCACGTGCTGCCACTTGGCGAACGAGCCCGCGCTCCCGTCGAAGATGGTGCGGTAGCCCTCGGTCTGCCCCGGCCTGCCGATCCCGGACTGACGGGCGGCCTTGGTGACGGCGTTGTACTCGCGCTGGTCGACGACCCCTTCCCTCAGGAGCCGGTCGAGGACCGTCTTCACGTGCTTGAGGAACAACGCGTGGGACGTCCACTCCTTCTCGTCCTCGATCAACTCGTTGATGCGGCACCGGTTGTTGGTGAGCCGGTTCGGCACCCCGGAGTCGACCGTGCCGACGATCACCGTCAGTCGCTCGTCGTACTCCGGACAGGGCGGTGCCGGAACCCCGCCCGCCACGACCGTGAAGCTCACGGTCCGCGCCGCGGAGGTGTTGCCCGCCTCGTCGGTCGCCCGGTACGCCAGCGTGTGCGCGCCCGCGCGGTCGACGATCACCGGCGCCGAGTACGCGAGATAGGGCCCGCCGTCGAGCGAGTACTCCACGCTCTCGACGCCCCCCTCGTCGGTCGCGCTGACCGTGACCTTGGCGCTCGCCACATACGCGCCGTCGGAGTTGCGTGTGCCCTCCACGGTCACCCCGGTCACCGGCGGCGTGGTGTCCTCGGGCGGCGCGGCGACCACCGTGAACTCCACGCTCTTCTCGGCGGCGACGTTCCCCGCCTTGTCGGTGGCGCGGAACCGCACGGTGTGCGTGCCGACCTGATGGACCATCACCGGCATGGTGTACGGCTGCCAGGCGCCCGTTCCGATCGCGTACTCGATGGTGTTGACGCCCGAGCCGGTGTCGGAGGCGGTGACGGTGACGGTGGCCATGTCGACGTAGGTGCCGTCAGGGTTGCGTTCACCGCTCACCGTGGCCGAGGTCTCCGGCGCGGTCGTGTCGTCGGTGGGCGGGGCCACGACGGTGAACTCGGCGCTCTTCTCGGCGGCGACGTTCCCCGCCTTGTCACTGGCCCGGTAGCGGATCTTGTGGCTGCCGACCTGGTCCACCACGACCGGCGTGGTGTACGGCTGCCACGCCCCCGCGTCCCCGATCGCGTACTCGACACGGTCCACCCCGGAGCCGCCCTCGTCGGTGGCGTGGATCATCACGCTCGCCGAACCGACGTACTGCCCCTGGGAGTTCTGCGTGCCGCTGACGTGCGCCGAGGTCACGGGCGCGGTGGTGTCCTCGCCGGTTCCCTCGGTGACGACCAGGATGCCCTGCATCTGGCCGTGGCCCGGGATCGTGCAGGAGTAGAAGTAGCGGCCCGGGGTGAGCGTGACCTGGGCGGTGTGGCGGCCGCCCATGTCGTCGCCCGGGGTCGCCAGGATGTTGAGGTTGACATCGCTGTTGAACTCGGGGTCGCTGGTGGCGAACGTCAGCGTGTGCGGCATGCCGGTGGTGTTGCCGGTCGCCGCGCTGTTCTCGAAGACGATCGTCGCCGTGCCCGCGACGGCGGTCGTGGGCGCCGAGTTGTACTTGGTGATGTCGTCGCCCGCGGTCCAGGTCAGCACCTGTTCCGCGGCGACCTGTTCGGGCTGCGCGGTGGACGGCGCGGCCTGGAGGCCGAGCATGAGCAGTACGGCCGCCAGCAGGGCCGTGAAGAGTCTTCGCATCACTGAACTCCTCTCGCCAGCCGGTCCGCGGCCGGGGTCGGCCCGCCGCCCGAGTAAGTGACACGCCACAGCGCCGACTTGGCGTCCGAGGTGAAGAAGCCCCGGCCGTAGTCGAGGACGTAGAGCGCGCCGTCCGGACCGAACTTCCAGTCCATGAGGTTCTTGATGCCGTCGTTGCCGATCGGCACGATCTTCTTCAACGACTCGGAGTGCACGGGCAGTCCGCCCTCACCGTGGTTCTTGGGATCGGTGAGGACCGCGTTGCGCGGCTGGTCGGCGTCGTAGAAGTCACCGACGAACCACTTGCCGTCCCAGTAGGCGGGCCATTTCACGGCACTCGCGCTCGCCCCGTCGTACCGGTAGACCGGGCCGTTCATCGCGGCCTGTCCGCCGCCCTTGAGCCACGGCAGCAGGTACTTCGCCTCCTCCTGCTTGTAGGAGGGCACCCCGTTCGCGTCCCGCGGGAAGTCCGGGGCGCCGCCCTGGGGCGAGTACCAGATGTTGTTGCCGGTGACCGGCGGCAGATTGACCAGGCCGTCGTTGTTCGGCGACTCGTTCTTCGGGCGGTCGCAGTCGTACCAGCCCAGCGGCTTGGCCGGATCGGGCAGATTGCGGTCCCGGTAGGGCTGCTTGTTGCCCATGCAGTACGGCCAGCCGCGGTTGCTCGCCTTGGTGATCACCGCGAAGGTGTCGTACTTGGCCGGACCCCAGGTCGGCGACGGCGCACCCGCGTCCGGGCCGACCCAGCCCGCGTAGAGGATGTCGGTCGACTTGTCGACGAAGATACGGGCGGGGTTGCGCACGCCCATCACATAGATCTCGCCGCGCGTCTTGCCGCCGCCCTCGTCGGTCTCCCGGCCGGTGAACAGGTTGCCCTCCGGCAGGGTGTACGTCCCGTCCGGCTCCGGATGGATGCGCAGGATCTTGCCGTTGAGGTTGTTGGTGTTGCCGGCGGTGCGCCGCGCGTCGGCGAAGGAGACGCCCTTGTAGTTCGGCTGGGGGTTGTTGCCCGAGTAACCGTCGCTGAAGCGGCTGGAGTTGTTGTCACCGGTCGCGATGTACAGGTTGCCCTTGGAGTCCCAGGCCATCCCGCCACCGGAGTGACAGCAACTGTGGATCTGAACCGGCCACTTGAGCAGCGTCTTCTCACTGCTCAGGTCGAGCTTGTTCGTCGCGAGGTCCAGCGTGAAACGCGAGACCCGCCGCTCGGCCATCCGGGTGTCCCGGTTGATCTGGGAGTGCGGGGTGTAGTGCAGGTACACCCACCCGTTCTCCTGGAAGCGCGGGTCGAGTTCGATGCCGAGCAGCCCTTCCTCGACCTTGACCAGCTCGTCGCCGCCGCCCTTGTTGCCGAAGACGGTGAGCCCGCCCGCCAGGGTGACCTTCTTGGTCTTCGGGTCGTAGACGTGGATCTCGCCCCTGCCCTTGCCGATGTCGGGGTTGTTCCAGTCGGTGATCACGGGCTGGGAGGAGTCGGCGCCGCCGCGCCCGATGTAGAGCACCCGCCCGTCGGGGGCGGTGACCAGCCCGTGCGGTTCGCCGATCTGGTCGTTCTGACCGGGCTGGTTGGGCTGGGTGAGCCGCTCGGCCGTGTAGTTCCCGGTGACGGTGGCCTTGCAGTCGGCCTGTGCCAGCCGGGTCGTCCACAGCAGGGCGCCGCGCAGATGGGCGCGGAACTCGGTCTCGTCGTACGACGACACCGTGCCGCCCATGCCGGTGTAGAAGGACCGGCCGCCGTCGTAGTCCCGGCACCAGCTCACCGGGTGGTCCCAGCCGTTGGCGCTCGCGCCGGGCTGGTACGTCGACTCGCGCACCCGGGCGACGGTGTGCACCGAACCGGTCGGGTTCTTAACCCAGTTGAGCCAGCGGTCGGGCCGCTTCCACTGCACCGGCAGGTCCTTGGTGGCCGGATGCCGCCGGTCGCCGACCTCGACGGTGGCCCGCTGGGCGGTGGTCGGACCGGTGGTGGCGGGCCGCGCGCCGATCAGGCCCGTGAACCACTCCGAGTACGGCTCCGCGCGCGCCGCGTCGTGCAGGCCGACGAAGCCGCCGCCCGCCTCCATGTAGGCCTCGAGCCCCGCTTCCTGCTCGGGATCGAGGACGTCGCCGCCGCCGGTCGGGAACACGACGGCGTTGTAGCGGCCCAGTTGGGCCTCGTCGGTGAAGACCGAGGCGTCGTCGGTCGCCTCGACCTTGAAGCGCTCGGCCGTCGGGCCCGACAGCCCGATCTTCTCGACCGTCTCGATCGCCGCGTTCACCAGGGGTGACTCGTCACCGGCGGCGGCCGAGCCGTAGAAGATCAGCACCCGTACGTTCGCGCCGCCCGGGGGCGACTTGATGGACATCGTTGTCAGGGACGGGTCCGGGGCAGGGCGCGCGCTCGCGGGCGGACCCGTCACCAGTCCGGCGGTGACGACCCCGGCCGCGACGAGTGCCGCCCAGCCGCGTCTTCTCGTGCTCAACCCTCGTAAGTGCATGGGCACCTCCTCGGTCACAGCAACAGCGCCAAGGAAGCTAGACCTCTTTGCTTCACTCGCCAATACCTATGGCCGTAATGGCACGAACTTTGTCCTGAGTGTGGATAAACGCCTCGCGTCCCGCTACTGTCTCGAACTCCGTACCGGAATTGGGGAGTTCGGCATGGACAGACGCGGGTTCAACCGGCGGGTACTGCTGGGCGGAGCGGCCCTGACGACGACATCGTTGTCGCTGGCGCCCGACGCGATCAGCGCCGACCGTGCGGCACGGACGGCGGCCGCCGGTGGCGTGGTCAGGCACATCAAGCTGTACGCCGAAAAGCTGGCCGACGGGCAGATGGGCTACGGACTGGAGAAGGGCAAGGCGACGATCCCGGGCCCGCTGATCGAGATCGCCGAGGGTGACACCCTGCACATAGAGTTCGAGAACACGATGGACGTGGCGGCGAGTCTCCATGTGCACGGGCTGGACTACGAGATCACCAGCGACGGCACCAAGCTGAACAAGAGCGACGTCGAGCCCGGCGGCACCCGCACCTACACCTGGCGCACCCATGCTCCCGGCCGCCGCAAGGACGGCACCTGGCGGGCGGGCAGCGCCGGCTACTGGCACTACCACGACCACGTGGTGGGGACCGAGCACGGAACGGGCGGCATCCGTAAGGGACTTTACGGGCCGGTGATCGTCCGGCGGGCGGGTGACGTCCTGCCGGACAAGACGTACACGATCGTCTTCAACGACATGCTGATCAACAACAAGCCGGCGCACTCCGGGCCCAACTTCGAGTCCACCGTGGGGGATCGGGTCGAGTTCGTGATGATCACGCACGGCGAGTACTACCACACCTTCCACATGCACGGTCACCGCTGGGCCGACAACCGCACGGGCATGCTCACCGGCCCCGACGACCCGAGCCAGGTGATCGACAACAAGATCGTGGGCCCGGCGGACTCCTTCGGCTTCCAGGTGATCGCCGGGGAGGGGGTCGGCGCGGGCGCGTGGATGTACCACTGCCATGTGCAGAGCCACTCCGACATGGGGATGGTGGGGCTGTTCCTCGTGAAGAAGACGGACGGGACGATCCCGGGCTACGAGCCGCACGAACACGTGCACTGAGGCTCACGGCACCCCGGCTGTCTGACTCGATGAGGAGCCCGACGTGACCCGTGGGGCCCCGCGTCCCACGCTGGAGGCCGTGTCCGCGCGGGCCGGGGTTTCGCGGGCCACCGGGGTACGTGCCCCATCGGGCCGCCCGCAGTCTGGTCCCGCGGTGCCACGACGCTGACAACCAACTCGTCCTGCTGCTCACCGAGGGCCGCGACGGCCACGCCCGCCACCTCTCCGGCGGGCACGTCGACGGCGCCCTCGTCGTCTCGCCGCACCTCGACGACCCGCTGCCCGGACTCATCCCATCCAACAGGCCGCGATTTCAACGGTGTTCGGTGGTCGGCCCGGCTGGAGCGGGAATCGGGACGGGGTGGTGTACGTCGACAGCGACAACCGGGGCCGCGCGCGAGGTCGTGCGGCACCTGGTCGCCCTCGGGCACCCTCGGGTCGCCCACATCACCGGGGCCCTGGACCAGACCTCGGCCGTTGACCGGCCCGACGGCTATCGGGACGTGATGGGGGACGCCGGCCCGAGCCTGATCTCCGAGGGTGAATGCACGCCGGGCGGGGGTGAGCGGGCGATGCACGAACTCCTCGACCGCTGCCCGCCGCACGACGGTCCGTCAGGACATGGAGCGGATGGGCCGGTTGATGGCACAGCTGCTGCTACGGGGGCTCGGCGGCGGGCCGGCCGGCGTCGTGATGCCGACGACCGTCGTGCGGCGGGCGTCGGCCTAGGACGCCGGCGGGCGGAGTGCGTCCAGGACCTCCTGCAACAGCTCCTCACGGTCCTCGGGGTCCGGGTAGAGCTCGTCGTCCACGGGGAGTTCGGGCCAGCCGTCGTAGTCGAGGCGCTCCAGGAGCCCCGCCCATTCCGCGCGTACGTCGTCGGGCGCGACGTTCTTCAGGCCGCAGACGAATGTGGCGACGCCCAGGAACACCGGCTCCACGTCCGGGCGTCGGAGTTCGCGCGTCAGGCGGGCGAAGCTTCCCGGCTCCTCTCGGAACAGCGCCCCTTCCACGCTCGCGGCACGCACCGCCGCGTCGGTCGCGTCCGCCTGGCGGGCCAGGGCCTGCGAAGCCGCACGGGTGTTGACCGCGTCCTCGCACACGAACAGGGCGAGCGAGGAAGCGGCACCGCGTACGACGGTGATGTCCCGGTCGTGCTCCAGGGCCCGGATGAGCGCGGCCACGGCATCGGCCTCGCGTGCATGCCCCGCCGCGAGGCAGGGCAGGCCGGACGCGGCGGCGTGCCGTACCTTCGCCGCGGGGTGGTCCAGGGCCGTCAGGAAGGCGTCGACCGGGGGATCGTCCAGCGCGCGGTCGTCGTGCAGCGTGGCGTAGCAGCGCAGCACCCCGGCTAGCGTGAAGGGCTCCGGATCGGTCGCCCGTACCCCTTCGAGCGCCTCCCGGACGGCGTCGTGCCGCATCACCTCGTCCATCAGGAGCACGCAGTCCAGCGCGTCCACCCCCAGCGTCACCCGTTCGGGTGCGGAGCTGCGGCACAGCGTCAGCGCCTCCTCGAGGCGCAGCGTGGCTCGGGCGCGGTCCTGCCAGGTCCGTGCGGCGTCGGGAGCGCACAGGGCGACCAGCACATCACCGCGCTCCTCGCTCTCCGCCGGCAGGGCCAGGGCCCGCTCAAGCGCCTCGCGGGTCTCCGCGCGGGCGCGCTCGGCCTCCGACGCGGGCAGCGGAGCCGCCTGGAGCACCGCCTCGTGCACCAGCCCGACGGCGACGCCGAAGGCCACCACGTAATCGAAGGAATCCGGCCGCATCCGGGCCAGCTCATGGTGGCGCCAGCCCTGCCCGCGCAGCCGCTTCAGCCTGCCGCGCACATGGTCGGCCAGATCGTCGTCGACGGTCTCCATGGCCGCGCCCACGCCCAGCTCGGCCAGGAACCCGGTCCACTCACGCACCAGAGCGGCAGGGTCGTCGACAGGTGAGGCAAGCACGTGTTCGACACGCTGCCGTGTCGCCCGGTCCCGGCACAGCGCGTCACAGAACGGCCCCGCGATCGCGTCGAACGTCTCCGGTGTGGGCTCCCCGTCCAGCGCCCCCGCCAGCGTTCGTACGGCCCACGCGGCATCCCGCGCCTCGGCGATCTCCTTCGCCGCGGCCGCCCGGACCTCCGCGTCCGCGGACTCCAGCCGTGCCGTGAGCCTCCGCTGCCGCTCCTGCTCCCTGCGCTTTCCGAAGAACACGCCGACAGCCTAGGACGCGCTCCTGCGGCGATTGTCAGTGGGCGGTGGAAGACTCGGCAGAGCAGGCGACGGGAGTCCGTAAGAGGAGGGCATGATGCTCACCACCCGTTTTGTCCACGGCGCGCCCAACTGGGTCGATGTCGGTACCTCCGACATCGAGGGCGCCAGAGCCTTCTACCGCGCCCTGTTCGGCTGGGAGTTCCAGTCGGCGGGACCCGAGGCCGGCGGGTACGGCTTCTTCCAGTTGGACGGCAGGACCGCCGCCGCGGGCATGCAGACCACGGCCGAGCAGGGCCCGCCCGCCTGGACCGTGTACTTCCAGAGCGGCGACGCGGACGCCACCGCCGAGGCGGTCCGCAAGGCCGGGGGCAGCGTGCTGGTGCCTCCCGACGACGTCATGGGCCAGGGGCGGATGGCGATCCTCGCCGACCACGCGGGCGTGTCCTTCGGGATCTGGCAGCCCGCCGCGCTGAAGGGCCTCGATGTCGTCGGCGATCCCGGCTCGCTGTGCTGGGTCGAGCTGTACACCCGGGACATGGCCCGGGAGGCCGCCTTCTTCGACGCCGTGTTCGGCTGGGAGACCTCCGCCCAGCACTTCCCCGGCGGCGTCTACACCTGCATCAACCCCGCGGGCGCGGCCGAGGACGCCATGTTCGGCGGCCTGGTCGCCCTGGCCGACGACCCGACCGGGTCGGAGACCGAGCCGTACTGGCTGCCGTACTTCGAGGTCGAGGACACCGACGTCGTCGTCACCAAGGCGCAGGAGCAGGGCGGCCGCGTCCGGATGCCCGCCACCGACGTCGAGGGGGTCGGCCGTATGGCCAAGCTGGAGGACCCCTACGGCGCGCGCTTCGCGGTGATCAAGAGCGCCCCGCAGGAGAACTGACGGACGACGCCCCGGCGATATCTCGCGCGCGCCGCCGTGCTTTCGCGGATGCGGCGGGGGCATCATCGTGGCGCGCCCGGGGCCCCGCCCGCGCGGCGTTGATCCGGCGTTGATCGAACGTTTTTCGCCGTCGGGCACGCTTCGGGCCATGTTCATCGACACCGTCACCACGCCCGACCTCGCCTGGCAGCAGGAGGCGTTGTGCGCACAGACCGGCGCGGACTTCTTCTTCCCCGAGCCGGGCAGCTCCGTACGGGAGGCGAAGCGGATCTGCGGCCTCTGCCCGATCCGCTCCGCCTGCCTGGAGTACGCCCTCGACAATGACGAGCGCTTCGGCGTGTGGGGCGGCCTCTCGGAGAAGGAACGCCTCGCGCTCAGGCGTACGTCACACTGAACCGCCGCGTCCCGGCCGGCATCCGCACGTCCCGGCCCGTCACAGGCAGCTCCCGCCCGTCCGCGGACACCGACCGCACTCCGCCGAACGCGCCTTGATCGAGGAGCGGTGCGGCGCCGGACTCCTGACGGTGGTCCTGACGGTGGTCCTTCACCCCGACCACGCGCCAGTAGCCGTACAGGGCGTTGGAGGCGAGGGCGCCTCCTTGACGTCGGGGCGGTCCGTAAATGCGTGCTACCGGCCGTCCGGAGTGGGGTTAGGATCCGGGGGCGCACCCGGGCGTAGCGCAGAGGCAGGCGCACCCGCCTTGCCCAGGCGGAACCACATCGGTTCGAATCCGATCCCCGGGTCCGCTTCGGGGGCCCTGTAGAGCAGAGGCAGACTCGCCGCCTTCTCAGGGCGGATACGCCGGTTCGAATCCGGCCGGGGCCACCACAGTCACACGGTACGCACGGGGCGGGGACGGATGGGCGACGGCATCGACGCGGAGGAACTGGCCGCCTTCCACCGTACGGTCGGCAAGCTGCGGGCGCTGCCCGTCGACGACCCGGTGCGGCTGCGGGCCGAACAGGTCGCCGCCTCCTTCGCCCGGGACGGACGGCTGCGGCGGCGCAAGGCCCGCGGCGCGGAGTCCTCCGCGGCCGACGCGGCGGCCATGGCGGCGACCGCGACCGGGGCACTGGACCGGCGCGAGGACGCCCCGCTGACCGACCCCGGGGCGTCCGGCGTCTTCCACAAGCCGCGCACCTGCTATGTCTGCAAGTCCCCCTATCGACAGGTCGACGCCTTCTACCACCGGCTGTGCCCGGAGTGCGCCGCCGACAACACGGCCCGCCGCCTGCTGAGCACCGATCTGAGCGGGCGCCGGGCCCTGCTCACCGGCGGCCGGGTGAAGATCGGTTTCCAGCTCGCGCTGATGATGCTGCGGGACGGCGCGGAACTGCTGGTGACCAGCCGGTTCCCGCACGACACCGTGCGTCGCTTCCGGGCCGTCCCGGGCAGCGAGAAGTGGCTCGACCGGCTCACCGTCCTCGCCGTGGACCTGCGCGATCCGCGCCAGGTGCTCGGCCTGTGCGAGGAGCTGCGGGCCGAGGGCGAGCCGCTGGACATCCTCGTCAACAACGCCGCGCAGACGGTACGGCGCCCACCCGAGTCCTACGCCCTGCTCGCCGGCGGGGAGTACGACGCGCTGCCCGAAGGCGCCCGGCAGGCCCCCGGCTTCACGCCGATGCGGATGCTGGGGAGCGGGGCCGCCGCCCTGCCCGCCGCGCTGCGCGAGGCCGACGAGGCCGGGCTGCTGCCCGACCCCGCCCCGGAGAACTCCTGGTCCGCGAGACTCGGCGCGCTCGACCCGGCCGAGGTGCTGGAGACACAGCTGGTCAACGCCCTCGCCCCGGCGCTCCTCTGCGACCGGCTGCTGCCGCTGCTGCTCGCGTCCCCGCGTCCGCGCCGGTACGTCGTGAACGTGACGGCGGTGGAGGGCCGTTTCGCGGTCCGCAACAAGATGCCGGGCCACCCGCACACCAACATGGCCAAGGCCGCCCTCAACATGCTCACCCGCACCAGCGCGGCCGAACTCGCCGCCCAGGGCGTCCACATGTGCGCCGTCGACACCGGCTGGATCACCGACGAGAACCCGGCCCCGAAGAAGGCGCGCATGGCCGGGGCGGGTTTCCGCACCCCGCTGGACATCGTGGACGGCGCGGCCCGGGTGTACGACCCGATCGTGCGCGGCGAGGCGGGCGATCCGGTGTCCGGGGTGTTCCTGAAGGACTACCGGGAGGCGGAGTGGTGAGCGAGGAACCGGGGTTCGCCGGAGTGCCACGGGTCGTGCCGCGGCCCGTCGTCGATCTCGGGCCCCTGCTGACGTGGCTGCGGTCCGGACAGGCGGTCGGCGAACGGGTCGACTTCACGGCCGGTACGGCGCTGCCCGACGGGCGGCTCGATCTGTGCAAGCAGGGGCTCGGCGCGGAGGGGGCCGCTTTGGTCGCCGAGGCGCTGTCCGAGGGGCCCGCTCCGGTACGGCATCTGCTCCTCGGCACGGACGGGCTCGGGGACGAGGGCGCCGCCGTGGTGGCCGGGACCGGCGCCGAGGTCGAGACGCTCTACCTCGGCTGCAACGGCATCACCTCCGGCGGCGCCTGCCGCATCGCCGACCAACTGCGCGCCTCCCCGCAGGTCGTCACCGGAGTGTGGCTGAAGCGGAACCCCCTGGGCGGCGGGGGAGGGCATGCGGCGGCCGACATCGTCGACGCCGCCCGCTCCCTGCGCACCCTCGACCTGGTCCAGACGGGACTCGACGCCCCGGGCGCCGCCGTGCTCGCCGAAGCCCTGCTCACCGCCGCCGCGAACGGGCGCCGCATCGAACGGCTCTTCGTCGGCGGCAACCCCCTCGGAGCGGCCGGTGCCGAGCCGCTGGGCGCGGTGATCGCCGCGGGCGCGATCGGCGAACTCTACGTCTCCGCCGCCCGGTTGGGCGACGAGGGTGCCGAGCGGCTGGCGGACGCGCTGGAGGGGGCCCCGTACGGACGGCTCGCGCGGCTCTCCGTGGCCAGCAACGGCATCGGCCCGCGGGCCGCGGCGCGGCTGGTGACGGCGGCCACGGCGGCCGGGGTGACCCTGCTGGACCTCGGCCGGGTCCGGGCGGCCGCCGTGCTCGGCGCGGCCGACAACCACCTCGACCTGACGGCCGCCGAGACCGTCGCCGACGCCCTCGCGGCCGCCGAACACCGGCTGACCCACCTCGTCCTGACCCACACCGGCATGCGCAGCCGCGAGGCCCATCGCCTCCTGGACGCCGCCCCGCGCGCCACGACGGCCACCCGGTTCGTCCTCGGCCAGGGCATCGCCGCCAGCGTCAAAAGGCGCCTGGACGCCCTGAGCGCCCATGTGCCGCCCCCGACGGTCCCGGCCGACGTGGCGGCGGTACGCAGTGTCCACCGCACCGCGCCACCCGTCCCGCCCTGACCTCAGGAGCCCTTCCCCGCCGCAGCTCAGCGTCGCATCCCCATGAACACCTCCGTCCAGAAACGCTGTTGCTGCCGCGAGGCGCCCACCAGATAGGTCGCCCGCAGCTTCGCCGGAAGCAGGGCGACCAGGCGGGTCACCACCGCCCGGTGCTTCTTCAGCTGGGACAGCTCGGCGTTGGCGAGGATCTGGTGGACGACGTCGCTGTCGTCGGCGCCCTCGTCGCTCGCCTCCGCCGCCCGCCGCAGCCGCGCCTCCCACGCCTGGGCGTCCCGGGCGAGTTCGGCGAGGCCCGTGACCGGGCGGCCCTTGAGACGGTCGATCAGGGCGGTGAGCGGCACCGGCGCGTACTCGCCGTCACCGAGGTAGACCGTCGCCATCTCCAGCGGCAGCCCCCGCCGGTGCAGCTTGATCAGCCGCTCCAGCGTGCGCTTGGTGATCCAGGCCCGGCCCTCGTCGTCGATGTCGTGCTTCCACCACTCCAGCACCGTCTCGGCGTCCGCGCCGTACCGCGCGAGCAGCCACTCGTTGGCCGGGATGTCCTCGGGCTCCACCTGGAGCGAGGCCGTGAACCGCGTCGCCTGCGCGATGTTGTTCCGCGCTACCAGCAGCTTGCGGCCCAGGTGGTACGGCGGGTTCTGGACCGCTATCTGCGCGCGCAGGTTCTCGATCGGCCGTCCCGCCAGCGACCACTCCTGGGTGAGCTCCATCAGCTTGGCGAACGCGGCCTTGTCCTTGGGCCGGTTGTACTCGTCCCAGACGATCGCCTTGGGCTCGGGCCCGGTGAACTTCGCGGCCAGCAGGTTGTCCAGGGTGCCGTCGGCCGAGGGGATCGGCGCGCACAGGTCCTCGACGTTGGTCACGGGCAGCGAGAAGTACAGCGCGTCCCGGCCGAGCCCCTCGCGCAGGGTCTGCCGCACCAGCTCCGTCTTGCCGCACCCCGGCGGACCCTGCAGCAGCACGGTCCAGCGGTTGCGCAGCGCGGCCCGCACCACCTGCCGTACCGGGTCCGGGATCGTCGACGGATTGGGCACGCCCAGCGCCGTGGCGATCCGGTCCAGGATCTCGGCCGTGCGGTTCTGCCCCGGCCTGCCGTCCGGGCCGGGCTCCGCGAGCCGCAGCCGCTCGCCGTCGACCAGCGGCAGACCCCAGCGCAGCGGGAAACCCTCCCGCGCGTTGGCCAGCACATGGTCGAGCGTGCGCGGGGACAGCAGCTCCCGCAGGGCCGGGGACAGCGACGCCCAGAAGGAGAACACCGGACGCAGGTCCCACGGGCGGTACTTGGCCGCCAGATGGCGCCGCCAGGACGTGTCGTTCGCGGTGATCCGCATCGTCACCATGCGGTCCAGCAGCGCCAGGTCGCCGCGCCGCGCCGAGGTCTCCGCCAGCGACTCGTTGTCGGTGAGGAAGACACCGACACAGCCCAGCGCCCGCAGATCGTGCTCGCCCAGCGTCCAGTCGCAGGCGACCTGCATCAGCTGCGACTGGATCGTCTCGCCGGCCTGCAGCGAGTCGTCGATGAGCAGCACGAACGGCCTGCCCGGCTTCAGCTGGCTCATCACCAGCTGGCGCAGCACCAGTTCACCGGTGTGCGGATCGCGCACCGGCGCGTTGACGAGCAGGTCGTCCGGCGTCAGGTTCGCCGCGGGGACGTAGACCAGCGCCGTGTCCGGGTGCGCGCGAGCGATGTGCGAGAAGAACGTCGACGTCTTGCCGATGCCGTGCTCGCCGAAGATCTGTCCCGTCTGGCCCATGTCGATCATCGCGTCGACGAAGGACTCCAGGCGGGAGAGCGTCTGCCGCTTCACTTCCGTGGTCATCTACCGTGATCCTGTGGTCACGCGATGGCAGTCCATCGCAGGGGTGTGCCGCTCGGGCCACTCGTCGCCGCCCTCAGTGATCAGCCAGATCCATTTCTCCGGCTCGGCGGGCGTGATCGTCGGCGCGTATCCGTCGGTGAGGACGACCACCGCGTCCGGGGTCTCCTCGAAGCGGCGGCCGTGTATCTCCGTACGGCCCTCCACGTAGTCGGCGACCACCTGGAAGCTGGTGCCGCCTCCGCCGTAGACGCGCTCGCCCGGTACGAAGGGCATCACCACGGCGTCGAAGGACAGCCAGTGGGCGTGCACGCCGTCGATGCGGCCGACGAGTTCGGTGAGCCAGGTGATCACGCGCTGGGGCATCGAGCCCGAGGTGTCGTAGGCGATGACCAGCACCTTGTCCCGGACCGGGCCGCGGCGCGACAGCATCGGGTCCTGGCCGAGCGCGGCGAGCAGGGCGCCGCGCTTCTTCGGGTACAGCAGCCGCTCGCCCTCGCGCAGCCGGGACGCGAGCACGTCGACCAGCCAGCGCTGCCACCAGTCGACGGTCCGGGTGCGGGTGGTCTCGCCGCGCAGGGCGCCCGCGCCCAGGTTGCCCCAGAGCTTGGCCGCGCGGCTGTTGCCGTCCTCGGTGCGGCCCATGAGGTCCAGCAGTTCGGCCTCGGCGCCCGCGTGTCCGCGCCGGGCCGCCAGCAGGGAGTTGAGCAGCGCGGAGCCGGCGACCAGGTCGACGGTCTCCTGGTCGGCGGGGACCGCGCCGTCCACCAGGTGCAGACACAGGCGCCGTTCGGGCACGGGTGGGCGGTGCATGCGCTTGAGTTCGCCGTAGACGCGCATGTCGGTCTCCACGAACCGGTCGTACTCCAGCGGCTCCAGGTCGTGGGCCGTCAGGTCCGCGCGGTACCGCTCGTACACCTCGCGCGGGTCGACTCCCGTAGGCCGGCCGTCCAGCAGGGGCAGTTCCCGCCGGTCGAGCCGGGCCAGGGCGACATGGTTGATGGACACCTCGCAGGCCAGCTCGAAGACCGGGTCGGCACGCAGCTCGGGATCGGCGAACAGGTGCCGGTGCACCAGATGCCGGGCCTCGTGGAAGAGCACGAACTTCACGCCGGGCAGGCCGAGTCCGACGAAGAAGTCCGGGTTGTACAGCAGCAGGCACGAGCCGTCGCCGGACGCGACCACGGCCGCCGTGTCCACGGCCGTCGTCGGGATCTGGTGCCGGCATTTCGCGTACAGCCAGGACGCCACGGCCGATTCCGTCAGCCCGAAGTCCAGCAGCGCGGCCTCCTTCAGCCGCCGCGCCTCCTCGATCACCCCGGCGTCCGCCGGGCGGTACCGCTCCAGCGCCCTGCGGTCGGTCAGCTCGACCACGGGGACATGCCGACCCCGCTCTCCGTACGCCATGTGCGGCCCCCCGTGCTGGACTTCCCCCTGGGATCATTGGTACCAGGCCCCACTGACAACGGGCCAAGGCATTACGATCTGGCCCCAAGGGCGGGGTCGTAGCGCAGAGGCAGGCGCACCGGTCTCCAAAACCAGAACACGCCGGTTCGAATCCGGCCGCCCCGCCCCCTTTTCCCGGCCGCCCCGCCCCCCTGTTCCCGGCCGCCCCGCCCCCTGGTCGCCGGTCGGGCGAGCGCCCGGCTCAGGCGATGGCGCCCGCGGTGACGATCAGTTCGGGCGCGGTCCCGTGGAACGTCTCCATCAGCTGCGCCAACACCGCCCACGCCTCCTCCCGGTCGCCCAAGTGCTCCCGGACGAGCGGTCGCAGGGCGTCCCGCGCCTCGGACAGGCGCCGGGGAAAGAGCGCGTGGCCCATCCCCAGCACCTCCAGCACGGTGACGGCGGGGTCGTGGGTTAGCGCGAAGTCGGCCGGTCCCTCCAGGACGCCCGCCTGCCGCAGCCGGTGGGTGAACTTGGCGTGCGAGCCGAAGCCGGCGCGTACGGCGGGCGGGCAGTCGGGGCGGACGGACAGCGCCCAGCGGGCGTAGCCGGGCAGGGGGCGCTCGCGGTCCGCAGCGCCGACCGTCTCCCAGTCCTCGCGGGTGAGGACCATCGACGCGGCCGCGCGGCCCTCGTTCATCGCGGTGACCGCGCGCAGGCAGCCGACGAGGCCTTGGCGGACGTAACTCTGCGGTACCTCCGGCTCCTGGTCCCGCAGCAGCGCGTCCACCCGGACCGGGTCGGTGCGGCCGGGGCCGAACGGCACCCCGCGGACGACGGCCCGGCGCAGGCCCGCGTCCGTCTCCAGGTACCGCCACACCACGGCGTTGAGCGTCGGGTCGTCGTTCTCGAGGATCCACAGGGCGACCGAGACGGGCAGGCGGTTGCCCCAGTTCCAGGCGCGATGCAGCCGTCGTACGGACGCCTCGGGGGCCTCGGGCTCGGGCAGGCCGGTGCGGACCCGGACCCGGGCCGCGGTCTCCTCGTCGACCAGGCCGAGCAGAAATCCGACCGCCTGTTCCGACCTGGTGTTCTCACGCATGGGCTGCATGATGCCGCAGGCCCGCGATCTCGCCCAAGGAAAATACGGCGGGCCCGCTCCACCGGAGCGGGCCCGCCGAAGAGATGCGCGTCAGCCGGCCGCGCGCGCCGCCATCCGCGCCTTGCGCGCGGCGAGCTTCTCGTCGAACTTCGCGGCCTCGGCGTCCAGGCCGCCCATGAACAGACCGAGTTCGTCCTGCGCCTGCTGACCCTCGGGGCCGAGGCCGTCGATCTCCATGATCTTCAGGAAGCGCAGCACCGGCTGGAGCACGTCGTCGTGGTGGATGCGCATGTTGTAGACCTCGCCGATGGCCATCTGCGCGGCGAACCGCTCGAAGCCGGGCATGCCGTGGCCGGGCATCCGGAAGTTCACGACGACGTCCCGCACGGCCTGCATGGTCAGGTCGGGGGCGAGCTCGAACGCGGCCTTCAGCAGGTTCCGGTAGAAGATCATGTGCAGGTTCTCGTCGGCCGCGATCCGGGCCAGCATGCGGTCGCAGACCGGGTCGCCGGACTGGTGGCCGGTGTTGCGGTGCGAGATGCGGGTGGCGAGCTCCTGGAAGGCGACGTAGGCCACCGAGTGGAGCATCGAGTGCCGGTTGTCCGACTCGAAGCCCTCGCTCATGTGGGCCATGCGGAACTGCTCCAGCTTGTCCGGGTCCACCGCGCGCGAGGTCAACAGGTAGTCGCGCATCACGATGCCGTGCCGGCCCTCCTCGGCGGTCCAGCGGTGCACCCAGGTGCCCCAGGCGCCGTCCCGGCCGAACAGGCTGGCGATCTCGTGGTGGTAGCTGGGGAGGTTGTCCTCGGTCAGCAGGTTCACCACCAGCGCGATCCGGCCGATCTCGGTGACCTTGGACTGCTCCTTGTCCCAGGCCTCGCCGTCCTCGAAGAAGCCGGGGAAGTTACGGCCGTCGGCCCAGGGCACGTACTCGTGCGGCATCCAGTCCTTGGCCACCTTCATGTGGCGGTTCAGTTCCTTCTCGACCACTTCCTCGAGCGCGTAGAGCAGCCGGGCGTCGGTCCAGGCCGAGGAGGGGCTGCCGAGGTGCGGGGAAGTGATCGTCACGGGAACTCCAGGGGACGTAACACGAGCGGGAGCGGACCGCCGGGCGGTCGGTGGAACCTACGGGATCGTAGGCTACGAATCCGTAGGTTACGAAGCCGTAGGTTAAGAGTGCTGTAAAGATCGCTGCTCAGGCCGGGTTCCCAAGGACGTCGAGGGCATGCCGAAGGGCCCCGGGAAGCGCAGGTCCCGGGGCTGGGAGGGTGAGGGTGTCACCCGGTCAGGCGTACAGCTCCCGCACGCGCACCGAGAGACATGTCACACATCCTTCGAGCTTCTCGAACTCGCTGATGTCGACCACGACCGGATCATGGCCGAGGTCGGCGAGGAGTTCCGCCGTCTTCGGCGCGCTCGCGGAGATCAGCAGCTTGTGGCCGCCGAGCAGGACGACATGGCCGCCGGCCTCCTCGGGCACCGACAGGAAGCGCGGGAACAGCGCCGGCCGGTCGACCTTCGGGATGTGTCCGATCACCGTGCCGTCGGGCAGCGCGGTGACCGCGGACTTCAGGTGCAGCACCTTGCTCACCGGTACGGCGACGACCCGCGCCCCGAGCGGTTCGAAGGCGGCCCGCACCTGCTGGACCCCGGCCGCGTTGGTGCGCCCGCCGCGGCCGACGTAGATCGTGTCACCGACCTTCAGCACGTCGCCGCCGTCGAGGGTGCCCGGCTCCCAGATCCAGTTGACCGAGCAGCCGAGCGAGGCGACGGCCTCCTCGACGCCGATGGTCTCGGCGCGGCGGGCCTCGGCGCCGGGGCGGGTGATCAGCGCGACGTTCTTGTACATGACGACGGTGTCCTCGACGAACACCGAGTCGGGGCAGTCGTCCGCCGGCTCCACCTCGACGGTCTCCCAGCCGTGCGTGCGCAGGGCCTCGACGTAGGCCTCCCACTGCTCCTTCGCGAGGTCGACGTCGACCTTCTCCCGCTCGATGTGGGTCACCAGACCCTCGGCGAGGCGCGGGCTGGGGCGGCGGACGAGGGCCTTCTTGCTGGGCACGGGGTTCTCCGAATCGGCGGCAGGTTCCGGCGCCGTCGTCCGGCACCGACTGGACATCATGCAGGCCGGGTCGGCCGGGACAAAACCCTCGTCACCAGGCTGTGGCCCTCCTGAGACGGTCCGCGGTGGAGGTTCCCGGGACGTCGCGGAGACCCCGCGACGTCCCGGTGAAGATCACCTCCCCACCACCGACCCGAGAGCCTCGGGCGTGGTCTCCGTCAGCTCGCCGTCCAGCAGCAGCCACCGGGTGATGCCGATCGACTCCAGGAACGGCAGGTCGTGGCTGGCCACGATCAGCGCCCCCTCGTACGACTCCAGGGCCGTGGTGAGCTGTCGTACGCTCGCCATGTCCAGGTTGTTCGTCGGCTCGTCCAGCATCAGCAGCTGCGGTGCGGGCTCGGCCAGCATCAGCGCCGCCAGCGCCGCCCGGAAGCGCTCGCCGCCGGAGAGCGTCGCCGCCTTCTGGTCGGCACGGGCGCCCCGGAACAGGAAGCGCGCGAGCCGCGCCCGGACCCGGTTGTTGGTGGCGCCGGGCGCGAACCGGGCCACGTTCTCGGCGACGGTCAGCTCGTCGTCGAGCACATCGAGCCGCTGCGGCAGGAACCGCATCGGCACCTGTGTCCGCGCCTCGCCCGACACCGGCGAAAGCTCCCCGGCGATCGTGCGCAGCAGCGTGGTCTTGCCCGAGCCGTTGCGCCCGATCAGCGCGATCCGCTCCGGCCCGCGCAGATCGAGACCACCCACCCGCGCGCCGTACGCCAGCTCCAGATCCATGAGGGTGAGGACCTCACGGCCCGGCGGTACGGCCGTGTGGGGCAGGTCGACGCGGATCAGGTCGTCGTCCCGTACCGCCTCCACCGCCTCGTCGAGCCGCTCCTTGGCCTCGGCGAGCTTCTCCTCGTGCATGATCCGGTGCTTGCCCGCGGACTCCTGCGCCGCCCGCTTGCGTGCCCCCATGACGATCTTGGGCTCGCGCTTCTGATCCCACATCTTCTGGCCGTACCGCTTGCGGCGGGCCAACTTGACCTGGGCGTCGGTCAGTTCGCGCTTCTGCTTCTTCAGGTCGGCCTCGGCGACCCGCACCATGCGCTCGGCCGCCTCCTGCTCGACGGCGAGCGCCTTCTCGTACGCCGAGAAGTTGCCGCCGTAGAAGGTGATCTCCCCGGAGCGCAGATCCGCGATCTGGTCGACGAGGTCGAGGAGTTCACGGTCGTGGCTGACCACGACCAGGACCCCCGGCCAGGAAGACACGGCCGCGTACAGCCGTCGGCGCGCGTACAGGTCGAGGTTGTTGGTGGGCTCGTCCAGCAGCAGCACGTCGGGCCGGCGCAGCAGCAGCGCGGCCAGCCGCAGCAGCACCGACTCGCCGCCCGACACCTCGCCGACCGTGCGGTCCAACTGGATGTGTCCGAGGCCGAGTTCGCCGAGGGTGGCGAGCGCCCGCTCCTCCACGTCCCAGTCGTCGCCGACCGTCTCGAAGTGCTCCTCGGCCACGTCACCCGCCTCGATGGCGTGCAGCGCGGCCCGCTGAGCGGCGATGCCGAGCGCCTCGTCGACGCGCAACCGGGTGTCGAGCGTGACGTTCTGCGGGAGGTAACCGACCTCGCCGGCCACCCGGACGGTGCCGTCGGCCGGGCGCAGCTCCCCGGCGACGAGCTTCAACAGGGTCGACTTTCCCGACCCGTTGACCCCGACGAGCCCGGTGCGGCCGGGGCCGAAGGCGGTGTCGAGCCCCTCGAAGACGGGGGTGCCGTCGGGCCAGGTGCAGGCGAGGGACGTGAGGGTGATGGAACTGGACATGCGGGCCTCCGCGGTTGCTCGAAGCGATCAAGGGCAAACGCGTATCGAGACACCGGCGACCCACGGGGGAGGCCTCACGGGGGCATGAGAAAAGCCCTGCACCGGAGGACGGCTCGAACGCCGAGGTCGCACGCTGCGCACACACCTCTGGGGCGTGATGACGCGGTGTCTCAGGACCTCAGACGAGCAACGTCCTTCTCCAATCGGCGGCAACAGGGACGCTTTACACCGTACGAGGGGGCCGGGAGGGTGTCAACGGAATTGATGCGGAACGGCCGCACGGTGCTGTCGGATTCCTGCCAGCGCCCGCCCCGGCCAGGCTGGTTGAGTTGACGGCATGACGAAGGACACCCTCCGCGCCCGCGCTCTCGCCTTCCGCTCCCTGCACGTGCCGGGCACCCCGCTCGTGCTGCCGAACGTCTGGGACGCCTCCAGCGCCCGGATCGTCGCGGACGCCGGTGCCGCCGCCGTGGCCACCACCAGCGCGGGGCTCGCCTGGGACCTCGGCGCCGCGGACGGCGACCGGCTGGACCGGGACCGCGCGCTGGAGGCGGTCGCGGGCATCGCGGCGGCCGTGGACCTGCCGGTGACCGCGGACATCGAGAGCGGCTACGCCGAGGACCCCGCGGGCGTCGGCGAGACGGTCCGGGCGGTGCTCGCGGCCGGCGCGGTGGGGGTGAACATCGAGGACGCCCTGCACGAGGGCGGGGTGCTGCGGGCGGTCTCCGAGCAGGCAGACAGGATCGCCGCCGCCCGTAGGGCCGCGGACGCCGAGGGGGTGCCGCTGTTCGTGAACGCCCGGATCGACACGTTCCTGCGGGGCGCCGGGGGAGTGGAGGAGACGGTGGAGCGGGCCGCCGCCTACCTCGCCGCGGGCGCCGACGGGATCTTCGTCCCCGGGGCCGTCGAACCGGGGACGGTGAAGCCGCTCGTCGATGCGATCGACGCGCCGCTGAACGTCATGGCGGGTCCCGGCGCTCCGACGGTGGCCGAGCTGGCCGCGCTCGGCGTGGCACGCGTCAGCGTCGGCTCGGGCATCGCCCAGGCCGCCCACGCTCTCGTCCGGCGCGCCGCGCGGGAGCTGCTCGGGGCCGGGACGTATGAGTCACTGGCGGACGGGCTCGACTACGGCGAGCTCAACGCGCTGCTCGGGTCGGGCGGCCGCTGACCGGCACCGTCCGTCAGCAGGCGTCCCGCATCAGTTCCGCGAGGTCGTGGTCCAGGTCGAGCTGGAGGTGCTCGAGACCGACCGGCACCAGCTCGCTCGTGGCCGCCAGGAAGCGGCGGACCTCGCCCGTGCGGACGTGCACGACGGCGGTGCCCTCGGGGGCGTGGAACTCCACGACGGTGCGGTCGTAGCCGTAGGGCCGGACGCGTACGTCGCCCTGGCCCACGTTCTCCCGCAGACCGTCCGTGAGCAGTTCACGGCTGAAGGTCCAGCAGACCTCCACCCCCTCCAGGGTGGCCGGGGCCGGGAAGGTCATGCGGACGGCGAACGGGTCGCGCCGGTCGTAGTGCAGCGTGGCGGGAATGCTCTGCATCCGCGGCGCGGCGGCGACGAGACGGGCCTCTACGGGCTGCTCGATGACGTAGGACAACGCCTTGCTCCCTTGCGACGGCTGGACGGGCCCCGGGCTGAGGCGGCCGGGCACTGTAAGAGACGACGGAATCCGCCGATGCGTGCACACCGGAGGCGAGTGACCTCGGTCACCGCGTTTCATGCACAGGAGTGACGCGGTTCGCCTCCCGGTACCCCGCACGCCATATGAGGCGGTCTGGACGACGTGGGACGTGTGGGCTAGCTTCGCCCGCCATGAGGGCCTTGGGGAACACGCGACGCTGGGGACGCACGGTTCGCACGACGGCCGCGGGGGTGGTGTGCGCGGCGGCGCTGGCCGCGGGGACGGCCGTACCGGCCGGGGCGCACGAGGCCGGGCGGCCCGAGGTGTCCGACCGCGCGCACTGGGAGCTGAAGGACACGGGCACCCCGACGGTCCGCTACCGCGGTCTCGCCGCCGTCAGCCGGGACACCGCCTGGGTGGCCGGCAGCGCGGGGACGGTCCTGCGCACGACGGACGGCGGGGCGAGCTGGCGCAACGTCTCGCCGCCGGGGGCCGGGGAGTTGCAGTTCCGGGACGTCGAGGCGTTCGACGCGCGCCGGGCCGTGGTGCTCGCCATCGGCGAGGGGGAGGCGTCGCGGGTGTACCGCACCGAGGACGGCGGCGCGACCTGGACCGAGGCCTTCCGCAACACCGACCCGCGCGCCTTCTACGACTGCATGGCGTTCTTCGACCGCCGGCACGGGCTCGCGATGAGCGACCCGGTGGACGGGAGGTTCCGGATCCTGTCCACGGCCGACGGCGGCCGTTCCTGGACGGTCCTGCCCGACGCCGGGATGCCCGCGGCGCAGGACGGCGAGGCCGGGTTCGCGGCCAGTGGGCAGTGCCTGGTGACGGCCGGGCCGAAGGACGTCTGGCTGGCCACCGGCGGGGCGGCACGCGCGCGTGTCCTGCACTCCGCCGACCGCGGGCGCACCTGGACGGCCGCCGACACCCCGATCCCGGCCGGCGACCCCGCGCGGGGCGTCTTCGCCCTCGCCTTCCGCGACCGCGTCCACGGACTCGCCGTAGGCGGCGACTACCGCCCCGACCAGACCTCCCCGCGCGCGGCGGCCCGCACCACCGACGGCGGCGCCGGCTGGCAGCCCGCCACGACACCCGTGAGCGCCTACCGCTCCGGCGTGACCTGGCTCCCGCACAGCCGCACCGCCGCCCTCGCGGTCGGCCCCACCGGAACCGACCTGACCACCGACGGCGGCCGCACCTGGCGGACCGTCGACACCGGTTCGTACGACACCGTCGACTGCACGCCCGACCGGGGCTGCTGGGCGGCGGGCGAGAAGGGACGCGTGGCCCGCCTGGAGCGCTGATCCGGAATGTGGGTACTCGGCCGCTGACCGTGCGACGACGCTGACAGCGGAAGGAGTGGGTTCCCATGCCGGCCGGTTCGAGTCCCAAGCGGGAACGGCAGTACGAGCACATCAAGAAGAGCGCGCAGGAGCGGGGCGAGAGCACCGGGCGGGCCGAGGAGATCGCGGCCCGCACCGTGAACAAGGAGCGCGCCCGCTCCGGCGAGTCCAAGACCGCCAGCCGCACCTCGACACAGGACATGTCGTCCGGCAAGCGGGGCGGACAGCGGTCCGGGAAGGGCTCCCAGGGTCCGACCTACGACCAGCTCTACGAGGAGGCCAAGCGCCGCAACATCCAGGGCCGTTCGGACATGAACAAGAGCCAGCTCAAGCGCGCCCTGGGGGACAAGGGCTGACCCCTGGACCCGTACGCTCGTCCGCATCATGACGACCGTACGCATCCCCGCGGGCTGGCCCGCGACCGAGGAAGACGCCCGCGCCGTCCAGGACGACCTGCGCACCCGCGTGGTGCTCGACGAGCCGGGGCCACCGCCCGGGACCGGGCGGGTGACCGGGGTCGACGTGGCATACGACGACGAGCTGGACGTCGTCGCCGCGGCGGCCGTCGTCCTGGACGCGTCCACCCTCGACGTCGTCGCGGAGGCGACGGCCGTCGGCCGCATCTCCTTCCCGTATGTCCCCGGCCTGCTCGCCTTCCGTGAGATCCCCACGGTCCTGGCCGCCCTCGAAGCGCTCCCGTGCGAACCGGGCCTGGTGGTCTGCGACGGCTACGGCCTCGCCCACCCCCGCCGCTTCGGCCTGGCCAGCCACCTGGGCGTCCTCACGGGCCTTGCGACCATCGGCGTGGCCAAGAACCCCTTCACCTTCGCCTACGACGACCCCGGCGCGGCCAGAGGATCCTCGTCCCCGCTGCTCTCCGGCACCGAGGAGGTCGGCCGGGCCCTGCGCACCCGGGAGGCCGTCAAACCGGTCTTCGTCTCCGTCGGCCACCGGGTGAGCCTCGACAACGCCTGCGCCCACACCCTGACCCTCACCCCGGCCTACCGCCTCCCGGAGACGACCCGCAGGGCGGACGCCCTGTGCCGCCACGCCCTGCGGGCCGCTGTCGCGCCGAACGAGGAACTCGCGGCACGCGCGCGTGCGGACCGTCATCAGTCCTGGGGCCGCGCCCTGTTCGAGCGGCAGCGCGACCCGGTCGCCTGGGCGGGCCGCGTGCTCGAAGCCGCCGTCGCGGACGGGCGGCGGGCGCCGGAGATCGTCGTGGCGCTGGACCTCGCGGGCGACCCGGACCAGTGGCACCGGGGCCGTGAGGTGTTCGAGCTGCTGCGGGGCGCCGGTGCGGCCGAGGGGCTCGCGGCGCAGGAGCACCTGGTGCTCAGGCTCGGGGAGCTGGTCGGCAAGCTCGCCCACAACGCGGCGGGCCCGCCGCCCTTCTTCGACCATCACGCGGGCTGGGAGATCGGCCCCCTCGCGTGCCGCATCGCGGCCGAGGAGCCGGCGCTCCGGGACCACCTCGAAGCCGCGCTCGGGGGCTGGGCCCCGTCTGAGTACGTCGACTGAGTACCCGTACGGATGTCCGCGCCCGGCCCGCCCGGCAGGCTCGGGCGCATGACGTCCCACCGGTCCCCGAAGCCCCTCGCCGACCCGAACCGTCCCGTCGAGCGTGCCGTGACGGCGGCGCTCGTGCTCGCCCTGCTCGCGGGGCTCGCCTGGATCGGAGGGATGATCTACACGGTCGCTCAGTGGCCGTTTTAGGCGTACGGCGGCCGTGCTGCCCTGTGGCCGTTGTGGGCGTATAGCGGCCGTGGTGCCCAGGGGGCCGCTGTAGGCATGCGGCGGCCGTGCTGCCCAGGGCTGCTGCAGTCGTACAGCGGCCGTGCTGCCCAGGGCTGCTGCAGTCGTACAGCGGCCGTGCTGCCCAGGGCTGCTGCAGTCGCACAGCGGCCGTGCTGCCCAGGGCTGCTGCAGTCGCACAGCGGCCGTGCTGCCCAGGGCTGCTGCAGTCGCACAGCGGCCGTGCTACCCAGTGGCCGCCGCAGGCGTGCAGCGGCCGTGCTGGGAGCCCTCTAGCGGCTCGCCGCCACCCGGAACACGATTCCCGCCCGCCGCAGGCGTTCGATCAGCGCGTCGCCCATCGCCACCGCCGTGGTGACCTGGCCGGACGTCGGCGGGAGATCGTCGAACGCCAGGCAGAGGGCCGACTCGGCGAGCATCTTCGCCGTCTCGTCGTAGCCGGGGTCACCGCCCGAGACCTCGGTGAAGACCCGGCGGCCGCCGCCCTGGCCGACGAAGCGGACCGAGAACCAGCTCCGCGCGCGCTTCTCCGGGCTGGGTCCCTCGCCCGGCTTGAGCCGGTCCGACAGCCAGCGGCGGGCGGGCGGCAGTTGGGCGGCGGCGGCGAGACCGCCCACGCCGACCAGGCCGGCCACGGCGACGGGCAGATGCCGTACCGCCGCGTAGTGCCGGTAGCGGAAGTCCGGGCCGTAGCGGTCCAGGGCCTTCGCGGAGCGGCGCACGATCTGCGGGTCGATGGTCGGCAGCGGCACCGCCCACGCGCCCACCTCCCCGGCGAACCGGGGCGCGCCCGTCGGGGCCAGGGCCCGGCGTCCCACCAGCCGCGGCTCGTGCCGGTGGCGTTCCCGCGCGGCGGCCAGCATCTGGCGTCCGCGTGCCATCTGGCCCAGCGCCGAGGCGAAGGTCCCGCCGGAGAACATGGCACCGGCCGTCACGAAGCCGTCGACCGTCAGCGGCACGCCCTCGGGCAGCTGCCGGACCGTGAAGTACGCGCCCAGGTCGTGCGGGACGGAGTCGAACCCGGCCGCGTGCACGAGCCGGGCGCCGGTCTCCCGCGCGCGGGCGTCATGACGCACGTACATCAGGTCCACGAACTCAGGCTCGCCGCTGAGGTCGAGATAGTCCGTCCCGTTGTCCGCGCAGGCCGCGACCAGATCCTCGCCGTACCGCACATAGGGCCCCACCGTCGTGGCCACCACGCGCGCGTGCCGGGCGAGTTCACGCACGGAGTCGGGGTCCGCCACGTCCGCGCGCAGCACCCCGACGCCCTCGCCGCCCGGCAGTGACTCGCGCAGCCGCCTCAGTTTCGCCTCGTCGCGGCCCGCGATCGCCCAGCGCAGCCCCTCCGGCGCGTTGGCCGCCAGGTACTCCGCCGTGAGCGCCCCGGCGAAGCCGGTCGCCCCGAAGAGCACGATGTCGTACGGACGGTCCGTCCTGTTCAGCCTGCTCATGACACCTCTCGGTCCCGTACCTCGCGCCGTTGTCGGTGGCCGAGGCTAGCGTGAGGGATGCGGAGCCCGACGACGAGCCCGGGAGGCAGCGCATGGCCGTGGACCGGAACGCCCTGAAGAAGTGGGAGAAAGTACGCCAGTTCGCCCTGGGCATGCCCGGCGCGACCGAAGAGTTCCCGTGGGGTGAGACCGTCGCCAAGGTCAACAAGAAGGTGTTCGTCTTCCTCGGCGTCGACGACGGCAGCTATCCGCTGGGCGTCACCGTGAAGCTCAAGGACGAGGCCGCCCACGCCCACGCGCTGACCTGCCCCGGCGCCGAGCCCGCCGGATACGGCCTGGGCAAGGCGGGCTGGGTCAGCGTCCCGCTGGAGCACAAGGGCGCCCCGGCGGCGGAGCTGCTGTGCGACTGGGTGGAGGAGAGCTACCGCACGATCGCGCCGAAGCGGCTCGTCGCGGAACTCGACACCGAGTGAAGCGCGGAACTCGACACGGAGTGAAGCGCGGAACTCGACACGGAGTGAAGCGCGGTACTCGACACGGAGTGAAGCGCGGTGTAATTGACTAAGCGCTCGCTCTGCTCTTGTGCTCGGTCGGACAAATTCCTAACATCACTGGTGTTACAGCAGTAGTGTCACACCTACCCTGGGGACCGGATGGCAAAGACGCCAGGACACGGCCCGCTCACCGGCGTACGCGTGGTGGAGCTGGCCGGAATCGGGCCCGGCCCGTTCGCCGCGATGCTCCTCGCCGACCTCGGCGCCGACGTGGTCCGCGTGGACCGGCCCGGCGGCCCCGGCCTCGCGATCGATCCCGCGTACGACGTGACCAACCGCAACAAGCGCTCGGTGATCGTCGACCTGAAGGCACCCGACGGACCCGCGCGCGTGCTCGATCTCGCCGCCCGCGCGGACCTCCTGATCGAGGGCTACCGCCCCGGAGTGGCCGAGCGTCTCGGCGTCGGCCCGGAGGACTGCCGGGCGCGCAACCCCCGGCTCGTCTACGGCCGGATGACCGGCTGGGGCCAGGACGGCCCGCTCGCCCCGCGCGCGGGCCACGACATCGCGTACATCGCGCTCACCGGCACCCTCGGCATGATCGGCGTCCCCGGCACGCCCCCGCCCGCCCCGGCCAACCTGCTCGGCGACTACGCGGGCGGCTCCCTCTACCTCGTCGTCGGCCTGCTCGCCGCCCTGCATCACGCGCGCGCGACCGGCACCGGCCAGGTCGTGGACGCCGCCATCGTCGACGGCGCCTCCCACCTCTCCGCGATGATCCACGGCATGGTCGCCGCCGGCGGCTGGCAGGACCGCCGCGGCGCCAACCTCCTCGACGGCGGCTGCCCGTACTACGGCACCTACGAGACCGCGGACGGCAAGTACATGGCGGTCGGCGCGCTGGAACCGCAGTTCTACGACCGGTTCCTGGACCTGCTCGGCGTCGAGGGCCACGCGGACGCCCGCAAGGACTGGGCCCGCTGGGGCGAGCTGCGCGAGGCCGTCACCGCACGCTTCAAGTCCCGTACGAGAGACGAGTGGACGGCGGTGTTCGAGGGCTCCGACGCCTGCGTCGCCCCCGTCCTCACGCTCCGCGAGGCCCCGCACCACCCGCACCTGGCCGCCCGTGGCACCTTCACCGACCACGGCGGCATCACCCAGCCCGCCCCGGCGCCCCGCTTCTCCGCGACCCCCACCGCCGTCCGCTCCGGGCCCGCGCGGCCCGGCGCCGACACCGAGGACGTGGCGCGCGACTGGGACGTACCCGATCTGATGAAGGGCCCCGAATGAAGCGGCGGATCTACTCCGACGAGCACGAAGCGTTCCGTGAGACCGTGCGCGGCTTCCTCGCCAGGGAGGTGCTGCCGCACTACGAGCAGTGGGAGAAGGACGGCGTCGTCTCCCGCGACGCCTGGCGCGCGGCCGGGAAGCAGGGCCTGCTCGGGCTCGCCGTGCCCGAGGAGTACGGGGGCGGCGGCACCGCGGACTTCCGCTACAGCGCCGTCATGGCCGAGGAGTTCACCCGTGCGGGGACGCCGGGGCTCGCCCTCGGACTGCACAACGACATCATCGGGCCTTATCTGACCTCTCTCGCCACCGAGGAGCAGAAGCGCCGCTGGCTGCCCGGCTTCTGCGACGGCTCGCTGATCACGGCCATCGCCATGACCGAGCCGGGCGCGGGCTCCGACCTCCAGGGCATCACGACGCGCGCCGAGGACCGGGGCGACCACTGGCTGCTGAACGGCTCCAAGACGTTCATCTCCAACGGCATCCTCGCCGACCTGGTGATCGTGGTGGCGAAGACGACCCCGGAGGGCGGCGCGCACGGCCTGTCCCTGCTCGTGGTCGAGCGAGGCACGGAGGGCTTTCAGCGCGGCCGGAACCTCGACAAGATCGGCCAGAAGGCGCAGGACACGGCCGAGTTGTTCTTCCAGGACGTCCGGGTGCCCAAGGAGAACCTCCTGGGTGAGCTGAACGGCGCCTTCGTCCACCTGATGACGAACCTCGCCCAGGAGCGGCTCAGCATCGCGATCGCCGCCATCGCGGGCGCGGAGCACCTGCTGGAGATCACCACGCGGTACGTCAAGGAGCGCGAGGCCTTCGGCCGGCCGCTCGCGACCAAGCAGCACATCCGGTTCGAGATAGCCGAGATGGCCACGGAGTGCGCGGTCACCCGCACGTTCCTCGACCGGTGCGTCGAGGAGCACTCGGCCGGGGGGCTCGACGCCGTCCACGCCTCCATGGCCAAGTGGTGGGCGACCGAGCTGCAGAAGCGGGTCGCCGACCGCTGTCTGCAACTGCACGGCGGCTACGGCTACATGAGCGAGTATCCCGTCGCCCGGGCGTTCACGGACGGACGCATCCAGACCATCTACGGCGGTACGACCGAGATCATGAAGGAGATCATCGGCCGTTCCCTGCTCGGCTGACAGCCCTCCCGCTCGGCCGAAGCCTCCTGCCGGGCCGACCCTCACCGAAAGGCTTCCCTGTGAGCACCGAAGCGTACGTGTACGACGCGATCCGCACCCCGCGCGGCCGCGGCAAGGCGAACGGCGCCCTGCACGGCACCAAGCCCATCGACCTGGTCGTCGGACTCATCCACGAGATCCGCGCCCGCTTCCCCGGCCTCGACCCGGCCGCCGTCGACGACATCGTGCTGGGCGTCGTCGGCCCGGTCGGCGACCAGGGCTCCGACATCGCCCGGATCGCCGCGGTCGCCGCCGGACTTCCGGACACCGTGGCCGGCGTACAGGAGAACCGCTTCTGCGCGTCCGGTCTCGAGGCCGTCAACATGGCCGCCGCCAAGGTCCGTTCCGGCTGGGAGGACCTGGTCCTCGCGGGCGGTGTGGAGTCCATGTCCCGGGTGCCGATGGCCTCCGACGGAGGCGCCTGGTTCAACGACCCGATGACCAACCTCTCCGTCAACTTCGTGCCCCAGGGCATCGGCGCCGACCTGATCGCCACGATCGAGGGATTCTCCCGGCGCGACGTCGACGAGTACGCGGCGCTGTCGCAGGAGCGGGCGGCCGCCGCCTGGAAGGAGGGCCGGTTCGAGAAGTCGGTCGTCCCCGTGCGCGACCGCAGCGGCCTGACCGTCCTCGACCACGACGAGCACATGCGCCCCGGCACCACCGCCGACTCCCTCGCCAAGCTGAAGCCGTCCTTCGCGGACATCGGCGACCTGGGCGGCTTCGACGCCGTGGCGCTGCAGAAGTACCACTGGGTGGAGAAGATCGACCACGTCCACCACGCGGGCAACTCCTCCGGCATCGTGGACGGCGCCGCGCTGGTCGCCATCGGCTCCAAGGAGGTCGGCGAGCGCTACGGCCTCACCCCGCGCGCGCGGATCGTCTCCGCCGCCGTCTCCGGCTCCGAGCCCACCATCATGCTCACCGGTCCGGCCCCGGCCACCCGCAAGGCCCTCGCCAAGGCCGGTCTGACCATCGACGACATCGACCTCGTCGAGATCAACGAGGCCTTCGCCGCGGTCGTCCTGCGCTTCGTGAAGGACATGGGCCTGTCGCTGGACAAGGTCAACGTCAACGGCGGCGCCATCGCCCTCGGCCACCCGCTCGGTGCCACCGGCGCGATGATCCTCGGCTCGCTCGTCGACGAACTGGAGCGCCAGGACAAGCGCTACGGCCTCGCCACACTGTGCGTGGGCGGCGGCATGGGCATCGCCACCGTCGTCGAGCGCGTCTGACCACCCCAGCGGCCACACGAGACTTATACGGAGACCCCCTCATGACCACCACCATCCGCTGGGAACAGGACCGCACGGGCGTCGTCACCCTCGTCATCGACGACCCGAACCAGTCCGCCAACACCATGAACCAGGCCTTCCGCGACTCCCTCGCCCAGGTCACCGACCGGCTGGAGGCCGAGAAGGACACCATCCGCGGTGTCATCATCACCTCCGCCAAGAAGACCTTCTTCGCCGGCGGCGACCTGCGCGACCTGATCCGGGTCACCCCCGAGACGGCACAGGAACTGTTCGACGGGGGCATGGCCATCAAGCGCCATCTGCGCCGCATCGAGACCCTCGGCAAGCCGGTCGTCGCGGCGCTGAACGGCGCGGCCCTCGGCGGCGGTTACGAGATCGCGCTCGCCTGCCACCACCGCGTCGCCCTCGACGCGCCCGGCTCCAAGATCGGCTGCCCCGAGGTCACGCTCGGCCTGCTCCCGGGCGGCGGCGGAGTCGTCCGCACGGTCCGCCTCCTCGGCATCGCCGACGCGCTGCTGAAGGTCCTCCTCCAGGGCACCCAGTACAACCCGCGGCGCGCCCTGGAGAACGGCCTCGTCGACGACGTGGCCGCCACCCAGGAGGAGATGCTGGCCAAGGCCCGCGCCTTCATCGAGGCCAACCCCGAGTCCCAGCAGCCCTGGGACAGGCCCGGCTACCGCATCCCCGGCGGCACCCCCGCCAACCCCAAGTTCGCGGCCAACCTCCCCGCCTTCCCCGCCAACCTGCGCAAGCAGACGAACGGCGCCCCCTACCCGGCCCCGCGCAACATCCTCGCGGCGGCGGTCGAGGGCTCCCAGGTCGACTTCGAGACGGCCCAGGTGATCGAGGCGCGCTACTTCGTCGAGCTGGCCGCCGGGCAGACCTCGAAGAACATGATCCAGGCGTTCTTCTTCGACCTCCAGGCCGTCAACTCCGGCGCCAACCGCCCGAAGGGGATCGAACCGCGCCAGGTCCGCAAGGTGGCGGTGCTGGGGGCCGGGATGATGGGCGCGGGCATCGCCTACTCGTGCGCCCGCGCGGGCATCGAGGTCGTCCTGAAGGACGTGGCCCTGGAAGCGGCCGTCAAGGGCAAGGGCTACTCCGAGAAGCTCTGCGCGAAGGCCGTGAGCCGGGGCCGTACGACGCAGGAGAAGGCGGACGCCCTGCTGGCCCGCATCACGCCGACGGCCGACCCGCAGGACGTCGCCGGCTGTGACGTGGTGATCGAGGCGGTCTTCGAGAACCCCGAGCTCAAGCACAAGGTCTTCCAGGAGATCCAGCACATCGTGGAGCCGGACGCGCTGCTGTGCTCCAACACCTCGACGCTGCCGATCACCGCGCTCGCCGAGGGCGTGGAGCGCCAGGCCGACTTCATCGGACTGCACTTCTTCTCCCCGGTCGACAAGATGCCCCTCGTCGAGATCATCAAGGGCGAGCGGACGGGGGAGGAGGCGCTGGCGCGCGCCTTCGACCTGGTGCGCCGGATCAACAAGACGCCGATCGTGGTGAACGACTCCCGCGGCTTCTTCACCTCCCGCGTCATCGGCCACTTCATCAACGAGGGCGTGGCCATGGTCGGCGAGGGCATCGAGCCCGCGTCGGTCGAGCAGGCGGCGGCCCAGGCGGGCTACCCCGCGAAGGTGCTGTCCCTGATGGACGAGCTGACGCTCACGCTGCCGAGGAAGATCCGCAACGAGTCGAAGCGCGCCGTGGAGGAGGCGGGCGGCACCTGGGCCACGCACCCCGCGGAGGCCGTGATCGACCGCATGGTCGACGAGTTCGGCCGCGAGGGCCGCAGCGCCGGCGCCGGGTTCTACGACTACGACGAGTCCGGCAAGCGCGCGGGCCTGTGGCCGGGGCTGCGCGAGCACTTCACCCGCGACGGCGCGCGCATCCCCTTCGAGGACATGCAGGAACGCATGCTGTTCTCCGAGGCGCTGGACACCGTCCGCCTGCTGGAGGAGGGCGTCCTCACCTCGGTGGCCGACGCCAACATCGGCTCCGTCTTCGGCATCGGCTTCCCCGGCTGGACCGGCGGCGTCCTGCAGTACGTCAACGGCTACGAGGGCGGCCTGCCCGGCTTCGTGGCACGCGCGCGCGAACTCGCCGAGCGCTACGGCGACCGCTTCACGCCGCCCGCGCTGCTGGTGGAGAAGGCGGAGAAGGGGGAGACGTTCAGCGACGCCCGCTGAGGCACTGACGTACCGCTGAGCGACACGCTCGGCCTGCTCCTCGGGGGACCGCGGCCCGACGCTGACCCGCGAACCGGTCCCCGTCCCCCGAGAAGCCCTCATGGGAACCCGTCCCGCCCTCGCCCTCCTGGAGATCCTCCGCGGCGAGGGCGTGGACGAGCCTTCCGCAACCCCGGCACCACCGAACTCCCGTTCCTGGCCGCCCTGTCGGCACCGGCCGCCCCGCCTTCGTCAGCCTGCACATCGCAGCGGGCCTCGCCAACGCAGCTGGTCGCCGACGTCACCGCCGAGGGGCGGATATCCGCCGTCTCAGGGCGGCCGTGTTCACCGCGCCGCCCACGATGGTGCGGCGGCCGCGGACGGCGGGTTCGAGCGGATCCGCGCGGGGCAGGCCGTGGCGCGCACCCAGGAGCACCTCTGAGCCCTTCGTGTCTCAGGCGGGTCCGTCCACCTCCGACGCCTTCACCCAGTCCCGCAGCTCCTCCTTCAGCGACCGCTGGAACGTCGTCAACAGGGCCTGCACGACGAGCGGTTGCATGTCGGAGGAGAGCGACTTGACGTCGTGGGCGGCGCGTTCGGACACCTCGCCGCGGAACAGCTGCGCCAGCTCGTGGGCGGCGGCGCGGGAGTGCTCGATCAGCACCTTCCGCGCGGCGAGGATCGCCTCCTGCGACAACGGCATCTCGAGCAGCCGGACCCCGAGCCGCAGCACCCCGACGTCCACCCGGAACGCCTCTCCGTCGGCCCCGATCACACCCATCGCGGCGAGCCGCTCCAGATCCTCGTCAGCCAGCTCCCGCCCCGCCCGCCGCTGCAGTTCCGTCCGCGACACCGTCTCCACGGCGTCCGGGGCCCAGGAGGCCACCACAGCCCGGTGGATGGCGAGATCCTCGGTGCTCAGGCCGGACGGCAGCCGCTGCATGTACCGCTCGATCGCGGCCAGCGTCATCCCCTGCTGCTGCAACTCCTCGATGAGCGCGAGCCGCGCCAGGTGGTCCCCGCCGTAGTGCCCCACCCGGCGCGGACCGATCACCGGCGGCGGCAGCAGCCCCTTGGTGCCGTAGAACCGGACCGTGCGGACCGTGACGCCGGCCCGCGCGGCCAGCTCGTCGATGGTGAGGGTCGGCTGCTCGGCGTCGGTCGTCATGTGCAGCAGTATCGCTGTCTCACCAGAACTGTGAAACCTCCGGCGCCCCTGTGAGAAGTAGCGCTCTGTGACGTTTGCCACCGCATACGGTGCGATCGGCGTGGGAAGGTGCGCTCCTGGTCTGTGCTGCCCCACACGGCGGTACGGACCACACCTGTGTAAGGACACCCGGGCACACCCCCGCCCGGGCGCACCAGAGAGTGGTACCCCCTGTGAGCAAGGACGCCGTGGACACGGCACAGGTCGCCGGCCACCCCCGGGCGACCGGTATCCCCGCGGACGCGGGCGACGCCGGCTACAGCAAGGACCTCAAGCCCCGCCACGTCAACATGATCGCCATCGGCGGCGCCATCGGCACCGGCCTCTTCCTCGGCGCCGGCGGCCGTCTGCACAACGCGGGCCCCGCGCTCGCGATCGCCTACCTGATCTGCGGCATCTTCGCCTTCTTCGTGGTGCGGGCCCTCGGTGAGCTCGTCCTCTACCGCCCCTCCTCGGGCTCCTTCGTGTCGTACGCGCGCGAGTTCCTCGGCGAGAAGGGCGCCTACGTCGCCGGCTGGATGTACTTCCTGAACTGGTCCACGACCGGTATCGCGGACATCACCGCCATCGCCCTCTACACGCACTACTGGAGCGCGTTCACCGACATCCCGCAGTGGGTGCTGGCCCTCGTCGCCCTGGCGGTGGTCCTGGCGGTCAACCTCATCTCGGTGAAGATCTTCGGCGAGATGGAGTTCTGGTTCGCGATCATCAAGGTCGCCACACTCGTGGCCTTCATGTTCGTCGGCATCTTCCTGCTCGCGACCCAGCACGAGGTCGGCGGCCAGACGCCCGGCCTGGACGTGATCACCGACCACGGCGGTGTCCTCCCGCACGGCCTGATGCCGGTCGTCCTGGTGATGCAGGGCGTGATCTTCGCGTACGCCGCCCTGGAGCTGGTCGGCGTCGCCGCCGGCGAGACCGCCGAGCCGGAGAAGGTCGTCCCGCGCGCGGTGAACTCGATCATGTGGCGGGTCGGCCTCTTCTACGTCGGCTCGGTCGTCCTGCTGGCCCTGCTGCTCCCCGGCTCGGTGTACTCCGCCGACGAGAGCCCCTTCGTCACGGTCCTGTCGAAGATCGGCGTCGAGGGCGCGGGCGACGTGATGAACCTGGTCGTGCTCACGGCCGCGATGTCGTCCCTGAACTCCGGCCTGTACTCGACGGGCCGGATCCTGCGCTCGATGGCGATGGCGGGCTCGGCCCCGAAGTTCACCGCCCGCATGAACCGCAGCCAGGTGCCCTACGGCGGCATCCTGCTGACCTGCGCGGTGTGCGTGCTCGGCGTCGGCCTGAACTTCCTCATGCCGAGCCAGGCCTTCGAGATCGTGCTGAACGTCGCCTCCCTCGGCATCATCAGCACCTGGGTGATCATCATGATCTGCCACCTGATGTTCGTTCGCCGCGCCAAGGCGGGCCTGGTCACCCGCCCGTCCTTCCGGCTCCCGGGCAGCCCGGTCACCGAGATCGTCACGATCGTCTTCCTGCTCGCCGTGCTCGGCCTGATGTGGAACGACCCCGAGGTCGGCCGCAAGACCCTGCTGCTGATCCCGGTCATCGCCGTGATGCTGGTCGCCGGCTGGTTCGGCGTCCGGCGCCGGGTGGCCAGGACCGCGGAACAGGAGCTGACCGAGCTCACCAAGTAGCACCGGACTCACCAGGCAATTCAGGGGCCACTGTCAGTGGCACCGCCTACGGTGGCGTCATGTCGGAGATCACGTACGTCCGGGGTGACGCCACCGTTCCGTCGGTCAAGGGCGTCAAGCTGATCGCCCATGTCTGCAATGACATCGGGGGCTGGGGGAAGGGCTTCGTGCTCGCCGTCTCGCGCCGCTGGCCGGAGCCGGAGAAGGCCTACCGCTCCTGGCACCGGGACCGCGCCGGCAACGACTTCGGCCTGGGAGCCGTCCAGTTCGTCCAGGTCGAGCCGTACGTGTGGGTGGCCAACATGGTCGGCCAGCGCGGCATACGCACCGGCAGCAAAGGCGTCCCCGTACGCTACGACGCGATCGACGCGGCGCTGGAACGGCTGGCGGTGAGGGCGGCCGACCTGGGCGCCTCCGTCCACATGCCCCGGATCGGCTGCGGCCTCGCGGGCGGCAAGTGGTCCCGCGTGGAGCCGCTCATAGAGGAGCGGCTCGTGCGCCGGGGGATACCCGTCACGGTCTACGACCACGGGGAGTGAGGCGGTCCGGGCCGGAGCCGGTCCCGGGCCGCCCCACGACCGCCTAGTGCTCGTGCTCGTGCTCGTGCTCGTGCACGTCGTTCGTCGCCGCGATCTTCTCCCACGACCTCGGCTTCGCCGGAGCGGACGCCTCGCGCGCGATGGACGCGGAGCGCGCCGCGGGCGCGGCCGGCTTCGTCGGCTGGAACAGCCACGTGTCGAAGAGCGCCCCCAGCGGCTGCCCGGACACCTGCTCCGCGTACCGCTGGAAGTCGGCCACCGTCGCGTTGCCGTAGGCGTACTTCGCCCCCCAGCCCTTCAGGATCGCGAAGAAGTCCTCGTCCCCGATCTCGTTCCGCAGCGCCTGGAGCGCGAGGGCGCCCCGGTCGTACACCGCGATGTGGAACTGGTTCTCCGGACCCGGGTCACCCGGCCGTACGGTCCAGAAGGGATCGTCGGCCGCGCGGGAGGCGTACACGTAATCGGCGAGTTCCTGCGCCGTTCCCTCGCCCTCGTGCTCGGACCACAGCCACTCCGAGTAGCGCGCGAAGCCCTCGTTGATCCAGATGTCCTTCCATCCGGAGACCGACACGAAGTTGCCGTACCACTGGTGGGCCAGCTCGTGCACGACCAGATAGGTGTTCGTGCCGCCCGCGAACCGCACCGGGCTGTAGAAGGGCCGGGTCTGGGTCTCCAGCGCGAACCGGGTGGTGGTGTTCGGCACGTACCCGCCGAGCGCGTTGTACGGATACGGCCCGAAGTACTCGCTCAGCCAGTCCGCGATCTCGCCCGACCGCTCGATGCTGGCCCTCGCGGCGTTGTAGTTGTCGCCGAGGTCCTTGCTGTAGGCGTTGACCACCGGGATGCCGCTCTCGGTCGTGCCGGTGGTGAGGTCGAAGCGGCCGACCGCGAGCGTGGCGAGATACGTGGCCTGCGGTTTGCTGGAGCGCCAGTTCCAGCGGGTCCAGCCGAGCCGGGAACTCGTCGACTGGAGCGTGCCGTTGGAGACGGCCTGGGTGCCGTCCGGCACCGCCACCGACACGTCGTAGGTGGCCTTGTCCAGCGGGTGGTCGTTGCTGGGGAACCACCACCAGGCGGCCTCGGGCTCACCGGAGGCGACCCCGCCGTCCGGGGTGCGGTGCCAGCTGGTGAATCCGTACGCCTGCTTCGACGACGGCACCCCGCTGTAGCGCACCACCACGGCGACCTCGGTGCCCTTGGCGAGCGGCTTCTTCGGGGTGATCTCCAGTTCGTGCTCGCCGGAGGTCGTGAACGACGCCTTCGCGCCGCCCACCCGCACCTCGCTGACGTCCAGCAGGAAGTCCAGGTTGAACCGCGACAGGTCCTGGGTGGTGCGGACCAGCAGGGTGGCGGTGCCGTCCAGCTGGTCCGTCTCCGGCTGGTACTTCAGCCGCAGGTCGTAGTGGGAGACGTCGTAGCCGCCGTTGCCGTAGGCCGGGTAGTAGGGATCGCCGATGCCCGGGGCGCCGGGGGAGGAACTCGCGGCCGATGCCGGGATCGCCAGCAGGAGGGAGGCGGCCGCGAGCGCGCCCGGTGCGAAGAATCTGCGGTGCACGAAAGCTCCAAGTCGTTGGGGACCGAAGGCTGTTCGGAGCCTATTCACTCCCTGTGTGCCCGCCCGTGTCCATGGCCGCGACTGTCACACGATCGCCATTCGGCCGACATGAACCGCCGGGCTCCGCCGTCTCCCGCGGCTCCTTGAGCGTCCGGTTGCCCTCTTCTGCGCGGGAGTTGACCGATGTACCGTCCCGCGCATGCCGATACGCACGCGCTTCACGACCTGGAGACCGCTCGCGACGGCGGCCACGGCCGCCCTGATGGCCACCTTCCTCACACCGGCGACGGCCCAAGCGGGCCCGCGCACCAGTGAACCCGTCTACTCCTACGACGCCGCCATCCGCGAGGCCGTCTGGGTGGACACCGGGCTCGACGGCGACGGAGACGGACGCACCGACCGGGTCGCCGTCGACATCGTCCGCCCCAGCGAACCCGCCCAGAAGGGCCGCAAGATCCCCGTCATCATGGACGCCAGCCCCTACTACTCCTGCTGCGGCCGGGGCAACGAGAGCCAGAAGAAGACGTACGACGCCGACGGCGACGTCGTCCAGATGCCGCTCTTCTACGACAACTACTTCGTGCCGCGCGGCTACGCCTTCGTCGCCGTCGACCTGGCCGGCACCAACCGCTCCGACGGCTGCGTCGACGTCGGTGGACGCTCCGACATCCAGTCCGCCAAGGCCGTCGTCGACTGGCTGGGCGGCCGCGGCAGGGCGTACACCACCCGGACGGGCGACACCAAGGCCCGGGCCACCGGCTGGACCAACGGCAAGACCGGCATGATCGGCAAGAGTTACGACGGCACGATCGCCAACGGCGTCGCCGCGACCGGAGTCGAGGGCCTGGAGACGATCGTCCCCATCGGCGCCATCTCCTCCTGGTACGACTACTACTTCGCCCAGGGCGCCCCCCTCTTCGACTCGGGCCCCGACTGGCTGTCGAACTACGTCGAGAGCCCCGACGCCCGCGCCCGCTGCGCCGCCGTCCAGCAGAAGATCGTCGCCGGCGCCCCGCGCACCGGCGCCTGGACGCCGCTGTGGAGCGAGCGGAACTACGTGCCGGACGCCGACAAGGTCGAGGCCAGCGTCTTCGTGATCCACGGCATGCAGGACCTCAACGTCCGGACCAAGCACTTCGGCCAGTGGTGGGACGCCCTCGCGAAGAACGGCGTGGACCGCAAGATCTGGCTCTCCCAGGTCGGGCACGTCGACCCCTTCGACTTCCGGCGCGCCGAGTGGGTGAACACCCTGCACCGCTGGTTCGACCATGAACTCCTCGGTTACGACAACGGCATCGACGACGAACCGATGGCCGACATCGAACGGCACCCCGACCAGTGGTCCACCTCGAAGGTCTGGCCCCCGCGCGGCACCGAGCGGACGACCCTGCGCCCCGCCGAAGGAGCCCAGGAGGGCGTCGGCACCCTCGGCCTGACCCGGGGCACCGGAACCGAGACCTTCACCGACGACCCGGCGCACGACGAGACCGACTGGGCCGCCCGCATCGATCAGGCCACACCCGACAAGGCGGGCTTCGTCACCGGACCGCTCACCCGGGACCTGCGTCTGTCCGGCTCCTCGAAGGTCACCGTCACGGCCACCCCGACCACGTCGAGCGCGCATCTGTCGGCCGTGCTCGTGGACCTCGGCCCCGACACCATCCGGGACTACGCCACCGCGGGCGAGGGCATCACCACGCTCCCCGAGCGCACCTGCTGGGGCGCGAGCACCTCCGGCGACAGCGCCTGCTTCAAGGAGACCGCCGCCAAGACGGCCGACGTCGACTACACGGTCCTCAGCCGCGGCTGGGCCGATCTCGCCTCGACCGGGGGCGCCCCCCTCACGCCGGGCAAGCCGTACACCGTCACCCTCGACCTGGCGGCCACCGACCACGTCGTCCCGGCCGGCCACCGGCTCGCGCTGATCGTGGCGGGCACCGACAAGGACCTCATCGAACCGCCGTCCACGAAGCCGACCCTGACGCTCGATCTGTCCCGCACCTCGGCCCGGGTGCCGCTGACCGGCGGCGCCGACGCCTTCCGCGCGGCCACCTCGGGCCCGGCCGCCGCACCGGGCGAGGCCGTCCTGGACGGCGTACGAGACCCACGCACCGCCCAGCGCGTTCCGGAGGCGTCGTGAAGTCCCGCCGAGCCGCAGCGAGTCCCGGAGGCGTCGTGAGATCCCGCAGAGCCGCGGCGAGTGCGGCAGGCGTCGTGAAGTCCGCCCATGCCGCGGCGAGCCCATCAGGCGTCGTGAAGTGCCCCGAAGCCGGCGTGAGTCCCGTACGCATCATGAGCCCCGCACAGCCGCAGCGAATCCCGGAGGCACTGTGAAGTCCCGTATCGCCGCGGTGATCGCGGCCGCCCTCGCCGTACCCCTGCTGTCGGTCCCGGCGCACGCGGCGGACACCCCGCCCCGCACCGGCTTCGAGGAGTCCGGCGGGGCCCGCTGGACCGGTCAGTCCGAGGAACAGGACTTCCTCGCGGCCGTCGACCGGGGGAGCGACCGGGTGTCGATCAGCCGGATCGGCACCACGAAGCAGGACCGGCCGCTCCAGCTCGTGCGGATCGGCACCCGCCCCACCACCCGCACGGTCCTGCTGGTGTGCAGCCAGCACGGCGACGAGCCCTCCGGCCGTGAGGCCTGCCTGACCACGATCCGTGACCTCGCCTACGGCGACGACGCCAGGACCCGGCGCCTGCTGGCGACGACCACCGTGCTCGTGGTGCCCACCGCCAACCCCGACGGCCGGGCCGCCGACACCCGCGGCAACAGCGACGGCGTCGACATCAACCGCGACCACATCGCCCTGCAGACCAAGGAGGGCCGGGCGCTGGCGGCGGTGATCCGCGACCGGAAGCCGGACGTGGTCTACGACCTGCACGAGTACGGCGGCACACCCCCGTACTACGACAAGGACCTGTTCGACCTCTGGCCGCGCAACCTCAACACCGCCCCCGCCCTGCACGACGAGGGCCGGAACCTGTCGCTGGACCATGTGCGCCCCGCCGCCACGGCCGAGGGATACACCACCGGCACCTACGGCATCTGGACCGACCCCGTCACCGGCGAACCCGTCCGGCAGGTCGCGGGCGACGGCCAGGAGCGCATCCTGCGGAACATGTCCGGTATCAAGCACACCGTCGGCCTGCTCATCGAAAGCCGGGTGGAACCACTGACGGAGGTGCCCGAGCAGATCAACAACCTGCGCCGGGTCAACTCCCAACTCGCCGCGCTGAAGGGCCTGTTCTCCTTCGCCGGGGAGCGCGGCCGGCAGGTCGACGCGGCCACCGCCGCCGCCCGGCTCGCCGGCTGGCGGGACACCGGCCCGGTCTACCTCGGCGGCGCCGACAACGACCCGCCCGAGCCCGCCGAGGTGCTCCAGGACCCGCCCTGCGGCTACCGGCTGACGGACGCCCAGTACGCCGGGATCAAGGACGAACTCGCCCTGCACGGCGTGCGTACGCAGGGCACGTACGTCCCGCTCCGCCAGTCCCTGCGCGCCCTCGTGCCGCTGCTGCTCGACGAACGGGCTCCGTACCACGTCACGGTCGGGGAGCCCGACACCGACTGCTGAAGCGGCTGAGAACCGCGGTACCTGTGGTAGGCCGTAGGGGCCACTAAACGGGCATACCTACGGAAGGTGCCACAGTTGACGCAGGACCTGAAGAAAAGGGGTGACTGGGAAGGCCCGTCGGGTGTTCCCGGTCACCAGGCCACGGACCGGGTGGTGTTCGGCGTCACCGCCGCCATCACCGTGGCCTTCGTGATCTGGGGCTCGGTGGCGACTGACTCGCTGGAGAGCGCCTCCACCAAGATGCTCAACGGCCTGATCCACAACGGCGGCTGGGCCTTCATGCTCGCGGCCTCCTGCTTCGTCGTCTTCGCCCTGTGGCTCGCGATCAGCCGCTACGGCCGGATCCACCTCGGCGCCGAGGGCGAGGAGCCCGAGTTCCGCACGGTCTCCTGGGTCGCGATGATGTTCAGCGCCGGCATGGGCATCGGCCTGATGTTCTACGGCGTCAGCGAGCCGCTCACGCACTACCTGACCCCGCCGCCGGGCACCGACCCCGCCGACTCCGCCGAGCGCATGGAGACGGCGATGGCGACCACCCTGTTCCACTGGACGCTGCACCCCTGGGCGATCTACGCGGTGGTCGGCCTCGGCATCGCCTACAGCACCTTCCGCATGCGCCGCCGGCAGACCATCAGCGCGGTCTTCACCCCGCTCATCGGCGAGAAGCACGCGAACGGCGTCGGGGGCCGGGTGATCGACATCCTCGCGATCATCGCCACCGTCTTCGGCTCCGCCGCCTCCCTCGGCCTCGGCGCGCTCCAGATCGGCTCCGGCTTCCAGGAGCTGGACTGGATGGACGACGTCAGCGACGGGCTGCTGGTCGCCATCATCGCCGTACTGACCCTGGCCTTCGTGGCCTCGGCCGTCTCCGGTGTCGAGCGGGGCATCCAGTGGCTGTCCAACACCAACATGGTGCTGGCGCTGATCCTCGCGGTCTTCGTGTTCATCGCGGGCCCCACGATCATCGTGCTCGACCTGCTGCCCACCTCGATCTTCGCCTACCTCGGCGACCTGCCCCAGCTCGCCGGACGCACCGAGGCCAGCTCCGGCGAGGGCGTCGCGGACTGGCTCGGCAGCTGGACCGTCTTCTACTGGGCCTGGTGGATCTCCTGGACGCCCTTCGTGGGCATGTTCATCGCCCGGATCAGCCGGGGCCGCACCATCCGGCAGTTCGTCGGCGGGGTCATCCTGGTGCCCAGCACGGTCAGCCTGGTCTGGTTCGCGATCTTCGGCGGTACGGCGATGAAGCTGGCGGAGGGCGGCGCGCTGGAGGGCGAGGACACGCCCGAAGGGCAACTCTTCGGCGTGCTCCAGGAGTTCCCCATCGCCACCGCCACCAGTCTGCTGGTGATGATCCTGGTCGGCATCTTCTTCGTCTCCGGAGCCGACGCCGCCTCCATCGTGATGGGCACGCTCTCCCAGCGCGGAGCGCTCGAACCCGGCCGTCTCGTCGTGGTGTTCTGGGGTGTGGTGACCGGCGCGGTCGCCGCGATCATGCTGCTCGTCGGCAGCGGTCAGGGCGACGCGCTCACGGGCCTGCAGAACCTCACGATCCTGGCGGCGGCGCCCTTCGTCCTGGTGATGATCGGCATGTGCGTGGCACTCATGCGCGATCTGCGCCGGGATCCGTTGATCGTGCGGGGCGAGATGGCCGACGAGGCCGTCGAACTCGCCGTCATCGCCGGACATCGCGAGTACGACGGCGAGTTCGAGATCAAGATCGGCCCGGGCCCGGGCACCGAGACCGAGGGCGACCCCCTGGGCCACGACCACTCCTGAGCCGAACGGAGAGGCGAGGGGCCCGCGATCGGCCTCAGGGGGAGGTGAGCGCCGCCGCCTCCTCCGCGCAGCCCCAGGCCACCGTGACCCCGGCCCCGCCGTGGCCGTAGTTGTGCACCAGGATCCGTCCGTCCGGCAGGAGTTCGCGCTCCAGCCGGACCGCGTCCCGCACCGGCCGCAGCCCCACCCGGTGCTCCAGCACCCGTGCCCCGGCGATCTCGGGCCGCAGCTCGGCACAGCGCCGCACGATCGCCTCGGCCACCTTCGGGTCCGGCTCCGTCGACCAGGCGCCCTCGTCGGCCGTCCCGCCGAGCAGCAGCCGGCCGGGCTGCGGGAAGAAGTACGCCATCTCCCCGGCGGCGTCACTGGAGGTGAGCCAGGTGTCGATGCCGGGGTTCTCCACGACCACCAGCTGCCCCCGCACCGGCCGCACCGACGGATCAGGGACGAGCTCATGGGCGCCGAGCCCCGTGCAGTTGACCACGACCGGCGCCTCGGCCTCCGTGAGCGCGGACACCGTACGCGTCTCGACCGACCCGCCCGCCCTACGGAATCGTTCCCGCAGCCACGGCAGATGAGTCGACATGTCGATGAGCGGCAGCCGGGCCCACAGCCCCGCTCCGCCGTACTCCTCGTCCGTGGTGGCCCGCAGCTCCGGCACGGCCGAGGCCGCCCAGGCGTCCGTCCCGTCCAGGTCCCCTTCGCCCAGTACCCCCTCGATCATCCGTACGCCCGTGGCGCCGGGGTCCGCCGCCAGTTCCGTGTACACGGCGAGGGAGCGCAGGGCCCAGTCCCGGGCCAGCGCGAGGGGTTCGATCCGGTACGGCCACCACAGCGCGCCCGCGACCGCCGAGGTGGTCCGCTCGACGGGGTCCCGGGTCCACACCCGGACCCGGCGGCCCCGCTCGGCCAGGACCACCGCCGTCGTCAGCCCGATGACCCCGCCACCGACCACGATGACTTCGTCGTTCCGCCCGGTCTCCACCCGGCGACCGTAGCGGAATGTGCCATGCCGTGCTCACATCACCCCCGCGCTGGGGATACTCACATCATGTCTGCCGAGTACGCGACCTTCGGCCTGGCACCGGCGATGCGGGCCGGTGGAGTCCTCGCCAACGGTGACTACCAAGTGCACCGGGACTTCGTGGACTTCATCGTCGACGGCCGCCCGCTGCTGTTCCAGCTCTCCGACCTCGACGCCGTCTCCCCGCTCGCCTCCGACGTCCCACCCGCGATCTTCACCGCCCAGGTCCAGAGCCTCCTGCTCGAGGCGGACGCCCCGCTTCCGGACGGCCGTTACGTCATCTATGGCTGCCCCGAGTGCGAGAGCCTGGCCTGCGGCGCGGTCACCGCCGCCATCGAGCCGGACGGCGAGGACTTCATCTGGCGCGACTTCGCCTGGCAGACCGGCGAGCACGCCGATCTGCAGCTCAACGGCTACCACGGCATAGGGCCGTTCCGCTTCCACGGCGCCGAGTACCGCGCGGCCCTCGCCTCCCTCCTCGACCAGGCGCCCGCCGCCGCCCGGCGCCGGGTCCTGCTGATCGGCGCCCGGGTAGCGCTGCTGGCCAAGCTCGCCGCCGCCCTGCGCACCATCGGCATCGGCGCCGACATCACCCGCGACGCCGAGGGCGTGCCCGCCGACGAACTCCGCCAGTACGGAGCCGTCGCCTTCGGCCGCGCGGTCAGCCAGGAGGAACGCTCCGCCGTACGCCGCGCCTTCGACCGCGCCGGGCTGGAGGTGGCGTACGTCGACGGACTCGCCCCGATCGTCCCGCTCCTCGTGGCCCAGATAGAGCACGCCCTGGACCGCAGCCCGGTGCAGCAGCGTCGGCTGACCCGGCTGGTCGCGGTGGACGGTGAGGCGGGCCTGGAGGTGACGTCCCCCTGCCGGGTCCAGCTCACGGCGTATCGCCTGGACCGCCTCTACCGCACCCACGCGCACGAGGTCTTCGACGGCGTCCTGGAGGCCGGCCGCCACCGGATCGCCCTCGACGCGAGGGCGGTGAAGGGGGAGTCGTTCGTGGTGGCGCGGACGTCGGGGAGCGTGCTGGTGGAGGCGATGGCCCGCTGAGACGGGGCGAGGGGACCGCCCGCACCCGGCCGTTAGGATCGGGGGTCTGATGACTGCCACCCTCGTCGTGAAGAACCTCGCCGCCGGCCACGGCGACCGCGCCCTGTTCAGCGGGCTCGACCTCGTCGTCGCGCCCGGAGACGTGATCGGCCTGGTCGGGGCCAACGGCGCCGGGAAGTCCACGCTGCTCAGGATGCTCGCGGGCCTGGCCACGCCCGAGGAGGGCGAGCTGCGGCTCTCCCCGCCGACCGCGACCGTCGGCCACCTCCCGCAGGAGCCGGAACGGCGGTCCGGCGAGACCGTCCGCCAGTTCCTGGCCCGGCGCACCGGTGTCGCCGAGGCCCAGCACACCATGGACGAGGCCACGCAGGCCCTCGTCGACGGAGCGCCGGGCGCGGACGACGCGTACGCGACGAGCCTGGAGCGCTGGCTGGACCTGGGCGGCGCCGACCTGGACGAGCGCGCGGAGGAGATCGCCGACTCCCTGGGCCTGGCCGTGGACCTGGACCAGCCCATGACCTCCCTGTCGGGCGGCCAGGCGGCCCGCGCCGGACTCGCCTCCCTGCTGCTCTCCCGCTACGACGTCTTCCTCCTCGACGAGCCGACCAACGACCTCGACCTGGACGGCCTGGAACGCCTGGAGCGCTTCGTCACGGGCCTGCGCGCCGGCACCGTCGTCGTCAGCCACGACCGCGAGTTCCTCACCCGCACGGTCACCAAGGTCCTCGAACTCGACCTCGCCCAGCAGCAGATCAACCTCTACGGCGGCGGCTACGCGGCCTACCTGGAGGAGCGCGAGGTCGCCCGCAGGCACGCGCGCGACGACTACGAGGAGTACGCCGACAAGAAGGCCGCCCTCCAGGACCGGGCGCAGATGCAGCGCTCCTGGATGGACAAGGGCGTGAAGAACGCGCGCCGCAAGTCGGGCAACGACAACGACAAGATCGGCCGTAAGTTCCGCAGCGAGGCCAGCGAGAAACAGGCCGCGAAGGCCCGCCAGACCCAGCGCATGATCGAACGTCTCGACGTGGTCGAGGAGCCGCGCAAGGAGTGGGAACTGCGCATGGAGATCGCCTCGGCCCCGCGCTCCGGAGCGGTGGTGGCGACCCTGCGGGACGCGGAGGTGCGCCGGGGCGGCTTCACGCTGGGCCCGGTCTCCCTCCAGATCGACTGGGCGGACCGGGTCGCGGTCACCGGCGCCAACGGCGCGGGCAAGTCGACGCTGCTGGGCGCCCTGCTCGGCCGGGTCCCGCTGACCTCGGGACAGTCGGCGCTCGGCTCGGGCGTGCTGATCGGCGAGGTCGACCAGGCCCGCAAGCTCTTCCACGGCGAGGAGGCGCTGCTGGACGCCTTCGCCGCGGCCGTCCCGGACACCGAACCGGTGGAAGTGCGCACCCTTCTGGCCAAGTTCGGTCTCAAGGCGGACCATGTGCTGCGCCCGGCGGCCACCCTGTCACCCGGCGAACGCACCCGCGCCGCCCTGGCGCTGCTCCAGGGCAGGGGCGTCAACCTGCTCGTCCTCGACGAGCCGACGAACCACCTGGATCTGCCGGCCATCGAGCAGCTGGAGTCGGCGCTGGACTCCTACGAGGGCACCCTCCTGCTGGTGACCCATGACCGGCGCATGCTGGACGCGGTCCGGGTCACCAGGCGCCTGGAGGTCGCGAACGGGAAGGTCACCGAGCGCTAGTCCTTGCCCTTCAGCAGGGCGCAGACGAAGTTCTCCTGGACGGCGCGCATCCTGCGGAGCAGATCCGGCTTGAGGGCCTGGTTGATCTGTGTCGTGGTGGAGAAGGTCAGGGACTTGCGCCCGTCCGGAGTCGCCGCGATGAGCTGGGTGTAGCCGGGGGTGTTGCCGGCGTGGCCGAGGACCACTCCGCAGCGGGTCGTGTACCGGAAGACGGCGAGGCCGGCATGGTTCCTGCCCGGCCCCGCGGGCTCGGACGCGCCGTCGATCCAGGCGCGCTGCTCCTGGACGACCTTTCGGCCGTAGAGCTTGCCCCCGGCGTAGCCGCGGACGAAGCGGGTCATGTCGGCGGGCGTGGAGACGATGCCGCCCGAGGCCCACACCCCGGACATGCTGATGAGTTCGCTGACGTCCTCCGGCGGCTCCGGCGGGGACACGTCGTAGCCGTGCAGGTACGGCGTGGGCATCCGGTAGCCCTGCGGCAGGCTGGTGTCGCGCAGGCCCAGCGGTCGGTAGACCAGTTCCCTCAGCAGCCGCTCGTACCGCTCGCCGGTGGCCGCCTCGGCCATCAGGGCCACGGCGATGTTGTCGGAGTTGGAGTACTGGTACCGGCTGCCCGGCGGGAACTCGAGGGGGCGGTCGGCGACAAAGTCGAGCAGCTTGCGGGAGTCGAAGCGGTGCCGCGGGTCGGCCAGCAGGATCTCCACGAACCCGGGTGACCTGGAGTAGTCCGGCAGCCCGCTGGTGTGGTTCAGCAACTGCCGCAGGGTCACGGCACTCCACGCGTCCGGCAGGTCGGGCAGGCGCTCGCCCAGGGTGTCGTCCAGGCTCAGATCGCCGAGCTGGACGAGCGAGAGGGCGACCGCGCCGCTGAACGCCTTCGCGGTGCTGGCGATCCGCATGTGGTCGTGCGGGCGGGGCTCGCGCTCGGTGCCGAGCTCGGCCACGCCCGCCTTCACGACCTGGGTCCTGCGGCCGTCCTTGAGGACGGCGATGATGCCGGGCGGACCGCCGGGTCTGCGGATCAGGTCCTCCAACTGGCGCTGGAGGGCGGGGTCGCCGTCCGGCCGGGGCTGCGTCGCGGCGCCCGCCACGGCGGGGGACAGGGTGGTCAGACAGAGCGCGAGGAGCGGGACCGCACCCCTCAGGGGGCGGCGCGGGACGTGGCGGCGGATCGGCATGGGCACTCCCGGGGGGCGTGGGCTGGACGCGCTCCAGCCTCGCTTCCCGCGCCGCCGTGGGCCGCTCGTGTTGCTGCACACGGCTCAACGGCCCGGCCGCTCCGCGCGGGAGCGGCCGGGCCACGGGTCAGCGCTTGCCCTTCTTCGGGTCCAGCAGCCCCGCGCGCCGCAGGGCGTCGGCCATCGCGCTGTTCGCGGGCGGCGGCGCCTGGCGCGAACCGCCACCACCGCCACCGCCGCCACGCCCCTGGCGCTGCTGCGGGGGACGCCCGCCGCGCTGCTGACGGCGCTCACCACCGGCGCCACCGCCCTGCCCCTGCGCGGCCGCCGCCTCGTCGTCCAGGCGCAGCGTCAGCGAGATCCGCTTGCGCGGGATGTCGATGTCGAGGACCTTCACCTTGACGATGTCACCGGGCTTGACCACGTCCCGCGGGTCCTTGACGAACGTCTTCGACATCGCGGAGACATGCACCAGACCGTCCTGGTGGACACCGACGTCGACGAAGGCACCGAAGGCCGCGACATTGGTGACGACCCCTTCCAGGACCATCCCGGAGGACAGGTCGGAGATCTTCTCCACGCCCTCCTTGAAGGTGGCCGTCTTGAAGGCGGGCCGCGGGTCGCGCCCGGGCTTCTCCAGTTCCTTGAGGATGTCGGTGACGGTCGGCAGACCGAAGGTCTCGTCCACGAACTCCTGCGGCTTCAGCGACCGCAGCACACCGGTGTTGCCGATGAGCGAGGCCACCTCCTGGCCGGAGGACTTCACCATCCGCCGGACCACCGGGTACGCCTCCGGGTGCACGCTGGAGGCGTCCAGCGGGTCGTCGCCGCCCCGGATCCGGAGGAAGCCCGCGCACTGCTCGTACGCCTTCGGGCCGAGCCGGGCGACCTTCTTCAGCTCGGAGCGGGAGGTGAACGGGCCGTTGGCGTCGCGGTGGGACACGATGTTCTCGGCGAGTCCGGAGGTGATGCCGGAGACCCGGGCGAGCAGCGGCGCGGACGCGGTGTTCACGTCGACCCCGACGCCGTTCACACAGTCCTCCACGACCGCGTCCAGGGAGCGCGACAGCTTCACCTCGGACAGGTCGTGCTGGTACTGGCCGACGCCGATCGACTTCGGGTCGATCTTCACCAGCTCGGCCAGGGGGTCCTGGAGACGGCGGGCGATGGAGACGGCGCCGCGCAGCGACACGTCCATGTCGGGCAGCTCCTGCGAGGCGAACGCGGAGGCCGAGTACACCGAGGCCCCCGCCTCGGACACCATCACCTTGGTGAGCTTCAGCTCGGGGTGCCGGGTGATGAGTTCCCCGGCGAGCTTGTCGGTCTCGCGGGACGCGGTGCCGTTGCCGATCGCGACCAGCTCGACCGCGTGCTCCTCGGCGAGCCGGGCCAGCTTGGCGATGGCCTCGTCCCACTTGTTGGCCGGGACGTGCGGGTAGACGACGTCCGTGGCGACGACCTTGCCGGTCGCGTCGATGACGGCGACCTTCACGCCCGTACGGAAGCCCGGGTCCAGGCCCAGCGTCGCGCGCGTGCCGGCCGGGGCGGCGAGCAGGAGGTCCCGCAGGTTCGCCGCGAAGACGTTCACCGCCTCGTCCTCCGCGGCCGTGCGCAGCCGCAGCCTGAGGTCGATGCCGAGGTGCACCAGGATCCGGGTCCGCCAGGCCCACCGGACCGTGTCCGTCAGCCACTTGTCGGCGGGACGGCCGCGGTCGGCGATCCGGAACCTGCTCGCGACGATCCCCTCGTACGACGACGGCCCCTCGGTCGGCTCCTCCGGCTCCAGGACGAGGTCGAGCACCTCCTCCTTCTCGCCGCGCAGCATGGCGAGGATCCGGTGCGAGGGCAGTTCGGTGAACGGCTCGGCGAAGTCGAAGTAGTCGGCGAACTTGGCGCCCGCCTCCTCCTTGCCCTCGCGCACCTTGGCGGCGAGCCGTCCGCGCACCCACATGCGCTCACGCAGCTCGCCGATCAGGTCGGCGTCCTCCGAGAACCGCTCGGTGAGGATCGCGCGGGCGCCGTCGAGGGCAGCCAGCGGATCGGCCACGCCCTTGTCGGCGTCCACGAACGCGGCCGCCGCCGCGAGCGGCTCGACCGTGGGGTCGCTGAGCAGTCCCTCGGCGAGCGGCTCGAGACCTGCCTCGCGGGCGATCTGCGCCTTGGTCCGCCGCTTGGGCTTGTACGGCAGGTAGATGTCCTCCAGGCGCGCCTTGGTCTCGGCGCCCCGGATCCGCGCCTGAAGCTCGTCGGTGAGCTTGCCCTGCTCGCGCACGGACTCCAGGATCGCCGTCCGGCGCTCCTCCAGCTCCCGCAGATAGCGCAGCCGCTCCTCGATCGTGCGCAGCTGCGCGTCGTCGAGCATCTCGGTCGCTTCCTTGCGGTAGCGGGCGATGAAGGGCACCGTCGAACCGCCGTCCAGCAGTTCCACGGCGGCCTTCACCTGCCGCTCCCGTACGCCGAGCTCCTCGGCGATCCTGCCTTCGATGGACCCTGTTGCCATGGACCCGCCGGGTGTCGTCACGATCCCGTACCGCCTTCTCACTGAGGTTGCGCGGCAATTGTGGCAGGTGACACCGACAGCGGGGGATCAGGGCGGGGCCGAGTCAGGCACGGCGCCCACGCGTGCTGCTCGAGGCGCCGCCGAACAGCCGGGCGAGGGCCCGGAAGGGCAGCGTCACCACGGTGGCTATGGCGCCGCCGATCTGGCGCAGTACGTCTGCGATTGCACGGAACACGAGAGTCCCCTTTCCTTTTCGGTCACGTCGGCCGATGGACTACGGGTACCTCGTCAGCTCCGCGGTATGCCCGGATGTTGATCAGGCCTTGCCGATCAGGTCCGCCGGGAAGGCGCCCGCGGCCAGCGCGGTCCGGACGAAGCCGGAGCCGAGCTCCGTCAGCCGGGCCACGTCCTCGGCGCCCAGGTGCTCGTAGGGGGCCCGGTCCAGACGGTCCGTCTCGCGCTCGATCCGGTCGCGCAGCGCGACGCCCTGCTCGGTCAGCTCGCCGGCCTCGTCCAGCAGCCCGCGCTCGCGCAGGCGGGCGGCGGCCGCGTCCCATTCCTCCTGGCTCCAGCCCCGGGTGACCAGCTGCCACCTCGGGGTGAAGCCGCGGCCGGTCGCCGTGTGCGTCACCAGGGCCTCCAGGCCGTCGAGTTCCGCGGCCAGCAGGGCGGTGAGGTGTCCGTCGCCGCGGTACTCGCGCAGCAGCGTGGCGGCGTGGAAGTACGCCATGTGCGGCTCCTCGGGCACGGGCAGATCGGCGTGGGCCGCGTACAGCGGTCGCGCGTGGCGCTCGCACGCCTCGGTCGCTCGCAGGGCGAGGCGGGCGGCCTCGGCCATCTCGGCGGAGGCGAGGACCTCCTCGCCGAGCAGCCTGCGGAGCATGGCGTCGACGGCACGCGCGCGTGCCGCCAGGACCTGCTCCGGGCGGGCGGTCTCCCACACGGCGGGGACGTGCCGGGCCACGGCCTCGTACTTGTAGTTGTAGAAGGTCGCCGTGACCGTGCCCGGCCCCACGGCGCCGAGCGCGGCGGCCCGCACCGCGAAGTTCACGGCCTTGGGGTGGGTGATCCCGAGGGCGCTCGCCTCCTCGCCCAGTTCGGGCGCGAAGTAGTGCATGGAGTGCAGCGTGTTGAGCGCGTTGTGGCAGCGGCGGCCCGCGCGCGGATCCAGGGCGGCTGTAGTCATGCCGGGCAGGTTACCGACCGCTTGGTATCCCCGGTCCAGGCGGGTGTCGGCAGGTGGCAGGAAAGGTGGGGAACTCGTCATTGCGGCCATCGCCGGGCCCGCCAAGAATCGTGTTCATGGCGCAGCGAACGATTCTCCTGGTCCTCTTCGACGGAGTGCAGAGCCTCGATGTCACCGGGCCCCTGGAGGTCTTCACGGGGGCGGAGAGGCAGACTCCGGGCACCTACGGCGTCCGTACGGCCTCCTTGGGCGGCGGTCCCGTCCGCAGCTCCAGCGGCCTGACCCTCGTACCGGACACGTCCCTCGCCGAGGCGTCCGAGCCGCACACCCTCCTGGTCCCGGGCGGCCAGGGCACCCGAGCCCCCGACCCGCGGCTGACGGCGTGGCTGCGCGAGCACGGGCCGCGCGCCGAGCGGCTGGTCTCCGTCTGCACCGGAGCGATCCTGCTCGCCGAGGCGGGTCTGCTGGACGGCCGCCGGGCGACGACCCACTGGGCCTACTGCGCCAAGCTGGCCCGCGACCACCCGGCCGTGGAGGTCGACCCCGATCCCATCTACGTCCGCGACGGCTCCGTCTCCACCTCCGCCGGCGTCACCTCCGGCATCGACCTCGCGCTCGCCCTGGTCGAGGAGGACCTCGGCCGGGACACCGCCCTGTCCATCGCCCGCCATCTGGTGGTCTTCCTGCGCCGACCGGGCAACCAGGCCCAGTTCAGCGCGCAGCTCGCCGCCCAGACCGCCCGGCGCGCACCGCTGCGGGACGTCCAGCAGTGGATCACCGAGCACCCGGCGGACGACCTCGGCGTCGAGGCCCTGGCCGCCCGCGCGGGACTCTCCCCGCGCCACTTCGCCCGCGCCTTCCACGCCGAGACCGGCACGACGCCCGGCCGGTACGTGGACCAGGTCCGCCTGGAACACGCCCGGCGTCTGCTGGAGGACACCGCGGGAGGTGTCGAGGAGATCTCCCGGGCCAGCGGCTACGGCACCCCCGAGGCGATGCGCCGAGCCTTCCTCAAGACCCTCGGCACGGCCCCGTCGGAGTACCGCCGCCGCTTCCACCCGGCCCCGACGGCCTGAAAGCCGACGCGCACCACTGGGCCCCATCCTCAATACCGACCCGAGAGGTTCCCGATGCAGATCGCCATCGTCCTGTTCGACCGTTTCACCGCCCTGGACGCCGTGGGCCCCTACGAGACCCTCAGCCGCCTCCCGGACGCGGAGACCGTGTTCGTGGCCGAGGAGGCGGGCCCCGTGCGCACCGACACCGGGCACCTCGCGCTCACCGCCGACCGGACCCTGGCCGAGGTTCCGAGCCCGGACATCGTCGTCGTGTCGGGCGGTCCCGGCCAGACCCCGCAGATGGAGAACACGGTGCTGCTGGACTGGCTGCGCGCCGCCGACGCCACCAGCACCTGGACGACGTCCGTGTGCACCGGCTCGCTGCTGCTGGCCGCGGCCGGCCTCCTCGAAGGGCGCCGGGCGACCTCGCACTGGCTGGCCCTGGACTTCCTGAAGCGGTACGGGGCCGAGCCCACGGGGGAGCGGGTGGTCGTGGACGGCAAGTACGTCACCGCCGCCGGCGTCTCCTCCGGCATCGACATGGGGCTGACGCTCCTGGGGCGCATCGCGGGCGACGAACACGCCCAGGCCGTACAGCTGTTGACGGAGTACGACCCGCAGCCGCCCTACGACGCGGGCTCCCCCGAGAAGGCGCCCGCGCACCTGGTCGAGGAGTTCCGCTCCAAGAGCCGCTTCATCCTGACGTAGGCACGCGCCAGGTGAAGCGCGGCTGCCTGCGCTGCAGGAAGGCGGTGACCCCCTCGGCGAGGTCGCCGCTGCCGCGCGCCTGCTCGGCCCAGTGGGCGTCCCGGTCCAGACGGCCGTCGGCGAACTCCTTCGCCGCGGCCTGCGTCAGCTGCGAGCGGCCGACCAGGATCCGGGTGAACTCCGCCACCCGCTTGCCCAGTTCGCCCGCGGGCAGCACCTCGTCGACCAAGCCGGTGCGCAGCGCCCGCGCGGAGTCGATCAACTCGCCCGAGAACAGCAGGTACTTGGTGGCGGACGGACCCGTGAGCGCCACCAGCCGCCGGGTGGCGGAGGCCGGATACACCACGCCCAGCTTCGCCGGTGTCACCCCGAACACCGAGCCCTCCTCGGCGAACCGCAGATCGCAGGCCGCCGCGAGCTGGGTGCCCCCGCCCACGCAGTGCCCGCGGACGGCGGCGAGCGTCGGCTTGGGAAACGCGGCGAGCGCCTCCTCGGCCCGCCGGGCGAGACCCTGCGCCTCCTCGGGCGTGTCCCGGAGCGCGCCGATGTCCGCCCCCGCGCAGAACGTCCCGCCCGCCCCGGTCAGCACCAGCGCCCGCACCTCGGGGTCGGCGGCCAGCGTGTCGAGCAGCGGGGGCAGCGCCGCCCACATCGCCGAGGTCATCGCGTTGCGCTTCTCGGGGTGGTGGATGACGACGGTGGCCACCGAGTCGGTGACGCTGTGCAGCAGCTGGGGCTCCATGCGCCGGATGCTATCCGGCCCGCCGGACGGCCGATCAGGAAGGGCGACGCGGAGGGTTACGGCACCGGCCGCGGAGGGGACCCGGAGGCAGGGGACCGAGCGAGGAGGCGCCGATGGCCGAGTCCACTCAGGAGCTGCGCCGGGGTTTCGGCAGGCTCACCGTACTGGGCGTGATCCTCGTCGTCGCGGGGCTGGTCGGCCTGGTCTACACCGCCGCGGCCACGCTCACCTCGATGCTGCTGTTCGGCTGGCTGCTGCTGATCGGCGGCGTCGTCGGGCTGCTGCACGCGGTCCAGGCACGCGGGGACAGTTTCTTCTGGCTCGGCCTGGTGATCGCGGCGCTGAACATCGCGGCGGGTGTGGTGATCATCAGCAAGCCGGAGGCGGCGGCCGAGGCGCTGACCATGTTCGCCGCGCTGCTGTTCCTCACCGGCGGGGTGTTCCGGCTGGTGGGCGGCGCGGTCGTGCGCGGCCCGCAGTTCGGCTGGACGCTGGTCCAGGGCGCCTTCGACCTGTTGCTGGGCATCCTCGTGCTGGCCTCCTGGCCGAGCAGCAGCAAGTACGTGATCGGCACCTTCTTCGCGCTCGCGCTGCTCTTCGACGGGCTCGGACTGATCGCCACGGGGTACGGCGGGCGGCGCGTGGTGGGCATGGTCTCCGAGGCGGCCAAACCCGTACAACCCGAATAGTTCGTAAAGTCGGCACAGGTGGGACAGGAGCGGTCCCGCTCATCACCACGTCATACGTCATCGATCACAAAGCGCTCGAAAACCGCTGACTTGTGTTCAGTTCCATGGGTCGGAGCGGCTCGTTATCAACACTCGACTCGTGGTGACAATCGAGCGCAAGGGTGGCGACCGGACGATGGAGAACCACGGGCGCGGGTCCGCCCCTCGCCCAACGGGCGACCCACAGCCCTACGAGGGCGTGTGGCGGTTCACCGCCTCGGCCGTCGACGCGTCCGTCCCGCAGGCACGGCACGCCGTACGGGACCTGCTGTACCGCCAAGGGGTGCCGCTGACGGACGACCAGGTGCACGGTCTGCTGCTGATCGTCTCCGAGCTGGTCACGAACGCCGTCCGGCACGCGGCGCTGCTGTCGCCGATGCTCGCCGTGGAGGTCGCCGTCGGCGCCGAGTGGGTGCGCGTGTCCGTGGAGGACAACCACCCCTACCGCCCGACCGCCCTGGAGGCCGACCACGGCCAGACCGGCGGACGCGGGCTGCTGCTGGTGCGCGAGGTCGCCCGGGAGGCCGGCGGGGTGTGCGACGTCGAGCACACCGCGAGCGGCGGCAAGGTGATCTGGGCAGCCCTGCCGCTCAGGCCCGCGCACGTGCCGTAGAAGACGCTCACCAGCCGGCGGACGGGCCCGTCAGCTCGCGCACCGCGGGACGGGCCGCGTCCAGCACCGTCATGAACCAGGACGAGAAGGTGTCCTTCGCGTGCCGCTCCGCCAGCTCCTCGGGCGTCACGAACGCGGTGTCCCCGACCTCCTCCGGGTCGGGGCGCAGCCGCGACTGCACCAGACCCACGAACAGGTGGTTGTACTCCTGCTCCACCAGGCCCGAGTCCGGGTCCGGGTGGTTGTAGCGGACCGTGCCCGCCTCAGCCATCAGCGACGGCGAGACCCCGAGCTCCTCGTACGTCCGCCGGGCCGCCGCCGCGAAGGGCGCCTCGCCGGGGTAGGGGTGACCGCAGCAGGTGTTGGACCACACACCGGGGGAGTGGTACTTGCCGAGCGCCCGCTGCTGGAGCAGCAGCCGGCCCCGCTCGTCGAAGAGGAACACGGAGAATGCGCGGTGCAGCTGCCCCGGCGGCTGATGGGCGGCGAGCTTCTCCGCGGTGCCGATCGTCACACCGTTCTCGTCGACCAGTTCGAGCAGAATCTCGTCCGCGGTGCCGTTCGACGGAGTGTGCGTCTCGGCGGCAGGTGTGATCGGCATACCCATCCTTCACATCGGTTGTGCGCCCCAAGTGTGCCGCACGAATCCGGCACTCCCGGCAGTTGATCGTGCCCGGCGCGGCGGCGACGGAACCCTGGCGGGACCCGGCTGTGGGAGTGAAGACGCCGCCGCGCGCCGGACCGCTGCGCTCCACGAGAACCGGGTCAGTGACAGAGCCGTGCCTCGTGCTCGGCGTGCCCGCCGGGCTCCAGCTGGAAGGTGCAGTGCTCCACGTCGAAGTGGTCGCCGAGGCAGTTCTGGAGCTCGTGGAGCATCTTCTCGTGCCCGATCGCGCTGAGCGCCTCGGAGCTGACGACCACATGCGCGGAGAGCACCGGCATGCCGGAGGTGATGGTCCAGGCGTGCAGGTCGTGGACGTCCTCGACGCCGTCCAGCGCCAGTATGTGGGCCCGTACGTCCGCCATGTCGACGTTCTTGGGGGCGGCCTCCAGCAGCACGTCGAGGGTCTCGCGCAGCAGCTTGACGGTACGCGGCACGATCATCAGGCCGATCAGCAGCGAGGCGATCGGGTCGGCCGCCTGCCAGCCCGTGGTCAGGATCACCACGGCGGAGATCAGCACCGCCACCGAGCCCAGCGCGTCGGCGGCCACCTCCAGGAAGGCCCCCCGGACGTTCAGGCTCTCCTTCTGGCCGCGCATCAGCAGGGTGAGCGAGATCATGTTCGCGACCAGACCGATCGCGCCGAACACGATGGTCAGCCCGCCCTCGGTGTCGGCGGGGGTGATGAACCGCTGGATCGCCTCGTACAGCACGTAGGTGCCGACGCCGAGCAGCAGCACGCAGTTGGCGAGCGCGGCGAGGATCTCGGCACGGGCGTAGCCGAAGGTGCGGTTGCCGGTCGCCGGGCGGTTCGCGAAGTGGATCGCCAGCAGCGCCATGGCGAGCCCCACCGCGTCGGTCGCCATGTGCGCGGCGTCCGCGACGAGCGCGAGCGAGTCGGCGACCACGCCGCCGACGATCTCCACCACCATGACGGTGAGCGTGATCGACAGCGCGACGCGCAGTCTGCCGCGGTACGCCGTGGTCGCCGTACCGCCGGCGTGAGCACCGTGCGTGTGGCCGTGGTCGTGCCCAGCCCCCATGGAGAGCCGCCTCCTGTCATCGCTTCCGGATCACAGTGAACTACGGGTGGGGGGTATGGGGCAACGCGGCACTGAACACCGTTGTCATCTGCTCTGACCTGCGGAAACGATCCGCAGGTCAGCCAACTGCCGACGCCGGTGATCACCCGCCGCGATGCAGTCGCCAGCCTTGCCAGGCGGACTCGACCATCTCTCGAACCGACCGGGAGGCCGCCCAGCCCAGCTCCTCGGCGGCCCGCGCCGCCGAGGCCACCGCGCGCGGGGCGTCCCCGGGGCGCCGCCCCTCCACCACCGGCGGCCGGGTGTCACCGGTCACCTCGCCGATGACGTCGATCAGCTCGCGCACCGAGACGCCCTTGCCGCGGCCGATGTTCACGGTGAGATCGCCGTCGAGACCGGTGAGCCGGCGGGCGGCGGCGAGGTGCGCCTCGGCGAGGTCGGCGACATGGATGTAGTCCCGGACACACGTGCCGTCCGGCGTCGGATAGTCGTCGCCGAAGATCCGCGGGGCCTCGTCGCGGGTGAGCCGGTCGAACACCATGGGGACGATGTTGAAGACGCCCGTGTCGGCGAGCTCGGGCGCCGCCGCCCCGGCCACGTTGAAATAGCGCAGACAGACCGTGGAGATCCCGTGGGCCCGTCCGGCGGCCCGGACCAGCCATTCGCCGGTGAGCTTCGTCTCGCCGTAGGGGTTCACCGGGGCGCACGGGGTGTCCTCGGTGATGAGGTCCACATCGGGGTTGCCGTAGACCGCGGCCGAGGAGGAGAACACCAGCCGCCGGACGCCCGCCTCGGCGACCGCGTCCAGGAGCGTGGCCAGACCGCCCACGTTCTCCCGGTAGTAGCGGGTGGGCTGCGCCACGGACTCGGCGACCTGCTTGCGCGCCGCGAGATGCACCACACCGGTCACCGCGTGCTCCGCGAGAACCCGCTTGAGCAGCTCGCCGTCGAGGGACGAGCCCTGGATCAGCGGCACTCCGGCGGGCAGCCGCGCGGGCACCCCGGCCGAGAGGTCGTCCAGCGCCAGCACCCGCTCCCCGGCGTCGTTCATGACCCGGGCCACATGGGCCCCTATGTATCCGGCCCCGCCTGTGATCAGCCATGTCATGGTGGCCCACCCTATGCTCAGGCCGCGCGGGCGAAGGAAATGCGTCAAATGTCCGCTCTGGAAGCACAGTTTGTGGCCCGGGCCCCGTTTCCCCGATGATGATCGCGGCAAGGCGGTGGCGAACCGTGTCGATCGGGCCGTGAAACGGTCGGTGAACGCCAAGTTCCCGAGATCCGATAGCCTCTGCCGACATGCCGCCCGGGTGTCACGGCTCAGGGCGCCCCCACCATGTCAACGACCGACGCCGGTGCGTCGGCACCCAGGGAGTGAGTTCGGTTGTCGACCGCCATCCTCACCGGTCAGCCGGTCCCCGGATCGTCGATCGAGGGCGACCTGCGCTCCCTCGGCTTCGACGTGCGGGCCGCGGCCGACGCCGCGGAGGCCGAGACGCTGCTGGCCCAGGTGCCGAGCCGGGAGCGGGTCGCCGTGGTCGACGCCCGCTTCGTCGGCCATGTGCACGCGCTGCGCCTCGGCCTGACCGACCCCCGCTTCCCGCTCGCCGCGATCCCCGGTGCCGTCACCGCCCAGCCGGCCGCCCGGCAGGCCCTGACCCGGGCGCTGGCCCGTGAGAACTCCGCCGCCGGCACCACCCTGGTGGACAGCCTCGCCGACCGGCTCGTCGAGGCCCTCGACACCGAGGTGCACCGCCCCGAGCTGGGCAGCCTCGTCGCGGAGGTCCCCGCCGACCCCCAGGCCCGCAACGAGGCACGGCAGTCCGTCGCCTCCGTCGACGACGAGGCCGTACGCCTGAAGTCCGCCGTGAAGGCGCGGGACGGCTTCTTCACGACCTACTGCATCAGCCCCTACTCCCGCTACCTCGCGCGCTGGTGCGCCCGCCGCGGACTGACCCCGAATCAGGTCACCACCGCCTCGCTGCTCACCGCGCTCATAGCGGCGGCCTGCGCGGCCACCGGCACCCGGGGCGGCTTCGTCGCCGCCGGCGTGCTCCTGCTCTTCTCCTTCGTGCTGGACTGCACCGACGGCCAGCTCGCCCGCTACTCCCTGCAGTACTCCACCCTCGGCGCCTGGCTCGACGCCACCTTCGACCGGGCCAAGGAGTACGCCTACTACGCCGGCCTCGCCCTCGGGGCCGCCCGGGGCGGCGATGACGTCTGGGCCCTCGCCCTCGGCGCGATGGTCCTCCAGACCTGCCGGCACGTCGTGGACTTCTCCTTCAACGAGGCCAACCACGACGCCACCGCCAACACCAGCCCCACCGCCGCCCTCTCCGGCAGGCTCGACAGCGTCGGCTGGACGGTCTGGGTGCGCCGCATGATCGTGCTGCCGATCGGCGAGCGCTGGGCGATGATCGCGGTGCTCACGGCGGTCACGACCCCCCGGATCACCTTCTACGCCCTGCTCGTCGGCTGCGCCTTCGCCGCGACGTACACCACGGCGGGCCGCGTCCTGCGCTCCCTGACCCGCAAGGCCCGGCGCACGGACCGAGCGGCGCAGGCGCTGGCGGACCTGGCCGACTCCGGCCCGCTCGCCCACGGGCTCGCGGCGGCGCTCAAGAACACCGTCCGCAAGCTGCCCGGCTTCGCCGCCCCCGCCGTCGCCCTGCTCGGCGGCCTCACGGTGGTCGCCACGGCGGCGTTCACCGACTTCGGCGGTCCCTGGCCGGTCGTCGGCGCCCTCGTCTACGCCGTGGCCGCCGGCCTCGCCGTCGCCCGCCCTCTCAAGGGCGCCCTCGACTGGCTGGTCCCGCCGTTCTTCCGGGCGGCCGAGTACGGAACGCTGCTCGCCCTCGGAGTTGAAGCCGGGGTGAACGGAGCCCTTCCTGCGGCTTTCGGGCTGGTGGCCGCTGTCGCCTACCATCACTACGACACGGTGTACCGCATCCGCGGCAACGCCGGAGCGCCCCCGGCCTGGCTGGTGCGCGCCATTGGGGGGCACGAAGGACGGACGCTGCTCGTCACCGTTCTCGCCGCGGTGCTCTCCGCCTCGCAGTTCACGGTCGCGCTCACGGTCCTGGCCGTGGCCGTCGCCCTGGTGGTGCTCGTCGAGAGCATCCGCTTCTGGGTCTCCGCTGGAGCCCCTGCCGTACACGATGAAGGAGAACCCGCATGATCGGCCTCGTGCTGGCGGCCGGCGCCGGACGGCGTCTGCGCCCCTACACCGACAGCCTTCCCAAGGCTCTGGTGCCGGTGGGCCCCGCGGGCATAGAGGGCGAACCCACGGTTCTGGACCTGACCCTCGGCAACTTCGCCGAGATCGGTCTGACCGAGGTCGCGATCATCGTCGGCTACCGCAAGGAGGCCGTGTACGCGCGCAAGGAAGCCCTCGAGGCGAAGTACGGCCTGAAGCTCACCCTCATCGACAACGACAAGGCCGAGGAGTGGAACAACGCCTACTCCCTGTGGTGCGGCCGTGACGCCCTCAAGGACGGCGTGATCCTCGCCAACGGCGACACCGTCCACCCGGTCTCCGTCGAGAAGACGCTGCTCGCCGCCCGCGGCGAGGGCAAGAAGATCATCCTCGCCCTCGACACCGTGAAGTCGCTGGCGGACGAGGAGATGAAGGTCGTCGTCGACCCCGCCAAGGGCGTCACGAAGATCACCAAGCTGATGGACCCGGCCGAGGCCACCGGCGAGTACATCGGCGTCACCCTCATCGAGGGAGACGCCGCCCCCGAGCTGGCCGACGCCCTGAAGACGGTCTGGGAGACCGACCCGCAGCAGTTCTACGAGCACGGCTACCAGGAGCTCGTGAACCGCGGCTTCACGATCGACACGGCGCCGATCGGCGACGTTCAGTGGGTGGAGATCGACAACCACGACGATCTCGCCCGCGGACGGGAGATCGCGTGCCGGTACTGACCAGGCTGATCCCCTCGCCGGTCGTCGTGGACATCCGCCCGGGTGCCCTCGACGACCTGGCCTGTGTGCTCGCCGACGAGCGCGTCTCGCACTCGGGCAAGCTGGCCGTCGCCGTCAGCGGCGGCTCCGGCGCCCGGCTGAAGGAGCGGCTCGCCCCCTCGCTGCCCGGCGCCAGCTGGTACGAGGTCGGCGGCGGCACCCTCGACGACGCGGTCCGGCTGGCGAGCGACATAAAGGCCGGCCACTACGACGCGGTCGTCGGGCTCGGCGGCGGCAAGATCATCGACTGCGCCAAGTTCGCCGCGGCCCGGGTCGGCCTCCCGCTGGTCGCCGTGCCGACGAACCTCGCGCACGACGGTCTGTGCTCGCCGGTCGCCACGCTCGACAACGACGCCGGGCGCGGCTCCTACGGCGTGCCCAACCCGATCGCGGTCGTCATCGACCTCGACGTCATCCGTGAGGCCCCGGTCCGCTTCGTGCGCGCCGGGATCGGGGACGCCGTCTCCAACATCTCCGCCATCGCGGACTGGGAGCTGGCCAACCGCGTCACGGGCGAGAAGATCGACGGCCTGGCCGCCGCCATCGCCCGGCAGGCGGGCGAGGCGGTGCTGCGGCACCCCGGAGGCATCGGGGACACCGACTTCCTCCAGGTGCTCGCCGAGGCGCTGGTCCTCAGCGGCATCGCCATGTCGGTGTCGGGCGACTCCCGCCCGTCCTCCGGCGCCTGCCACGAGATCAACCACGCGTTCGACCTGCTCTACCCCAGGCGCGCCGCAGCCCACGGCGAGCAGTGCGGCCTGGGCGCGGCCTTCGCGATGTACCTGCGCGGAGCCCACGAGGAGTCGGCCTACATGGCCGAGGTCCTGCGCCGGCACGGGCTTCCGGTGCTGCCGGAGGAGATCGGCTTCAGCACGGAGGAGTTCGTCCGTGCCGTCGAGTTCGCCCCGCAGACCCGGCCCGGCCGCTACACGATCCTCGAACACCTCGACCTGAAAACCGACCAGATCAAGGACATCTACGCCGACTATGTCAAGGCCATCGGTAGCTGAACTCCGTCCGGTCGTCCACCCCGCGGGGGTGAAGGACCGGCGCAGCGGTGAGCACTGGATGGGGCGCCTCTACATGCGTGAGGTGTCCCTGCGGGTCGACCGCTACCTGGTGAACACCAGGGTGACGCCCAACCAGCTCACGTACCTGATGACCGTCTTCGGCGTGCTCGCGGCCCCGGCACTGCTCGTGCCGGGGATCCCGGGCGCCGTGCTCGGCGTGGTCTGCGTCCAGATGTATCTGCTGCTCGACTGCGTCGACGGCGAGATCGCCCGCTGGAAGAAGCAGTACTCGCTCAACGGCGTCTACCTCGACCGGGTCGGCGCCTACCTCACCGACGCCGCCGTGCTCACCGGCTTCGGGCTGCGCGCCGCCGACCTGTGGGGCAGCGGCCGTATCGACTGGCTGTGGGCCTTCCTCGGCACGCTGGCAGCGCTCGGCGCCATCCTGATCAAGGCCGAGACCGACCTGGTCGGGGTCGCCCGGCACCAGGCCGGCAAGCCGCCGGTCCAGGAGTCGGCGGCCGAGATGCGCTCCTCCGGCATGGCCCTGGCCCGCAAGGCCGCCTCCCTGCTCAAGTTCCACCGGCTGATCCTCGGCATCGAGGCATCGCTGCTGATCCTGGTGCTGGCGATCGCCGACCAGATGCGCGGCGACCTGTTCTTCTCGCGGCTCGGTGTCGCCGTACTCGCCGGCATCGCGCTGCTGCAGACCCTGCTGCACCTGGTGTCCATCCTCGCGTCGAGCAGGCTGAAGTGAGCGCGCCCATGAAGGTCGGCGCGGTGATCATCACCATGGGCAACCGCCCCGACGAACTGCGCGCCCTCCTCGACTCGGTCGCCAAGCAGGACGGCGACCGCGTCGAGGTGGTCGTCGTCGGCAACGGCTCACCGGTCCCGGACGTCCCCGAGGGCGTCCGCACGATCGAGCTGCCCGAGAACCTCGGCATCCCCGGCGGCCGCAACGTCGGCATCGAGGCCTTCGGCCCCAGCGGCCGCGACGTCGACATATTGCTCTTCCTCGACGACGACGGGCTCCTCGCCCAGCACGACACCGCGGAACTCTGCCGCAACGCCTTCGCCGCCGACTCCAGGCTCGGCATCGTCAGCTTCCGCATCGCCGACCCGGACACCGGCGAGACCCAGCGCCGCCACGTCCCCCGGCTGCGGGCCGCCGACCCGATGCGCTCCTCCCGGGTCACCACCTTCCTCGGCGGCGCCAACGCCGTCCGCACCCAGGTCTTCGCCGAAGTCGGCGGGCTCCCGGACGAATTCTTCTACGCCCACGAGGAAACCGACCTGGCATGGCGGGCCCTCGACGCGGGCTGGATGATCGACTACCGGTCCGACATGGTGCTGTACCACCCCACGACCGCGCCCTCGCGGCACGCGGTCTACCACCGCATGGTCGCCCGCAACCGCGTGTGGCTGGCCCGCCGCAACCTCCCCACGCTCCTCGTCCCGGTCTACCTGGGCGTCTGGATGCTGCTCACTTTGCTGCGCCGCCCCTCGCGGCCCGCGCTCAAGGCCTGGTTCGGCGGCTTCCGCGAGGGCTGGACGAGCCCGTGCGGCCCCCGGCGCCCGATGAAGTGGCGTACGGTGTGGCGGCTGACCCGGCTGGGCCGTCCTCCTGTCGTCTGACAAGCTTCACTGAACGCACAGGAGGTCCACACCCAGGCCTCAGGCACACGGCATGCCCGCACAGGCTGCGCATCCCGAAGACGAAAGTTTCCACTAGTGAGTGAGACAACGCACGACGGACAGGTCGCGGTGACCGCGCCTCCGTCGCCCGACGAGGGACTCACGGCGGCCGACCTCGCCGCCAAGTACGGGCTGAGCGTGAGCGGCGCGCGCCCCTCGCTCGTCGAGTACGTCCGCCAGCTCTGGGACCGGCGTCACTTCATCCTCGCCTTCTCACGGGCGAAGCTGACCGCCCAGTACAGCCAGGCCAAGCTCGGCCAGCTCTGGCAGGTGGTGACACCGCTGCTCAACGCGGCCGTGTACTTCTTCATCTTCGGCGTCATCCTGGAAGCCGACCGGGGCATGTCCCGCGAGGTGTACATCCCGTTCCTGGTCACCGGCGTGTTCGTGTTCACCTTCACGCAGAGCTCGGTGATGGCGGGCGTCCGCGCGATCTCCGGCAACCTCGGCCTGGTCCGCGCGCTGCACTTCCCGCGCGCCTCGCTGCCGGTGTCCTTCTCGCTCCAGCAGCTCCAGCAGCTGCTCGCCTCGATGGTCGTGCTGGTGGGCGTGACCTGCGCCTTCGGCAGCTACCCGGATCTGTCCTGGCTGCTGATGGTCCCGGTCCTCGCCCTGCAGTTCCTGTTCAACACGGGCCTCGCCCTGATCATGGCCCGGGCCGGCGCGAAGACCCCGGACCTGGCGCAGCTGATGCCGTTCGTGATGCGGACCTGGATGTACGCCTCGGGCGTCATGTACTCGATCCCGATCATGCTGGCGGACAAGCCGCAGTGGATCGCGGACATCCTCCAGTGGAACCCGGCCGCCATCTACATGGACCTGATGCGCTTCGCGCTCATCGACGGCTACGGCTCCGAGAACCTCCCCAACCATGTCTGGGCGGTCGCGGGCGGCTGGGCCCTGCTGTTCGTGGTCGGCGGCTTCGTGTACTTCTGGAAGGCGGAGGAGAGGTACGGCCGTGGCTGACACCCTGGTTCCCACCGTCATCGCCGACGAGCTGCACATCGTCTACCGCGTCAACGGCGCCAAGGCCGGCAAGGGCAGCGCCACCGCCGCGCTCAGCCGCATACTCAAGCGGGGCTCCGACGACGCGGCGCGCGGGGTGCGCAAGGTGCACGCCGTCAAGGGCGTCTCCTTCACCGCCTACCGCGGCGAGGCCATCGGCCTGATCGGCTCCAACGGCTCCGGCAAGTCCACCCTGCTGCGCGCCATCGCCGGGCTGCTGCCCGCGGAGAGCGGCAAGGTCTACACCGACGGCCAGCCCTCCCTGCTCGGCGTCAACGCGGCCCTGATGAACGACCTCACCGGTGAGCGGAACGTCATACTGGGCGGGCTCGCCATGGGCATGTCCCGGGAGCAGATCAAGGAGCGGTACCAGGACATCGTCGACTTCTCCGGGATCAACGAGAAGGGCGACTTCATCACCCTGCCGATGCGCACCTACTCCTCCGGTATGGCGGCCCGGCTGCGGTTCTCCATCGCCGCCGCCAAGGACCACGACGTCCTGATGATCGACGAGGCCCTGGCCACCGGCGACCGCAAGTTCCAGAAGCGCTCCGAGCAGCGCATCCGGGAGCTGCGCAAGGAGGCCGGCACGGTGTTCCTGGTCAGCCACAACAACAAGTCGATCCGTGACACCTGCAACCGGGTGCTGTGGTTGGAACGGGGCGAGCTGCGCATGGACGGGCCGACCGACGAGGTCCTCAAGGAGTACGAGAAGTTCACGGGCAAGTAGTCCACCCCGGACCGGCTCACCCGGCCCACCCCGCTTCCCACGGCCCCGCCGGAACCCTTCCGGCGGGGCTCCGCGTCTGCAAAGGAAACGTCAACTTCGGCTGGTCTTAGGAATCTTGGGACCAATCGGTGTGTTCTTGTGATGCGCAGGACACCCCGGCGAACCACCGTGCGTTGTACAACGTAAGCTGTACCGGTCCCCAATCGCGGCAAGTGGGGCCATAATGCCCCACACCCTCTGCCAGGGAGCCGCGCGGACAGCCGGGCGGCGTGTCCGAAATAGTGTGTATTGGGTCGGCAGTGTAGAACGGGAGATGTGACGGCAATGGCTACGGAAACTCCCCAGCTCAACGCAGCATGTGCCGTCCCCGCCCCGGGAAGTCCGCGGTGACGGGAACCGGCACGCCGCACGCCGGAGACGCGGAGCGCGGCACGCTCGACAAGGCCGCGCACGAGAACTTCCCCGTGGCCCCCTTCTTCCTGCCCCGGGCCTGGCGCACCGACCTCATGGCGGTCTACGGCTTCGCCCGCCTCGTCGACGACATCGGTGACGGCGATCTCGCCCCCGGCGGCGCCGACGCCCGTTTCCTCGGCGTGTCGGCCAAGGACGCCGACGACCGCCTGCTGATGCTGGACGCCTTCGAGGCCGACCTGCGACGCGTGTTCGACGCCACCCCCCGGCACCCCCTGCTGCGCCGCCTCCAGTCCACGGTCCGCAGCCGCTCGCTCACCCCCGAGCCCTTCCTCGGCCTGATCCAGGCCAACCGCCAGGACCAGCTCGTCAGCCGCTACGAGACCTACGACGACCTGCTCGCGTACTGCGAACTGTCCGCCAACCCCGTCGGGCACCTCGTCCTCGCCGTCACCGGCACCGCCACCCCCGAGCGGATGCGCCGCTCCGACGCGATCTGCACCGCCCTCCAGATCGTCGAGCACCTCCAGGACGTCGCCGAGGACCTCGGCCGCGACCGCATCTATCTGCCCGCCGTGGACATGAAACGTTTTCATGTCCAGGAGGCGGATCTCGCCACGAAAACCGCGGGCGCATCAGTGCGCGCACTGGTTGCATACGAAGCACAACGCGCCCGCGAACTCCTGAATGAAGGCGCCCCTCTGGTGGGTAGCGTCCACGGCAGGCTGAGACTGCTGCTCGCGGGGTTCGTGGCGGGGGGAAGGGCGGCGATCCGTGCGATCGCCGCCGCCGAATACGACGTACTTCCCGGCCCGCCCAAGCCCGGCAAGGTTCAGTTGCTGCGCGAGGTGGGCGTGACTCTGCGAGGAGAGGGGTGATCCGGACCGTGGAGTTCGCACCACACGCGTCCGCACCGGTACTCGCCGCCTACAGCTACTGCGAGGCCGTCACCGGACAGCAGGCCCGTAATTTCGCGTACGGCATCCGGCTGCTGCCCACGCCGAAGCGCCGCGCGATGTCGGCGCTGTACGCGTTCTCGCGCCGTGTCGACGACATCGGTGACGGGGCGCTGGCCGACGACGTCAAGATCGCCAGGCTCGAGGAGACCCGGGCCCTGCTGAGCCGGGTCCGCGGCGGCGCGGTCGACGAGGACGACACCGACCCGGTCGCGGTCGCGCTCGCCCATGCCGCCGAGGTCTTCCCGATCCCGCTCGAGGGCCTGGACGAGCTGATCGACGGCGTGCTGATGGACGTACGCGGCGAGACCTACGAGACCTGGGACGACCTGAAGGTGTACTGCCGCTGTGTGGCCGGCGCCATCGGACGGCTCTCGCTCGGCGTGTTCGGCACCGAACCGGGGGCGCGCGGCGCCGAGCGCGCGCCGGAGTATGCCGACACGCTCGGGCTCGCACTCCAGCTCACCAACATCCTCAGGGATGTGCGCGAGGACGCCGAGGGTGGCCGTACCTACCTGCCCGCCGACGATCTCGCCAAGTTCGGCTGCACGGCCGGGTTCGCCGCGCCGACCGTGCCGGAGGGCGCCGACTTCGCGGGCCTCGTGCACTTCGAAGTGCGCCGCGCCCGCGCCCTGTTCGCCGAGGGATACCGGCTGCTGCCGATGCTCGACCGGCGCAGCGGCGCCTGTGTCGCCGCCATGGCCGGCATCTACCGCCGCCTCCTGGACCGCATCGAGCGGGAACCGGAGGCGGTGCTGCGTGGGCGGGTCTCGCTGCCCGGACGCGAGAAGGCGTATGTCGCCGTACGCGGTCTGTCCGGTCTGGACGCCCGCCATGTGACCCGGCGGGCCGTCAGGAGGCGGGCCTGATGGACAATCCGGTCCAAGGTGATGCCACCGGTGAAAAGTGGCAGGCAACCCTCCGCGGCACGACGGCGTCCCTGACTGAGACGGCCGACCGTGCAGGGTTCAAGCATCGCGGCGACCGTTCGGGGGAGGGCACACGATGACCGACGGCATCACACCCGGCGGCGAAGCCGTCGTGGTCGGCGGCGGCCTGGCCGGCGTCACCGCGGCGCTGGCGCTGGCCGACGCCGGAGTGCGTGTGACGCTGCTGGAGGGCAGGCCGCGCCTCGGCGGGCTCGCCTTCTCCTTCCAGCGCGGCGACCTCACCGTCGACAACGGCCAGCACGTCTACCTGCGCTGCTGCACCGCATACCGCTGGTTCCTCGACCGCATCGAGGGGACCGCGCTGGCGCCGCTGCAGGATCGTCTCGACGTGCCCGTACTCGATCTGGCCCGGCCCGAGGGGCGGCGCCTGGGCAGGATCCAGCGCGATCCGCTGCCCGTACCGCTGCATCTGGGGCGCAGCCTCGCCACCTACCCGCACCTCTCGCTCACCGAGCGCGCCGCCGTCGGGCGTGCCGCGCTCGCGCTGAGGGGGCTCGACCTCGCTGATCCGGCGCTGGACGACCAGAACTTCGGCACCTGGCTGGCCGCGCACGGTCAGTCCGAGCGTGCCGTCAAGGCCCTGTGGAACCTGGTCGGGATCGCCACCCTCAACGCGGTCGCGGAGGACGCCTCGCTGGGGCTCGCCGCGATGGTGTTCAAGACCGGTCTGCTGTCCGACCCGGGCGCCGCCGACATCGGCTGGGCCCATGTCCCGCTGGGCGAACTGCACGACCGGCTGGCCCGCAAGGCGCTCGACTCCGCGGGCGTGCGCACCGAGGTCCGTACCCGTGTCACCTCCATCTCCGCTGACGACAACGGCCGTTGGGCCGTGGAGGTTCCCGGCGAGACGCTCCGGGCGGACGCCGTCGTGCTCGCCGTGGCGCAGAGCGAGGCCCACGGCCTGCTGCCCGAGGGAGCCCTGGACGACCCGGGGGCGCTGCTCAGGATCGGCACCGCGCCGATCCTCAACGTCCACGTCGTGTACGACCGTCCGGTGCTCAGCACCCCCTTCTTCGCGGCCCTCGGGACGCCGGTGCAGTGGGTGTTCGACCGGACCCGTTCCTCCGGGCTGCGCGAGGGGCAGTACCTCGCGCTGTCCCAGTCGGCCGCGCACGGCGAGATCGACGCGCCGGTGGCCGAACTGCGCGAGCGCTATCTGCCGGAACTGGCCCGGCTGCTGCCGCTCGCCCGGAAGGCCGAGGTGCAGGACTTCTTCGTGACCCGGGAGCGCACGGCGACGTTCGCCCCCACCCCCGGGGTCGGGCGGCTGCGGCCCGGCACCCGGACCAAGGCACCCGGCCTGTACCTGGCCGGAGCGTGGACCGCCACCGGGTGGCCCGCGACCATGGAGAGTGCGGTCCGCAGCGGTGTGAGCGCGGCCGACGCCGCGCTGAGCGCCCTGGGCAGGCCCCGCCCCCGCCACCTCTTCGAGTTCGAGGAGGCGGCATGAGGCTCGACGAACCCGAGCGCGCGGCAGGCCCCCGCACCCCCGGTACCGCAACAAGAGGAGAGACTGTGCCCACTGTGCCCCCGGCCTCGAAGGCCGCTGCAGCGACCGCGGTGGACGTGACCGCGCTCCTGGAGCGCGGCCGGACCCTGGCCACGCCGGTACTGCGGGCGGCGATCGACCGCCTGGCGCCTCCCATGGACACCGTTTCCGCCTACCACTTCGGCTGGCTCGACGCCCAGGGCAGGCCCACGGCCGGCGACGGAGGCAAGGCCGTGCGCCCCGCCCTCGCCGTGCTCTCAGCCGAGGTCGTCGGCGCCGCTCCCGAGGTCGGCATCCCCGGCGCGGTCGCCGTCGAGCTGGTGCACAACTTCTCCCTGCTGCACGACGACCTGATGGACGGCGACGAGCAGCGCCGCCACCGCGACACGGTGTGGAAGGTGCACGGCCCCGCCCAGGCCATCCTGGTCGGCGACGCCCTGTTCGCCCTCGCCAACGAACTCCTGCTGGAGCTCGGCACCGTCGAGGCCGGCCGCGCCACCCGCCGGCTGACCACCGCCACCCGGGCCCTCATCGACGGCCAGGCCCAGGACATCTCCTACGAGCACCGCGACCGCGTGAGCGTCGAGGAGTGCCTGGAGATGGAGGGCAACAAGACCGGCGCCCTGCTGGCCTGCGCCAGCTCCATCGGCGCCGTGCTCGGCGGGGCGGGCGACCGCGTCGCCGACACGCTGGAGAAGTACGGCTACCACCTCGGCCTCGCCTTCCAGGCCGTCGACGACCTCCTCGGCATCTGGGGCGACCCGGAGTCCACCGGCAAGCAGACCTGGAGCGACCTGCGCCAGCGCAAGAAGTCGCTGCCGGTCGTGGCCGCGCTCGCGGCGGGCGGCAGCGCCTCCGAGCGGCTCGGCGAGATCCTCGCCGCCGACGCCAAGAGCAGTGACTTCGAGAACTTCTCCGAGGAGGAGTTCGCCGCCCGCGCCGCCCTCATCGAGGAGGCCGGCGGACGCGAGTGGACCGCCGAAGAGGCCCGCCGTCAGCACACCGTCGCCATCGAAGCGCTGGACGCCGTCGACATGCCCGACCGGGTGCGGGCGCAGTTCACGGCGCTCGCCGACTTCGTCGTCGTACGAAAGAGATGATCACTATCGGTCGAATAGCCCTCGCGTAGTCGCCGGCCGGTGTCGCGGGAAGAGCAGCACCGGCCGACGGCGGACCCACAGCAGAGCACCACTTGCACACTGCACGAAGGGGAAGCCATGACAGCGACGACCGACGGAAGCACCGGGGCCCTGCCGCCCCGCGCTGCCGCGGCCAGCGAAACCGACAGCACCATCCCCCTGGCGACGGGGGTTCACGACGCCGCCGAACGCGCCGTACGGCGCGCCACCGACTACCTGCTGTCCCGGCAGAACGTCGAGGGCTGGTGGAAGGGCGACCTCGAGACGAACGTCACCATGGACGCCGAGGACCTGCTGCTCCGTCAGTTCCTGGGCATCCAGGACGAGTCCACCACCAGCGCCGCCGCCCTGTTCATCCGCGGCGAGCAGCGCGCGGACGGCACCTGGGCGAGCTTCTTCGGCGGGCCCGGCGAACTCTCCACCACCATCGAGGCCTACGTCGCCCTGCGGCTGGCCGGTGACACCCCGGACGCCCCGCACATGGCGAAGGCGGCGGAGTGGATCAGGGCCCAGGGAGGCATCGCCGCCGCCCGGGTCTTCACCCGGATCTGGCTGGCCCTGTTCGGCTGGTGGAAGTGGGAGGACCTGCCCGAACTCCCGCCCGAACTGATCTACTTCCCGACCTGGGTGCCGCTCAACATCTACGACTTCGGCTGCTGGGCCCGGCAGACCATCGTCCCGCTGACGATCGTCTCCGCCAAGCGCCCGGTGCGGCCCGCGCCCTTCGCGCTGGACGAGCTGCACACCGACCCGGCCAACCCCAATCCGCCCAAGCCCCTTGCTCCGGTGGCGAGTTGGGACGGCGCCTTCCAGCGGCTCGACAAGGCGCTGCACCAGCTGCGCAAGATCGCCCCGCGCGGGCTGCGCCGGGCCGCGATGCGCTCGGCCGCCCGCTGGATCATCGAGCGGCAGGAGAACGACGGCTGCTGGGGCGGTATCCAGCCGCCCGCGGTGTACTCCATCATCGCCCTGCATCTGCTCGGCTACGACCTCAAGCACCCCGTGATGCGTGAGGGCCTGGCCTCGCTGGACCGTTTCGCCATCTGGCGCGATGACGGGTCCCGGATGATCGAGGCCTGTCAGTCCCCGGTCTGGGACACCTGCCTGGCCACCATCGCGCTGGCCGACGCAGGCGTGCCCGCCGACCATCCGCAGCTGGTCAAGGCCGCCGACTGGATGCTCGGCGAGGAGATCGTCCGGCCCGGCGACTGGGCGGTCAAGCGCCCCGGACTGCCGCCCGGGGGCTGGGCGTTCGAGTTCCACAACGACAACTACCCCGACATCGACGACACCGCCGAGGTCGTGCTCGCGCTGCGCCGGGTCCGTCACCACGACCCGGAGCGGGTGGAGAAGGCGATCGGGCGCGGGGTGCGCTGGAACCTCGGCATGCAGTCCCGCAACGGCGCGTGGGGCGCCTTCGACGTCGACAACACCAGCCCCTTCCCCAACCGGCTGCCGTTCTGCGACTTCGGCGAGGTCATCGACCCGCCGTCGGCCGACGTCACCGCGCACGTCGTCGAGATGCTCGCGGTCGAGGGCCTCGCCCACGACCCGCGCACCCGGCGGGGCATCCAGTGGCTGCTGGCCGAACAGGAGCCGGACGGCTCGTGGTTCGGACGCTGGGGCGTCAACTACATCTACGGCACCGGCTCCGTCGTACCCGCCCTCGTCGCCGCCGGATTCCCCGGCTCGCACCCGGCGATCCGCCGGGCCGTGACCTGGCTGGAGTCCGTGCAGAACGACGACGGCGGCTGGGGCGAGGACCTGCGCTCCTACAAGGACGTCAAGGGCTGGAGCGGCCGGGGGGCCTCCACCGCCTCGCAGACGGCGTGGGCCCTGATGGCGCTGCTCGCCGCGGGGGAGAAGGACTCCAAGGCCGTAGAGCGCGGCGTCGCATGGCTCGCGGCCACGCAGCGCGCTGACGGCTCCTGGGACGAGCCGTACTTCACCGGTACCGGGTTCCCCTGGGACTTCTCCATCAACTATCACCTGTACCGGCAGGTCTTCCCGCTCACCGCGCTGGGCCGGTACGTGCACGGCGAACCCTTCGCCGCGGCCGAGGGGGGCTGATGAGCACCCAGCCCGCTCCGGCTCCGCTGCTGATCGCCTGCGCGCTCGGCATCGAGCACCTCGCGCTGCGCACGAGCGACCGCGGCGGCGCCGACGGGCCGGTCACCGTGGTGCGGACCGGCATGGGCCCGAAGGCGGCCGAGCGGTCCGTCACCCGGGTCCTGGCCGACCCGGCGCTCGCCGGGGCCGCGGTCCTGGCCACCGGCTTCTGCGCGGGGCTCGCCCCCGGGATGCACCCCGGCGACCTGGTCGTCGCCGAGGAGACCCGGGATCCGCGCGGGACCACCCAGTGCGTCGGGACCGAGCTGCTCGTCAAGGAACTGGTCCGCGCCGTTCCGGGGCGGACCGTGCACACCGGACCGCTCACCGGATCCGACCATGTGGTCCGGGGCCAGGAACGGTCCGATCTGCGTGCGACCGGCGCAATCGCGGTCGACATGGAGTCGGCGGCGACACTCCTGAGCGCCGTGCGCGCGGGCGAGCGCCCCGTTGCGGCCGTACGGGTGGTCGTGGACGCTCCAGAACATGAACTGGTCCGGATCGGCACGGTACGCGGGGGAATATCAGCGTTCCGTGTCCTCAGGTCGGTCCTTCCCGCATTTTTCGAATGGCACCGTTCTTTGCTGCTCCCCAGGAGGTGAGCCAGATGGCCATGCCGCTGCGCCAGTCCATCAAGGTCGCTACTTACTTGGCAGAACAAAAGCTCCGCAAGCGCGACAAGTTCCCGCTGATCGTCGAGCTGGAACCGCTGTTCGCGTGCAACCTCAAGTGCGAGGGCTGCGGGAAGATCCAGCATCCGGCGGGGGTGCTCAAGCAGCGCATGCCGGTCGCTCAGGCCGTGGGAGCGGTGCTCGAATCCGGCGCGCCGATGGTGTCGATCGCCGGGGGCGAACCGCTGATGCACCCTCAGATCGACGAGATCGTGCGGCAGTTGGTGGCCAAGCGGAAATACGTCTTCCTGTGCACCAATGCCATGCTGCTGCGCAAGAAGATGGACAACTTCAAGCCCTCACCCTATTTCGCCTTCGCCGTGCACATCGACGGCCTGCGCGAGCGCCACGACGAGTCGGTGGCGAAGGAGGGCGTGTTCGACGAGGCGGTGGAGGCGATCAAGGAGGCCAAGCGGCGCGGCTTCCGGGTCACCACCAACTCCACCTTCTTCAACACCGACACCCCGCAGACCATCGTCGAGGTGCTGAACTTCCTCAACGACGACCTCAAGGTCGACGAGATGATGATCTCGCCCGCCTACGCCTACGAGAAGGCGCCCGACCAGGAGCACTTCCTGGGTGTGGAGCAGACCCGCGAGCTGTTCAAGAAGGCCTTCGCGGGCGGCAACCGGCGCCGCTGGCGGCTCAACCACTCCCCGCTCTTCCTGGACTTCCTGGAGGGCAAGGTCGACTTCCCGTGCACCGCGTGGGCGATCCCGAACTACTCCCTCTTCGGCTGGCAGCGCCCCTGCTACCTGATGAGCGACGGCTATGTGCCGACGTACCGCGAACTCATCGAGGAGACCGACTGGGACAAGTACGGCCGCGGCAAGGACCCGCGCTGCGCCAACTGCATGGCGCACTGCGGCTACGAGCCCACCGCCGTCCTCGCCACCATGGGCTCCCTGAAGGAGTCGCTGCGCGCCATGCGCGAGACGGTCAACGGAAACCGGGAGTGAGGTCATGACCGCCATCCCCTTGGGCCTCCCCGAGGTACCCCTCCGGCCGATCGCCGAGCGGCGCGTGTCGCGGCGGATCCAGGTCGGACCGGTGGCGGTCGGGGGCGGCGCCCCGGTCTCGGTGCAGTCGATGACCACCACCCGTACGTCGGACATCGGCGCCACGCTCCAGCAGATCGCCGAACTCACCGCGTCCGGCTGCCAGATCGTCCGCGTCGCCTGCCCCACGCAGGACGACGCGGACGCCCTCGCCACCATCGCGCGCAAGTCGCAGATCCCGGTGATCGCCGACATCCACTTCCAGCCCAAGTACGTGTTCGCGGCGATCGAGGCCGGCTGTGCGGCCGTACGCGTCAATCCCGGCAACATCAAGCAGTTCGACGACAAGGTCAAGGAGATCGCGCGGGCCGCGAAGGACCACGGCACGCCGATCCGGATCGGGGTCAACGCCGGTTCACTGGACCGGCGGCTGCTGCAGAAGTACGGCAGGGCCACGCCCGAGGCGCTGGTGGAGTCCGCCCTGTGGGAGGCGTCCCTCTTCGAGGAGCACGGCTTCCGGGACATCAAGATCTCCGTGAAGCACAACGACCCCGTGGTCATGGTCAGCGCCTACCAGCAGCTCGCCGAGCAGTGCGACTACCCGCTGCACCTGGGCGTCACCGAGGCCGGTCCGGCCTTCCAGGGCACGATCAAGTCGGCGGTGGCCTTCGGCGCCCTGCTCAGCAGGGGGATCGGCGACACCATCCGGGTGTCCCTGTCGGCGCCGCCCGCCGAGGAGGTCAAGGTCGGCATCCAGATCCTGGAGTCCCTGGGGCTCAGGCAGCGGCGGCTGGAGATCGTCTCGTGCCCCTCCTGCGGGCGCGCCCAGGTCGACGTCTACAAGCTGGCCGACGAGGTCACCGCCGGCCTGGAGGGCATGGAGGTGCCGCTGCGGGTGGCGGTCATGGGGTGTGTGGTCAACGGTCCCGGCGAGGCCCGGGAGGCGGATCTGGGGGTCGCCTCCGGCAACGGCAAGGGGCAGATCTTCGTGAAGGGCGAGGTCATCAAGACCGTCCCCGAGTCGAAGATCGTGGAGACCCTGATCGAGGAGGCGATGAAGATCGCCGAGCAGATGGAGCAGGACGGCGTCGAGTCGGGGGAGCCGGCCGTCACCGTGAGTTGAGCAGCACGGACCGAAGGGGGCCCGATCGTGACGATGCTGGAGAACATCCGGGGACCACGCGACCTGAAGGCGCTGTCCGAGGCGGAACTCGGGGAACTGTCCGACGAGATCAGGGAGTTCCTGGTGCACGCGGTCGCCAGGACCGGCGGGCATCTCGGGCCCAACCTGGGGGTGGTGGAACTGTCCATCGCGCTCCACCGGGTCTTCGAGTCGCCGGTCGACCGGATCGTCTGGGACACCGGCCATCAGAGCTATGTGCACAAGCTTTTGACGGGGCGCCAGGACTTTTCCAAGCTGCGCGGCAAGGGTGGCCTGTCCGGCTATCCCTCGCGTGAGGAGTCCGAGCACGACATCGTCGAGAACAGCCATGCCTCCACCGCGCTGGGCTGGGCCGACGGGCTCGCCAAGGCCCGCCAGGTGCTGGGCGAGAAGGGGCATGTCGTCGCGGTCGTCGGGGACGGCGCGCTGACCGGCGGCATGGCCTGGGAGGCGCTGAACAACATCGCGGCCGCCAAGGACCGGCCGCTGATCATCGTCGTCAACGACAACGAGCGGTCGTACGCGCCCACCATCGGCGGCCTGGCCAACCACCTCGCCACCCTGCGCACCACCGACAGCTACGAGCGGGTCCTGGCCTGGGGCAAGGACGTCCTGCTGCGCACGCCGGTGGTCGGGCACACCGTCTACGAGGCCCTGCACGGCGCCAAGAAGGGCTTCAAGGACGCCTTCGCCCCGCAGGGCCTCTTCGAGGACCTCGGCCTGAAGTACGTCGGCCCGATCGACGGCCACGACATCGGCGCCGTGGAGTCCGCGCTGCGCCGCGCGAAGCGCTTCCACGGGCCCGTCCTCGTCCACTGCCTCACCGAGAAGGGCCGCGGCTACGAACCCGCCCTCGCCCACGAGGAGGACCACTTCCACACCGTCGGGGTGATGGACCCGCTCACCTGCGAGCCCCTCAAGCCGTCCGGCGGACCCTCCTGGACCTCGGTGTTCGGCGACGAGATCGTGAAGATCGGCGAGGAGCGGGAGGACGTCGTGGCGATCACGGCGGCCATGCTGCACCCGGTGGGCCTCGGCAAGTTCGCCGAGCGGTTCCCGGACCGGGTCTGGGACGTCGGCATCGCCGAGCAGCACGCGGCCGTGTCCGCCGCGGGCCTCGCCACCGGCGGCGTCCATCCGGTCGTCGCCGTCTACGCCACCTTCCTCAACCGCGCCTTCGACCAGCTGCTGATGGACGTCGCCCTGCACCACTGCGGGGTCACCTTCGTCCTGGACCGGGCCGGGGTCACCGGAGTCGACGGCGCCTCCCACAACGGCATGTGGGACATGTCGATCCTCCAGGTCGTCCCCGGTCTCCGGATCGCCGCCCCGCGCGACGCCGACCAGCTCCGGGCCCAGCTGCGGGAGGCGGTCGCCGTGGACGACGCGCCCACGCTGGTGCGGTTCCCGAAGGAGTGCGTCGGCCCCTCCGTCCCGGCGGTCGACCGGATCGGCGGCCTCGACGTGCTGCACCGCTCGCCGGGCGAGCCGGACGTCCTGCTGGTCGCCGTCGGAGTGATGGCCCCCGTCTGCCTCCAGGCCGCCGAGCTGCTGGCGGCTCGCGGCATCAACTGCACGGTCGTGGACCCCCGTTGGGTCAAGCCCGTCGACCCGGCGCTGCCCGGCCTCGCCGCCGGGCACCGCCTCGTCGCCGTCGTCGAGGACAACAGCCGCGCCGCCGGAGTGGGCGGCGCCGTGGCGCTCGCCCTGGGCGACGCCGACGTCGACGTGCCCGTACGGCGGTTCGGCATCCCCGAGCAGTTCCTCGCCCACGCCAAACGCGGCGAGGTGCTGGCGGACATCGGCCTCACGCCCGTCGAGGTCGCCGGACGGATCAGCGCGAGCCTGGCCGTCCAGGAGCAAGCCAAGGAGACAGCCCCATGACCACGGAGTTCGACCTCGGCGCACTGCTGGCCGAGCGCGGCGCCGAGCGCTACGAGCTGCACGGCAGGTACCTGAACCACCAGCTCCCGCGCATGCTGCACACCATCGGCTTCGACAAGGTCTACGAGCGGGCCGAGGGCGCCTACTTCTGGGACGCCGACGGCGCCGACTACCTGGACATGCTCGCCGGGTTCGGGGTGATGGGCCTCGGCCGCCATCACCCCGTCGTCCGGCAGGCGCTGCACGACGTCCTGGACGCCCGGCTCGCCGACCTCACCCGCTTCGACTGCCAGCCCCTGCCCGGGCTGCTGGCCGAGCGGCTGCTCGCGCACAGTCCGCACCTGGACCGGGCCTTCTTCTCCAACAGCGGCACCGAGGCGGTCGAGACCGCGCTGAAGTTCGCCCGACGGGCGACCGGAAAGCCACGGATCCTCTATTGCGACCACGCCTTCCACGGGCTGACCACCGGCTCCCTGTCCGTCAACGGCGAGGACGGCTTCCGGGACGGCTTCGCCCCGCTGCTGCCCGACACCGCTGTCCAGCTGGGCGATCTCGACGCCCTGGAAAGGGAGTTGAAGAGGGGCGACGTCGCCGCGCTGATCGTCGAGCCGATCCAGGGCAAGGGCGTGCACGAGGCCCCGCCCGGCTACCTCCGGGCCGCCCAGGAACTGCTCCACCGGCACAAGGCGCTGCTCATCGCCGACGAGGTGCAGACCGGGCTCGGCCGCACCGGGGACTTCTACGCCTTCCAGCACGAGGACGGCGTGGAGCCGGACCTGGTGTGCGTGGCCAAGGCGCTCTCCGGCGGCTATGTGCCGGTCGGCGCCACCCTCGGCAAGGACTGGATCTTCAAGAAGGTCTACTCGTCCATGGACCGGGTGCTCGTGCACTCCGCGAGCTTCGGGTCCAACGCGCAGGCCATGGCGGCGGGGCTCGCCGTGCTCGCCGTCATGGAGAACGAGCAGATCGTGGCGGGCGCCCGCGCCACGGGCGAGCTGCTGAAGTCGCGGCTCGCCGCCCTGGTCGACAAGTACGAGCTGCTCGCCGACGTACGCGGCCGGGGCCTGATGATCGGCATCGAGTTCGGCCGGCCCTCCTCGCTGCGGCTGCGCGGCCGGTGGACCATGCTCCAGACGGCCCGCAAGGGGCTGTTCGCGCAGATGGTCGTCGTACCGCTGCTCCAGCGGCACCGGATCCTCACCCAGGTCTCGGGCGATCATCTGGAGGTGATCAAGCTGATCCCGCCGCTGATCGTCGGTGAGCGGGAGGTGGAGCGGTTCGTGGACGCCTTCACCGAGGTGATGGACGACGCGCACAGCGGTGGCGGGCTGATGTGGGACTTCGGCAAGACGCTGGTGAAGCAGGCGGTCGCCAACCGCTGAGGGGCGCGGCCGGGCCCTCGATGAGGTCGTCACCGAGATTTGCCTCTGGGGCAAGAAATTTGTCGTAGAGGCAAATCCGCGGCTGAATGGAGAGCATGAGCTCTCCCGAGACCGGGCCGGCCGACGACCTGCCCGAGGTGGCGCCGCAGCTGCGTGCCCTGCGGCGCCAGGCCTCCCTCACCCTGGAGGCCGCCGCCCGCGCCGCCGGGCTCTCGCCCGCCCATCTCTCCCGACTGGAGACCGGGCAGCGCCAGCCCTCACTGCCGATGCTGCTCTCGCTCGCCCGTATCTACGGTACGACCGTCTCGGAACTGCTCGGCGAGACGGTCGCCGACCGGGACGCCGTCGTGCGCGCCGCCGACATGGAACCGACCGAGGCCGGCGGCTGGACGTATTGGCAGGCCGGCGCGCCCGGCCGGGGGATGCAGGCGCTGCGCCTGCACGTCCCCTTCGGCTCCCAGGGCGACATCGTGCGGGTGCACCCAGGCGAGGAGTGGCTCTACGTCCTCGGCGGGCGGCTGCGGCTGCGCCTCGGGGACACCACGCACCGGCTCGCACCGGGTGACAGCGCCCACTTCGACTCGCTCACCCCGCACCGGATCGCCGCCCTGGACGAGGGCGGGGTCGAGCTCCTGTTCGTCCACACCCTGCTGCAGAGCCCCACGGCCACGCTGTGCCTGGGACCCCTCCCCTCACCGACCGGAGAGACGCCATGACCGACATGGAAGAGAAGTTCCCGCGCGCCCTGTGGGTCCGCCTGATCATCTACATCGCGGTGGGGCATGTCTTCGCCGCGTTCATCTACCTGCTCTTCGAGCTGGGGGCGAAGCAGTAGCCGTACGGCTCAGTCGAGCAGGCGGTCCCGCAGGCGCTCCCGGACCTCGGGGGTGATCCGCAGCCCCTGCTCCAGGTAGGTGTCGACGTCGCCCCAGGTCTCCTCGATGGTCTCGAAGGCCGCCGTCAGATATTCGGCGCGCGCGTCGAAGAGCGGGCTGAGCAGCTCCATGATCTCGGGGGTGTAGCTGCTGCTGCGCTGCACCTTGTAGCGGCGGTGCTTGGCGTTCGACTCCAGGTAGTCGGCGATGATCGCCTCGCGCTCGACGCCCAGCGCCAGCAGGGTCACCGCGATCGACAGACCGGCCCGGTCCTTGCCCGCCGCGCAGTGCATCAGGGCCGGGACGCTGTCCTCGGCGAGGGAGTGCAGCACCTGGGAGTGCTCGGCCGTGCGCTCCTTGATGATGGTGCGGTACGACTCGATCATCCGGTTCGCGGCCTTGCCGTCGTCCAGGATCTCCCGCAGCTGCTCGATGTCGCCGTCGCGGACCATCTTCCAGAACTCGGCGCCGTCCGCCGGGTCGGACAGCGGCAGGTTCACATTGCGCACCCCCGCGAGCTCGACGTCGGGGCCCTCCAGCTTCTGGTCCGCGGTGTTGCGGAAGTCGAAGATCGTGTGCAGGCCGAGGGAGCCGAGGAACGCAGCGTCCTGGTCGGTCGCGTGCGCGAGATGGCCGCTGCGGAACAGCACGCCCTGGCGCACCCGGCGGCCGTCCACCGTCGGCAGTCCGCCGACATCGCGGAAGTTGCGCACTCCGGCCAGCTCGGGCTCGGTCGACGGGACCTGCTGCGTCACTTGGGCTCCTCCCACCGGATGCCGCCGACTCTGCACGTCTGCGGGCACGGTCCGACGATACGACATGGACCCTGGTCGGCCAGTGAATACGGCAAAACGGGCGAACAACGCTGAAACCCTGCTCATTCACCGCCGGTTTACGCGGCAATCGTGATGCGGCACTTCTCCGACTGCGCCACTTCTGGCCCTTCTGTCCGAATTGCAGCCTTCATTCCAACTCGCTCTGGAATAAAGGACTCTGGAGCAACGTCACGTGAGCAGGGTCATATCCGTGACGGTGCGTCGCCCGTCATGTCCACGTAATTCACGTGCTTTTCAAGGGCATTTGCGGGAACCGGACGCCTCCTAATGCACGGAAAGTGACGGCGAATTCCCACAAGGGATCAAGAGGGATGGGTTCGGGCGGAACCTTCTGCTTGTCCCTTTGCGTCTTGGTCGCTTACGTTCCCACCCATCCGAGCGGATGCCGAATCCTGCCGCCGCTCGGAATCCGCACACTCACCCGTGCACGGCAGGAGCGGGGGACCCACAGGCACCACCGCCTGGTCCGGTCTCCGGAACAGGCTTGGGGTCAAGTCGTGCCCAGCGCGCGGCCGGACATCTCCAGTCCGCACCCGACAGCTCACCTCGTAGGCGCCGGAGAGGAATTCGCCATGCCCGCGAAGGGTAAGCACCGCCGTCCCAAGACCCTGCGTTTCACCCGCACGATCGCCGTCGCCGGAACCGGTGGCGCCGCGCTCGCCCTCCCGCTTCTGGGGGCCACCGGCGCCCACGCGGCCCCGTCGCAGTCCGTTTCGGAAAAGGCCGTTCAGTCGGTTCAGGCGGCAGACAAGAAGGCGGCCGAGAAGAAGGCCACCGCGAAGAAGACGACCGGTGCGAAGACGTACACGGTGCGGTCCGGGGACTACCTCTCGAAGATCGCCGACGAGCAGAATGTCAGCGGTGGCTGGGAGAAGCTCTACCAGGACAACCGTGCCGCCGTCGGCGCCGACCCGTCGCTGATCCACCCGGGTCTGAAGCTGTCGATCGGCAAGAAGGCCGCCTCGACGGCCACCGCCGAGAAGCCGGCCGCGAAGTCCTCCACCCAGTCCTCGGCCGAGTCCTCCTCGGACTCCGCCAAGTCCTCGTCGGACTCCGCCAAGTCGTCGCAGTCCTCGGAGGCTTCGCAGGCCGCCGAGTCCAAGGCGACCACGACCACGCAGGCCGCCCAGTCCTCCGCGAGCGGCTTCACCGCTCCGGTCTCCGGCGCCGGTGTCGGCACCGCCTACAAGGTCGCGGGCAGCATGTGGTCCAGCGGCTACCACACCGGCGTCGACTTCGTCGTCCCGACCGGCACCTCGCTGAAGGCCGTGGGCGCGGGCACCGTCGTCTCGGCCGGCTGGGCCGGCGCGTACGGCAACCAGGTCGTCATCCAGCTCGCCGATGGCCACTACGCCCAGTACGCCCACCTGTCCTCGCTGTCCGTCTCCAGCGGTCAGTCCGTGACGGCGGGCCAGCAGGTCGGCCTCTCCGGCACCACCGGCAACTCGACCGGACCGCACCTGCACTTCGAGATCCGCACCACGCCGGACTACGGCTCGGACGTCGACCCGGTCGCCTACCTCCGCGCCCAGGGCGTCTCCCTCTGACGGAGGCTCCTCCAGGACAACCTGCCTGACACGCCACCGAAGGCCGGACCCCCGATCCCCGGGTCCGGCCTTCGGTGGTGTCGCGCGCTTCCCCCGGTGGTGCGCGCTTTCCCCGAGGGTCAATGGGGTAAGCGCTTTCCATGACGATCACCCGGAGATCCTTCGGCGCCCTGGCGGCCGGTGCGGCGGCCCTCACCGTCCTCTCGGCGCCCGCGAGTGCCACACCCGCCCACCGTCGCCTCCTCGCCCGCGACGACTTCCGCCACGGCCTCGGGCGGTGGGTCGCCGAACTCCAGGACGGCGGCACCGTCGCCGCCTCCCGCGGTGTGCTGGAGATCGACGTGCCGAGCGGCGCCACGGTCTGGTTCAAGGAGCGGCTCGCAGGGCCGTACCTCCTCGAGTACACCGCCACCCCGGTCGCGCGGGGCGGTGCCAACGACCGGGTCTCCGACCTCAACAACTTCTGGAACGCCACCGACGTCCGCTCCCCGGACGACCTCTTCGGCGTCGCACGCGGCGGTGCGCTCGACGAGTACGACCACCTGACGACGTACTACGTCGGCTACGGCGCCAACTACAACACCACCACGCGGATGCGGCGGTACGTCGGTCGCGCCGGGGTCCGTCCGCTGCTCCACGACTACACCGAGCCGCTGCTGGTGCCGAACGAGCCGAACCGGGTCCGGATCGTCTCCGACGGCTCGACGGTCCAGTGGTGGAACAACGGGCGGCTCGTCTTCGACTACGTCGACCCGGAGCCGTACACCGGTGGGCACTTCGCGTTCCGGACCGTCTGGAGCCACTTCCTGATCACGGACTTCCGGGTGTGGCGGTTGCGGCCTCAACAGCCATGATCCGGGGTCTATTCCGGAGTTGGCGAAGGCTTTAGGAGTGGCTTATCTCACCGACCGTCAACCCCTGCCTACGGTCGCGTAGGTCACATTCGAAGGTGAATCATGAGCCGATGTGGCAGACGATTCGAAGAGTGACAAAAGAGCGGTGATCGGGTCGTACGTGGCGGTGGGGGACAGCTTCACCGAGGGCGTCGGCGATCCCGGCCCCGACGGGGCGTTCGTCGGCTGGGCCGACCGGTTCGCGGTGCTCCTCGCGGACCGTCGGCCCGAGGGCGACTTCGGCTACACGAACCTGGCGGTGCGCGGCAAACTGCTGGACCAGATCGTGGCGGACCAGCTTCCGCGTGCCCTGGAACTCGCCCCGGACCTGGTCTCGTTCTGCGCCGGCGGCAACGACATCATCCGGCCCGGCACCGACCCCGACGAGGTCGCCGAGCGTTTCGAGCGGGCCGTCGCCCGGCTCACCGAAGCGGTCGGCACCGTCATGGTGACCACCGGCTTCGACACCCGCGGTGTGCCCGTGCTGAGGCATCTGCGCGGCAAGATCGCGACGTACAACCTGCATGTGCGGGCCATCGCCGACCGGTACGGCTGCCCGGTGCTCGACCTGTGGTCCCTGAAAACCGTGCAGGACCGGCGCGCCTGGGACGGCGACCGGCTGCACCTCTCGCCGGAGGGGCACACACGCGTGGCGCTGCGCGCCGGCCAGGTGCTCGGCCTCGAGGTGCCGGCCGACCCGGACCAGCCGTGGCCCCCGCTGCCGCCGCGCGGCACCTTCGAGGTCCGGCGGGACGACGTGCACTGGGCGCGTGAGTACCTGGTGCCGTGGATCGGACGCCGTCTGCGCGGGGAGTCCTCGGGCGACCACGTGACGGCCAAGGGCGCCCTGTCGCCGGGCGACATCAAGATGCGGATCGAGGCGGCGGTCTGAGCACCGTCGACCCGGCGCGCGGGGGGCTCGACCAGTGAGGTGACGGCGGGGGAGTGGTGCACGCGCGCGTGCGGGCCCCGGTGCTGGGATGGGCGCGAACCGCCCCGACGTCCGGAAGGCCGGCACCGTATGTCCGCACCGCTGCCCCGCACCACCGCCACCCTCGCCGTCGCCCTGCTCGCCCTCGGCCTGCCGTTCCTCGCCGCCGCACCGGCGACCGCCCTGACCGCCACCGCTCCCGCCTCCGCCGTATCGGTCGTGCGCGGCGCGCCGGAGTCGGCGACGGTCACCGTGACCGGTGTCGGGTCCGCGACCGCGGCGCCCGACCTGGCGACCGTCAGCGTCGGGGTGGAAGCCGTCGGCAAGACCTCCCAGGCCGCGCTGGAGGCCCAGAGCAAGGCCGCGAAGGCGCTGCTGAACGCGGCGCGGGAGCGGGGCGTGGGTGACCAGGACGTCCGTACCGAAGGGCTGACCCTGATGCCCGTGTACGACCACCAGGAGGGCAAGTCCGCCCTGACCGGCTATCAGGCCACGCAGATGTTCTCGCTCAAGGTCCGCGAGGTCGAGCGGACCGGCGAGGTCCTCCAGGCCGTCACGGACGCCACGGGCGACGCCGGCCGGATCCACGGCGTCGTCTTCGACGTGGCCGACCGCACCGAACTGCGGGCACGCGCGCGTGGCGCCGCGCACAGGGACGCGCACGCGAAGGCGCTCCAGTACGCCGAGTTGAGCGGGCGGCGGCTCGGCCGGCTGGTCTCCCTCACCGAGAGCACGTCCGGCGGCCCCTCCCCGCTGCCGCTGCCGGCGGACGTCGTCGCGGGCGGGGCGGGCGTGCCGGTCGCGCCGGGGGAGATCCAGGACGAGGTCCGGGTCACGGCGGTGTACGAGCTGGACTGACCGGGGCGGCTCACCGCGCCGCCGCGGTCAAGGCCTCCCGCTCCACGCCCAGTTCACGCGCGAGAGCCTCCTCGGCCCACTCCTGGGCCCGCGCGCGGGAGAGCGCGCCCTGGTAGGACGTCAGCTGGACGGCGAGCCCGTCCAGCAGGGCCGTCAGACGCAGCGCGGCGCCGGTGGGGTCGGGGCAGTGGAACTCGCCCGCGGCCACCCCTTCGGCGATGACCTCGGCGAGAGCGGCCTTCCACTCCCGGTCCAGGGCCTGGGTGACCTCGCGCAGCGCGGGCTCGCGCAGCGCCGCCGCCCAGCCCTCGATCCACAGCCGCCAGCCCTTGGCCTGGCCGGTGGGCGCGTACCAGCGCACGGCGGTGCGCAGCCGGCGCAGCGCGGTCGTACGGCGGCCGAGCAGCTTGCGCAGATGCGCCAGGTCGTCCTCGGCGGCGTACGCGAAGGCGGCGGCGACCAGCTTCTCCTTGGTGGAGAAGTGGTAGAGCACCAGGGCGTTGCTCACGCCGAGCGCCGAGGCCACGTCGGCGATCCTGACCGCCGCCACGCCCCGCGCCTCGATCTGCTCGATGGCGGCCCGCAGCAACTCCTCGCGCCGCTCCGCCACGCTCAACCGCACCCTCGCCACGCGGCTCACCCTAACGCCTGGGACCGGGGCGCTCCCGGCGGGTGGGCGGGTGCGCTCACCGATAGCTGCCGTACCGCTCCACGATCACCGGCAGCAGGTCCGCGGCGAGGGCGTGGGCCGCCGCGCGGGGGGTCGTGCCCTCGGTCTCCGCGCGGGTCAGCACGCGGTCGGTCAGGGTGCGCATCGCGCGGCGGGTGTGGGTGAAGGCCTCGGTCGCGTCCGGGCCGATGTCGCCGAAGAGCGTCCACCACCACCAGGCGTTCGTCCCGGAGTTGACCACGACGTCCGGCAGCACGGTGACGCCCCGCGCGGCCAGCAGGGCCTCTGCCTCGGGCAGGACCGGCATGTTGGCCGCCTCGACGATCCAGCGGGCGGTGATCCGCTCCTGGTTGACCGTGTCGACGGCGTACGACACGGCCGCGGGCACCAGCACCTCCGCCTCCGCCGACAGCCACGCGTCGCCCGGCAGCTCGCGGTCCCCGGGGCGCAGTGCGGCGCGGTCCACGATGCCGTAGCCGTCCCGTGCCGCGAGCAGGGCCTCGACGTCCAGGCCCGCCGGGTTGGCGACGGTGCCCTTGAGGTCGGCGACGGCGACCACCGTGAGCCCCGCGCGTGTGAGGAAGCGGGCCGTGGCCCCGCCCATGGTGCCGAGCCCCTGGACGGACACGCGCGTGCCCGCGTACGGCACCCCGGCCCGGTCGAGGGCCGTGAGCACCGACTCCGCGACCCCGCAGCCGCCGACCAGCTCGTCCAGGCCGATGCCGTCGACCTCCACGGCGAAGGCGTCCGCCAGCCGTCGCCGGGCGCCGGTCTCGTCGTCGAGCAGGGGGTACACCGCCTGGATCGACGACAGCAGCCCCGCCTCGGCGGCCGCCCGGTCCACCAGGTCCTGGCCGAGCCCGAGGTCCTCGCCCGTGGTCCAGCAGGTCTCGACGTACGGCCGTACCGCCCGCAGATAGCGCACGAGGAGGTCGTACGCGCCCGGATCCCGCGGATCGCAGTCGATGCCGCCCTTGGCGCCGCCGAGCGGGACGTAGCGGCCGGCCGGGTCGTAGTGCAGCGCTTCCTTCATGGACATGCCCCGGGCGAGGCCGGTGACCTCGTCCAGGGTGCAGCCCTCGCGCATCCGCAGCCCGCCGCTGGACACCCCGCGCACCAGGCCGTCGATCACGAGAAATCCCTGGCGGCCGGTGACGTGGTCGGTCCAGACGAGGGACAGCAGGGGGGCGGTCATGGGACTCCTTACTGAATTACCAGTCAGTATCCTGAGCGGGCGTCCGCACTGTCAACGTGTGCACGGATCTTCAGTGAGCGGCCGGCGAGGGTCGTTGTCACAGGCGGCGACCATAATGGGATGCCTCGACGACTCCACCTGGAGGTACCGTGACCGGTTTCCGTTCCCTGAGCTCCGTGCTCCGTGCGCTGGAGCCGGCGGGCTTCGGCGCGGAGCCGACCGGTGAGCGCCTGGCGCGCATCCGCAGATCGCCCCACTTCAAGGACGGCGTGTTCCAGAACCCCGGGGGAGTGGCGCGGACCCGGCCCTCCGGTTCGATGCTGGAGTTCGCGAAGGTCTTCTTCGCCAAGGACGAACGGCCGCGCAGATCCCCGCGCGGCACCGTGCCCGTGCACGCCACCACGCTCGCCGACCTCGCGCACCCGCCCGCCACCGGACTGCGGATCACCTGGATGGGGCACTCCAGCGTGCTCGCGGAGATCGACGGGCACCGGGTGCTCTTCGACCCGGTGTGGGGTGAGCGCTGCTCCCCGTTCTCCTTCGCCGGGCCCAAGCGGCTGCACCCGGTGCCGCTGCCGCTGGCCGCGCTCGGCCCGGTCGACGTCGTCGTGATCTCGCACGACCACTACGACCACCTGGACCTTCCCTCGATCAAGGCGCTGGCCGGCACCGACACGGTGTTCGCCGTGCCGCTCGGCGTCGGCGCCCACCTCGAGCGCTGGGGCGTGCCGGCCGACCGGCTGCGCGAGCTCGACTGGCACGAGTCGACCAAGATCGGCGGGCTGACCCTGACCGCCACCCCGGCCCGGCACTTCTGCGGGCGCGGTCTGCGCAACACCCAGCACACCCTGTGGGCCTCCTGGTCCGTCGCCGGGTCCGAGCACCGGATCTACCACAGCGGGGACACCGGCTACTTCGAGGGCTTCAAGGACATCGGCGCCGAGCACGGCCCGTTCGACGTCACGATGATCCAGCTCGGCGCCTACAGCGACTTCTGGCCGGACATCCACATGACGCCGGAGGAGGCCATGCGCGCCCACCTCGACCTCCAGGGCGGGCAGGCGCACGGCGTGCTGCTGCCGATCCACTGGGCCACCTTCAACCTCGCCACGCACGCGTGGGCGGAGCCCGGGGAGTGGACCAGGGACGCCGCCGACGAGGTCGGCCAGGCGGCCGCCTTCCCCCGGCCCGGTGAGCCCTTCGAGCCCGCCGGACTGCTGCCTGTGCAGCCGTGGTGGCGAGCCGTCTCCGCGCCCCTCACGCACTCGTGGCGCCGTCCGGAGTCCGTGCTCGCGGCCGCGGCAGAGAAGGCCGGACAGGCCGCGGTGACAGGAATGGACGCGGCGGGCAAGGCCGCAGGGACGGAAGAGGCCGCGGCGGCGGGCAAGGCCGCGGAGACGGGGAAGGCCGCGGCGGAGGGGAAGGGCGCTGAGCCCGGAGGGGGCGAGGGGCCGCAGGTCCGGACCGACCTGGACCTGGCGGGCGACCGCTGAAGGCGGGCAGCCGCCGACACGGTGGGTGACGGTCGGGCCAAACCCCCCGGGAGTGTGAAGGCGGCCCCGGCGGGTTGACGGCGGTCCGGGAAAAAGTGAACGGCGAGGGCCGGGAAGCGTGGGGCTTCCCGGCCCTCGCCGTGCGTCTATGACCGCTTCCGACCAGGTGTGATCGGCATCTTTTCGTTCGAGGGCGAGGTTCGACAGTCGCTGTCGGTCTCCTTGGTGAAGCCTCATACCAGAGCCGCACTCCGCGCGTGCGAGTTTGTCAACTGCCCACCGCACATGATGCGTTGCCGACTACTGTCAGTGCCCGTCGGACGACGCAGGGCCGTCTTTTTTGCGCTCTCCCGACCGACATCGCGATGGCGCACGCCCGACGGACAGTACGAGGACCCCGATGTCTCACCTCCGCCCACCGGCCGCACGCGCAGACCGCCGTGAAGGCGGGCGGCACGGTCGGCCTGTCGCCCGCCCCACGCCCGCGCTGCCCGAGACGCACATACGGCCGCAGCTGCTGCGGCTCGCCGTGCTTCCGCCGGTCGCGGTCGCCCTCGCCGCCTGCGCGGCCGTGCTGTTCACCGTCCGCACCACCGGCGCCCGGCCGAGCCTCACCCTGTGGGCCATGCTCACCGGCGCCGTCGCGGTCGCCCTCGCCGGCATCGTGATCGCCGCCGTGGTCGCCGAACGCACCGCCCGCTGCCTGAGCGAGCGCATCGGCGCCCTGCGCCGCAGCAGCGCCCGCGGCGAGGCCGACCTGCGGGCCCTCGTCGAGTCCCTGCGCCGGGGCGACACCCCGACCCGCCGCAAACCACGCAGCCGCCCGCCCGAGGACGCCGACGACCTCGACCTGCTCGCCGCCGACCTGGCCCGCGCCCACGACGGGGCCGTCACCGCCGTCGTCCAGGCCGCGCAGCTCTCCAGCCAGGCCGGCAGCGAACAGAAGCTGGAGGTCTTCGTCAACCTCGCGCGCCGGCTGCAGTCGCTCGTGCACCGCGAGATCTCGATCCTCGACGAGCTGGAGAACGAGATCGAGGACCCCGACCTGCTCAAGGGCCTGTTCCACGTGGACCACCTCGCCACCCGGATCCGCCGCCACGCCGAGAACCTCGCCGTCCTCGGCGGCGCCGTCTCCCGCCGGCAGTGGAGCAACCCGGTCTCCATGACGGAGGTGCTGCGTTCGGCCATCGCCGAGGTCGAGCAGTACTCCCGGGTCAAGCTCGTGCCGCCCATCGACGGCACCCTGCGCGGCCACGCCGTCGCCGACGTCATCCACCTGCTCGCCGAACTCGTCGAGAACGCCACCGTGTTCTCCGCCCCGCACACCCAGGTGCTGCTGCGCGCCAACCTCGTCACCTCGGGGCTCGCCGTCGAGGTCGAGGACCGCGGGCTCGGCATGCCCGTCGGCGAGCAGGAGCGGATGAACGCGCTGCTCGCCGACCCCGACCAGGTCAACGTCGCCAGCCTGCTGGCGGACGGCCGCATCGGCCTGTTCGTCGTCTCCCAGCTCGCCCGCCGGCACGGCATCAACGTCCGGCTCCAGACCAACATCTACGGCGGCGTCCAGGCCGTGCTCGTCGTCCCGCAGGGCCTGCTGGGCGCCGAGCCGGGCAGCCCCGCGGCGGTGGCGGGCGGCGCCGCCACGGCCGTAGCGCAGCAGCCGGCGCAGGCGCAGCCGGCCGCGCGGCCGGTGGCACCGCCTCAGCCGCAGCGGCCGGGGCCCCGGGCCGCCGCGCCCACGGCGAACGGCAGCGGGCCCGTGCCCCTGCCCGTGCGCGGGGCCCACGAGGACCGGCGCACCATCGCCGAGGCCGTACCGGGCATCCGGCCCGAGGACCGGCACATCGTCGCCGAGCACACCGCCGCCCCGCCCACCCCGCGCTCCGGCGCCGTGCGCGGCACCATGGGCAAGCCCCAGCTGCCCCGGCGCCGCGCCCAGGAACACATCGCCCCCCAACTGCGCGACGGCCCCGCCCCGCGTCAGGAACCCGAGCACGTCCCCGGGCACGACCCCGGCCTCATGGCCGCCTTCCAGCGCGGCATCGGCCTCGCCGAGGCCCAACAGCACCTGGAGTCGGAGGACTTGGACCACACCGGCGCGGACTTCATGGAGGCGGACGTGCCCACGGCGCGCATAACCGAGGCACGCCCCGCGCACCTGTCCCGCCCCGAGCACACCCACCGGCACGACGGGAGCGCGACAGCCGGATGACCACGCACGCACCCACCCCCACCCCCACGCCCAGCGCTCCCGCAGACCTTCGTACCTCAAGGAGTCGATCCATCATGGCGAGCGAAGCGCCGACCGGCCATGCGTCCGATCTCGACTGGCTGATGAGCGGCCTCGTGCAGCGCGTCCCGCACACCAGCAGTGCGGTGCTCCTCTCCTGCGACGGGCTCGTGAAGTCGGTCCACGGCCTCGACGCGGACAGCGCCGACCACATGGCCGCCCTGGCCTCCGGGCTGTACTCCCTCGGGCGCAGCGCCGGGATCCGCTTCGGTGACGGCGGAGACGTCCGCCAGGTCGTCGTCGAACTCGACTCGACCCTGCTGTTCGTGACCACCGCCGGATCCGGCACCTGTCTCGCGGTACTGGCCGGCCGCGAGGCCGATGCCGCCGTGCTCGGCTACGAGATGGCCATGCTGGTCAAGAGCGTCCGCCCCTACCTGGTCACCGCCCCCCGGCAGCACGCCGTCGAACCGTCGGCGTCGAGGCCTTGAGCGTGGCGGCGGCCGGCGACGGGCCCTGGCTCGACGACGCGGCCGGACGGCTGGTGCGCCCCTTCACGGTCAGCAACGGCCGGACCCGGCCCACCGTCGCCCTCGACCTGATCTCCCAGGTGATGGCCACCGGGGCGACCCCCCTCGGCTATCTGGGCCCCGAACACACGGAGGCGCTCGACCTGTGCCGCGCCCCCGTCTCGGTCGCCGAGGTCGCGGCCCACCTGAAGCTGCCGGCGGCGGTGACCAAGGTGCTGCTGTCCGACCTCGTCGACTGCGGGGCGCTCACCACCAAGCCCCCCGAGTTCCACCACAACCCGACTGACCGGGCTCTTCTGGAGGCAGTGCTCGATGGACTACGACGACAGCTCTGACCACGACGGCGGCGACCCGTTCCCCACCGCGCTGAAGATCCTGGTGGCGGGCGGCTTCGGGGTCGGCAAGACGACCTTCGTCGGCGCCGTCAGCGAGATCGCACCGCTGAGCACCGAGGAGCTGCTCACCACGGTCAGCGCCGCGACCGACAACCTCGACGGCGTCGAGAACAAGGTCGAGACCACGGTGGCCATGGACTTCGGCCGCATCACCCTCGACCCGCAGCATGTCCTGTACCTGTTCGGCACGCCCGGACAGGAGCGGTTCTGGTTCATGTGGGACGAGCTCTGCGAGGGCGCGCTCGGCGCGGTCATCCTCGCCGACACCCGGCGCCTGGAGGACTGCTTCGCCGCCGTCGACTTCTTCGAGCAGCGCGGCCTCGGCTTCATCCTCGCGATCAACGAGTTCGACGGCTCCTACCGCTACGACCCCGAGGAGGTCCGCACCGCCCTCGACCTCGATCCCGACGTCCCCGTCGTGCGCTGCGACGCCCGGATCTCCAGCTCGGGCGTCCAGACCCTGCTGACCCTGGTCAAGCACCTCATCGCCCATGCCCCGGCCGCCCCCACCGGCCATATCGCCCACATGTGATCCCCGCACACCCCAACGGAGCCCGCCCATGTCATACGACCACAGCGACGGAGTGCGCCGATGAGCTACGACCCGCCCCGCCCGGCCGGTCGTCTGCTGCTCACCCCGGAGGACAAGGAGGCCCCGGCCCGCGCGCGCCGACTGCGCGGGCTGGGACTCGGGGAACGCAACGATCCCGCCCTCGACGCCTACGCGGGCCATCTCGCCGAGGTCACCGGGGCGCCGTACGCGATGGTCAACTTCCTCGACGAGCACCGGCAGTTCTTCGCGGGCCTGTGCCGCCCGGCGAGCGTGCCGTACCGCAAGGGCGACGGCACCGGCCCCGAGGTCGGCCGCAGCCTGCCCCGCGACCACGGCTTCTGCCCGCATGTCGTCGTCCGGCGCAAGGCGCTGGTCCTCGAGGACGTGCTCGACTACCCGCGCTTCGCGGGCAACCCGGTCGTCGACGAGTTCGGCATCCGCTCCTACCTCGGCGCGCCCCTCATCGACAGCACGGGCATGGTCCTGGGGACGGTGTGCGTGGCCGACGTGGCGCCCCGGACCTGGGGCAGGACCGGCCTGGAGACGATCAAGTCCACCGCCGCGGACCTCGCCGTACGGCTCGAACAGCGGGACGACGGCGGACTGCCGAGGTGAGGGTGTGAAGCGGAGCTTGGGCCGCGGTTAAGAAATCCTCGATGGACCAGGGGCGCGACGGTACGGCAGATTGCAGTGGTCACCACTCCTCTTCCCGGGTCCGGGCTGTTTCGGCATGCCCATGTCCGGGATCTCACCCTCAGGAGCCGTACGCGTGAAGGCGCTGGTCAAGGAGAAGGCGGAGCCCGGGCTCTGGCTCGCGGACGTCCCCGAGCCCGCCGTCGGACCCGGCGACGTACTCATCAAGGTGCTGCGCACCGGCATCTGCGGCACCGACCTGCACATCCGGTCCTGGGACGGCTGGGCGCAGCAGGCGATCCGCACCCCGCTGGTGCTCGGGCACGAGTTCGTCGGCGAGGTCGTGGAGACCGGCCGGGACGTCACCGACATCAAGCCCGGCGACCGGGTCAGCGGCGAGGGTCACCTGGTGTGCGGCAAGTGCCGCAACTGCCTGGCCGGACGCCGGCACCTGTGCCGGGCCACGATCGGGCTCGGAGTCGGCCGGGACGGCGCCTTCGCCGAGTACGTCGCCCTGCCCGCCGGCAATGTGTGGGTGCACCGGGTCCCGGTCGACCTCGACGTCGCCGCGATCTTCGACCCGTTCGGCAACGCCGTGCACACCGCGCTGTCCTTCCCGCTGGTCGGCGAGGACGTGCTGATCACCGGCGCGGGCCCGATCGGTCTGATGGCCGCCGCGGTGGCCCGGCACGCGGGCGCCCGCAATGTCGTCATCACCGATGTCAGCGAGGAGCGCCTGGACCTGGCCCGGAAGATCGGTGTGAGCCTGGCGCTCAATGTGGCGGAGACCCGGATCGCCGACGGACAGCGGGAGTTGGGGCTGCGCGAGGGCTTCGACATCGGCCTGGAGATGTCCGGCCGGCCCGAGGCCATGCGCGACATGATCGCCAACATGACGCACGGCGGCCGGATCGCCATGCTGGGCCTGCCCGCCGAGGAGTTCCCGGTCGACTGGGCCCGGATCGTCACCTCGATGATCACCATCAAGGGCATCTACGGCCGCGAGATGTTCGAGACCTGGTACGCGATGTCGGTCCTGCTGGAGGCCGGCCTCGACCTCAGCCCCGTGATCACCGGCCGCTACGACTACCGCGACTTCGAGGCGGCCTTCGCGGACGCGGCGAGCGGCCGCGGCGGCAAGGTCATCCTCGACTGGACTGCGTAACCCTTAGGAGCTTCTTCGATGTTCGACTCCGTGCGCGACGACCTGCGCACCACTCTCGACGAGATCCGTGCCGCCGGGCTGCACAAGCCCGAGCGGGTCATCGGCAGCCCGCAGTCCGCGACCGTCGAGGTCACCGCCGGCGGACAGCCCGGTGAGGTGCTCAACTTCTGCGCCAACAACTACCTCGGTCTCGCCGACCACCCCGAGGTGATCGCCGCCGCCCACCAGGCGCTGGACCGCTGGGGCTACGGCATGGCGTCGGTGCGCTTCATCTGCGGTACGCAGGAGGTGCACAAGGAGCTGGAGGCGCGGCTCTCCGCCTTCCTCTGCCAGGAGGACACGATCCTGTACTCCTCCTGCTTCGACGCCAACGGCGGTGTCTTCGAGACGCTGCTCGGCCCCGAGGACGCGGTGATCTCCGACGCCCTCAACCACGCCTCGATCATCGACGGCATCCGGCTGTCCAAGGCCCGCCGCCTCCGCTACGCCAACCGTGATCTGGCCGACCTGGAACAGCAGTTGAAGGAGGCGCAGACCGCCCGCCGCCGGCTGATCGTCACCGACGGCGTCTTCTCCATGGACGGCTATGTCGCGCCGCTCGCCGAGATCTGCGACCTCGCCGACCGCTACGACGCCATGGTGATGGTCGACGACTCGCACGCCGTCGGCTTCGTCGGCCCCAGCGGCCGCGGCACCCCCGAGCTGCACGGCGTCATGGACCGCGTCGACATCATCACCGGCACCCTCGGCAAGGCCCTCGGCGGCGCCTCCGGCGGTTATGTCGCCGCCCGCGCGGAGATCGTCGCCCTGCTCCGGCAGCGCTCCCGCCCGTACCTGTTCTCCAACACCCTCGCCCCGGTGATCGCCGCGGCCTCCCTGAAGGTGCTGGACCTGCTGGAGTCCGCCGACGACCTGCGGGTCAGGCTCCGCGAGAACACCGCGCTGTTCCGCCGCCGGATGACCGAGGAGGGCTTCGACATCCTCCCCGGCGACCACGCCATCGCCCCCGTCATGATCGGCGACGCGGCCGAGGCGGGCCGGATGGCCGAGCTGCTGCTGGAGCGCGGGGTGTACGTGATCGGGTTCTCCTACCCGGTCGTGCCGCAGGGCCAGGCCCGCATCCGCGTCCAGCTGTCCGCCGCGCACTCCACCGAGGACGTCGACCGGGCCGTCGACGCCTTCGTCGCCGCCCGGGCGGAGCTGGCCGGCTGACCTGAGACAATCGACGGGTGATCGAAGCGCGGCGGCTCCACATCCTTCGTGCGGTGGCGGACCATCGCACGGTGACAGCGGCTGCCGCCGCGCTGTATCTCACGCCCTCGGCGGTGTCGCAGCAGCTCACGGCCCTGGAGCAGGAGACGGGCCACCGGCTGGTGGAGCGCAGTGCCAAGGGCGTACGGCTCACCCCGGCCGGTGAAATCCTGCTCAGCCACACCAACGCGGTCCTCGCCCAGCTGGAGCGGGCCGAGGCGGAGCTGGCCGCGTACGGCTCGGGGGCGGCCGGCACGGTCACCGTCGCCTCCTTCGCGACCGGGATCGCCCAGGTCGTCGCCCCGGCCGTGGCCCGCCTCGCGGACGCGGCGCCCGGCATCAGGATCCGGGTCCAGGACGCCGAGGGGGACGCCAGCCTGCCGATGGTGCTGGACCGGCAGGTCGACATTGCGGTCGCCGTCGAGTACCGCGGCGCCCCGCCCGCCGACGATCCCCGGCTGAGCCACCTCCCGCTGTACGCCGAGCCCTTCGACGCGGTGGTGCCGATGACGCACCGGCTCGCCGATGTGGCCGAGGTGCCGCTGGGGGAGCTGGCCAAGGACCCGTGGATCGGGCCGTACCCCGGCAACCCCTGCCATGACGTGGTCGTCCTCGCCTGCGAGAGCGCCGGCTTCCAGCCGCGTCTGGAGCACTCCTCGGACGATTTCCGCGCGGTGGTGGCGCTGGCCTCGGCGGACGTCGGCGTCGCCCTGGTGCCGCGCTCGGCGCTGCGCGGCATGGACCTGACCGGCGTGGTCGTCCGCCCGGTCGACGGGGTGGCACCCACGCGCCGGGTCTTCGCGGCCGTACGCCGGGGCGCGGAGGAGCATCCGCTGATCCGGCCGGTGCTGGACGCGCTGGTGGCCGCGGCGGAGGGCTAGAGGGGGTCGGGAACCGGCCGCGCGCCTTCCGGAGTCTGGGTTGTCATGCGTGTGACGATGATCCTTCCGGCCCTCACCGAGGCGACCAGCCCGCTGTTCCGGCCCATCAAGTACTCGCTGTTCCCGCCGCTCGGCCTCGCCACCCTGGCCGGCTATCTGGACCCCGGCGACGAGGTCACCCTCCACGACGAGCACGTCGAGCGGATCGACCTGGAGTCCCTGGACACCCCCGATCTGCTGGTCGTCCAGCCGTACATCACCTCGGCCCGGCGCAGCTACGAGATAGCCGACCACTTCCGGGCCCGGGGTGTGCATGTCGCCATGGGCGGACTGCATGTCACCTCGCTGCCCGAGGAGGCGGCGGCCCACGCAGACACGATCTTCACCGGCCCCGGGGAGGACACCTGGCCGCTGTTCCTGAAGGACTTCCGTGACGGCGTCCCCGCCCGGCGCTACGACTCGACGCGACGGACGCTGGCCGGACTGCCGCCGGTACGACGGGATCTGATCAAACGTCATCTGTACCTGGTGCCGAACTCGATCGTGGTGTCGAGGGGTTGTCCGCACCACTGCGACTTCTGCTACAAGGACGCCTTCTTCGAGGGCGGGAAGTCCTTCTACACCCAGGCCGTCGACGACGCCCTGGCCGAGATCGACCGCCTGCCCGGCCGTCATCTCTACTTCCTCGACGACCACCTGCTCGGCAACCGCCGCTTCGCCGAGGCCCTGTTCGACGGCATGAAGGGCATGGGCCGGCTGTGGCAGGCGGCCGGCACGGTCAACTCCGTCCTGAAGCCTGACCTGTTGGAGCGTGCGGTGGAGGCGGGGCTGCGCAGCCTGTTCGTCGGGTTCGAGACCGTCAACGACGCCAACCTCGCCGAGCGCCGCAAGAACCAGAACATCGGCACCGACTACGCGGCGGCGGTACGGCGGCTGCACGACGCCGGAGTCATGGTCAACGCCAGTTTCGTCTTCGGGCTCGACCAGGACGGCCCCGACGTCTTCGACCGGACCGTGGCCTGGGCGGTGGAGCAGGGCATCGAGACGGCGACCTTCCACATCATGACGCCGTATCCGTCGACCGGACTGTGGAAGCAGCTGGAGGCCGAGGACCGGATCGTGCACCGGGACTGGGATCTGTACGACACCCGTCACGTCGTCCACCGGCCCAAGCGCATGACACCGCGTCAGCTGGAGGACGGGTACTGGCGGGCGTACCGCGACTTCTACCGCTGGTCCAGCATCTGGCGGGGTGCGGCGGCCCAGCCCGGGACGCACGAGCGGCTGCGGCACCTCGCGTACGCGGGCGGGTGGAAGAAGTTCGAGCCCGCGTGGGATCTGCTGATCCGGTCGAAGCGGGTGGTGCGCGCGCTGCCGGCGCTGGAGCGGACGCTGGCGGCCTTCGGCGGGAGGGAGTGACTGCTGTTTCATATGTGGGATATGGTCCCGAATATGAAACAGGCTGTCGTGGAGGACGGGCCCGATCCCGTCGACGTCCGGCTCGCCGCCCGGCTGGCCGAGCTGCGGGCCGCCCACGGGTGGTCGCTGGGTGAGGTGGCGGAGCGCAGCGGGGTCAGCAAGTCGACCCTGTCCCGGGCCGAGCGGGCGGAGATCAGCCCCACCGCCTCGCTGCTGAACCGGCTGTGCGGGGTGTACGGGCGGACCATGTCCCAGTTGCTCAGCGAGGTGGAACCCGAGCCCGCCCCGCTGGTGCGGGCCGCCGAGCAGCAGGTCTGGTCGGACCGGGCCTCCGGGTTCGTACGGCGGTCCGTGTCCCCGCCGCACCCCGGGTTGCGCGGCGAGCTGATCGAGGGGCGGCTGGCCCCGGGCGCCGATATCGCCTACGACCGGCCGCCCGTGCCGGGTCTGGAGCAGCACGTCTGGGTCCTGGAGGGGGCGCTCGACGTGACGGTGCAGGACGCCGGGCACCACCTGGACGCCGGGGACTGTCTGCGGCTGCGGGTGTGGGGGCCGACACGGTTCCGGTGCGGCGGTCCGGGCGAGGCGCGGTACGTGCTGGCGGTGGTGCTGCCGTGATCGTCACGCGTCTGGACGAGGACCAACTGTCGGACTGCGTCGACCAGTTGGCGGATCTGCTGGTGGACACCGTGGCGGGGGGCGCGTCGATCGGCTTCCTCGCACCCCTGGACCGCGCGGAGGCGCGGGCCTGGTGGAAGGCGCGGGCGGACGGGCGGTTCGCCGTGTGGGTCGCGCTCGACGGCGGGCGGATCGTCGGCACTGTCGGCCTCGCCTTCCCCGACAAGCCCAACAGCCGCCATCGCGCCGAGCTGGTCAAGCTGATGGTGCACCGGGAGGCCCGGGGACGCGGCCTCGGCCGCACGCTCCTGGCCACCGCCGAGGAGGCGGCCGGCGCCGCGGGCGTCACCCTGCTCCACCTGGACACCGAGACCGACAGCCCCGCGGAGCAGCTGTACCGCTCGGCGGGGTGGACGCGAGCCGGGGTGATCCCCGACTACGCGGCGGACCCGGGCGGAGTGCTGCGGCCGACGACCCTGTACTACAAGCGCATCGGCACCGGCTGACTGTCAGTGCGAGCGGCTACGGTGCCTGCCATGCACGATGCCGAAGACGTACGCCGTATCGCCCTGTCCCTGCCGGACACGACGGAGAAGATCGCCTGGAGCATGCCCACGTTCCGGGTGGCGGGGAAGATGTTCGCCACGCTGCCCGAGGAGGAGACCTCCATCGCGGTGCGCTGCCCCAAGGAGGAGCGCGACGAACTGGTGCTGGCCGAGCCGGACAAGTTCTGGATCGCCGATCACGAGGCGCAGTTCGCCTGGGTGCGCGTGCGGCTCGCGGCACTGGAGGACGAGGGGGAGCTGCGGGACATCCTCGCCGACTCCTGGCGTCAGGCGGCGCCCACCCGACTCCTGGAGGCCTACCCGGAGTTGGGGCTGCCGGGCGCCGAGTGAAATCCCTCGGGCATTGTCAGTGCCGCGTGGCATGATCCGGAGGCGAGCGTGGCAGCCGGGGCGGAGGGGGCTCCGGCTGCCTCAGGGGCGGGTGTGCGCGGAGGGGAGCGGGGGGCATGGCGAGGGGGCTGTCGAAGCCGGTGCCGGAGGGGGCGGCCGGGGGTCATCCCGTGTGGTCCCGTGACTTCGGCCTGTTCTTCGTGGCCCGTGCGGTCGCCCGGCTCGGTGACACCATGCTGCCGGTGGCCCTCGCCGCCGGACTGCTCCAGCACGGCTACGGCGCGGGCGCGGTCGGCCTCGCCATGGCCGCCACCGCCGCCGCCTTCGCCGGGTTCGTCGTCTTCGGCGGGGTGATCGCCGACCGGTTCAGCACGCGGCTGCTGATGATCTGGGCGGACGTGGTGCGCCTGGGCACCCAGGCGCTGGCCGCCGGTCTGTTCTTCACCGGGCACGTGGTGCTGTGGGAGATCTGCGCGATCGGCTTCGTCAACGGCGTCGCGGGCGCCGTCTTCCAGCCGGGCGTCGCGAGCACGACACCCCGGCTGGCCGCCGATGTCCAGGGCGCGAACGGCGCGATACGCATCGCGGAGTCGGCGGCCCAGCTGGCCGGGCCGGCCCTCGCCGGCGCCCTGGTGGGCCTCGCCTCCCCGGGCGGGGTCTTCGCGGCCCACGCGGCGACGTACGCCGTGAGCGCGCTGTGCCTGCTGCTGCTCCGCCTGCCCCCGCTGCCCTCCGGCGGCGCCCCGGCACCGAGCACCTTCCGGGCGGACCTGGTCGAGGGCTGGCGGGAGTTCAGGTCACGCGCCTGGCTCTGGGGCGTGATCGCCGTCTGGTGTCTCTACATGCTCACCGTCTGGGGCCCGAGCATCCCCCTGGTGGCGACGGAGGTCGTACAGGAACACGGCCCCGGCGCCTACGGCCTGATCAACTCCGCCCTGGGCGCCGGCACCGTGGTCGGCGGCCTGCTGGCCCTGCGGCTGCGCCCGCGCCGCATGCTCCGCGCGGGCGCGATCAGCCTCTTCGCCTTCGTCGGCTTCCCGGCGACGGTGGGCCTCGGCCTGGACGTACCGGCGATGGCGGCCGGTGCCGCCGTGGCGGGGGCGGGCATGTCCTTCTGGAGCGTGATGTGGGCGACCACCGTCCAGACCCAGGTCCCGCCCGAGGTCCTCAACCGCATCCACGCCTACGACGTGGCGGGCTCCCTGGCGATGATGCCGGTCGGCCAGGCCCTGGCGGGGCCCTCGGCCGCCGCCCTCGGCACCGACCAGGTGCTCCTGGTGGCGGCCGTGATGAGCCTGGTCGTGGCCGCGACCCTGCTCGCGGTGCGCCCGATCCGGGACCTGGAACGCGTCGACGCGCCGACCACCGGCTCGATGCCCGCCGGGGACCCGGAGCGGGTGGGCACCGAATAAACCGGTGCGCGACCACCGAGCCGAGTGCGGTATTGTTTCCATGTTCGTTCGGCCGGGGGAAAGACCAGGTCAGACGGGCATCGGGACGTGGCGCAGCTTGGTAGCGCACTTGACTGGGGGTCAAGGGGTCGCAGGTTCAAATCCTGTCGTCCCGACCAGCTTCATCGCAGGTCGGAGGCCGTCTTCTCAGAGATGAGAGGACGGCCTTTCGTCGTCTCCGTCGCTGCTTTTCTCAGAGACGGACCGTCAGTTCCACCGCCACCTCGTCGCCCGCCGAGAGCCGCTCCGGCTTGCGTACCGCCGCCTTCAGGGGCTCCAGGTCACGCCATTCGATCACCTTGCCGGTGAAGGTGAGATCCACTGAGTCGTCTCCAGCCGGGGGAGAGGAGGAGCAAACGACCGGGCCGGCCGACGGAAGGTCGGCCGGCCCGGGTGTGGCTGGTGTGATCAGACCAGGTCGAAGCGGTCCAGCTCCATGACCTTGGTCCACGCCGCGGCGAAGTCCTTCACGAACTTCTCCTTGGCGTCGTCGCTCGCGTAGACCTCAGCGAGCGCCCGCAGCTCGGAGTTCGAGCCGAAGACCAGGTCGGCACGCGTGCCGGTCCACTTGACCTCGCCCGTGGCCAGGTCGCGGCCCTCGAAGGTGGCCTGGTCGGCGGAGGTCGACTTCCACTCCGTGCCCAGGTCGAGCAGGTTGACGAAGAAGTCGTTCGTCAGCTTGCCCGGGGTCTCGGTGAGCACGCCGTGCTTGGTGCCGTTGTGGTTGGCGCCCAGCACGCGCAGGCCGCCGACCAGGACCGTCATCTCGGGGGCGCTGAGGGTGAGCAGGTTGGCCCGGTCCAGCAGCAGGTACTCGGCCGGCAGACGGTTGCCCTTGCCGAGGTAGTTGCGGAACCCGTCGGACGTCGGCTCGAGGGCCGCGAACGACTCGGTGTCCGTGTGCTCCTCGGTCGCGTCGACACGGCCCGGCGTGAAGGCCACCGCGACCTCGACCCCGGCGTCCTTGGCGGCCTTCTCCACGGCGGCGGTGCCGCCGAGGACGATCAGGTCGGCCAGGGAGACCTTCTTGGCGCCGGAGTTGAACTCGCTCTGGATGCCCTCCAGGGCACGCAGCACCTGGGCGAGCTCGTCCGGGTTGTTGACCTCCCAGCCGCGCTGCGGCTCCAGGCGGATCCGGGCGCCGTTGGCGCCACCGCGCTTGTCGCTGCCGCGGAAGGTGGAGGCGGAGGCCCACGCGGCCGACACCAGCTGCGAGACGCTCAGACCCGAGTCGAGGATCTTCGCCTTCAGCGCCGTGACGTCGGCGGCGTCGATCGGCTCGCCCTCGGCCTGCGGCAGCGGGTCCTGCCAGATCAGCGTCTCGGACGGGACCTCCGGGCCGAGGTACAGCGACTTCGGGCCCATGTCACGGTGGGTCAGCTTGAACCAGGCGCGGGCGAAGGCGTCCGCGAACTCCTGCGGGTTCTCGTAGAACCGGCGGGAGATCGGCTCGTAGATCGGGTCGAACTTCAGCGACAGGTCGGTGGTCAGCATCCGCGGGCGGTGCTTCTTCTCCGCGTCGAAGGCGTCCGGCACGATCTCCGGGGCGTCCTTGGCGATCCACTGGTGGGCGCCGGCCGGGCTGGTGTCCGGCTCGTACTCGTACTCGAAGAGGTTCTTGAAGAAGCCGTTGCTCCACTGGGTCGGCGTCGTGGTCCAGATGACCTCGAGACCACTGGTGATCGTGTCCTTGCCGACACCCGTGCCGTACGTGCTCTTCCAGCCCAGGCCCTGCTCCTCCATGGAGGCGGCCTCGGGGTCGTTGCCCACGTGGTCGGCCGGGCCGGCGCCGTGGGTCTTGCCGAAGGTGTGGCCACCGGCGATGAGGGCGACGGTCTCCTCGTCGTTCATCGCCATCCGGCGGAAGGTCTCGCGGATGTCGCGGGCCGCGGCGATCGGGTCCGGGTTGCCGTTCGGGCCCTCCGGGTTGACGTAGATCAGGCCCATCTGGACCGCGCCGAGCGGGTTCTCCAGCTCACGGTCGCCGGAGTAGCGCTGGTCGTCGAGCCAGGTGGTCTCGGGACCCCAGTACACGTCCTCGTCGGCCTCCCAGACGTCCGCGCGGCCGCCGGCGAAGCCGAAGGTCTCGAAGCCCATCTGCTCAAGGGCGACGTTGCCGGTGAGGATCATCAGGTCGGCCCAGGAGATCGCCTGGCCGTACTTCTTCTTGACCGGCCACAGCAGACGGCGCGCCTTGTCCAGGTTGCCGTTGTCCGGCCAGCTGTTCAGCGGCGCGAAGCGCTGCTGGCCGGCGCCGGCGCCACCGCGGCCGTCGCTGATGCGGTAGGTGCCCGCGCTGTGCCAGGCCATACGGATCATCAGCGGGCCGTAGTGGCCGAAGTCCGCCGGCCACCAGTCCTGCGAGGTGGTCAGCACCTCGGCGATGTCCTGTTTCACGGCCGCCAGGTCCAGGTTCTGGAACGCCTCGGCGTAGTCGAACTCCTCGCCCAGCGGGTTCGTCACCGGCGGGTTCGAGGCAAGGATCTTCAGGTTGAGGCGCTCCGGCCACCACTGACGGTTGCCGCCGCCCTGGGTCGGGTGCGCGGCACGCCCGTGCGCGACGGGGCAGCCCCCCGTGCCCTCCTCCGTCTTGGGGTCGGTGACGATTGCGTCGGGGTTCTCGGCCATTGCGGAATCCTTCCGGGCTTTGGTGGATCTCGTGCTCAGAGACTTTGGGGGGTCGAGCAGTCGGGGCAGGTGCCCCAGTAGATGACCTCGGCCTCGTCGATCGTGAATCCGTGATCGTCCGAGGCGGTCAGGCACGGGGCGTCACCCACCGCGCAGTCGACGTCGGCGACGACACCGCACGACCGGCACAGGATGTGGTGATGGTTGTCCCCGACACGACCCTCGAACCGGGCCGGGCTGCCGGCCGGTTCGATACGGCGTATGAGTCCCGCCGTGGTGAGGGCGTGCAGGCCCTCGTACACGGCTTGCAGGGAGATGTGGCCCACGCGGTCCCGCACTCCGGAGGCGATGGCCTCGACGCCCAGGTGGTCACCGACCCGGACGGTTTCCAGGAGCGCGACGCGCGCGGCCGTCACCCGCAGGCCCGCGCCGCGCAGCTCGTCGGCGGTGGTCGGGGTTCCGGATGAGCTCATGCGCCGAACCTACCCTCAAAAACACGAACGGTTCAAGAAAACGACAGATTCCAATTTGATGGCGGGGAGGCGTCGCGGGGAGGGCCGGCCCGCGAAACGCTCCGTGACCGTCAGATCACGCAGCCCACATGCGCCAGCGCCTGCTTCAGCAGCACGCCGTGGCCGCCCGGCATCTCGCTCTGCACCGCGGGGGACAGGGCCTCCTGCGGGCTGAACCACACCAGGTCGAGGGCGTCCTGCCGGGGGCGGCAGTCACCGGCCACCGGAACCACGTAGGCGAGCGACACCGCGTGCTGACGCGGGTCGTGGTACGGCGTGATGCCCTGCGTCGGGAAGTACTCCGCGACCGTGAACGGCTGGAGGGAGGCCGGGACCCGGGGCAGCGCCACCGGGCCGAGGTCCTTCTCCAGGTGCCGCAGGAGGGCGTCGCGCACCCGCTCGTGGTGCAGCACGCGGCCTGAGACCAGGGTCCGGCTGACCGTTCCGTCCGGTCCGATGCGCAGCAGCAGGCCGATGCTGGTCACCTCGCCGCTGTCGTCGACGCGCACGGGCACGGCCTCGACATACAGAATCGGCATGTTGGCGCGGGCCATCTCCAGCTCGTCGGAGGTCAGCCAACCGGGCGTGGTTTCGGTCATATCAGACATTGCTTGATCATACTTTCCGGTAACGGCGCGCGCTCAGTCGCGACGGGGGACGGTTTCGGCGGGAAGTCCGTACAGGCGGCGGGCGTTGGCGGAGCCGGTCCACCGCACGATCCGTAAGGCGTCGGGCAGACTCAGCTCGTCCTCGTCGACCCGGTCCTGGAGCAGCGCGGCGAGCCCCCGCCGGAAGGAGACCGCGCCGAGCAGGTGGAACTCGGCCAGACCGTAGGCGTCGGAGCTGTACAGCAGCTTGCGGAACGGGGTGATCTCCAGCGCCTCCTCCAGCACCGCACGCGCCCGGGCCGGCCCGACGTGGTGCAGGGTGAGGCCCACATCCAGGTACACCTGCTCGAACACGGCGGCCAAGTAGGCGGCTTGGCGCTGATACGGCCAGCAGTGCAGCAGCAGCACGGGGATCGTGCCCGCCGTCAGATGCAGCCAATCCGTCAGGTGGGTCGGGTCCACGCGGTGCATCCGGATGTCGTTGTCCCCGAACCCGGTGTGCAGTTGGAGCGGCAGCCCGAGGTCCACGGCCGTCCACAGCAACTGCCGTACCAGCACCGGCTCGGCGAGCCGCCCGCCCGCCGCGAGCCAGCGCCGGGCCGCCTCGGTGACCTCCGCCTCGGTGGGCCGGGCCGGGTCGAGGTCGAAGCCGGTGCGGTAGGCGGCGACGGACTTCACCGCCACCACCCCGGGCCGCCGTACGGCCTCCGCGGCGGCCCGGCGGAAGGCGGCACCGTACGCGTCCGGCTCGACACCCGCCCGCGCCACCGACTCGGCGACGTTCTCCAGTCGTACGACCTCGTAGGCGGCGCCCCCGGCCGCCTCGGCCAGCTCGCGCGGCGCCGTCAGCGGGAGCGGGGTGTAGCCGGTGTCGACGCAGAACACCTCGGTCCCGGCGGCGGCGAGCAGGCGCCGGGTCACCTCGCGCGGGCCGAGTTCGGCGCGCCGGTCCAGATAGGCGTCCGGGGCCGCGTGCCGGGGCAGGTCGAGCAGGGGTGCGCAGTGCCGGCGTACGGCCACACCGACCGGGGTGTCGAAGGGGGAGATCCCGGGCCAGGCGGCGCCCTCGGTCAGCAGGGACTCGAAGCCGGGCCGGTCCAGGGCCTCGGTGGCCACGCCATGGCAGTGATGGTCGACCAGGGGGAGCGCGGCCAGCGCCTCCCGCACGGTGGCCGTCACGTCAGTACCGCCAGCGGTAGGCCGCCGCGACCTCCGCGTCGTCGAGTCCGTCGACGGCGGCGATCTCGCCCTCCCGTACGGCCGTCACCGCGTCGGCGAGGACCGGTCCGAGCGCGGCGGACAGCACCTCGTCCCCGCGGAACGCCTCGACCGCCTCCCCGAGCGAGGTCGGCAGCCGGTGCACGCCCCGGGCGTGGGCCTCCTCCGCGCCGAGGCCGCTAGGATCGCCGGTGATCTCCTCGGGCAGGGAGGCCGAGTGCGTGACGCCGTCCAGGCCCGCCGCGATGACGCAGCCGAGGGCGAGATAGGGGTTCGCGGCCAGGTCGACCGGCTTGATCTCGATGTTCGCCGCCAGGCCCCGCAGGCCCGCGGTACCGGTGATCACCCGGACGCCCGCCTCCCGTGTCTCCCGGCCCCAGGCCGTGAACACCCCAGCCCACTGGGAGGGTTTGAGCCGCAGATAGCTGGCCGGACTGGGCGCGGTCACCGCCGTCAGCGCCGGAAGGCGGGTGAGGACGCCCGCCGTGAAGGACTCCGCGTCGGCCGTCATGCCGTGCCGGCGGTCGCCGCCCGCGTGCAGGTTGGCGCCGTCGCGCCAGGCGGAGAGGTGCAGATGGCCGCCGTTGCCGACGCCCTCGGCGAAGACCGCGGGGGCGAAGGAGACCACCAGGCCGTGCCGCCGCGCCACCGCCCGGATCGTCTGCCGCACCAGGACGCTGCGGTCGGCCGCCGCCACCGGGTCCAGCGCGCCCACCGACAGCTCGAACTGCCCCGCCGCGTACTCCGGATGGATCTGGTCGACCTCCACGCCCTGCTCGGCGAGCGCGGCCAGCAGATCGGCGGTGCAGTCGCTCAACTCGATCTGCCGGGTGGCGCCGTACGCCGGACCCGTCACCGCGGGCACGAACTCGCCCTCGGCCAGGGCCCCTTGACCGACGGCCCACTCGATCTCGATGGACGCCCGGAAGGTGAGACCGTGGCGCCGCTCGGCCTCGGCGACCAGGTGCCGCAGGAAGGTGCGGACGCAGCCGGGGTGCCGCTCGCCCTCCTGGGTGATCCGGTCGACCGGCGCCCACGCCCAGCCGGGCTGCGCGGCCAGCACCACCAGCCGGTCCAGGTCGGGATAGAGCCGCAGGTCGCCGTCCGGGGAGCCGAGGACGTCGGTCGTGACGATCGAGTCGTTCGCCAGGAACGTGTCGAACACCGGCGACATCCCGACGCCCCAGGCCGCCGCCGAGGGCAGCTTCGCCGTGGGGATCGCCTTGACCCTGACGATCCCGGCGGTGTCGACATAGGCCAGCACGATGCCGTGCACCCCGCGCCCGGCCAGCTCCCCGCTCAGCGCGGTGGCCCGCTCGATGTCCCCGGGACGCCCTCCGGGCACGGGATCGGCAAGGGTGGTCATGCGCTCTCCTCGTCGAGCTGGGCCGCGAAACTCGCTGTGGGCGTCAGGGTTTCACGGCCACCGCGCCGTACTGCGGCACCGCGACGGGAGAGTCGGACTCGGCGCGCCACACCGAGCACGACACCAGGCCCGGATCGAGCAGTTCCAGCCCTTCGAAGAACGCGGCGATCTCGGCGCCGCTGCGGGCGGTGATCGGGGGAGTGGCGTTCTCGTTCCAGAACTCCATCGCCGGGATCTGGCCCGCGCCGCCCACCTCGTCGTCGAAGGTGGGGTGGGTCAGGACCAGGTAGCTGCCGGAGGGGACGGCGGCCATCACCCGGCGGGCGATGTCGCGGGCCTTGTCGGCGTCGAGGACGAAGTTGAGGATGCCGAGCATCATCACCGCCACGGGCTTGCTGAAGTCCAGCGTGGACGCGGCGCGTTCGAGGATCGCGTCCGGGTCGTGCACATCGGCGTCGACGTAGGCGGTGACGCCGTCGTCGGTGCCGGTGAGCAGGGTGCGGGCGTGCACGAGCACGATCGGGTCGTTGTCGACGTAGACGATCCGCGCGTCCGGGGCCACCCGCTGGGCGATCTCGTGGGTGTTGTCCGCCGTCGGCAGACCGGTGCCGATGTCCAGGAACTGCCGCACCCCGCGCTCCTCGGCGAGGAAGCGCACCGCCCGGCCGAGGAAGTCGCGGTCCGCGCGGGCGATGTCCCGGATGATCGGGAACATCCCGGCGACCTGCTCGCCGACCTGCTGGTCGACCTCGTAGTGGTCCTTGCCGCCGATCCAGTAGTTCCACACACGCGCGTTGTGCGCCACACCGGTGTTCAGCCTCGACGACACGTCCGCCGGGGTGTGGCCTTCGGTCACGACTCGTTCCTCTCCTCGCACGTACGGCCGAAACCGGCCGTGAGGCCATTGTGCCGTCCCTTGATCACCCTGTCTCCGGAATCGGCACAGGACCAGCGGCGATTGGGCGGCGCGAGGGTGAACTCGGCGGAACGTCCTCGCGGTTACGCGGACGGCGTCTTTCCGGCCTGGACGTCCTTCAGGCGCTGGGTGCCCTTCTCCACGGCGTCCTCGACGGAGTCGTCCTCGACGCCGTCCAGGCCGCCCGCGGTGACCGTGATCGCGTCGGAGCCCACCTGCACGGCCGCCACGTCCTGGGTGAGCGTGGTGGGCGAACCCTCGACGTCGCCCTTGACCACCACCCGCAGTCCCTGCCGGGCGTCGCCCTCGTCGGGCAGCGAGGTCCCGGTCACCTCGACCGTCCGCTCCTCGCCCGCCTTGTCGGTGGCGGTGAACCGGTCGCACTTCTCCGGCAGGGTCTTCATCCAGGCCAGGGACTCGCCGACGTCGGTCCGGTCGTACGCGGCGACCTGGTACAGCAGCCGGGAGTCCCCCTCCTGGAAGCCGCGCAGCGCCGACGCGCCGGAGGGCTTGCCGAGCAGGTCCTCACTGTACAGGCCGTCCAGCAGCCGCTGGCAGTCGGCGGCGTCCGCCTTGCCGGTGAGGAAGTCACCCACGTCGACCTGCGCGATGAGCAGGGATTCGCGCCAGTCCTCGGCGTTCTCGACCTGGGTCCAGTCGTCCTCGAGGTCCGTCTCGGTGATCAGCGCGGACTGGGCGCCGGCCTCGGTGAGGGAGGGCGCGGCGGTGGTCTGCGCGGCCAGCGGGGTGGCGGCCACGTCCGAGGGGCTGGCGGTCACGTCCGAGGCGCCGGCGCTGTCCTTCGCGTCGTCCGAGCAGGCGGCGCAGGTCAGCAGGGTGGCTGCCGCCAGGGCCGCGGCGAGAGCGGGGGCCGGTCGACGGGTGCGGGTCATGGCGGGATGCCTCCTCGGGACGCTTTCCCCCAGCGCATCACCGGCCCGTCGCGACCACCAGCGGCACCGGCCCGTTCGGGTGACGGCGCTCAGTGCTTGACGGCGCTCAGTGCTTGACGCCGCTCAGTGCTTGACGCCGACTCCGCCGTACAGCGACACGGGCCCGTCACTCAGCGGGGACTCGTCCCGGCCGAGGTCCGGGCGCCAGTCCCGCACCGAGACGATGCCGGGTTCCATCAGATCAAGTCCCCTGAAGAAGCCGCCCACTTCGGCCCGCGTACGGGCCACGAGGGTGACCCCGCCCGCCGCGTACCGCTCGATGCCCGCCCGGACGTTCGCCGGCTCGAAGTCGGCCGTCATGCAGGACAGGACCAGGCAACTGCCCGGAGCCAGCGCGTCGACGAGGGTGCCGACCAGGTCGTACGCGCCGTCCTCGTCGGCGACGAAGTGCAGCAGGGCGATCAGGGACAGGGCGACCGGGCGGTCGAAGTCGAGGACGCGGGAGGCCTGTTCGAGGATCGCGCGCGGGTCGCGGGCGTCGGCCTGGACGTACTCCGTCACGCCCTCGGGTGTCCCGCGCAGGAGGGCCTCGGCGTGGGCCAGCACGATCGGGTCGTTGTCGACGTAGACGACCCGCGCTTCCGGAGCGAAGGACTGCGCGATCTGGTGGAGGTTGGGCTCGGTGGGTATGCCGGTGCCGATGTCCAGGAACTGGCGGATTCCCGTCGTCCCGGCGAGCTGGCGGATGGCCCGCTGCATGAACCAGCGGTTGCTGCGGGCGGCGCGCGGCGCGCCCGTGTCGATCGCCATGATCTGCCGGCCGAGCTCCTCGTCGACCGGGTAGTTGTCCTTGCCGCCGAGGTACCAGTCGTACACCCGGGCCGGATGGGGCCGGGTCGTGTCGATGCGGACGGCCGGCTCGGTCCCGGTCACGCGGCGCTCCTCTGCTCGGTCGGCACGCTGTGCGTCGCGGGCAGTCTTTCACGATCATCCGATGAGGCTGAGACTGTCTTCGGCCACCTCCGGGGCGGGCGGCTCCGGCCAACACGACGGCGAGAGAGGCGAGTTCGCACCCGCCTCCCTCGCACACGGCGTCAGCTGTTCGTGTCGCTCAGCGGATCGTGTCGCTCACGGCTTCAGCGGATCGTGTCCGACGGACATCAGCAGGTGACGGCGGCGCGGGTCCTGCGCCGCGGGTTCGTTCTCCACGTCCGCCTCCTCGGCGACCGTGTCGACCACCTCGTACATCACCTCGATGTCGGCGTCGGTGAGGTCCGTGCGGCGCTTCTGGAGGATCGCGAGGACGTGCTGTCCCGTCGGTGTCCCCGCGTGCTCCGGCAGCGGTTCGGTCTCCTCGGAGGCCTCGCTGACCCGCAGCCAGGCGGCGAGCTCCTGCGAGGTCATGTTCACCGCGCGGTGGAACTCCTCCCACAGCGTGTCGAGTTCGAGGGAGTCGGTCATCGTCTTTCCCTTCCGCTCTCCGGGGACGTGCTCACTCGTCGCGGGGCCAGTTCTCCGCGTCGAACATCCAGCGCTGCTTCTCCAGTTCGCCGGTGATGCTGATCAGCAGGTCCTGGGTGACCGGATCCGGCCCCTCGGTGGCCTGGATACGGTCCCGCAGCCGGCCGATGGCCGCCTCCAGCGTCTCCACCATGAGCTGGACCACCTCGGTGTCGCGCAGCCAGCCTTCCCCGGCGCCGGGCAGCCCGAAGGACGCGGCGACGGTCTCGGGGCGGCCGTCCGGCGACACGCCGAGCGCGGCGGCGCGTTCGGCCACCGTGTCGGAGAAGGCGCGCGCGGCCGAGACGACCTCGTCCAGCTGCAGGTGGATCGAGCGGAACCTCGGTCCGACGACGTTCCAGTGCGCCTGCTTCCCGACGAGCGACAGACCGAGCAGATCCACCAAGGTGTCCTGCAGGGCGTCGCCGGCGATCCGGCGTTCCTTGTCGGGCAGAGTGCTCCTCACCACGGTCATAGTGCTGTTCTCCTCCTCGCGTGTTCCCTGGTCGTCCGGAGCAGTGCGGCGCGTTCCTCCTCGCAGGTCCCGCCCCACACCCCCGAGACCTGGCCGCTGTGCAGCGCGAAGGCCAGGCATGGGGTGCTCACCGGGCAGCGGGCGCAGACGCTCTTCGCGGCCGTGATCTCCCGCAGCGCCGGTCCCCGGGTGCCCACGGGAAAGAACAACTCGGGGTCCTCACCCGCGCAGGCCGCGTTCCGCAACCACTCCATGGGGGCGCGGGTGCCCCCGGTGTACGGGTGCAAACGCGACGGTCCACGGAGTGGCTTGTCTCACTTGGTGAGTACGTCGTCCAGGAAGCGGACCAGGTCGGCGAAGACCTCCTCCTTGTTCGTCTCGTGGAACACCTCGTGCCGGGCGCCGGGATAGACGTGCTCGGCCAGCCGTTCGCCGCGCAACGCCTCGACGCCGGCCCGGCTGCCGGCGAGTGGCACCAGCCGGTCGTCGTCCCCGTGCAGCCACAGCAGGGGCAGCGGCCCGACGTCGCCGCCCTTGGACACGACGTCCAGCGTCCGGACGAAGGCCTGCAACGTCGGCCGCTTCATCGCGCCGTGCCACACCAGCGGATCGTCGGCGTACGACGAGCCCACCTCGGGGTCGCGGGAGAGCGCGCCCGGGCTGATCGGGGTGTCCGGGATCTCGTCGAGGGCGAGCAGCCGGCGCGGCAGCGCCCAGTCGCCGATGACCGGCCCGGACAGCACCAGCGCGGTGAGTTCCGTGCCGTACCGCTGCGCGAAGCGGGCCGAGATCAGTCCGCCCATGGAGTGCCCGACCATGACCAGCGGGACGCCGGGATGCGCGGTCCGGGCCAGCTCCGCGACGGCGTGCACGTCGGTGACGACGTCCTCGAAGTCCTCGATCAGCACCCGCTCGCCCGACGACTGCCCGTGTCCCGTGTGATCGGGGGCGAAGACCGCCGCGCCGTGGCCTGTGAGGACCCCGGCCACCCCTTCGTACCGGCCGGAGTGCTCCCCGTAGCCGTGCACGACGAGCGCCAGGTACCGCGGATCCCGCCTCGGCCATTCGCGTACGACGATCGGGCCGCGGGTTGCGGCCAGGATGTGTTCGCGGCTGTCGGCCATGTCTCCTCCGGCTGCGTCGGTGAGGGTCCCCGGGGATCTTCCCAGGGGTGCGGTCGGCGGTCTATAGTCCGAAACTAGCGGTGCTAATTAAGCGGTGCTGTCATCAGAGTCGCTGGTCATGACCGGTCGTGAGACCGCCGGCGCTGTCGGTCAGGAGTTCCCCGTGCGTCCCGTCCATTTCGCGGCCGCCCGCCGCACCCCCATCGGCAAACTGCGCGGAGCGCTGTCCTCCGTACGACCCGACGACCTCGCCGCCGCCGTGATCCGGGGCCTGGTCGCCGATGTGCCCGCGCTCGACCCGGCGCGCGTCGACGACGTGTACTGGGGCGCCGCGAACCAGGCCGGCGAGGACAACCGCAATGTCGCCCGCATGGCCGCGCTGCTCGCCGGGCTGCCCGAGTCGGTGCCCGGCGCCACCGTGAACCGGCTGTGCGCGTCCGGCCTGGAGGCCGTCACCACCGCCGCCCGCACCATCGCCGCGGGCGAGGCGGACATCGTGCTCGCGGGCGGCTCCGAGTCGATGAGCCGCGCCCCCTTCGTGTTGCCCCGGCCCGACGAGGCACTGCCGCACCGCGTCGAGACCGTCGACACCCGGCTCGGCTGGCGGCTGGTCAACCCGGCGATGCGGGACCTCCACGGGCTGCTGTCCATGGGGGAGACCGCCGAGGAGGTCGCCGCTCGGTACGGCGTCTCGCGCGAACGGCAGGACGAGTTCGCGCTGCGCAGCCACCGGCTGGCCGCCGAGGCCCGCAAGAACGGCCACTTCGACGACGAACTGCTGCCGGTGGAACGTCCCGACGGGGTCGTCGTCGACAGTGACGAGTGCGTGCGCGAGGACACGTCGTACGAGAAGCTCGCGCGGCTGAAGCCCGTCTTCCGGGAGGGCGGCACGGTCACGGCGGGCAACGCCTCGCCGATGAACGACGGCGCGGCCGGACTGATCCTCGTCAGCGAGGAGGCGCTGAACGACCTCGGGCTCGAGTCGCTCGGGCGGTATGTCGCCGGGGCGTCCGCTGGGGTGCATCCGGATGTGATGGGCATCGGTCCGGTCCCGGCCACCCAGAAGGTGCTCGCGCGGGCGCGGTGGAGCGTGGGGGACCTGCAGGAGGCCGAGTTCAACGAGGCGTTCGCGGCCCAGGCGCTGGCCTGCGTGGACCGGCTGGGCGTCGACCCGGAGCTGGTCAACCCGAGCGGCGGTGCCATCGCGCTCGGGCATCCGCTGGGCTGCTCCGGCGCGCGGATCCTGACCACCCTGCTGCACCGGATGCGGCGTACGGGGGCCGAGCGGGGCCTCGCCACGATGTGCGTGGGCGTCGGGCAGGGCAGCGCGGTGCTGGTGGAGCGGCACTGAACGAGCTGCCTCCGGTGAGCCGGTGCCGCCTGGTGAGCCGGTGCGGCCTGATGGGCCGGTGCCGCCTGGTGAGCCGGTGCCGCCTGATGAGACGGTGCTGACGCGTTGATTGAATGTGCATAGCATCAGTTTCCGCATGAACACGATGACGCTGTGGCACATCACCGGCTGGGAGTTCGCCGCGCTCGCTTTCGCGGCACTGCTCGTCGGCTTCTCGAAGACCGCCGTGAGCGGGGCCAACACGGTCAGCCTGGCGGTCTTCGCCGCGGTGCTGCCCGCCCGCGCCTCCACGGGCGTACTGCTCCCGGTGCTGATCGCCGGGGACGTGCTGGCCGTGCTCACCTACCGGCGGCACGCCCACTGGCCCACCCTGTGGCGGCTGTTCCCCGCGGTCGCGGGCGGAGTGGTGGCGGGCACGCTGTTCCTGATGTGGGCCGACGACGGGATCGTCCGGACCTCCATCGGCGCGATCCTGCTGATGATGGCCGGGGTGACGGTGTGGCGCCGCCGGGTCGCGGACGCCGAGCGGGACCCGGACGCGGTCGTCACCCGCGGCGGCCGGATCAAGGCCCGCTCCTACGGCGTGCTCGGCGGGTTCACCACGATGGTGGCCAACGCCGGTGGCCCGGTGATGTCGATGTACCTGCTCTCGGCGGGCTTCCGGAAGCTCGGCTTCCTGGGCACCTCGGCCTTCTTCTTCCTGATCGTCAATGTGTCGAAGGTGCCGTTCAGTGTCGGCCTCGGTCTGATCGACGGCCGCTCGCTGCTCCTCGACGCGGCGCTCGTGGGGTTCGTGGTGCCCGGTGCGTTGCTCGGCAAATGGGCTGTGAACCGGATCAACCAGCGGCTCTTCGAGCAACTCGTCATCGCGGCGACCGTCGTGGGAGGCGTCCAGCTGCTTCTGCCCTGAACCGCTACTCCCGCCCGGAGCCCCGCAGCAGCTCCGGCAGGTCGGCGAAGGAGTCGAGCACATGGTCGGGCGTGCCGCTCGCCTCCCGCAGGGTCTCCGGGAGGAACTTGCCGGTCCTGACCAGTACCCCGGTGATCCCCGCCCGCTGGGCCGCCAGTACGTCCGACTCCACGTCGTCCCCGACCATCAGCGCCTGGTCCGCGCCCGCCCCGAGCCGGGCCAGCGCCGCCTCGAAGAAGGCCGCCGACGGCTTCCCCGTCACCTCCGCCTCCACCCGCGCCGCCCGTTCCAGGCCCACCAGGAAGGCCCCGGAGTCGAGCCGCAGCCCCTCCTCCGTGCGCCAGTACAGGTTCCGGTGCATGGCGATCAGCCGTGCCCCCCGCTGCAGATGCCCGAACGCCCGATTCAGTTCCGCGTACCCGAACTCCTCCCCGGCGCCTCCGACGATGACGACGTCCGGATCCTCGTCGACGAGCGTCACCCCCTGAAGGTCCTCCGCCACCTCGCCACTGTTCAGCAGCGCGCACCGCGCCCCCGGCATCCGCTCGGCCAGATACGCGGCCGTCACCGAGGGCGCCGTCAGGATGTCCTCGGCCAACACCGGGAACCCCCCGTCCGCGAGCGTCCCGGCGATGGACGCCCGCGTCCGCGAGGTCGTGTTGGTCACCAGCGCCACCCCGAACCCGGCCTCGCGGATCTCCCGCAACGCCTGGACCGCACCGGGGAGCGGCTGCCAGGAGACGGTGAGGACACCGTCGATGTCGATGAGCACGGCACGCACGGATTCCATGCCCGGACCCTAGCGAGCCGGGTGGCTCAGGGCGCGATCCCGACCCCCGCGACACGGCTCCAGGCCCGCTCCTGCGCGCCCGTCATCGCCGGCCACGCCAGCCCGCCCGGCCGGGGCTCGACCCGGGAGGCGTAGGGAGCGGGCCGGAAGCCGGGGTCGTAGAAGCACCCGGAGGCACACCCGGCCGCGACGGACCGGGCCGTCGGCCGCACCCCCGTGCGCACCCACCGCTCCAGCGCGGCCATCGAGTTGGCGTACTCGGCGCCGCTCAGCTCGCTGTGCTCGCTCTCCCGGGTGAACGTCTGCACCAAGTACCGCTCCCGGCCCGCCCCTTGGAGGGTGGCCCGGTAGGCGGCCTCGTGCTCGACGAACGCCGTCGGGTCGTCGATCGCGTGCAGCGTGAGCACGGGGATCCGGACCTTACCGGTCAGATCACTGTCGTACGACAGGTCCCGCACGGCCGTGGGATCGGCGGCGAACCGCTCGACCCCGGCGTTGAGCGCCCGGTCGTCGTGCGAACCGGAGTACCGCACACCGTGGTTGTAGAACGGGTTACGGCCGCCCAGGCGCTCGTGCACGATGTCGCGGAACGTGAACGTGGCGAACCGCAGATGCGACTCCAGGGTGCGCTCCGGGATTCCGGTGACGGCGAGGATGTCGTCGAGGTTGCGCTGTTGCGCGGCCGTGCGGTCCTGCGGGGCGGAGGCGTGGCCCGTGCACTCCTGGAGGCGGGCGCGCAGCCCGGCGGACGTCATCGTGGAGTCGGCGCGCAGCCCCTGCCACAGCGGGTACCGGGGCTCGCTCGGGCGGGGGTGGGTGCCGCAGTAGTACTGGTAGACGACGCGGAGATCGACCCGGTAGTCGTAGCCACGCGAGCCGCCCGCCAGGACGCCGTTGGTGAGCAGCGCGCCGTCGTAGCTGCCCCGGTAGGTCTCGGCCACCTTCGCGGCGACGTTCCCGCCCCACGACTGCCCGTGCACGTACGTGCGTTCCGGTTCGCCGAACGCGCCGACGAACACCCGCCGCACGCTCTCGGTGTCCGCCGCCGCCATCCGCGTGCCGTAGCCGCCGCGCCGGTAGGAGGAACCGGCCCAGGCGTACCCCTCGTCCACCATCACCGACCAGCGGCCCAGGTCGTCGAGGCCGCGCGCGGGGTCGGAGCCCGCGCCCAGGTCGGGGCCGCCGTGGGCGTGCACCACGAGCGAGCCGTTCCAGTCGGCGGGGACGGCGAGGGCGTAGTGGGCGCCGTTCGCGTCCTGGCCGGTGTAGCAGGTGGCCTTCGTGGCGACTTGGGCCGGGCAGGCGGCCGGGACCGGTCCCGCGGCGGCCGCTCCTTCGGCGGCGGGGGCGGCGGCGGTCAGGCTTCCGACGGCCAGGACCGCCAGGCACACGGCAAGGCCGCGTCTCAGCGTGCGGGTTGTCGTCCCGTTCAAGGCACTTCTCCTCGTCTTCTTCGACGTCGGGGCGCGATGCTAGGGAGCGGCGAGGACGAGCGACACCGTCTGATCGTTTGTGTTCATAGAGTTCGCCGACCGGGGGCCCGCACGGTCCGGGCCGGTGCGCCCGTAGGCTCACCCCATGCCCCCGCACGTCCTGATCCTCGGCGGTACGACCGAGGCCCGTGAACTCGCCGCCGCGCTGACCGCGCGCCCCGGCCTGCGCGTCACCACCTCGCTCGCCGGCCGGGTGAGCAGGCCCGGAACCGTCACCGGCGACGTGCGCATCGGCGGTTTCGGCGGCGCGGAGGGGCTCGCGAACTGGCTGCGCGAGGAACGGGTGGACGCTCTGGTCGACGCCACGCATCCGTTCGCCGCCGCGATCACCGCGAACGCGGCACGCGCGGCGGCGGCCACCGGCGTCCCGGCCGTCGTGCTGCGCCGGCCCGGCTGGCGGCCGGGGCCGGAGGACCGCTGGCACTCGGTCCCCTCCCTGGACGCGGCGGCGGACCTGTTGCCGAGCCTCGGCCGCCGGGTCTTCCTGACCACGGGCCGCCTGGGCCTCGCGGCCTTCGCCCGGCTGACCGATCTGCACTTCGTCGTACGCTCCGTGGAGCCGCCCGAGCCGCCGCTGCCGCCCCGCACCGAAGTCCTGCTGGCGCGGGGCCCGTTCACGGTGGCCGACGAGAGGGCCCTTCTCGAGGCCCACTGTGTCGACGTCCTGGTGACGAAGGACAGCGGGGGAGCGGCGACGGCCGCGAAACTGACGGCGGCGCGGGAGCTCGCGCTGCCGGTGGTGGTCGTACGGCGTCCGGAGCTGCCGTCCGGTGTGGTGGCGGTGCCGGACGTGGCCGCCGTACTGGCGCGGCTCGGGCTCAGCCCTGGATGACCGAGGCCCGCATCCGGTCGATGACGCGCAGCACCTCGGCGCGGTTCTTGGCGCTCTTGATCCAGGCGGGGAGCCTGCCGACGCAGGTCATCTTCCGGCCGTGCTCGTACCAGGGGGCCCGCTCCCGCAGGTCCGCCGCGACGAACCGCCGGATCAGGTCGAGGTGTTCGAGGCTGTACGCCCACAGCTCGCCGTGCCGGGTCGCGCCCCGCAGCCACAGCGTGGGCCAGGTGCCCTGGGCGACGGGACCGCACATTCCGCAGGAACGGCAGATCACCCGGGCCCGCTCGAAGTGCGCGATCCGGTCGCAGCGAGGGCAGTGGACCAGCACCGAGTCACGGAAGGCCTGGTCGGTCGTGCCGGGATCGTGGAAGCGGGCCGGGGCGGGGGACATGGCCTGAGCATGACGGCAGCCGGTGCCGCGGGGCAATCCGGTTTCAGCGGGCCGCAGGGACCTACGACCGGGCGTTCACTGTGCCGTGGCCGGCTCCGCCTGCCGGGGTCGGGACGACGGCAGGCCGGTGGTGAGGTCCTCCACCAGGAGCCGCTTGGCGATCGTGTCCACGGCGGCCCGCAGCGCCGTACCGGAGGGGCGGCCGATGTCCTGTTCCACCCGGTCCATGAGCCAGGCGCCCCAGGACTCGGTGATGACCGCCGCCTCGCGGGCGCCCGCCCGGGTGTGCGCGAGCAGGGAGCCGGTGCGCGTCAGATACCCCTCGTCGACCATCCGGTCGAAGACCGGCAGCAGCACCTCCGGCGGCACATGGCGGCGGGCGGCGATCAGCCCGAGGCTGGCGTGCCCGACCACCCGGGTGAGCAGCTCCACCTGCATCACGGCCCAGGCTCCGGCCACGTCGAGCCGGGTGTCGGAGCCCTGCACCAGGCGCCGGGCGGTGTCCAGGTCCGTACTGCCGATGATCTTCGCGACGGAGGCCTCCAGGACCGCCTGCGAGTCGGCGCCGCGCGGCTGGGCGAACCCCTCGCCCATGTCCGTCGATCCCATCCGGGCGCTGTCGCGCAGTTCGACCTGCTTGAGGAAGAGCGCGACGACGAAGCCCAGGGCCGCGACCGGCACACACCACAGGAACACGGTCTGGAGCGTGTCCGCGTAGGCGTCGACGATCGGGGCGGCCACCTCCGGGGGCAGCCCGTGCACGCCCTCGGGACTGGTCGCGGCCTGGGCGACGACCGCCGGATCCGTGCCGGGGAGCGTGGCGGCCTCGGCGACACCTTCCCTCAGGTTGGGGGCGAGGCTGTTGGTGTAGATGGTGCCGAAGACGGCTGTGCCGAAGGAACTGCCCAGCGTGCGGAAGAAGGTGACGCCCGAGGTGGCGGTGCCGAGATCGGCGTACTCGACGGTGTTCTGCACGGCGATCGTCAGCACCTGCATGCACAGGCCGATGCCGGTGCCGAGCACGAACATGTACAGCGACTCCAGCCAGGCACCGGTCGACGGCCCCATGAGGGACATCAGATACAGGCCGACGCCCATCACCAGGGAGCCGACGATCGGGAACAGCCGGTACGTGCCGGTCTTGCTGACCACGTTGCCGCTGAACACCGACGCGATCAGCAGGCCGATCACCATCGGCAGCGTGCGCACGCCGGAGACCGTGGCCGAGTCGCCGTCGACGTACTGGAGATAACTCGGCAGATAGGTCAGCGCGCCGAGCATCGCGAAGCCGACGATGAAGCTGAGGATCGAGCAGACGGTGAAGACCGGATTGGCGAACAGCCGCATGGGCAGCATCGGTTCGGCCGCGCGGGTCTCCACCCAGCAGAACGCGCCGAGGGCGAGCAGCCCGCCCACGAACAGGCCGATGATGACGCCCGAGCCCCACGCGTACTCGTTGCCGCCCCAGCTCGTCGCGAGGATCAGCGCGCCGGCGCCGATCGCGACGAAGGCGATGCCCAGGTAGTCGATGATCGGCCGGGCGGCCGACTTGACGACGGGGATGGTGCGGGCGGCGGCGAAGACGACGACGATCGCGATGGGGACGTTGACGTAGAACGCCCAGCGCCAGGACAGATGGTCGGTGAACAGCCCGCCCAGCAGCGGTCCGATGACGGTGGCCACCCCGAACACGGCCCCGATGGCGCCCTGGTACTTGCCGCGCTCGCGCAGCGGGATCACATCGGCGATCAGGGCCATCGAGGTGACCATCAGACCGCCCGCGCCGACGCCCTGCATCGCCCGCCACACGATCAGCAGCGTCATGTTGTCGGCCAGGCCGCACAGGAACGAGCCCGTGATGAACACGATCGCCGAGACCTGGAAGACCACCTTGCGGCCGAACATGTCACCGAACTTGCCGACCAGGACGGTCGCCACGGTCTCGGCGAGCAGATACGACGTCACCACCCACGACATGTGCGCGGCACCGCCGAGGTCCGACACGATCGTCGGCAGGGCGGTGCCGACGATCGTCTGGTCCAGGGCGGCCAGCAGCATGCCGAGCATGATCGTCACGAAGACGATGTTGCGGCGGCGCACGTCCAGCACGGGGGGTTCGGCGGCGGGCGGCCGCGCGGTTTCCTCGGCGACTGTCACGAGGACACGATCACACCGGGGCACCGGCCGCGCATGCGGGGCCGTCCGCCCGGGTGCGTCAGCTGTTCTCCGGGTTGCGGCGCAGCAGATACGTGTCCATGATCCAGCCCTTGCGCTCCCGGGCCTCGGCCCGCAGCCGCTCGATCCGCGGGGCGGCCTCGGCGATCGGTCCGGAGTCGAGGATCTCGTCCGGGGTGCCTATGTAGGCGCCCCAGTAGATGTCGATGTCCTGGTCGGCATACTGCCGGAAGGTCTGGTGCGCGTCGAGCATCACGACCACGTCGTCCACGCCCTCCGGGAATCCCTCGGCGAGCCGCCGCCCGGTGGTGATCTGCACGGGCCGCGCGACCCGGTTGAGCCCCGTGCGGTGCCGGGCGACGAGCGCGGAGACACTGCTGATGCCGGGCACGACGTCGTACGCGAAGGCCACCCGCCCCCGCTCCAGCACCTCCTGGAGGATCGCGAGCGTGCTGTCGTACAGCGCCGGATCGCCCCAGACCAGGAAGGCGCCGGTGGTGTCCTCCGCCAGTTCCTCGGCGATCATCCGCTCGTAGATGTCGGCGCGGGCGCTGCGCCAGTCGCCGACCGCGGGGGAGTAGGCGGAGCCGCCGGCCGCGCGGTCCCGCTCCGGGTCGCGCGCCTCGACCACGCGGTACGAGCCCTCGGGCACATGTGCGTCGAGCATGTCCCGGCGCAGCTGGGTGAGGTCCGACTTCACCTCGCCCTTGTCCAGGACGAAGAACACGTCCGTGTCCCGCAGCGCCCTGACCGCCTGGAGGGTCAGCTGGTCGGGGTCGCCCGCGCCGATACCGATGACATGAATCTTTCGCACGCCCCGAGTCTGCCGCACGCCACTGACAGCGCCGACACCAGGCCCTGCCGGACCCGGGCGGCCCTAGGGCACGGCACGCAGCCTGGGCGCGCACTCGGCCGCGTCGACCGGAGCGGCCGTCGTCTCCACGGTCGCGGCCAGCTCACGGGCCCAGGCGATCACCCCGGGCAGTTCGATCCCGTACGGCCGTTGGGTCCCCGACGCCGTTTCCCACTCCTCCACCGCGCCGGCCCCGCGCCGGAGCAGCCGCGGGCCGCCGGTGACATTCCCGCGCGCCGAGTGCGTCAGCCCCACGGCGATCTGCGCCAGCCCCTTCCACAGCCCGCGCTCCTCTTCCGGGCCGGACTTCCAGGCGTCCTCGAACACCTCGTGCGCGTGGAAGGGCTTGCCCGCGTCCAGCAGCTCCTGTGCCTCGGCGACGGACTGCTCGGGGGTGCGGACGACGCCCTCCGGCTGGCGGGCGACGCCGTCGGCGCCGTACGGCAGCGGCCGCCCGAGCCCGTCCCGGGGCCGTGCGTTGCGCGCCCGCCCCTCGTTGTCCCGGTCCCGTGCCCCGGCCGCTTCGCTCGACGATGTGCTGCCCATACGCCCGATTGTGCCGCGCCCGGCGCCCCCTTCGAAGGCGCCCCCGCTGTGGGGTAAAGTGCTGTTCGCGCGATCACGCATCTCACCGTGCGTGAGCGCACCGGGACGTGGCGCAGCTTGGTAGCGCACTTGACTGGGGGTCAAGGGGTCGCAGGTTCAAATCCTGTCGTCCCGACGGTGCGGAGGGTCTTCGCGGGCGGAAGCTCGTGGGGGCCCTTTTCGTATGCCCTCGTATGGGCGTGTTTCGTCCTGGGTACGCGGAGCGCGCGGCGCACAAATGGGGTGACGATCATGACGCTGTTCCGTGATCGGGGGCATGCGGGGCGGGAGCTGGCCCGGGAGCTGCGGGGCCGGGACGTGGAGCATCCCGTCGTCCTGGCACTTCCCCGGGGCGGGGTGACCGTGGCCCAGGAGGTGGCCCGCGCCCTGGACGCCCCCCTCGACGTGCTGGTCGCCCGCAAGATCGGCGCGCCCTTCCAGGAGGAGCTGGGGGTCGGCGCGATCTGCGGTGACGACCCTCCGGTCTTCGACGACTGGACCCTCGGGCGGCTCGGCCTCAGCCGGGAGCAACTGGCACCCGTCGTCGCCCGGGAGCGTGCCGAGCTGCATCGGCGCGAGGAGCTCTACCGGCACGGCCGACCCGCCCTCGACCTGCACGGACGTACCGTCATCGTGGTCGACGACGGACTCGCCACGGGAGCCACGGCCCGGGCTGCCCTGCGCTGGATCCGCGGCCGTACGCCCCGGCGGGTACTGCTGGCCGTGCCGGTCGGCTCGCCCGAGGGCCTGGAACTGATGAGCCGGGAGGCCGACGAGGTGATCTGTCCGCACCGGCCGGTCGACTTCATGGCCGTGGGCCTCTGGTACGACGACTTCGACCAGCTCACGGACGCCGATGTGCTGGCCGCGCTGCGGACGGACGCCGGGGGCTGACGAGCGCGGTGATGGTAGAAGCGGACCATGACCTCTTCCTCGGGGCCCGCGGGGCCCTCTGTGCCCCCTGCGCCCTCGTCCGTGCCCGGCGTCGACGCTCCCGACCGCCGCGGCCGTACCGGACTCGACCGGACCGGCCTGGACCTGACCGGTAACCCGCGCGTGAAGGTGCGGAACGTCGAACTGCTCTCCAGCCACTGGTACGTCGAGCGGACCACGACCTTCGACTTCCGGCACGCCGACGGCACCTGGTCCACGCAGGAGCGCGAGACCCACGACCGCGGCAACGGCGCCACCATGCTCCTGTACGACGCCGACCGCGAAACCGTGCTGCTCACCCGCCAGTTCAGGTTCCCGGTGTACGTCAACGGCCACCCCGACGGCATGCTCGTGGAGACCCCCGGCGGACTCCTCGACGACGATGACGAGCACCCCGAGATCGCCGTGCGCCGCGAGGTGGTGGAGGAGACCGGCCACACCATCGGGGCCGTACAGCATGTGTTCGACGTCTACATGAGCCCCGGCTCGGTCACCGAACGGGTGAGCTTCTACGCGGCCCAGTACGGTCCCGCCACCCGGACCCACGAGGGCGGCGGCCTGGACGAGGAGGGCGAGGACATCGAGATCCTCGAACTGCCGTTCAGCAGGGCCCTGGAGATGATCAGGACCGGGGAGATCGCCGACGCCAAGACGATCATGCTGCTCCAATGGGCGGCTCTGGAGGGGCCGTTCGCCAAGTAGCCCGGCCGGCGCTTGACTTGAAGTGCGCTTCAAGCTGAAGACTCCCTCTCGTTCGCCACGGACGCTCGTCCGCCACGGACGCTCGTCCGCCACCGACGGGAGGGGACCCCATGAAGTACCGCACCATCGGCACCGACCCGCTGCACCGCCGCGAGGTCAGCGTCCTCGCGCTCGGCGCGATGCTGTTCGGCTCCTACACCGACGAGGAGACCTCCTTCGCCGTGCTCGACCGCTATGCCGAGGCCGGCGGCACCTTCATCGACACGTCCGACAACTACGCCTTCTGGGCGGACGGCGGCCAGGGCGGCCAGAGCGAGGAACTGCTCGGCCGGTGGCGGCGCAGCCGGGGCGTCGGCGACGAGATCGTCATCGCCACCAAGCTCGGCGCCCGGCCCCTGGCCCCGGGCACCGGCTTCGTCGACAACCCCGAGGGCCTGTCGGCGAAGGTGATCCGGGAGGCCGCCGAGCGCAGCCGGGAGCGGCTCGGCGTCGAGAAGATCGATCTGCTCTACGCCCACATCGAGGACCACCGGGTGCCCCTGGAGGAGACCGTCGAGGGGTTCGCCGAAGTGGTGGCCGAGGGCACGGTCGGCCTGCTGGGCGTCAGCAACCACGCCGTGTGGCGGGTGGAGCGGGCCCGCGCCCTGGCCGCGGCGGCGGGACTGCCCGGCTATCAGGTGCTGCAGTACCAGCACAGCCATCTGCGGCCCCGATTCGACGTGCCGAGCGAGCTCTTCCCGGACGGCAGCCTCGGCCACGCGGGCGCCGAACTCCTCGGCTACCTGCGCGCCGAGCCCGACCTCACCCTGGTCGCCTACTCGCCGCTGCTCGCGGGTGCCTACACCCGGCAGGACAAGCCGCTGCCGCAGGACTACGACCACCCGGGCACCCCGGCCCGGCTGAAGGTGCTGAGGGAGGTGGCCCGGGAGGCCGACGCGACCGTCAACCAGGTGGTGCTGGCCTGGCAGATCGGCGGGGAGCTGCCGGTGATCCCGCTCGCCGGGGCGTCGTCGGTGGCGCAGCTGGAGGAGAACCTGGCGGCGGTGGACCTGGAGCTGACGCCGGAGCAGCGGACCCGGCTGGACGCCGCCCACTGAGCGGAGGGCGCCCGTGGGGGAGCAGGACCGTGAGTGGAGGTGCCCGAGGGGAAACAGGGCCGTGGCAGGGGGCCTGCGGAAAGCAGGGCTGTGCGAGGGGTCCGAGGGGGAGTAGGGCCGTGAGTGCGGGCGCCCGCGGGTAGCAGGGCCGTGCGGAGGCGTCCGTGGAGGCGCCCGCGGGAACCGGGGCCGCAGTAGGCTCCGAACTGGAGCCGAAGGAGAGTGGATCATGTCCGTGTTCCCCACCGAGCGGTCCGTCCGTACCACCCCCGAAGGCCTGCTGTGGGAGCCCTGCGAGCGCTGGGTGCGCGGGATGAAGGGCGAGGTCACCGTCGTCGACAGCCGGCACCCCGTCCTCGTCTGGGAACCCGAGGGGATCCCCGTCCCGCGCTACGCCTTCCCGCGCGAGGAGGTCCGCACCGACCTCCTGCGCCCGGCGGAGAACCCCCCGACGGGCACCCACACCGGCTCGACGGTCTTCTACGACCTCGAAGTCGACGGAGCGCGGGTGGCGAACGCCGCCTGGACGTTCCCGGCGGCCGATCTCGCCGGGCACATCGCCTTCGAGTGGTTCCTGCGCCCGCACAGCGGCCTGGACCACTGGTACGAGGAGGAAGAGGAGATCTTCGTCCACCCGCGCGACCCGCACAAACGGGTCGACGCGGTGCGCAGCAGCCGGCATGTGCAGGTGGAGATCGGCGGCACGGTGGTCGCGGACACACGGCGCCCGGTGCTGCTCTTCGAGACGGGCCTGCCGACCCGGTACTACGTCCCCGCCGAGGACGTCCGCCTCGACCTGTTCGAGGAGACCCGGCACCGCACGTCCTGCCCGTACAAGGGCACCGCCCGGTACTGGACCTTCGCGGGCGGTGCCGACGTCCCGCGCAACATCGTCTGGAGCTACCCGGAACCGCTGCCGGCGGTCGGCGCCATCGAGGGCCTTCTGGCGTTCTTCAACGAGGCCGTCGACCTCGTCGTGGACGACGAACGCCTGGAGCGCCCGCACACCCTCTTCAGCGAGTCGCTCAGGAAGTGAACCGGTCGAGGAGGGCGTCGAGGCCCGCGGTGAGTCCCTCCGGGCCGCCCCGCTCGGCGAGCCCGGGGGCGGCCTCGCGCAGGCGGGGCAGCTCCTGGGACGGCATCCGGTGCAGCCCCAGCCGGAACGCGGGATCCGGCTCGTCGGGGTTGTCGACCATCTCCCGCAGCTCCACGGCCACATAGCCGAGCAGCCAGGCGGTGTAGGCGCGGAACACGGCGGCGGCGCGTGCCTCGTCCAGCCCCGCGTCGCGGAGCAGCGCCAGCACCCGCTCATGCTCCTTGAGCACGGCCAGCGGGCGGCGGGCCAGCGGTACGGCCAGCATCCGGGTGGACAGCAGCGGCACCGCCTGCGGATGGGCGAGACAGACGTCGTACGTCGCCCGCGCGATGGTCCGCAGGCCCTCCCGCCAGTCGGTCGGCGGGACCGTGTCGCTCAGCCGCCGCTCCAGCTCCAGGTAGAGCGCCTCCACCAGGCCGTCGAGCAGGGCGTCCTTGCTGGCGGCGTACCGGTACAGGGCCATCGCCTCCACGCCGAGTTCACTGCCGAGCCGCCGCATGCTCAGCGCAGAAAGCCCCTCCCGGTCCACCAGCTCCAGCGCACTGGAGAGCACCCGCTCCCGGCTCAGGCGTCCGTAGCGGCCGCGGTCACTGGCGCGCCTGCCGGGCGTGGGCCTGCTGTCCTTCGCCATGTTCGCGACCTCGGTCTCTGGGGAGCGACGGCGTGCATGTACGGAGGAAGCGTACAGAGTATTCCTGATGTCGTCAGGCCTGGCCGCGGCTGCTCATTTGAAGGGTCAAAGAAGGGTGTGTATCTGAAGTCATCGCCCTTCTCGTCCTTCATTTCCGCACCTGGCCCCGGGTGGGGGCTAGCGGATTTCCGTGCCGCGGAGGGCAGGACTTCCGGGGGTGAGCGGCAAGAAATTCAGGATCATTTTGGATTCCGGCGAGGAGTTCGACAGTCGAGCCGTGGTCCTGGCCGTGGGAATTGCGCGTTTCGCCGAGGTGCCGTCCGTGCTGGCCCACTTGGTGGACGCCGGACTGGTCTTCTGCTGCGGACCGTTCTCGGTCCCTACGGCGCGTGGGGGCTGCGGGACCGGATCGACGGGCGCGTTCCGGTGCGGTGCGGCGTCCGCCTCGACTCCGCGAAAGCCGACAACGGCGGCGGAGTACGGACCTCGACCGTTTGGACGTGCTGAGCCCGGAGCTGCGTCGCAGGATCGTAAAGAACGCTGGTGCTCCCCGGCTCTCCGGTGATGTCGAGTCCTCGGTCCCGGGCCTGTTCTTCAGCGGACTGTCCGCGGCTCCCACCTTCGGACCCCTCCTGCGGTTCATCTCCGGGGCCGGATTCGCCTCCCGGCAAATCAGCCGCGCGCTTGACGCGCTGGCTTGGTGAGCAGTGGCCTGGTGAGGCGTCGGCCGACCGTGCCACCGAAGCGGACCGACTCGGCGACCGCGGGCCAAGGGTCGTCCCAGCTCAGCCAGGCACGCTCGGTCCCGCGGCGGGGCAGCACAGCGGGGGGGACGCGGCGTTCCTGCCAGGCGTCGACGGTGGCCGACAGAAAGTCCAGCTGACCCACGACGAACGTACGGCCGTAGGTCTGCTCCACTCCGGGAATCCGCTGTCCCGTCAGGTCCAGGTACATCGCCCGGACCACATCGACGCCCTGCCCGGACTCGAAGAGCCGGAACTGTGCCCCGATGCGGGGGTTGAAGTCGACCAGCTTGTACAGGCCGTCCCGCCGGTCGAAGCGCCAGTCCAGATCGGCCACGCCGCTGTACCCGATCCGTCGGCAGAGTCCGGCGGCCAGCCGGGCGAGCCGGGGGTTCGGCTGCGCCCACGCCCTGGTGGTCGCTCCGCTGTGCGCGGGCCAGGACCGGACCTTGTACCCCGTGAAAACGGCCAGGGGTGTGCCGCCGGATCCGCAGTAGAGATGGGTGATCCAGTCCTCGGCCTCAGTGGGCGGGATGTATTCCTGCATCAGTACCGAGGGCGTGATGCGTGACCCGATGAGGGCGAGCAGTTCCTCCTCGTCGCGCACCACGGTGGTGTGGGTCACGACGGGGGAGCGCACCCTGGTGTAGGCCTCCAGGTTCTTCAGCACCAGCGGATAGCCCAAGTCGCTCGCGTAGGCGAGGAGTTGTGCGCGGTCGACAGGGGCGTGGGCCCGCGGTGTGGGTACGTGGTGCTCGGTGCAGACGCGGCGCAGGCCCTCCTTGCTCGCCAGCGTGCGGGGCAGGGCGGCCGGGACCGGGGGCAGCATGAACCACTCGGCGAGCCGTTCCGCGTGCTCCGCCAGAAGGACGGCGGACTCGTCGTCGGTCGGCACGGCGACGGACCGGCGGCCGATCGCCCGGCCGAGCCGAAGGAGTGCTGAGATGAGGATCCGGGGGTCCTCCAGACCCGTTGTCGGCAGGACGAACCGGCCGGCGAGATGGCGGGACACGGCGCAGGGGGTGTACCGGTCCTCGACCATGGCGTACACGGGAACACCCGCCCTGCCCAGGCTCCGCAGCGCGCCGAGGCAGCCGTGGTTCTGCGGGGAGTGGCCCACCTTCACGAGCAGCGCTGGCACATCGTGCTTCATGGCGGCCTCGGTCCTCTCAGTACGCTCCGGTCCCGCGGAAGACCGCGCCCGGAGTGCGGGCCAGGATGCGCAGATCCAGCCCTGTCGACCAGTTCTCGACATAGCTCAGGTCGAGGCGCACCCGCTCCTCCAGCGGAAGCTCGGATCGTCCGCTCACCTGCCACAGTCCGCTCAGGCCGGGCTTGACCAGCAGGCGGAGCCTTCTGATGTCCTCGGGCAGCGCGAACGTCTCGTCCGGTGGCAGCGGCCGTGGGCCGACGAGGGACATCTGACCCGCCACCACGTTCAGCAGCTGGGGGAGTTCATCCAGCGACCAGTGGCGGAGAAACCTTCCCACCCGGGTGATCCGGGGATCGTCGACGACCTTGAACAGGGCGCCGTCGCCGTACTGGTTGAGCGCGGAGAGTTCGGCCTTGCGCCGTTCGGCGTCCCGATGCATGGTCCGGAACTTCAGCACCGTGAACTCGTGGCCGCGCAACCCGATCCGACAGTGCCGGAACAGTGCGGGCCCGGGGCTGTCGAGCCGTATCAGGAGGGCGACGACCAGCATCAGCGGGGCGAGGAGGACGAGACCGGCGGCGGCGAGCACCCGGTCCGACAGTTCCTTGGGGACGCGGGGGAGCCGGGAGAGGGTGGGCGCGTGCAGCTCCATCAGCGGGAGCCCCGCGACCGGTGTCACGGCCAGCCGGGCGGCCGCCACGTCGGCCAGTACCGGCGCGAGCAGGAGCTCCACCCGCTCGGCCTGGAGCTGCCAGGAGAGCCCGCGCAGCTCATCGGCCTCCAGCCCGGGGCCCGGCAGCGCGATCACCGCGTCGCAGCCGCTCCGTCGTACCGCTTCGGCCGTGTCGTCCACGCCGCCGTACGAGGCCACCCCGTCGGGCACGACATGGTCGGCGTGGGCGGGGTCGGTCAGGCAGACGCCGACGATCTCGAGTCCGCAGTCGCCGTTCCGGCGCACCAGGGAGATCAGGTCGGCGGCCGAGGAGGCGGGTCCGACCACCACCGCCCGCTCGAGGTTTCGTCCGTGGTGCCATGCCGCGCGCATGCGTAGTTGCCGCGCCTGGCGCAGCAGGAGCGTCGCCGCGACGGTGGGGGGCAGTGCGAAGAGTGTGTCGTGCAGCGGTCCGGCCTCGGGCGCGAACCACCAGGCCGCGCTCGCCGCCACGGCGAGCAGTCCCGCGGCGCTCAGCACCCGGCGGAATACGTGCGTTCCGGCGCGTAGGCAGTGCTGCTCGTAAGCCCCTTGCACCGCGAGGCAGAGGACCCACGCGGCGGGCAGCAGGGCGGGGACGAGCCACCGGTCGTACAGGAGCAGCACGGTGACGGAGGCCGTGAGGGCGGCGATCACGTCCGTCGTCATGAACGGGATCGTCGGCACATGGCTCCCGCTCGGCCGGTGCGGTGTGCCGGGTGCGGCTCGTCGCAGTCGCTGCGGCGGGTCGCCTCGGGCTGCCCTGAGCGTGGTCATCGGGAAGCGCCCCTTGGAAAGTTGGTGCCCGAATCTGTACATTTACGTTGTAAACATACATGTTCTCTCCGAGTGGCGGTCCTGGTCAAGGGGGCCGAGAGTGTACGTGTACGGCGTAGATCAGACGCTCGCTCCCAGGGAGGCCGCTGAGATGACGACGACGCCGAGCAGCCGGTGCGTCCTGCACGTTGCGCAATCGAGCGAGGGGGGTGTCGCCACCGTCGTCGTCGGCCTCATCCGTGGGCAGAGTGCCTGGGGCGACCGCGTTGTCGTCGCATGTCAGCCGGACAGCCCGCTGGCCGCGCACGCCGCGCGGGCCGGTGCCGAGGTCCTTGCGTGGGAGGCCCGCCGCGCGCCGGGCCCTTGGCTGCTCCGGGAGATGGACACGCTCCGGCGCATGGTGGCCACGGTCCGCCCCGATGTCGTACATCTGCACAGCTCAAAAGCAGGGCTGGCCGGACGCATCGCCGTGCGGGGGCAACTGCCGACCGTGTTCCAGCCCCACGCATGGGCCTTCGATGCCGTGACCGGCCCGCTGCGCGCGGCCACGGTCCGGTGGGAGAGAGCCGGGGCGCGCTGGACGCACCGGTTGGTGTGCGTGAGCGAGGGGGAACGCGCGCGGGGCAGGGCCGCGGGAGTCATGGCTCCGTACGTGGTCGTCCCCAACGGGGTGGACCTCGAGCACTTCGACGACCCGGGCGGCACAACCCGTGTGGCGGCCAGACGCCGCCTGGGCGTGGCCCTTTCCGTGCCGCTCGCGGTGTGCGTCGGACGACTGTGCAGGCAGAAAGGCCAGGACGTACTGCTCAGCAGCTGGGGAGCAGTCGTCGACCGCATCCCCGACGCGCGACTCGCCCTGGTCGGTGACGGACCGGACCAGGGCTCGCTGGAGGAGCGGACCTCCGCCGCAGGGGCCTCCGCGCGAGTGGCCTTCGCGGGCGCGGTGGAGGATCCCCGGGACTGGTACCTCGCGGCGGATCTCGTCGTGCTGCCTTCGCGGTGGGAAGGGATGGCGCTCGCACCCCTGGAGGCCATGGCGACGAGCCGGCCGGTGGTGGTGACCGACGTGGCGGGGGCCCGCGAAGCACTTCCGCCGGACCATGCCGCGCGCTCGGTCGTACCGCCGGACGATCCGCGAGCACTTTCCGACGCGGTCGCCGCTCTGCTGTCTGACCGTGCGGCCTGTGCGGCTCTGGGCCGTGACGCCCGCCGGCACGTGCGCCGACACCACGACATGAACAGGGTCGTCGAGCGCATGCGCACGGTGTACGACTCGGCCTGCGGCCTCTGGGACATGCGCACCCCGCGCTTGCCGCGCCGCTCAGCGCGCGGGACGGGAGTCGGCGTCTGAAGGCCCCGGCAGACCCTCGGCAGGTCGCGGCCGACTCAGGGCCGCCGCTCCGTCCGCCGTAGCGTCAGCCCGTGGACCGCCCCCGCCGCCTTGGTGAGATCGCGTGCCGCCGTGACCAGGGGGATGAAGGGCAGGGCGGACCAGTGCCTCCCGCGCACGGCACGCGCCAACGGCAGTGACAGGTAGGTCAGGGCCGCAGCAGCGGTGAGGACGCGGGCACGGGGGCCGTGCCGTACCGCGGCCGGGGCGGCGAGGTAGGCGACCGCTCTCAGGAGATCGCGGCCCAGCAGGCGAGCGTCGGCCAACTGCCCGTTGCCCTGGCCGTACCGGTAGTACATCACCGCGGTCCTGCGCATCGTGGGCCGCTGCGCCCATTCCACCTCGGCCGACGTGACCAGCACGGCGCGACGGCCTGCCGCGATGACGGCCCGGGCGAAGGCCAAGTCCTCGGCCGTCCTGAGGTGTTCGGCGAATCCGTCGGCGTCCTGCCACGCCGCGCGGGTGAAAGCCATCGAACGGCCGCTGGGCGTCGAGGCGTCGAATGCCCGGCCGAGGAGTCGCGTGTACACGCGCGTCCAGGGCCCAGGACGCAGGACTTCCTCCGGTACCGGGTACCCCACCAGCGCCATGGCCTCGGCCGCCGCGCCGTCGCTGCTCACTCGGTACGCGCCGGTGAGCAGATCGGCGGGGTGCGGCTCGGCCCAGGCCGCACGCAACCGGGCCAGCCAGTCCGGAGCAGGGACGCAGCCCGCGTCGGTGCAGGCGATGAGAGGGTTGCGGACCGCGCGGACGCCCGCGTTGCGCGTCGCGGGTAGACCTTGATGCGGGCGTCTGATGACACGCACCCTGGCGTCAGCGGCCGCCAGGGCGATGGCTCGATCCGCGGTGTCGTCGGTCGAGCCGTCGTCCACCACCACGATCTCGTCACCGTCCACGGTGAGTTGCGGCAGCAGCAGTTCCAGAAGCCGGTCGACATCCTCCCCCTCGTTCCAGAAGCAGGTCATGACCGAGACCGGGGCCGTCCCTGCCAGCCCGGCGCCGGACAGCCGTGCGGCCTCGGAGAGCGCCTGTGCCAACAGGCCCGCGCACGCCTCGGGGCCGGGACGAGGGGGCGGGGACTGCGCGGCGCTGCCCGCCTTCGCTCGGCCGCCCGACCTCGCGAGCCGGTGCAACGCCGCCGCGAACTGCGCCGGTTCCTCGGGCGGCACCGTGATCACGACCCCGCCTGTCCGATGGGCACCCGGATCCCGGACCGTAGTGATCACCGGAACGCCGCAGGCCATCGCCTCTTCGGCGACCGGTCCGGGACCGGCCGACTCCGGCGCTTTGCCGTGCGGCTTCCCCGGCAGTACGGCGAAGGCGTCGGCGGCGGAAAGGAGGCGCCCCATGTCGGGTACAGGACCGGCGAAGTCCACCTGGCCGGCGGCGCCCAGGCTGTTCGTCAGTGCCACCAGCCGCTCTCGCTCGTCAGGTCCGGCCGTGCCGGAGGGACCGAGCACGGCCAGCCTCCACCCCGACAGGCCGGGCTCGGCGAGAGCCGCGACGGCGTCGTCCAGGCCACCGCTGCCGCCCGTGTCCGCAGCGGTGAGCAGGAGCAGTTCGTCCTCGCCGAGCCTTACGCCGTGCCGGACCAGCTCCGCGCGCGCTGCCTCGGGGGGCAGTGCGGCACGACCGGAGGCGGGCACGGGCACCAGTGTGGCATTGGGATGCCTCGAGGCATCGAGCAGATCGTGATCCGTCGCCACACAGCCGTCCGTCATCGCCCCCAGCATCGTCATGACAGGTCCGTCGAGCACGTGGTCGTGCTTGACCCACACGCACCGAACCCCGGCGAGCCAAGCCGCCGGAGCGGCGATCAACGCCGCCCGGACCCCGTGGGCGAGAAGTACGTCGGGGCGGTTCGCGCGGAGGTGGCGTGCCAGCCACAGGGCCGTGCCGCCCAGGGCCGCGACGGAAACGTCGGACGCACGCACGTAGCTCGGTATCCCGCGATGAGTGAACTCGTCCCGCAGCGGTCCGTCCGAGGGCAGCACCGCCTCGACCGACAACCGGTTCGTGGCATCCAGCAGGCCGAGCAGCCAGGTCTCGGCCGCACCGACGCCGCCGGTGGCCGCCACCACGGTGACGCGCAACTGATCCGTCATGGGAAATCACTCTCATCCATCGTTTCCTCGGGCGTGATCACGTCCTGTCGGCCCGGCCGACGAGGGAGTGCAGGGCCGGACGCAGCCCGGGGACGCGTCCGGACATGCGCCGGAGAGCCGTGTAGCCCGGCCGGGTCTTCAGGCGGAAGGTGGTGTCGGTGTCGACGGGGTTGACATCGACACGGGGCACGGCGAACCGGCCGGCCTTCTCGTGGATGCTGAACGCGACGTCGAAGCCCGCATCGGCGACGGCGGTGCGCGCGGTGGCGTCATGCTCCCCGTACGGGTACGCGAACGCGCGTGGCCGACGGCCCGTGAGATCGGCCAGTGCCCGGGCGGCGTCCGTGACGTTGCGGTTCAGCGTCACGGCGTCGGCGCCCGCCAGATGGCTGTGGTCCCACCCGTGGCTTTCCACGTCCAGCCCCGCCTCGGCCATCTCCCGCACACCGTCCGCGTCCACGAGGGGCTCGTCCGGCATGTCGGCCATCCAGCGGGACCTGTCGCCGAGCAGTCCGCTGAGCACGAAGACGGTGGCGGGCACGCCCAGCTCCCGCAACACGGGCAGCCCTTCATCCAGGAACGACCGGTATCCGTCGTCGAAGGTCAGCAGCACGCTGTGCCTCGGGGCATCACCCCGCAGGTACGCCGCGAGCGACAGGAATGTCCAGCCCCGGTTCAGCAGCATGCCGAGCTGTCTGCGCAGACGCTCCGGCGGAACGAACAGATTGTGGGGATCGTTCCGTGCACCGCGCGTGCCGACCGCGTGATACATCAGTACCAGTACGCCGCTCATCGGGCCTCCTTGGCGGTTCGCCGGTCGAAGTGCCGGACGCCGAATGCCACCCAGCCGCCGACCAGCACGGCCGCGATGAACGCGACGGCGAGCAACAGTGCGCGGGAGGGCGTGTGTTCGGCGGCGTCCGGATCGGCGGGAGCGGTCACCTCACCCGAGATCAGCGTGTCGTCGGCGGTCGCGCGGGCGACGGAGGAGGCGATCGCGTTTGCGGCCTGGGCGCCTTGCGCGGCGTTACCGTTCTCCACCTCGATGTCGACGTTGGCGGTGCCCTGTTGCACCGTCACCGAGAGTTGGTCCCGCAGCTCACCGCTCGTCATCGAGCTGCGATCGGCCGCGTAGTCCAGCGTCGTGGTCGCCCCCGCCGTCACCGCGTACTTGGTGGCGGCCAACTGCACCACTTCCGCGCTGATGTTGGGCTGCGAGCGTGGTGCGAAGGAGACGGTACTGGTCACCGCATAGCGAGTCGGCTGCACTCCGATCACGATGATGCCGATGACGAGCACGACCAGCCCGGCGAGCAGACCGGCCACGAGCGGGCGCTTGGACGGCGCCAGGGCTGCCAGTGTCTTCTGCTTCATGTTCGGCCACCTTCGGGATCAACAGCGTCGGACATGGTCGACCGGGTGCTGGCACATGCTGCGAGCAGGCCGATGAGCAGCCATGTCATCGTGCCCAGTACAGGGTTGCGCAGGGAGTAGTCGACAATCCCCTGGGCGGTGACGGCCGCCAGCGCCGCTGCCGCCGCGGCCGAGACACCGACGTACGCCGGCTGCGGCGCGGGGGACGTGGGACCGCCTTGGTCGCTCGAGGAATCCGCCACGGCGGCACGGTTGCGCAGCGCTTCCCGGGCACCGACCCCGATCGTGGTGACGAGGGCCGCGACGCCCAGGGCCCCCTGTTCCGCGCCGACGGTGAGGTACAGGACGTGGGCGTGATCGACCTGGCGCGCATCCGTGAACTGAGCCACCCCCCGCGCGGCCGCGGCCTGATAGGCGGCGGGGCCGCTGCCCAGCAGCGGGCTCCGGCTCATCTGCTCGACGGCCCCGGCCCAGGCCGCCGGCCGCTCGTCGTAAGGGCTGCGCTCGCCGGTGAAGATCGAGGAGAGGCGGTCGGCGAACACGGACGAGCCCGACGTCGCGGGGATGACAGCCACGAACGCCATCACCGCCACGCCCACCGTCGCCAGACAGATCAGCAGGGGCCGGCGCGCCCCGCGCAGCAGGGCTGTCAGAACGGCCAGACCGGCGGCGCAACCGATCCAGGCACCGCGGGAGAGGCTGAGCACGAGGGCCACCAGCGCCAGAGCCGAGGCGACCGCGCACACCACGCTCAGCGCGGTGCGCCGGCGGAGCCACATGACGATGGCCATGGCCAGGCTGAAGCACAGCATCATCGCCGCGCACAGACCGAGTTCGTTGGGCTGTGCGAAGGTTCCCACGGGCCGGTTGTCGACCAGGGTCGCGTCGTAGCGGGCCTCCAGATTCGGAATCGAGACCAGGACGGCGCCGCACAGCCCCGCCCCACCGAGGACGAGACCCAGCGCCGCCACCAGCAGGTCGGAACGCCGCTCCATGGCCGCGACCACGGCTGCGGCCAGCGCCAGGCCGACCACGTAGTTCACGCTCTGCGTCAACGAGTTGCTCAGGTCGAAGCTGGTGAGCGAGGACAGGATCGCGGACACCACGAGAAGCACTGAGGCCGCGAGCAGCGGGCTCCAGCCGATGCGGCGCCCCCGGCCGCTGATCCGGGCCGCGAGCACGATCATGCCGGTGAAGGCGGCGAGGGCCTGCACGAGGTTCATGGCCATGGGCAACGCGACGCCCCCGGCCGGGAGGAGCACGGCGAAGGCGGCCACGGCCAGTACCGGTCGACGAACGGCGGCGACCGCCAGCAAGCACAGCATCGGTATGCCGAACAACAGGCCGAGGCCGAGCGGGACGCTCCGTACACAGACCCAGATGCCCACGGCCGCGTACACGACCGCGCCCGCGATGCCGACGACCCTGTGCCGCTCCAGCGCCACCGCTCCGATCATCAGGCCCCGCCTCCCTCGGAGGTGTCCGGCCGCTGGTCCCTCCCGACGCGGACCACCTGATGGCGGAGCGCACCCCCGACACGCGCCGTCGTGAGCGCGCCGACGGCCGCGGGGACGGCGACCGCCGTCGCCCGGCGGCCCCGGCGGACCGCTCTGGCCACCGGCAGAGAAAGGTAGGCGCAGGCCCCGGCGACCGCCGCCGCCCGGGCGCCCCGATGCGTTCGCGCCATCACCAGGACGCCCGCACACCCGACGGCCCGGAGGACCCCACCGGCCGACTGCCCGCGGCCGGCCGGCAACCCCGGCTCCGCACGCTGCCGGAATGCCCGGCCGACCGCCTCGGTCCATGGCGTCGGCACCTCCTGGTCCACCTCGGCATCGCCGACCACGAGGACGGCCTTCCCCGGAGTCGGCACCTCCTTGCCGACCACGAGGACCGCATGGTCCGGCGTCAGCGCCTCCCTGCCGCCATCGGCATCGCCGACCACGGTCAGGTGGCGACGGGCCTCGGCGCCCGTCCCTCCGAGGCGCCCGTCCGTGTCCGGCGCGGGCCGCTCGAGGGGGCCGTCGACGTCCGGCCGGCTCCGGCAAGCAAAGGCCGGCGGATTGCCGGACCCTTCGGGCGCGCTGAGTCCCGGGCCGAAGATCAGCCGGTGCACCCGGGTCCACGGTCCCGGACCGCGCCGGACCTCTTCGGGGAGCGGACGCGTCATGGCCACGGCATCCGCGAACACCCCGCGTCCTGTCACCCGGCAGGCCCCGACCAGCACCTCGGCCTGCTCCGACTCGCGTGCCGCCGCACGCATCCGGTCCAGCCAGTGGGGCGCCGGCACGCAGTCGTCGTCGATGCAGGCGACCAGGGCGTTGACCGACGCCCGCATCCCCGCGTTCCGCGCCGCGACGGCACTCGCGCGTGGGCGGGCCAGCGAACGGATCCGAGGGTCCTGGGATGCCTGCTCGAGGACGCGGCGCGCGGTGTCGTCGGTCGAGCCGCGATCCACCACCACCAATTCGTCGCCGTCCACGGTGAGCCGGGCCAGGAGCGTCGAGATGATTTCATCGACCGCCTCGCCCCGGTTCAGCAGCGTGACCACGACCGACGCCGGGGCTGTTCCCTCCAGACCGGCGCCGGGCAGGCGGGCGGCCCGGGACAGAGTCCGGGCGAGGAGGCGGGCGCACTCCCGCGGACCGGGGTTGGCGGCGGTCCTGCGGAGCCCGGCCCGGCCCATGGCGGCCCGGGCCTTCGGATCCACGAGGCGGCCCAGGGCATCGGCCACCTCGGCCGGGGCGGCGGGCGGCACCGCGATCCCGCCCGGAGGCGCCGGCGCGGGGCCCGCCACCCGGTCGGCGACCGAACCAGGCCCGGTGGTGATCACCGGTACGCCGTTGAGCATGGCCTCGATCGCGGTCCCGCCGAACGCCTCCTGCCCCGGCCCTGTACCGTCGGGCTTGGTGAGGACGGCGACGCAGTCGGCCGCCGGGATGACACGCCAGGCGTCCTCGATCCAGCCGGCGAAATCCACCCGGTCCGCCACGCCGAGTTCCTCGGCCAGCCGGGTCAGCCGCCCCCGCTCAGCCGGATCGCTCGGATCGTCGGGGCCGACCACCGCGAGCCGCCATCGCTCACCGCCGGGCCGCGCCAGTGCCGTGACCGCGTCGTCCACGCCCTTGTAGGAGACGAGCCGGCCGACAGTGAGCAGCAGACGATCATCGTCGGCGAGTCTCGCCCCGCGCCGGACCAACTCCTCCCGGGCCGCCGCTCGGGACAGCGCCGTCCCGCTCGGCGCGGGGACCGGCACGAGCGCGGGCCGGGGGTGCCGGGAGGCGGCGATCAGGCCGGGCTCAGTGCCGATGCAGGTGTCGGTGACGGTCGCCAGAGCCCGGGTCAGGAGGCCGTCGAAGGAGTGGTCGTGCTTGGCCCAGACGCAGGGCACGCCGCAGAGCCAGGCGGCCGGCGCGGCGACCGCGGCCGCCTTGACGCCGTTGGCGAGAACCACGTCGGGTCTCGCCCCGCGCAGGCGCTGGAACAGCCATGCGGCGGTGCCGGCGATGGCGGCGGCGGAGCGGCCCGTCGGACGGATGACGACCGGGATGTCCCGGCGGGCGAACTCCTCCCGCAGCGGTCCGTCGGCCAGCAGGACGGCGTTCACGTCGAGTCGGTCGGTGACGTCGAGGAGGGAGAGCAGCCAGAGCTCGGCGCCTCCGACGACCCCGTAGGGCGCCACGACGGTGACCCGCAACGGAGAGCTCATGCGATCCTCCCGCGTCGGAGCATTCTGCGCAGGACCTGTATCTGATGGGGATCGACCCAGTGGGTGACGAGCACCCAGGCCGGTACGTACAGGACCGTGGCGGCGATCAGGGCCGGTACGAAGGGCCAGGGCGCCAGCAGCGGTCCCGCGGCGACGACGGACGCCACGGTGGCGGGCAGCAGAGCCCGCGGCAGCCTGGGCGTTCCTGCCCGGCTCCGCCCCAGCAGGATCAGGGCGGCCGCGTAGACCCCGTACGAAAGGGAGGTGGTGAACGCGGCCGCGAGCCCCCCGTAGCTCGGGATGAGGGCGAGATTGAGACCCAGGTTGACCACCAGCGCGATCAGGGAACCGGTGAGGGCGCGCAGGGTCGGCCCCGCCGCGACGATGGCGTACGAGGCCAGATAGGACATGCCGTACAGCAGCGGGGCGGGAGCCAGCCAGGCCAGCATGGCGGTTCCGTCGTCGGCGAACTGGTGGCCGTACAGGATGTCCAGAACGGTGTGCCCCCGGCACCACAGCAGCACCATGTACGGCAGGAAGACCGCCGCCATCATGCTGATGCCCTGCTCGCTGTACCGCTGCACCCGGTCGGGTGCGGGGGTGCTCGCCATCAGGGGGAAGATGGTCCGGGCCGCCACGAAGCTGACGAACAGCGTGGTTTCGAGCAGTCGGTAGACGGCGGCGTAGATGCCGACCTCGCTGGTCCCCGCGAACCAGCCGATCATCAGGGTGTCGATGCGGAAGAGCACGATCAGCACCAGGGAAGCGACGCCGATCACCCAGGTTCCGCGGTTCAGATCCGCCAGACCGGCCCGCGAGACACTTCTCCAGTCGGGCCCATAGCCGGTACGCCGCAGCAGCACCGCGGCCGTCACCGGTCCGAAGAGGGTGCCGGCGAAGAAGGCAACAGCCAGCCCGGTGAGCCCGGTGCCGGCGAACAGTGCCAGCAGCGCCACCCCGGCGGTCAGCAGCCGCTGCACCAGGTGGACGACGGCCATCATGCTCTGCCGCTGCAGCGCGGCGGTGGCGGAGCGGTAGGCCTCCGTGTACGTGTCCATCAGGACGGCGGCGACGATGAGCAGTCCCACCGCGGTCTCGTTGCCACCGGTCAGCGAGGTGAGCCCCGAGACTCCCCCGACGATCGCGAAGACCAGGACGGCGAGGAGTGTTCGCATGACCAGCAGTTCGGCGAGCAGTTCCCGTAGCCTCGACCGCTCGGCGCTGGCTCGCTGGATGACCGTGATGTCGTAGCCCCACAGCGGTATCACGGCGACGAGCGTGCCGATCGCGAGCGCGTAGGAGAAGGCACCGAAGTCGGCCACGCCCAGCAGGCGCGCGGCGCCCACGGTGAGGATCAGCATGGACAGCTTGCCGATGATCTCGGCGACGCCGAGCACCAGCGCGGTGCGGGCCGTGCGGACCGGTCTGTCCTGCACTAGCCCCTGGCCGGGAGGCCGCTGGCGCCGGCCGGTCCATCGTGGCCTGCGGTGCGCGTCGCCGCGGGAACTCATGAGGCCCAGGCCTGACGGCGGGCCGGGTGCGGCGGGGAACCCCGGGGCGAGGCAGGCCACGGGTGCACAGCACAGTGGCGTCCCCATCCGCGCGAAAGCGGCAGGGCCGCAGCGGTTCCACTGAAGATGGTCCGCCATGGAACACCCTGAGTCCGGTCCCCGAGTGCACTCACGATCAATGCTTGCCCATCCGTCCCACCCGTGCCAGCGGAGGATTTCTGCCCCGTCCGTATCGGATGGGCGGCACCCCGCAGTCAATCGCCGAGCGCCGAAATGGCGCGACGCAGCGCGTCGAAGGCGGGCTTCGCGCTGCCGTCCGCGCGGCGCAGACCGAAGAAGTTCTCCCTCGAGGCCGGGTCGGTGCCTTGGTCGCGATCGGTGTACCAGATCAGCGCTCCCACCCGCGGGGTCTCGGCCGCAGAGGGCACCGCGTCCGCGGCGATGGCGGCCTGCTGCTTTTCGGTCACATGAGTCGTGGCCGGTTCGGGAACCCCTGCGCGTCCGTCCGAGGCGTTGCCCGGGCCGTTGGTCGGGGCACCGAATTCGGTGATCCACACGGGCAGCCGGGGGGTGCCGTGCGCGGACAGGGTGCCGCGCAGGCTGTCGTGGGAACCGTCGATGTCCTGCCAGGCAGTGGCGGGGAACGACGAAGCGCTCGCGAGGTGCGGGTATGTGTAGGGGTGGTAGCCGACGGCGTCGACGAGCCGGTTGCCGCCCCGTGCCGACACGGCCGCGAGGAAGTCCGTCGGTGACATGTCCTCATTCACCGTGTTCGCCGTGGCGAGCCCGCCGAGGATGATGTGGGCCGACGGGTCCGCCCGCCGCAGTGCCTGGCTCGTCACTCGCAGGAGCGTGGTGTAGGTGGCCGCGTCGGGTGCGGGTCGCCAGAAGGTCCGGATGTTGGGTTCGTTCCAGATCTCCCAGGTGCGGACGCCGTCCGGCGCGTATCGGGTGGCGGCCCGACCGGCGAAGGCGGCGAACGCCTCGGGGTCGGCCGGTGCGCAGTTGTCGCCGGCGCAGCCGGCGGTCCGCGCCCATCGCGGTGTGTAGGCGAGCACGGGCAGGACCGACAGGCCGCGTTCGGAGGCGGCGGTGACCACACGGTCGAACAGGTGCCACCGGTAGCGGCTCGGCCCCTCCGGCTGGATGTCCGCCCAGGACAGGTCGGCCCGCACCCATCGGACGCCCACCGTAACGGCGTCGTCGAGGGCGTCGGCGAGTTCCTCGTCGGACATTGAGACGAGGCGGTTGCCGTAGGCGATCCCGAAGGACGGCTGCGCTGGGGCCGCGGGCGGCCGCGGCTCGTCGGATGCGCAGCCGGTGGCCAGCAGTGCCCAGACCACCAGGACGACCAGCGCCGTCCGAGTGGCCGGACGAGGGATCCGGCGTGCGTGGACCGCCACCTGATCCAGCCTAGGGCGGCTGTTGACGCTGCGCACTGTCGGCCGCATCGTTGTACGTGTACGCCGTAAATTCACGCTCGGAGCCCGACATGACCGCGCGAGAGTGGCCGCAGTGGGAGAGCAGGTCGCCCGCGCGCAGGCGCCACGTCCTGCGCACCCTTCTCGTGCTCGGCCTCGCCACCGTGCTGGCGCTGGCCGGTCTGGCCGCCGGGGCGGTGTGGTGGGGCACCGATCACTACGGCGACCAGGTCACCCGCATCCCTGACGCCTTCCCCACCGGACCTCGCCCGCCGAAGCCCGCGGAGCACGACGGCGGTACGACCTTCCTGCTCGCCGGTGTCGACAGCCGTTCGAAGGAGCCGACCACGGGCAGTGACGCGAGGGCGCGCATCTGGACGTACGGCGCCCAGCGCAGCGACACGCTGATGCTGGTGCATCTCAGTGGCGACGAGCGTGCCGTGCACTTGATGTCCCTCCCGAGGGACAGCTGGGTGCCCATCCCCGGGCATGGCTCGGCGAAGATCAACGCCGCGTTCTCCTGGGGCGGCCCGCCCCTCATGGTCCAGACGGTGGAGCAGCTCGTCGGAACCCGCGTCGACCACTTCGGCGTCATCGACTGGCACGGCTTCCGGGCGCTCACCGATGCCGTCGGCGGCGTGTCGGTCACCGTGCCCGCGGACTCCTACGACCCGGTGCGGCAACGGCACTTCACGGCCGGAACCCAGGTGATGCACGGCGAGGAGGCGCTCGCGTACGTCGGCCAGCGCAAGGGGCTGCCCGGCGGCGAGCTGGACCGGATCGAACGCCAGCAGCAGTTCCTGCGCGCCCTGATCGAGGAGATACGCGGCGAGGTCGGCCTCACCGACCCGCTCGGCACCGCCGACATGCTGGACGCCATCACCCGCACGGTGAGCGTCGACGACCGGATGTCCAACAGCGACCTGCGCGACCTGGTGTTCGGGCTGCGCCGCGTGGAGGCGTCCGACGCCCGGTTCGGCACGGCACCGATCGTCCGGTCGCAGATGATCCGCGGGCAGTACGCCCTGATCCTGGACCGGGCGGAGCTGCGCGAGCGGTGGCATGCGGTGGAAACGGGTCGGGCCGGCTGACGGGCCTCGGGTGTCGGCGCGGTTTGACCTGGAGAGTCCTTGGGTCGAATATGTATATATACGCCGTAAATATACGACTTCGGTGATCGGTGATGCGGATACGGATGGCACCGCAGGTGGCGCCGACGGTGGAGCTGCCGCCCCCGTCGGCGCCGGCCCCCTACAGTGCCGCGGCGAACGGCCGACGATCATGAGCGCCCCGATCGAGGAGTACGCCCTCCTGAGCGATCAGGAGACCGCTGCCATGGTCGGCCGGGACGGCTCCGTCGACTGGCTGTGCCTGCCCCGCTTCGACTCGCCCGCCTGTTTCGCCGCCCTGCTCGGTACCCGGGAGCACGGTTTCTGGCGGCTCGCTCCGCTCGGTCGCGGTCCCTGTACGAGGAGGGCCTACCGGCGTGACACGCTCGTCCTGGACACGTACTGGGAGACCGCCACCGGAACCGTACGCGTCACCGACTTCATGCCCCCGCGCGCCCAACTTCCCTGCCTGGTCCGGATGGTGGAGGGACTGTCCGGTGAGGTGACTCTCCGCAGCGAGCTGAGGCTGCGGTTCCACCAGGGCCGTGTGGTGCCCTGGGCGCGGACCGACGGCGACGGCACGGTGGCGGTCGCCGGACCCGACGCGGTGTGGGTGAGCGCCGACGGACCGGTGAGGGAACTCGGCGAGGCGTCGGCCGAGTTCACCCTCACGGCCGGGCGCCGGCTGGCGCTGACCCTGGTGTGGGCGCCCTCGCACCTGCCCGGCCCGCCCGCGCCGCTCGCGGTCCCGGCGGAGACCGCGCTGAAGGAGACCGTCGACCACTGGCGGCGCTGGACCGGCCGCTGCCGCTACGACGGACCCTGGCGGGACGCCGTCGTCCGCTCCCTCATCACCCTCAAGGCGCTCACTTACGCTCCCACCGGCGGCATCGTCGCCGCCCCCACCACCTCGCTGCCCGGCTGCCTCGGCGGCGAACGCAACTGGGACCAGCGCTACTGCTGGCTGCGCGACTCCACCCTGGCCCTGTCCTGTCTGCTGCGCTGCGGCTACCACGACGAGGCGACGGCCTGGGTGGACTGGCTGGTGCGGGCCATCGCGGGCGACCCGGCCGACCTCCAGACGGTGTACGGCGTCGGCGGTCAGCGCCTGCTGCCGGAGACCGAGGCGCCCTGGCTGCCCGGCTACGAGGGCTCCCGTCCGGTGCGGTTCGGCAACTCCGCGGTCGGTCAGTTCCAGCTCGACGTCTACGGCGAGGTTCTCGACGCGCTCTGCCTGTCCCTGCTCGCCGGGATTCCCATGCCCGCCCATGTGTGGAACCTGGTCGAGGCGATGATGGGCTTCCTGCTGCGGCACTGGCGTGAACCGGACCGTGGTCTGTGGCAGGTACGCGGACCGCGCCGCCAGTTCGTGCACTCCAAGGTCATGACCTGGGTGGCCGCCGACCGCGCCCTGCGCATGGGCGAGCTCCTCGGCCGCAACGGCTCCTCCGGCCGCTGGCGGGCCATGCGCGACGAGGTCCGCCGCCAGGTCTGCCGCGAGGGCTGGGACCCGGCGCAGCACTCCTTCGTCCAGGCGTACGGCTCACCGGCCCTGGACGCCTCGGCCCTGCTGCTGCCGAAGGTGGGCTTCCTGCCCGCCGCGGATCCCCGGGTGCGCGGGACCGTCCGCGCGATGCGCGGGCTGGACGAGGGCGGGTTCCTGCGTCGCTACGCCGACGGCGGCCCCGGCGTGCACGAGGTGGACGGACTGCGCGGCCGCGAGGGGGCGTTCGTGCCCTGCTCCCTGTGGTACGCCGACGCTCTGGCCGCAACCGGACGCGCCGCCGAGGCCCGGGAGGCATTCGAGCGGGTGCTCGCCGTCCGCAATGACGTGGGGCTCCTGTCCGAGCAGTGGGATCCGCGGGCGGGCCGCCAACTGGGCAACGCCCCGCAGGCCTTCAGCCACCTCGCCCTCGCCGAGACCGCGTTCGCGCTCGCCGGAGCCGGAGCCCTCCACGCAAACGGAAACGGCGCCAGCGTCGGCTCACGCGGGCCCGCTACGACTCCAGCCGCCGCGCGGACCCCGCGTACCCCAGCGGGTTGAGCTGCTGGAAGCGCCAGCTGTCGCGGCACATGTCGGCGAGGTCCCGGGTGGGCCGCCAGCCCCAGGCCCGGTCCACCGCGCTCGCGTCGGCGACCAGCTCGGCAACGTCGCCGGGACGGCGCGGCGCCACCACGTACGGCAACGGCCTGCCGCACACCCGGGAGAACGCGGCGACCACGTCGAGAACCGAACTGCCCAAGCCCTGGCCGAGGTTGAAGACATGCATGCCCGGACCGTCGGTGAAGTGGTCGAGCGCCAGGCGGTGTGCCTCGACGGTGTCCATCACATGCAGATAGTCACGGACCGCCGTGCCGTCCGCGGTCGGGTAGTCGCCCCCGAAGACCTCCAGGCGCGGGTGCAGTCCGACCGCCACCTGCGCCAGATACGGCATGAGGTTGTCGGGCGTGCCCCGCGGGTCCTCGCCGAGCAGTCCGCTCGGGTGGGCGCCGGCCGGGTTGAAGTAGCGCAGGCACAGCACGGTGTACTCGGGACAGCGGCGGCACACGTCGGCGAGGAGCTGTTCGCAGGCCCACTTGGAGGCCGCGTAGGGATGGACGGGCCGCGGGGCAGTGGTCTCGGCGATCGGCCCCGCGCCGCCCTCGCCGTAGACCGAGCAGGTCGAGGAGTACACCAGTTGGCGCACCCCGTGCGTGTGCATGGCCCCGAGCAGGGCCGTGGTGCCGCCGACGTTGACGTCGTAGTACGCGACCGGGGCCCGCAAGGACTCGGTGACCGACTTCAGCCCCGCCAGGTGCAGCACCGCGTCCACGGTGTGCCGGTCGAAGACGGCCGACAGGGCGTGCCGGTCGCGGATGTCGAGGTCGTACACGGCGCCGACGAAGCGGCCCGCGATGCGTTCGACGCGCGCGAAGACCTGTGGGGAGCTGTTGCTGTAGTCGTCGACCACGATCACCTCGTAACCGTGGTCGAGCAGCTCCACGCAGGCGTGGCTGCCGATGAACCCGCCCCCGCCGGTGACGAGGACAGTGGACGGTGCGCTCATGGCCCGGCTCCGCTCCTCGTGCCGACCGGACAGCGTATGTTTACGACGTATATGTCCGACTCTGCTCCCCCTGCGGTCCGGAGTCAACCGCTCGGCCACCGGGCCGTGCCCTCAGGCCCGGACCAGCAACCGAAAGTCGAAGGCGTAACGGGATGCCCGGTAGATGTGGGTGCCGTACTCCACCGCGCGGCCCGTGTCGTCGTACGCCGTGCGTGTCATCGTCAGCAGCGCCGCGCCCTCCTTCTCGTGCAGCCGGGCCGCCTCCTCCGCGGTGGCGCCGCGGGCGCCCACGGTCTGGCGGGCGCTGTGCAGGGTGACCCCGGCAGTGCGCATCATCCGGTACAGGCCGGTGGCCTCCAGCCGGGCGGTGCCGAGTTCCAGCAGGCCGGTGGGCAGGTAGTTGCACAGCAGGGCCACCGGCCGGCCGTGGGTGTTGCGCAGTCGCTCGAGGAGCGTCACCTCGTCGCCCTCCGCGAGGCCCAGGGCGGCCGCGACGTCCGCCGTGGCGGGGACGGTCTCGTTGCGCAGGACCTGCGTGGTGGGGCCCTGTCCGGCCGCCTCCAGATCGTCGTAGAGGCTGCTCAGTTCCAGCGGGCGCTTGACCTGGCTGTGCACCACCTGGGTGCCGACCCCGCGCCGCCGGACCAGCAGCCCCTTGTCGACGAGGGACTGGATGGCCTGGCGGACCGTCGGCCGGGACAGGCCGAGCCGGGTGGACAGGTCGATCTCGTTGCCGAGGAGGTTGCCCGGGGCGAGGGTCCCGTGCTCGATCGCCGCCTCCAGTTGCTGGGCGAGTTGGTGGTACAGCGGTACCGGGCTGTTCCGTTCCAGGGCGAAGTGCAGGGCGTCGAGCGCGGGGGCGCTCTGGGCGCGGGTTTTCGCCATGGACGTACCTGCCTTTCGTGGGGATACGGCCGACCGCGGCGGGTAGAGATCGACTCCGCCGCCTCTCAGGTGTAGGCCTCGCGGCCCCGACTGTCAATGATTTGTACTTACATTCGGACCTGCTTGTGAAATGATGTCTTAACAAAGTATTGACAGCGGGCTGTTCAGGGGATTGGATCCGGGACCAACGCACCAGCCGCGTTTCTTCCCCGTCGTTCCCCCGTCGCACAGTGAGGTGCAGGAAAGATGGACCGCTCTTCGCACTCCCGCTCCCGCAGAATGGCACCCCTCGTGGCCCTGGCCGCCGCGGCCGCCCTGACCCTCGCGGGCTGCTCCAGCAGCTCCGGCGGCAAGGATGCCGAGGAAAGCGCGGAAGGAGCCGCCGCGGGCAAGGCGAACACCCCGCGCATGACGGTCGCCCTGGTCACCCACCAGTCGCCGGGCGACACCTTCTGGGACATCGTCCGCAAGGGCGCCGAGGCCGCCGCCGCCAAGGACAACATCAAGCTCATCTACTCGAACGACCCCAGCGCCGGCGTCCAGGCCAACCTGGTGCAGAACGCCATCGACCAGAAGGTCGACGGCATCGCCGTCACCCTCGCCAAGCCGGACGCCCTGAAGGACGTCATAGCCAAGGCCGAGGCGGCGAACATACCCGTCGTCGGCCTCAACTCCGGTGTGAGCGAGTGGCAGAAGCTCGGCCTGATGGAGTTCTTCGGGCAGGACGAGACGGTCGCGGGCGAGGCGCTCGGCAAGCGGCTGAACGAGGCCGGCGCCAAGAAGGCGGTCTGCGTCATCCAGGAGCAGGGCAACATCGGCCTCACCCAGCGCTGCGACGGCGTGAAGAAGACCTTCTCCGGCTCGGTCGAGACGCTCAACGTCAACGGCACCGACATGCCGTCCGTGAAGTCGACCATCACCGCCAAGCTCGCCGAGGACAAGGCGATCGACTACGTCGTCACCCTCGGCGCCCCCTTCGCGCTGACCGCCGCGCAGTCCGTCGAGGAGTCCGGCAGCAAGGCCAAGATCGCCACCTTCGACCTCAACAAGGACCTGACCGGAGCCATCAGCGAGGGCACCATCGAGTTCGCCGTCGACCAGCAGCCCTACCTCCAGGGCTACCTGGCCATCGACTCGCTGTGGCTCTACAAGAACAACGGCAACTACATGGGCGGCGGAGAGCAGCCGGTGCTGACCGGACCGGCGTTCGTCGACAAGTCCAACGTCGAGGCGGTCGCCGGATTCGCCTCGAAGGGCACCCGGTGATGAGCGTGACCCGGCATGCCGACCCGGCGGTGACCACACCGCCGGTCCCCGGCCCCAAGGAGTCCGACGGGCGGACCGCGCAGCGCCCCTTGGCGCTGCGGCTGCTCGCCCGGCCCGAAGTGGGCGTCTTCCTGGGCGCGGTCGCGGTGTTGGTGTTCTTCCTGATCGCGGCGCCGCCGGTGCGCGACGGCAGTTCGATGGCCAACATCCTCTACCAGTCGTCGACCATCGGCATCATGGCGCTGCCCGTGGCCCTGCTGATGATCGGCGGCGAGTTCGACCTGTCGTCCGGCGTCGCGGTGATCACCTCGGCGCTCACCGCCAGCATGATCAGCTACCAACTGACCATGAACGTCTGGGTCGGTGTGATCGTCGCGCTCGTCGTCTCGCTCGCGGTCGGCCTGTTCAACGGCTGGATGCTGGTGAAGACCGGACTGCCCAGCTTCCTGGTCACGCTCGGCACCTTCCTGATCCTCCAGGGCGCCAACCTGGCCATCACCAAGCTGGTCACCGGCAACGTCGCCACCGACGACATCAGCGACATGGACGGCTTCGACCAGGCCAAGGCCGTCTTCGCCTCCTCGTTCGACGTCGGCGGCGTCCAGGTGAAGATCACCATCGTCTGGTGGCTGGTCTTCGCCGCCCTGGCCACCTGGGTGCTGCTGCGCACCAAGTACGGCAACTGGGTCTTCGCGGTCGGCGGCAACAAGGAGTCCGCCCGGGCCGTCGGCGTGCCGGTCACCTTCACCAAGATCTCGCTGTTCATGCTGGTCGGCTTCGGCGCCTGGTTCGTCGGCATGCACCAGCTGTTCTCCTTCAACACCGTGCAGTCCGGCGAGGGCGTCGGCCAGGAGCTGATCTACATCGCCGCGGCCGTCATCGGCGGCTGTCTGCTCACCGGCGGCTACGGCTCGGCGATCGGCCCGGTCTTCGGCGCGTTCATGTTCGGCATGGTCCAGCAGGGCATCGTGTACGCCGGCTGGAACCCCGACTGGTTCAAGGCGTTCCTGGGCGTGATGCTCCTCGGCGCCACGCTCATCAATCTGTGGGTCCGCCGGACGGCGACCCGGAGGTGACCGCAATGACGACCCCGCACGGAGCCACGCTCAAGGACACGGGCCCCGAGGAGGACCGGCCGATCGTCGAACTGCGCGGCGCCGGAAAGTCCTACGGCAACATCCGCGCCCTGCACGGCGTGGGCCTCGCCGTCCACCCCGGCAAGGTGACTTGTGTGCTCGGCGACAACGGCGCCGGCAAGTCCACCCTCATCAAGATCGTCTCCGGGCTCCACCAGCACACCGAGGGCGAGTTCCTCGTCGACGGCGAACCGGTCCGCTTCACCACCCCGCGCGAGGCCCTGGACCGCGGCATCGCCACCGTCTACCAGGACCTGGCGACCGTCCCGCTGATGCCGGTCTGGCGCAATTTCTTCCTCGGCTCCGAGATGACCAAGGGCCCCTGGCCGGTCCGCCGGCTCGACATCGACCGCATGAAGCGGACCGCGGACGAGGAACTGCGCAACATGGGCATCGTCCTCGACGACCTGGAACAGCCCATCGGCACCCTCTCCGGCGGCCAGCGCCAGTGCGTGGCCATCGCCCGCGCCGTCTACTTCGGCGCCCGCGTCCTGATCCTGGACGAGCCCACCGCCGCCCTCGGCGTGAAGCAGTCCGGCGTGGTCCTGAAGTACATCGCCGCCGCCCGCGACCGCGGCCTCGGCGTCATCTTCATCACCCACAATCCCCACCACGCCTATATGGTCGGCGACCACTTCAGCGTGCTGCGGCTCGGCACCCTGGAGCTGTCCGCGTCGCGTGATCAGGTCAGTCTGGAAGAACTCACCAACCACATGGCGGGCGGCGCCGAACTCGCCGCCCTCAAGCACGAACTGTCGCAGGTGCGCGGCGTCGACGTGGAGGAGCTCCCCGAGGCGGGGGACCTGACCGCGCCGGTCGCCACGACCGACGAAGGAAAGGCGTGAACATGACGGCTCTGGACCGCATCAGGGTCGGCTCGGCCCCGGACTCCTGGGGCGTGTGGTTCCCCGACGACCCCCACCAGGTGCCCTGGGACCGCTTCCTGGACGAGGTCGCCGAGGCCGGTTACGAGTGGATCGAACTCGGCCCGTACGGCTACCTCCCCAGCGACCCGGCCCGGCTCACCGACGAAGTGGCCCGGCGAGGTCTGAAGGTGTCCGCCGGCACGGTCTTCACCGGCCTGCACCGCGGCCCGTCCGTCTGGGAGTCCACCTGGGAGCACGTCAGCCAGGTCGCCGCCCTCACCCAGGCGATGGGCGCGCGGCACCTCGTCGTCATCCCCTCCTTCTGGCGCGACGACAAGACCGCCGAGATCCTGGAGTCCCCGGAGCTCACCGGTGAGCAGTGGGCCCACCTCACCAAGGGCATGGAACGGCTCGGCCACGAGGTCAAGGAGGCCTACGGCCTCGACATCGTCGTCCACCCGCACGCCGACACCCACATCGACACCGAGGACCACGTGGAGCGGTTCCTCGACTCCACCGACTCCGAACTGGTCAACCTCTGCCTGGACACCGGGCACTACGCCTACTGCGGCGGGGACAGCGTCAAGCTGATCGAGACCTACGGCGAGCGCATCGGCTATCTGCACCTCAAGCAGGTCGACCCGGAGATCCTCGCGGACGTCGTGCGGCACGAGATCCCCTTCGGCCCCGCCGTCCAGCGCGGGGTGATGTGCGAACCGCCCTCCGGCGTCCCGGAACTGGAGCCGGTCCTGGTCGCCGCACAGCGGCTCGGGGTCGAGCTGTTCGCCATCGTCGAGCAGGACATGTACCCCTGCGAGCCGGACAAGCCGCTGCCGATCGCGGTGCGCACCCGTAAGTTCCTGCGGTCCTGCGGAGCCTGAGAGGACATCCATGGCCACACCCCTGGGCATCGCCGTGATCGGCACCGGACGCATGGGCGCCGACCACGTCCGCCGGATCCAGGAGGTCGTCAGCGGGGCGCGGGTCACGGCCGTGGTGGACGTCGACGCGGAGCGGGCCAAGGCCGTGGCCGCCCGCGTCGACGGCTGCGCCGTCCACACCGATCCGGCCGCCGCGATGGCCTCGGCCGACGTCGACGCCGTCCTCGTCGCCTCCCCGGGCCCGGCCCACGAGGCGGCCCTGCGCACCGCCTTCGCGCACGACCTCCCGGTGCTGTGCGAGAAGCCCCTCACCCCCGACGCCGCCTCCGCGCTGCGCCTCGTCGAGGCCGAGACCGCCCTCGGCCGGCGCCGCGTCCAGGTCGGCTTCATGCGCCGCTACGACCCCGAGTACACGCGTCTGAAGGCGCTGCTGGAGACCGGGCGACTGGGCCGCCCGCTGATGCTCCACAACCGGCACCGCAACGTGGCGAGCGCGCCCTTCTTCACCTCCGAGATGCTCATCACCGACTCCGTGGCCCATGAGGTGGACGTGACCCGCTGGCTGCTCGGCCACGAGATCACGGCGGTCACCGTCCTGCGCCCCGCGACCTCCGCCGACGCCCCCGAGGGCCTGATCGACCCGCAGTTCGTCGTCCTGGAGACCGCCGGCGGCGCCCTGTCGGACGTGGAGATCTTCGTCAACTGCGGATTCGGCTACCAGGTGCAGGCCGAGGTGGTCGGCGAACGCGGCACCGCGCGCGTGGGTGACGACCACGCCCTGGTCACCACCATGGCGGGCCGCTGGGGCGGCAGCATCGCCCAGGACTGGACGGAGCGGTTCGCGGACGCCTACGACCGGGAGGTCCAGGCCTGGGTCGACGCCACCCGGCGCGGCGAGGTGACCGGACCGAGCGTCTGGGACGGCTACGCGGCGGCCGCCGTCTGCGAGGCGGGGGTGCGGTCGCTGCGCGAGGGCGGCCGGGTGGAAGTTGAGCTGGTCGAGCGACCGTCGCTCTACGGCTGAGCGCCCGACAGGCCGTTGTCAGTGCCGGGCGTTAGCGTGCACAGCACTGACCGTTCCCGTCCAGGGAGGCTTTGATGGCTTCGCGACTCAACCCCTACCTCACCTTCGCGGGCGACGCCCGCCAGGCCATGGAGTTCTACAAGGAGGTCTTCGGCGGCACCCTCAACCTCAACTCCTACGGCGACTTCGGGCAGAAGGACTCGCCGATGGCCGACAAGATCATGCACGGCATGCTGGAGACCCCGAGCGGCTTCACCCTGATGGGCGCCGACAACCCGGAGGGGACCGAGAAGCACGCCGAGAACAACTTCTCGGTCAGCCTCAGCGGCGACGACGAGGCCGAGCTGCGCGGCTACTGGGAGAAGCTCTCCGAAGGCGGTCATGTCGCCGTGACGCTGGAGAAGCAGATGTGGGGCGACGTCTTCGGCATGTGCACCGACCGGTTCGGGGTGCCGTGGATGGTCAACATCAGCGGGCAGGCGGGCTGATCACGGCGAGCCGCGCGCGGCCGGGAGCGCACCCCGGCCGCGCGGACCCGGCTCACGCAGGCTTTACCTCCGCGATCGTGACGGGCCGGTGCTCGTGCAGCGACCGGGTGCACGCGTCGGCGATCCAGCCCGCCTCCAGGGCGTCCGCGACCGTGCACGGGGAGGTCCGGGTGCCGGCCACCACCTCGGTGAACGCGGTGAGTTCGGCGCGGTAGGCCGCCGCGAAGCGGTCCATGAAGAAGTCGTGCGGGGTACCGGCCGGGAAGGTCACCCCCGGCTCGACCGAGCGCAGCGGCAGCTTGTCCTCCAGGCCGACGGCGATGGAGTCGGCGAAGCCGTGGAGCTCCATGCGGACGTCGTGCCCCCGGGCGTTGTGCCGGGAGTTGGAGACCACCGCGATCGTCCCGTCGTCGAGGGTCAGGACCGCGCCGGTGGTGTCGGCGTCCCCGGCCTCCTTGATGTAGTCGGCGCCCCGGTTGCCGCCGACGGCGTACACCTCGGTCACCTCGCGCCCGGTCACCCAGCGGATGATGTCGAAGTCGTGCACCGAGCAGTCCCGGAAGATGCCGCCGGAGGCGGCGATGTACGCGGCGGGCGGCGGGGCCGGGTCCAGCGTGGTCGACCGTACGGTGTGCAGCTTGCCCAGCTCACCGGCCTGCACGGCGGCCCGGGCGGCGACGAAACCGGCGTCGAAGCGGCGGTTGTAGCCGATCTGGATCGGCACGCCGGTGCCCTCGACGGCCTTGAGGACCCGGACGCCCTCACTCATGGTCCGGGCCACGGGCTTCTCACAGAAGACCGGGACGCCCGCCTCGACCCCGGCGAGGATCAGCGCGGGATGGGCGTCCGTGGCCGCGGCGACGACGATGCCGTCCACCCCGGCGGCCAGCAGGGCCTCGGGCGAGTCCACGACCTCGCCGCCGAACCGCTCGGCGGCACTCTTGGCGGCGTCCGCGAACGGGTCGGTGAGGACGAGGGAGTCGACGGCGTCGAGTCCGGAGAGGGTCTCGGCGTGGAAGGCGCCGATGCGGCCGAGGCCGAGGATTCCGATGCGCATGAGGGTGCAGCTCCTTGCGATGTGCGATGTTCGATGTGCGATGAGGGTCAGTCGAGTCCGCCGAGTACGTTCTGGTCCCAGTCGATCACCGATCCGGTCACCACCCCGGACCGCTCCGAGAGCAGGAACACCACGAAGTCGGCGATCTCGTCAGGTTGGCCGAGCTTGCCCATCGGCAGCCGGGCGGCGGCCACCTCGCGCCAGTCGTCCCCGGCGCCGTGGAAGGTCCGCTGGGTCGTGTCCTCGCCCTCGGTCTCCGTCCAGCCGATGTTCAGGCCGTTGATCCGGATCCGGTCGAAGCGGTGCGCGTGGGCGGCGTTGCGGGTGAGCCCGATCAGCCCGGCCTTGGCGGAGACGTAGGGCGCGAGGAAGGGCTGGCCGCCGTGTGCCGAGGAGGTGATGACGTTGACGATCGTGCCGGGCGCCTCGCGGGCCACCATGTCCGCGACCGCGGCCTGCATGGCGAAGAAGGGCGCCTTGAGGTTGATCGCGATGTGCCGGTCGAACAGCTCGGGCGTGGTGTCCAGCAGCGTGCCCCGGGAGGTCAGCCCGGCCGCGTTCACCAGGCAGTCGATCCGGCCGTACGCCGAGACGGCCTGAGCCACCGATGCCTTCGCCTGCCCGGCGTCCGCGAGGTCGGCCCGGACGAACAGCGCCTCGCCGCCCGCGGCGGACAACTCCGCCACCAGGGCCTCACCGGGTTCGGGGCGCCGGCCCGTGACCGCCACGACCGCTCCCTCGCGTACGGCGGCCCGGGCGACGGCGGCACCGACGCCCTGGGTGCCGCCGTTGACGAGGACGACCTTGCCGTCGAGAAGTCCCATGTCGCTCCGGGTCCTTTCAGCTCCGGCGCCGCGTGGCGCCGGCCCGCAGTTCGAGGCGCAGCGCCTCCGGCGTCCAGGCCTCGCGCAGCGCGCGCCGTACGACGTCCGCCTGCGAGGGCGGGGCGAGCCCGTCCACGGGAGGGTCGTTGTCGAGGTTGGTGGGGAAGGGGTAGCCCTCGGCGCTCGCGGCGATCACGTTCTCCAGGCGGGCCTCGTCCGCGCCCGCGGCCCGGCGTTCCAGCAGCACGGGATAGACGGCGTTCACCACCGCCCCGCGGTCCACGGTCTCCATCGCCCGCCCGAACGCGGAGGACACCTGGAGGAGGTTGGCCATCCGCCGGACGTCCGTCGAGCGGTTGGTGCCGGCGGCGTGGAACACCGCCGGATTGAAGAAGGCGGCGTCGCCCTTGGCGAGAGGGAGCTGGACGTGGTGGGCCTCGAAGTAGGCCTGGAACTCGGGGCGCCGCCACGCCAGGTAGCCCGGCCCGTAGGTCTGCGAGTACGGCAGGTACATGGTCGGGCCGGACTCCACCGGCATGTCGCAATGGGCGACGGCGCCCTGGAGGGTCAGCACGGGGGAGAGACGGTGGACGTGCGCCGGGTAGGCGGCAGCGGTGGCGTCGGAGAGGAAACCGAGGTGGTAGTCGCGGTGCGCGGTCTGCGCGGCGCCGCCCGGGTTGACGACGTTGACCTGCGAGGTGACCTGGTAGCCGGGGCCGAGCCAGGCCCGCGAGACCTGGGCCGGCACGTCGTTCGCGTAGTAGTCGGCGAACGCCTCCGGATCGCGCAGGGCCGCCTTCTCCAGCGCGTTCCAGACCCGGTCGTTGGCCCCCGGCGTGGCGAAGTGGTCCCCGGCGCTCGCGCCCGAGGCCCGCTGCTCGGCGATCAGGGCCTCGAACACCTCGGTGAGCCGGTCCACGGACGGCTCGTCGAACGCGCGGCGGAAGACCACGACCCCGGGGCCGTCGGTGAGCGCGCGGACCAGTTCGGCGTCCGGCACGGTCCCCTCGTAGACGAGCACTCCCTGCTCCACGGCGACCGCGTGGGGGTAGTCGGCGGGGTCGGTGGTCCGTTCCACGAGCGTGCGGAAGGCGCCCAGGTCGGGGGACAGCCAGGAGGTGAAGGACATCGGCGTCCTCTCGGTGACAGGGGCGGCTCAGCGCTGTCATTCTTGTCAGGACAAAGCCGTCGAACAACCAGCAGGCATCCATCAAAAACCCCTCAAGGAGCAGCGGCATGGGCCACCCGTTCCCGATCCGGGAGATCGCACGGCAGGCCGGTCTGAGCGAGGCCACCGTGGACCGGGTGCTCAACGGCCGGGGCGGGGTGCGGGAGAGCACCGCGCGCGAGGTCCGCCAGGCCATCGCCGATCTGGACCGGCAGCGCACCCAGGTCCGGCTGGTCGGCCGTACCTTCATGGTCGACATCGTGATGCAGACCCCCGAGCGGTTCAGCACCGCCGTACGGGCCGCCCTGGAGGCCGAACTGCCGTCCCTGCACCCGGCGGTGGTGCGCTCGCGCTTCCACTTCCGGGAGACCGGACCGGCCGCGGAGCTGACCCGGACCCTGGACCGGATCGCCCGGCGCGGCTCGCAGGGCGTGATCCTCAAGGCGCCGGACGTCCCCGAGGTCGCGGCCTCCGTCAGCCGGCTGACGGAGGCGGGCATCCCGGTGGTGACCCTGGTGACCGACCTGCCCTCCACCCCGCGCCTCGCCTACGTGGGCATCGACAACCGGGCCGCCGGGGCGACCGCCGCGTACCTCATGGGCCGTTGGCTCGGCGACCGGCCCGGCAATGTGCTCACCAGCCTCTCCAGCGGCTTCTTCCGCAACGAGGAGGAGCGTGAGATGGGCTTCCGCAGCGCCATGCGCGCCCGCCATCCCGAGCGCGCGCTGGTGGAGATCGCCGAGGGACAGGGCCTGGACGCCACCCAGTACGACCTCGTCCGGGCGGCCCTCGTCCGGGACCCGGAGATCCGGGCCGTCTACTCCATCGGCGGCGGCAACATCGCCACGCTGCGGGCCTTCGCGGACCTCGGCCGCGAGTGCGCGGTGTTCATCGCGCACGACCTCGACCACGACAACACCCGGCTGCTGCGCGAGGAGCGGCTGTCCGTGGTCCTCCACCACGACTTGCGCCAGGACCTGCGGGAGGCCTGCCACCACGTCATGCGGGCGCACGGCGCGCTGCCGCCCGCGGGACCCGCGCTGCCGTCCGCGATCCAGGTGGTGACGCCCTACAACATGCCGACCGGCTAGGCGAGATCGACCGGTTCAGGGCAGGTCGACCCAGCCGCCGGACTCCGCCGAGCGGGCCATCGCGTCCAGCGCCTCGGCGGCCCGCACGGCGTCCGTGAGCGTGGCACCGTAGGGCCGGTCCTCGGCGATCGAGCGCAGGAAGCGGTAGGCCTCCACGACCTTCAGGTCGTCGTAGCCCATGGCGTTCGCGGCGCCGGGCTGGAACGCGCCGAACTCGCCGTCGCCCGGGCCGACGTAGACCGTGCTGACCGGCTGGTCCTGGTACGACGTGCCGCGGCTGACCCCCAGCTCGTTCATCCGGCGGAAGTCCCAGAAGACCGCGCCCCTGGTGCCGTGCACCTCGAAGCCGTAGCTGTTCTGCTCGCCGACCGAGACCCGGCAGGCCTCCAGCACACCGCGGGCGCCGGAGGCGAAGCGGATCAGGCAGCTGACGAAGTCCTCGTTCTCGACCGGGCCGAGTACGCCGCCCGCCGCCCGGGAGTGACCGGCGGTGGCGCCGGTCGGGCGGGCCCGCTCGGTGAGGAAGACCGCCGTGTCGGCGACGAGGGAGGCGAGGTCCCCGAGCAGGAAGCGGGCCAGGTCCACACCGTGCGAGGCGAGGTCGCCGAGGACTCCGCTGCCGCCGCGCTCGCGCTCGTAGCGCCAGGTGAGCGCGGACTCGGGATGGGCGGCGTAGTCGCTGAAGAGCCGCACGCGCGCGTGCGTGACCGTGCCGATCTCCCCGGAGCCGATCAGGTCGCGGGCGGCCTCCACGGCGGGGGCGTTGCGGTAGTTGAAGCCGACCGAGCCCCGCACCCCGGCCTTCGTGACCGCGGCGGCGACCGCGCGGGCGTCCTCGGCGCTCAGGCCCACCGGCTTCTCGATCCACAGGTGCTTGCCCGCCTCGGCCATGGCGACGCCGATCTCGCGGTGCAGGAAGTTCGGGGCGGTGACGCTGACCGCCCGGACCCGGGGGTCGGCGGCCACCTCGCGCCAGTCACGCGTGGTGGAGGCGAAGCCGAACTGCGCGGCGGCCTCCTCGGCCCGGCCCGGCACCTCCTCGGCGACCGTGACCAGCTCCGGACGCACGGCGAGCCGCGGGTAGTGGTGGCGGACGCGGGCGTAGGCCTGGGTGTGCACCCGGCCCATCCAGCCGAATCCGACGACGGCGACCCCGAGCGCATCCACCATGACAGCCCTTCTTTGGACCGGTCCAGAACCTGTCCGACCCACCCTGAGTGCCGTTTCCGCCCGATGTCAACCCTTTGACAAGCCCGTGGCGACCGTGGAACGGTCCAGGACATGAGACCGCCGACGATCCGTGACGTGGCCGAACGGGCCGGCGTCTCCAAGTCCCTGGTCTCGCTGGTGCTGCGCGGCTCCGGACAGGTGCGGCCGGAGCGGCGGGAGGCCGTGCTGCGGGCCGTGCGGGAACTGGGCTACCGCCCCAACACCGCCGCCCGCAGCCTCAGCGAGCGCCGCACCCGGACCGTCGGGGTCCTCCTGAACGACCTGCGCAACCCCTGGTTCGTGGACCTGCTCGACGGGCTCAACTCCCTGCTGCACGACAACGGCCTGCACATGCTGCTCGCCGACGCCCGGCTCAACCGCCGTACCGGCCAGGACCCGGCCGAGCCCTTCCTCGACCTGCGCGTGGACGGCCTCGTCGTGGTCGGCACCCTGCCGGATCCGGCCGCGCTCGGAGCCGTCGCCGAGCGGATGCCGGTGGTCGTGGCGGGCGCCCGTGAGGCGGTGCCGCCCCGGGTCGACGTCGTCGCGGGGGACGACGAGCACGGCGCCCGGCTCGTCACCGAGCACCTCATCGGCCTCGGCCACCGCCGGATCGCGCACATCGCGGGCTACGGCGCGGTCGGCGAGCTGCGCCGGCGCAGCTTCGAGGAGACGATGCGCGCGCACGGCCTCGCGGACACCGCGCGGGTCGAGCCGAGCGACATGACCGAGGAGGGCGGCTACCGCACGACGGTGCGGCTGCTCGGCCGCCCCGACCGGCCGACGGCCGTGTTCGCCGTCAACGACATCGCCTGCGTCGGCGCGCTCTCGGCGGCCGGGGAACTGGGCCTGGAGGTCCCGCGCGACCTGTCCGTCGTCGGCTACGACAACACGAGCATCTCCCGGTTGCGGCACGTGTGGCTGACCACGGTGGACGGCGCCGGCCACGACGTCGGCCGGCGCGCCGCCCGCTGCCTCCTCGACCGGTTCGACCGCCCCGAGACTCCGGGCCGGATCCGACTGGCCGCCCCCGCCCTGGAGATCCGCGGCACGACGGCCCCGCCGCTCACAGACTGATGGCGTAGGCCTTGCGCAGGGTCTCGTGCACGGTCCAGGTCGTACGGTCGCCCGCGCGCAGTACGGCCAGGTCGCCGGGCCCCACCTCCAGCGTCGGGCCGTCCTCGACCTCGATGGTGGCGGAGCCGCTGAGCACCACGAACAGCTCGTCCGCCTCGGTGTCGGTGACCACGCCCGGGGTGATCTGCCAGACCCCGCGGAGCTGCCGCCCGTCGGCCGACTCCCAGACGACCTTGCCGGTCACCTCGGGGGTGCCGGAGACGATCTGCGCCGGGTCGAGCGGCTCGGGTTCGAGCTCGGCGTCGGGGACGTGGACAACGAAACTGTGGCTCATGGCAGGACCCTAACCAGCGGGAGTGGATCACGGCCGTCGACAGAGTGTGCGGTATCGGCCCTGGTGGCAGGACACTTCGTCGCGACTGGCGGGGCCGGGCGGGCCGGGTGATCGTGGAGGGCATGACGCAGGACACCGAGGCCGTCGGCGCGCGACCGAGGGGGCACGACACCCGCGAGGCCGTCCTGTTCGGCGGTGTCTACGGCTCCGTCCTCGCGTGCTCGATGGTCGCCGCCCTCACCCAGTACGGCCACGCCTCCCAGGCCCGCCGCCGCTACGACGCCCTCTGGCTGCTGGTGACCGCACTGGCCTCCGCCCTCGCCCACGGCTACGCCCACTACATCGCCGAGCGTTCCCCGCACCGCCGCTGGGACGCCCTGCGCGCGCTCGCCGAGGAGTGGCCCCTGGTCACGGCGGTGCTGCCCACGCTGGTGATCCTGGCGGGCGCCGGCTGGGGCTGGTGGCCGGCGAACGGCGTGGAGTACCCCGCGTTCGCCCTGAACATCGTCCTGCTGTTCACCCTGGGCCTCGTCACGGCCCGCTGGGCCGGCCGCTCGTGGCCCGCCGCGATCCTGATCGGGCTGGGGGACGCGCTCCTCGGGGTAGGCGTAGTGGTGGCCAACGCGCTGATCAAATGACGCGTACGACGACCTTGTGTGGAGCGATCGTGAAGGACCCGGAAGCCCTCGCATTCACCCATGAGTACCCGCCCGCCCGGATCGTGCTGAGCCCCGGCGCCGCCACCGCCGCGACGCCCGGCGAGGCCCGGCGCCTGGGCCTGCGGAGGCTGTTGGTGCTCTCCGGGCCGCGCGGCGCCGACACCGCGCACGCCGTCGCGGACTCCCTCGGCGCGCTCTGTGCCGGGGTGCACGCCGAGGCGCGGATGCACGTCCCCGTGGAGGTGGCCGGCCGGGCCGTGGAGGCGGCGCGCGCGGCGGGCGCCGACGGGTGCGTCGCGGTCGGCGGCGGCTCCTCGATCGGCCTCGGCAAGGCCGTCGCGCTGCGCACCGGGCTGCCGCTGATCGCGGTGCCGTCGACCTACTCCGGCTCGGAGATGACGCCCGTCTGGGGCCTGACCGAGCACGGCGTCAAACGCACCGGCCGCGACCCCGTCGTCCAGCCGCGCAGCGTCGTCTACGACCCCGAGCTGACCCTCTCCCTGCCCGTGCCGCTCTCCGTGACCAGCGGTGTCAACGCCATCGCGCACGCGGTGGAGGCCCTGTACGCGCCCGACGCCTCGCCCCTGACCGCGCTGACGGCCGAGGAGGGCATCCGCGTGATGTCCGGGGCCCTGCCCGCGGTGGCCGCGGAGCCCGAGTCCCTCCAGGCCCGCGGCCGGGCCCTGTACGGGGCCTGGCTGTGCGGGGCGAGCCTGGGCGCCGCCACCATGGGCCTGCACCACAAGCTCTGCCATGTCCTCGGCGGCTCCTACGGGCTGCCGCACGCCGAGACCCACACGCTGGTGCTGCCGCACGTCCTCGCCCACAACAGCCCCGCCGCCCCCGAGGCCGCCGCCGCGGTGGCCCGCGCCCTCGACACCGAGGACGCCCCGCACGCCCTGTGGGAGCTGCCCAGGCGCCTGGGCGCACCGCGCTCCCTCGCCGAACTCGGCCTGTCCGAAGCCGACTTGGAGCATGCCGCCGCCCAGACCGTGGGCGAGAGCTCAATCAATCCCCGCCCGGTGACGACGGACGGGGTGCTGAGGGTGCTGCGCGGGGCGTACGAGGGGGAGCCGCCGGCGTCGTACGAGATGCCCTGAGCCCCGGCTCCTCAGTCCTCTCAGTCCTCGGACTTCATCCCGGGCCATGTTGCCTTCAATGTGTCGGACAAAATTGTTGACAATCTTGTCTGGCTAGATTTAGGTTCGACAGGCACTCACTCAGGGAGGGCAACGATGCCGAAAGAAGCCCGTCCGAGCACCGGGGAGCAGGCCAAACAGCACGCGCTCGCGCGGCTGCGGCAGGCGATCCTGCACGGCGAGATGGCACCGGCACAGCGGCTGGTGGAGAACGAACTCGCCGAGCAGTTCGGTGTGACACGGGCGAGCATCCGTGCCGCGCTCATCGATCTGGAGGCCCAGGGCCTCGTCGAGCGGATCCGCAACCGCGGCTCGCGGGTCCGGGTCGTGACGGTGGAGGAAGCGGTCGCCATCACCGAGTGCCGCATGGTCCTCGAAGGACTCTGCGCGGCGAAGGCGGCCGTGGCGGCGAGCGACGAGCAGCTGGTCGAACTCACCGAGCTGGGCACGGCGATGACCAAGGCCGTGGCCGCCGGTGAGCCGGTCACCTACTCCGACCTCAACCATGAACTGCACACCAGGATCCGGGAGTTCTCCGGCCAGCGCACCGCGCTGGAGCTGCTGGAGCGGCTCAACGCCCAACTGGTCCGCCACCGCTTCCAGTTGGCACTGAGGCCCGGGCGTCCGCAGCAGTCCCTGAACGAGCACCTGGCGATGATCGAGGCGATCAGGGCCAGGGACCCCGAGGCGGCCGAGACGGCCGTCCGCGCCCACCTCAGCAGCGTGATCGAGGCGCTGCGCGATTAGTCGCACGCGGCGGGCGCCCACCTGTCCACTCCAAGGAGATTTCAGCAATGACGCAGTCAGGCGCGCCCGCCGCCCCACGTTCGACACTGGTGATCACCGCGCATGCCGGGGACTTCGTGTGGCGGGCCGGCGGTGCCATCGCCCTGGCCGCCGCACGCGGTGAGAAGGTCACCATCGCCTGTCTGACCTTCGGCGAGCGCGGCGAGTCCGCCAAGGCGTGGCGCGAGGGCAGGAAGCTGGACGAGATCAAGGCGATACGGCGGGACGAGGCCGAGCGGGCCGCCGCCACCCTCGGCGCCGAGGTCCGCTTCTTCGACGCCGGCGACTACCCGCTGGTCCCGACCGCCGAGCTGACCGACCAGCTCGTCGCCGTCTACCGCGACACGCAGCCCGATGTCGTCCTCACCCACCCGACCGAGGACCCGTACAACGGCGACCACCCGGCCGCCAACCGGATGGCGCTGGAGGCCCGGATCCTCGCCCAGGCCATCGGCTACCCCGGCGAGGGAGACATCATCGGCGCCCCGCCCGTCTTCTACTTCGAGCCGCACCAGCCGGAGATGAGCGGCTTCCGGCCCGAGGTGCTCCTCGACATCACCGAGGTCTGGGAGACCAAGCGCAAGGCGATGGAGTGCCTCGGCGCCCAGCAGCACCTGTGGGACTACTACACCGACCTCGCCGTCCGCCGGGGCGTCCAGCTCAAGCGCAACGCGGGCCCCAACCTGGGCCTCGCCCACAAGACCATGGCCGAGGCGTACATGCGCCCCTTCCCGCAGATCGCGAAGGAGCTGGCATGAGCGGCGTGATCGTCACCGGACCGCCGAAGGCGGAACTGAAGGACGTCGACGCGCTGGCCGCGTACGGCGTGGCCACCGTCAGCGAGGCGATGGGGCGAACGGGCCTGCTGGGCCCGGAGATCCGGCCTGTCCAGCAGGGCGTACGGGTCGCCGGCACCGCGGTCACCGTGCTGAGCTGGCCCGGCGACAACCTCATGATCCATGCGGCCGTGGAGCAGTGCGGCGAGGGCGACATCCTGGTCGTCACCACCACCTCGCCGTGCACCGACGGCCTGTTCGGCGAGCTGTTCGCCACCGCTCTCCAGCAGCGGGGCGTGCGCGGTGTCGTGCTGAACACCGGCATCCGCGACACCCAGGAGCTGCGGGACATGGACTTCGCCGCCTGGTCCCGGGCGGTCTCCTCGCAGGGCACGGTCAAGGCGACGGGCGGTTCGGTCAACGTGCCGATCGCCATCGACGGCCAGGTGGTCCGCCCCGGTGACGCGATCCTCGCCGACGACGACGGAGTCGTGGTCGTCCCGCGTGAGCGCGTGCGCGAGACGGTGGAGAAGTCCGAGGCCCGGGAGGCCAAGGAGGCCGCCACCCGGGCCGCCTTCCTCGACGGCCAGCTCGGCCTGGACCGCTACGGCCTGCGCGAGAAGCTCAAGTCCCTCGGCGTCGAGTACCGGACGTACGAGGAGTACGAGGGAGAGCGGCCGTGACCGACGAGGTGCCCTGTCTGCTGATGCGCGGCGGCACCTCCAAGGGTGCCTACTTCCTCGCCGACGACCTGCCCGCCGAACCGGCCGCCCGGGACGAGCTGCTGCTGCGGATCATGGGCAGCCCGGACGAACGGCAGATCGACGGGCTCGGCGGGGCTCATCCGCTGACCAGCAAGGTGGCCGTGGTGTCGCCGTCGGCCGACCCGCACGCCGATGTCGACTACCTCTTCCTCCAAGTCGCCGTCGACCGGCCAGAGGTGAGCGACCGTCAGAACTGCGGCAACATCCTCGCGGGGATCGGCCCGTTCGCCGTGGAACGCGGGCTCGTCCCGGCGGGGGAGGAGGAGACCGCCGTCCGGATCCGCATGGTCAACAGCGGTGACTACGCGACGGCGACCTTCCCGAGCCCCGGCGGACGGGTCGACTACACCGGGGACGCCGAGATTTCGGGCGTGCCCGGGACGGCCGCCCCCGTGGTGATCGAGTTCCCGCCGGGCGCCTCGGCCCTGCTGCCCACCGGACGCGCCCGGGACGAGATCGACGGCGTGCACGTGACCTGCGTGGACAACGGCATGCCGACGGTCCTGATCGAGGCCACAGCGCTCAAGGTCACCGGCTACGAGTCGCCCCGGGAACTGGAGGAGAACGCCGAACTCGCCGACCGGCTGCGGCGGATCCGGCTGCGGGCGGGCCGCCTCATGGGCCTCGGTGACGTCTCCGACACCACCGTCCCCAAGCTGACCCTGCTCGCCCCGCCCCGGCACGGCGGCGCCGTCAGCACCCGCACCTTCATCCCCGTGCGCTGCCACACCTCCATCGGGGTGCTGGGCGCGGCCAGCGTGGCCGCGGGCCTGCGGATCGACGGCGGTGTGGGGGAGGGCCTCGCCCGCCTCGACCCCGGCGGCGACCGGGTCCGGATCGAACACCCCACGGGCTTCCTGGACATCGAGAGCAGCCTCGGCACCGCCGCCGACGGCCTGCCGTCCGCCCGCCGCACCGCCGTGGTCCGCACGGCCCGCAAGATCTTCGACGGCACCGTCTTCCCCAGGGCCGTCGCCGCACAACCCCTTGGAGGTCAAGGATGACTCCGCCGCTCGGCGACATCGCCCACATCGGCCACGCCCAGCTGTTCACGCCCGATCTGGACGCCAGCGTCGCCTTCTTCACCGACTATCTGGGCCTGACGGTCAATCAGCAGATCGGCGAAGCCGTCTATTTGCGGACCTTCGACGACTACGAGCACCACAGTCTCGTCCTCACGGCCCGCGAACATCCCGGCCTCGGCCGGCTCGCGCTGCGCACCTCCAGCGAGGAGGCGCTGCGGCGCCGGGTGCGGGCGGTCGAGGAGGCCGGCGGGACCGGACACTGGGTCGAGGACGAACCCGGCCTCGGCAAGCTCTACGTCACCACCGACCCGGACGGCCATGAGCACGCCCTGTACTGGGAGAGCCAACACTACGAAGCCCCCGAGGAGTTGCGGCCCGCGCTGAAGAACCAGCCGCAGGCCAAGCCCAACCGGGGCGTGGGCGTACGGCGGCTTGACCACGTCAACTTCCTCGCCGCCGACGTGCTCGCCAACGCCGAGTTCCAGCAGAACGTGCTCGGCGCCCGGCCGACGGAGCAGATCCGGCTCGACACCGGGAAGATCGCGGCGCGCTGGCTGACGTACACGAACAAGTCGTACGACGTCGTCTACACCTCGGACTGGACCGGCTCCACCGGACGGCTGCACCACATCGCCTTCGCCACCGACACCCGCGAGGACGTGCTGCGCGCCGCCGATCTGGCCATCGACAGCGGGGTGTTCATCGAGACGGGACCGCACAAGCACGCCATCCAGCAGACGTTCTTCCTCTACGTCTACGAGCCGGGCGGCAACCGGATCGAGCTGTGCAACCCGCTCACCCGGCTGGTGCTGGCGCCCGACTGGCCGCTGATCACCTGGACCGAGGAGGAGCGCAAGAAGGGGCAGGCCTGGGGCCTGAAGACCATCGAGTCGTTCCACACCCACGGGACCCCGCCGGTCGCGTGAGAGGGGCGCGTGAGGAGCCGTACCGGCAGCGACGAGGCTGCCCGCGAGATTGTCGATGAGATTGTTGACAAAAACGTTGACTCTTTCGGTACGGCTCCTTAGCGTCTAGCGCACCCCGCACGAGAGGAAGAACAAAGATGTCCCCCCTCGCTCCATCCGCCCGCGGCAGCAGACTGGCCTTCCTGGTCGTCGGTCTGTGCTGGCTGGCCGTGCTCTTCGACGGCCTCGACATGTTCATCTACGGCTCGGTGCTGCCGCACCTGCTGGAGACCAAGACCTTCGGCCTGACCCCCGACCAGGCCGGTGACCTCGGCTCCTACGCCACCTTCGGCATGCTGGTCGGCGCCCTCACCGCGGGCACCGTGGCGGACCGGATCGGGCGCAAGAAGCTCATGGTGTCCTGCGTGGTCCTGTTCTCGCTGGCCTCCGGGGTCTGCGCGATCGCCGACTCCGTCGCCGTCTTCGGCCTCGGCCGCACCCTCGCGGGCGTCGGCCTCGGCGGACTGCTCCCCACCGCGATCAGCATGGTGTCCGACTACGCCCCGCGCGGCCGCGGCGCGATCATCATCGGCCTGCTGATGACCGCCCACCACGCGGGCGGCATCCTCTCCGCCTACGTCGCCAAGTGGCTGATCGAGCCGGCCGGCTGGCGTGCCGCCTTCTGGGTCTGCGTGCTCCCGCTGCTCTTCGCCCCGGTGCTCGCCAAGTTCCTGCCCGAGTCCCTCAGCTTCCTGGTCGCCAAGGGCCGCACCGACGAGGCCCGCGCCCTGGCCGCCCGCTACGACGTGGAACTCCCCGCCGCCAAGTCCGAGAAGGCGGGCGCCGCCGACCGCTGGGCCAACCTGATGGGCCTCTTCCGGGGCGGCGAGTGGATCCAGACCCTGCTGTACTGGTGCGCCTCCTTCGGCGGACTGCTGCTGGTCTACGGCGTCGCCACCTGGCTGCCCACCCTGATGCGCGCCGAGGGCTACGAGCTGGGCTCCGCGCTGACCTTCGTGGTCGTCTTCAACCTCGGCGGCATCGTGGGCATGCTGGTCGCGGGCCGGGCCGCCGACCGCTTCGGTGCCCCGCGCATCTCGGCGATCTGGTTCGCGCTCACCGCCGCCGGGGTCTTCCTGCTCAGCGTCCACATGCCGCTCGCGGTGACCATGACGGTCGTCTTCCTCACCGGTGTGTTCCTCAACAGCGCCCAGACGATGATCTACGCGACGGTCTCGATCCGCTCGAACCCCGGGAACCGCGCCACCGCCGTCGGCTGGACCTCCGGCATGGGCCGCTTCGGTGCCGTCTTCGGGCCCTGGCTCGGCGGTCAGCTGCTGGCGGCGAACAACGGCGACTGGGGCTTCACCGCCTTCGCGCTCGCCGGACTGTCGTCCATGGTCTTCATCGGCATCGCCGCTCTGCGCGGCGGACGGAAGACCCCGGCCGACAGCGCCCCGCAGGAGCTGGTCACCACCCACTGACAGCGACGGACGCCGGTCACCGCGAGGAGAGCGGTGACCGGCGTCCGGCGTCACATAAGGGGGGCGGGCATATGCCGGGAGGGTCAGGACGTCCCGCTGTTCATGCGGCTCGGCGCCTACCCGGTCAGGCCGCCATGCACCGAGTACACCCCGCCCGACCTCCACCAGGGTCCGCGGTACCAGGTGCGGGTGACGACGCTCGGCATCCAGTGGCGGGAGCGGTCCGCAGTGCTCTGGCGGATCCGTGGCCGGAACTGCGGGTGATCGTCGACGTGCCGCGGGTACGGCTGCACCGCGACGGCGAGGAGGTCGGGGCCCTGCTGCTGGAGGGCTCGGCGCACGAGGTCCTCGCCGCCCGGCGCCACGGCGCCGGCTGACGCCTCAGCCCATCTGGTCCTCGGCCGACAGATGCTCCACCGTCCGGCCGGTCTCGGTGAAGGTGCGGGTGACATGGCCCGAGGAGTACACCCACAGGATGCGCAACGGGCGGTCGCCGATGTTGCGGAACAGATGGGGGATCGGGGACGGGATGTACGTGGTGTCGAACTGCTCCAGCTTCGTCGCCTCGCCGTTCACCACCACCTCCGCCTCACCCTCGAGGATCGTCACGTGCTCGTCGCAGTTGTGCGAGTGAAGGGGGGCACCGGAGCCCACCGGGTACACGCTCATCCCGCTGGTGATCCTATTCTCGCCGCCCGCCGAGGGCGTGGTGATCAGCGGTGTCGTCACGACGGCTCCGCCGCGGTCCAGCAGCGGCACCGACGCGACCTTGATGATCGTGGTCATCCGGGGGTTCCTCTCCGTCACCTGGTTCCAGGCAACCGACGGTAGGTCGCGCCCCCGCGAAATGGGTGCCCTCCGGCGTGCAGTTTTACCTTGCGCTCCGGGAGGGGTGAGCTTTCCGGACCCGGCTGTAGCGTCGCCTGGCATCGCACGGCGACTCGTTCCGTGCCCGCAACGTGCCGGAAAGAAAAGGCAGGTATCGGCCACATGAGGCTCCCCGTTCTCAGCCAAGAGGAAATGGATCCGCGGCAGCAGGAGCTGGCCGCCCGGATCGCCGGCCGCCGCGGCGCCGTCCGCGGTCCGTTCCGGGTCTGGCTGCACAGCCCGGAGATGTGCGAACGGGCCGAGTCCCTCGGGGCGTTCGCCCGCTTCGACTGCTCCCTGCCCAAGCATCTGCGCGAGTTGAGCCTGCTGATGGCCGCCCGGAACTGGGACGCGCAGTACTCCTGGAACGCCCATGTGCACCAGGCGATCGAGGCCGGGATCCCCGAGGAGGCGGTCCGGGCCGTCGCCGAGAAGCGCGAGGCCGTCTTCGACAGCCCCGCGGACCAGGCCTTCTACCGGTTCTGCCGGGAGGTCCTGGAGGACCACTTCGTCTCCGACGAGACCTTCGCCGACGCCCTCGCCCACTTCGGCCCCAAGGGCCTGGTCGACACCATCGGCGCCCTCGGCAACTTCACCATGCTCGGCATGTGCCTGAACGCCTTCCAGGTGGACCTCCAGGCCGACAAGGAACCGCCGTTCCCGGACGTCCGCGGCTACGCACGGGTCGTGCCCGAGGCGACGCCGTGAGCCCCTCAGCCGTGGTCCGCGTCCGGGGCGTCACCAAGAGCTTCGGCGGCGCCGCCGCGCTCAAGGACGTGGGCCTCGACCTGAACCCCGGCGAGGTGCACGCCCTGATGGGCATGAACGGCGCCGGGAAGTCGACCCTCGTGCACGTCCTCGCCGGGGTCCACCAGCCCGACCGGGGCACCGTCGACATCGACGGCCACGCCCACCGCTCGCTGACCATGCGGCAGGCCCGGCGGCTCGGCATCTCCTTCGTGCCGCAGCGCCGCGAACTCGTCATGGGGCTCACCGTCGCCGAGAACGTCCTGCTCGGCGTGCTGCCCGTCAAAGGCGGCCGGGTCAGCTGGTCCACCGTGAAGGAGGAGGCCCGCAGGGCGCTGCGCGACCTCGGCATCCACCTCGACGTGGAACAGCCGGCCGGGGCGCTTACCGTGGCCGAGCAGACCATGGTCGAGGTCGCCCGCGAGGTGCGCCGCGGCGGCCGGGTCCTCATCCTCGACGAGCCCACCGCCTGTCTGGGCGCCCACGCGGCCGAGCAGGTCAAGGAGTTGGTGCGCAGGCTCCGCGACGAGGGCATCGCCATCGTCTACATCTCGCACTACATCGACGAGGTCCTGGACATCGCCGACCGGGTCACCGTGATGCGCGACGGACGGGTCGTGCACACCGGCGGCGTCGACGACCTCGACGGACCGGGCCTGGTCCGGCACATGGTCGGCCGGGACGTCGTCTCGCACCGCCCGACCCGCCCCGCGCCCAAGGACGAGGTCGGCCTGGAGGTCCGGGGCCTGGGCCGCGGCCGCTTCATCCGCGACTTCGGCGTCGAGGTCCGCCGGGGCGAGGTGGTCGGCGTGCTCGGCGCGGCCGGCGACGCCCAGTCCTACCTCTTCGACCTGCTCTCCGGCCGGGTCCGCCCCGACTCCGGCGAACTCCTCGTGGACGGCCGCCCGGTACCGCTGGGCAAGGTACGGCACTCGCTGCGCAGCGGACTGCGCTGTGTGACCGGCGACCGCCGCAACCTCGGCATCATCCCCGGCCTCTCGGTCGACGAGAACCTGATGCTGGCCAGCGACCGCTTCGACCGGCACCGGCTGCACCGCGAGGCCGAGCAGACCCGCCGCGCCGCCCCGCGCCGCGACACCTACGGCGTGGTCACCCTGGCCCGCAACCCGGCCATCGGCGCGCTGTCGGGCGGCAACCAGCAGAAGGTGCTGCTCGCCAAGTGGCTGGAGACAGCGCCCGCCGCGGTCTTCCTGGAAGACCCCACCAACGGGGTGGACGTCGCCGCCAAGGCCGACATCCACACGATCATCGACGACCTCGCGAGCCGGGGCGTGGCGGTCCTGCTCGCCTCCTCCTCCGCCGAGGAGGTCATGCGCCTGGCCGACCGGGCGGTCGTCGTGCGCTCCGGCCGCGTCGTGGCCGAGCACGACATCGCCCGCATCACCCGCGACGAACTGGTCGCGACCGCCCTGGGAGGGAACAACTCATGAGCCTGAAGACGACGGCCCCCGAGGTGGAGCAGCCCGCTCCGCGCCAGGAGAGCGCCAAGGGCGGCCTCCTCGCCGGCGTGCAGCGGATCCCGCACCTGGGCCTGATCCTGGTGCTGGTCCTGGTCGCGGGCTTCACCGCCACCCAGAGCGACGCCTTCCTGACCCAGGACAACCTGATCAACGTGCTGCGGCAGGTCAGCATCACGGCCGTCATCGCCGCCGCCCTCACCCTGGTGATGACCGCGGGCGGCATGGACTTCTCCATGGGCAGCAACGTCTACGTCGTCGCCGCCTTCGCCGCCCAACTCCTGCACAACGGCAGCTCGGTCGCCGTCACGATCCTCGCCTGCATCGCCCTCGCCATGGCGATCGGCCTGGTCAACGGGCTGGTCATCACCTACACCAAGGTCGCGCCCTTCGTGGTCACGCTGGCCACCGCCACCATCCTGGACGGCGTCCAGCTCGTCATCCTCGACGGCAAGACCGTCTCCGGCGGCGACGCGCTGTCCGACCTGGGCGCCGGCTACTTCATCGGACTGCCCAACCTGACCTGGCTGGCGCTGATCGTCCTCGCGCTGACCGCCGTGGTCATGAAGTACACGACGTACGGCCGCGATCTGTTCGCCATCGGCGGCAACGAGCACGTCGCCCGGCTCAGCGGCATCGGCGTCAACCGCAACAAGCTCCTGCTGTACGCGGGTGCCGGCGCCCTGTCCGGCCTCGCCGGCGTCATGCTCCTGTCCCGTCTGGTGGCGAGCAGCCCCAGCCCCGGCGGCGGACTGATGCTCCAGCTCAGCGCCGTGGCGGCGGTCGTCATCGGCGGTACGGCGCTGGAGGGCGGCCGGGGCACGGTCGTCGGCACGATCCTCGGCGTCGTCCTGCTCGGCGTGGTCGCCAACTCGCTGAACCTGCTCCAGATCTCCTCCTTCTACCAGCCGGTGTCGGTCGGCACGGTCCTGGTGATCGCCGCGATCGCCAACCAGCTCCAGAAGTCCCGCCACTCGGCCCACTGAACCGCACGTCCGACACGAAAGGCACCGCACGATGAGAATCACCTCCCGGTACCGCACCGCCGTCGTCGCCACCGCCGTGGGAGCGGGGCTGCTGCTCAGCGGCTGCTCCAAGGACGAGAACACGGTGAGCACCGCCGCCGGTGACGGCGACTACACGATCGGCTTCGTCAACGGCAACAACACCGAGTTCCACACCTGTCTCCAGGGCGCGATCGAGGCGAAGGCCAAGGAACTGGGCGTCGAGCTGTACACCGCCAACTCCACCCAGGACCCGGGCAAGGAGCTGTCCAACATCGAGGACATGATCTCCCGCGGGGTCGACGCGGTCATCGTCCAGACGGTCAACGTGGACGCCCTGGAGGCCGACATAGCCAAGGCCAAGGCGGCGAACGTGCCGATCTTCCTCACCTCGGTGCTGCTGGACGACATGAAGGACGTGCTCGGCGCCTCGGTCGTCCCGCTCGCCGAGGTCGGCAAGATGGACGCCGAGTTGGTCGCGAAGGACGCCGCCGGCAAGAACGTGCAGGTCGGTGTGGTCGCCGGTGCGCCCGGCGCCGCCTCCGACGTCCTGGTGGGCGGCTTCACCGACAACCTCCCGAAGACCGCGAAGGTCGTCGCCAACCAGCCGGGCATGTTCAGCCCCGCCAAGGCCCAGGAGGTCGCGGAGAACATGATCCAGTCGCACCCCGACCTGGACTACGTCTTCGTCGCCAACGAGGAGATGGCCTTCGGCGCCCTCAACGCCTTCAAGGCGGCCAAGGCCGACGTCAAGATCGTCACGAACAACGGCACCGAGCGCGGTGTCGAGGCCGTCAAGGACGGCACCTTCCTCGGCACGGTCTCCAACCCGGCCCAGCTCACCGGCGCCAACGCCCTGGACAGCACCGTGAAGCTGCTCGACAAGGCCAAGGGCGCCGAGAAGGTGACCCGCACCCCGCTCACCCTCGTGACGAAGGACAACGCCGACCAGGCGCCCGCCTACTGCGCCGAGTGACCCTGGAAAAAGGGCTGGTCACACCCCTTATGGAACGAGATCGTTTCACTTAGGGTGCCCTTACTTCGCCCGCCCCCGAGGAACCGAGGAACCATGGACCGTCTGCTTCTCATGCACAGCTTCGTCACCGTCGCACAGGTCGGCAGCTTCAGCGGGGCCGCCAAGAAGCTGGGCTCGTCGGGCTCCCTGGTCTCCCGTCATGTGGCCGAGCTGGAGCGGCAGATCGGGGTACGGCTCGTCAACCGCACGGCCCGTTCGGTGAGCCTCACCGAACCGGGCCAGCGGTATGCCGAATTCGCCGCCCGGATCCTCCAGGAGATCGAGGCGGAGGACGCCGGAATCGCCCAGCTGCACGACCGGCCCGAGGGCACGCTCAGCATCATCTGCCCGAAATGGATCGGGAGTCTGGACCTCGGGGACGCCATAGCCGCGTTCTCCGCGGCCCACCCCAAAATCCAGGTCCGCTTCGAACTCGGCGGCATGTCGGACCGTACCTACGATTTCCTCGACAGCGGATTCGACATCGCCTTCCACACCCGGGATCTGCGCGACTCCAGCGTCCGCCTCAAGAAGATCGCCTCGCTGCCGTTCGTGCTGTGCGCGTCCAAGGAGTACCTGGACCGCAACGGCCCGCTGACCGAGCCGAACGGCATCGCGCACCACGACTGCCTCGTGCACGTCAACGACCCCGTCTGGCGGATCGGCCACGGCCACGCCTCCACCCTGCACAAGATCCGCAACGTGGCCTTCTCGTCCAACTCCTACCTAGCCCTGCAGAAGGCCGCCGTGCACGGCCGCGGCATCGCCCTGCTCCCGCAGCGGCCGGCCTACGACGACCTCGTCTCCGGCGCGCTGCGGGTCCTGCTCCCCGAACTCGCCGTACCCGACCGGCCGCTGTACGCCATCTACGGTCCCGGGCAGGCCGCCCCGCGCAAGATCAGCGTGTTCCTGGAATTCCTCACCGAGTGGTTCTCGCGCAATCCGATTCCGGTGATTCAGCCGTAGCCCGCCTTTCGCCCGACGCAAGAAACGTTTGCACAACCCGTAGAGCACGGGCGTTGAGCCCCTGCGATCCCCAAACCTAGGCTCACTGGCGACCCGCGAAACGAGGAATCCATGGGAATCCAGAGAATCGAATCGGTCACCTACAGCATCGAGGACCTCGACGAATGCGTCCGGTTCTACGACGACTTCGGACTGTTCCTCGTCGAAAGGACCGACGAACACGCCGTGTTCGAGACGCTGACCGGCCAGACCCTCCACCTCGACACCCGCCCGGGACCCTCGCTCCCGCCGCCGGTGGAGAACGGCCCCACCCTGCGCGAGGTCGTGTGGGGCGTGGACACCGAGGAGGAGCTGGCGCGGCTGGTGACCGCCCTGGACAAGCCCCGGGAGAGCGCCGACGGGGTGCACCACACCGTGGACGAGACCGGTTTAGGCGTCGGCCTCACCCTGGCCCGCCCCAAGCCGGCCCCGGTCACGCCCCGCCCGGCCAACTCCCTGGGCAACGTGAACCGGTGGAACACCGCCCTGGACGCGATCACCCGGGTCCGCCCGCTGCGGATGTGCCATGTGGCGCTCAACATCCCCAAGGAGGGCCGGGAAGCCGCCGTGGCCTTCTACACCGGGCGACTCGGCTTCCGGCCCACCGACGTCGTCGAGCCGATGGGCGTCTTCATGCAAGCCCCCGGGGACGACGACCAGCACACCATGCTGCTGTGCCACCGCCCCGACAAGGCGGGCGTCAACCACATCGCCTACGAGGTGCCGGGCTTCGACGACGTGATCGAGGGCGGCAACCGCATGATCGAGCACGGCTGGCGCGAGGCCCGCAGGCTCGGCCGGCACACCATCGGCTCCAACGTCTTTCGCTTCCTGCACGCGCCGAGCGGCGGCCGCGTCGAGTACGCCGCCGACATGGACCGGGTCGACGACTCCTACGAGACCCGCCGCCACGAGACCACCCCGCCCCACCACATCTGGGCGCTGCGCACCAACCGCGACAGCGAAGCCTCCTGAACCCCCGAGAGGGCACCCACCCATGACCACCGACCACGGCTATCCCGCCGTCCGCATGCACATAGCGGGCGAGTGGTGCCAGGGCGGCACCGGACGTACCGCCCCGATCGTCAACCCCGCCACCGAGGCCACCATCGGCGAGGTCCCGCTCGCCACCACCGCCGACCTGGACCGCGCCCTCGCCGCCGCCGAGCAAGGCTTCCGGCGCTGGCGCGACACCCCCGTAGCCCGGCGCACCGCGATCCTGCACACCGCCGCCGACCTGCTCACCGAGCGGGCCGCCGCCGTCGGCCGGATCATGACCCTGGAGCAGGGCAAGCCCCTCGCGGAGGCCACCGGCGAGGCCCGCCGGGTCGCCGACACCCTGCGCTGGCACGCCGACGACGCCCGCCGCGCGTACGGCCGTATCGTCCCGTCCGCCCCCGGCACCCTGCTGACCGTGCGGCGCGAACCGATCGGTCCCGTCGCCGCGTTCGTGCCGTGGAACTTCCCCGCGGGCGGCCCGATGCGCAAGATCTCCTCGGCGCTGTCGGCGGGCTGTTCGATCGTCATCAAGGCCTCGGAGGAGACCCCGGCGACCGCGATGGAGCTGGTCCGCTGCTTCGTGGACGCGGGCCTGCCGGACGGCGTGCTCAACCTGGTCTTCGGCGACCCCGCCGAGGTCTCCGCCCATCTCATCGCATCACCGGTGACCCGGCTGATCGCCTTCACCGGCTCGGTCCCGGTCGGCAAGCTGCTCGCCGCCGCGGCGGGCGAGGTCATGAAGCCGTCCCTGATGGAGCTCGGCGGACACGCGCCGGTGATCGTGTGCGCGGACGCCGACCCGGTGCGGGCCGCCCGCAGGGCCGCCCAGGCCAAGTTCGTCAACGCCGGACAGGTGTGCACCTCGCCGAGCCGCTTCCTCGTCCACGAGAGCCTCGTCGAGGAGTTCACCGCCGAGTTCGTGAAGGCGGCGGAGGCCGTGGTGGTCGGGGACGGCCTCGACGCGGGCACCACGATGGGTCCGCTCGCCAACGAGCGGCGGCTTCAGTCCATGCAGCGTCTCACCGCGGACGCCACGGCCCGCGGCGCCAAGATCCTCACCGGCGGCGAACGCCCGGACCGACCCGGGTACTTCTTCGCGCCGACTGTCCTGACCGACGTACCGCCGGACGCGGAGCTGATGCGCGAGGAGCCCTTCGGGCCGCTCGCGCCCGTCGTGCCCTTCGCCGAGCTGGACGAGGCGCTGGCGACCGCGAACGCGCTGCCGTACGGCCTGGCCGCCTACGGATTCACCCGCTCCGCCGCCACCGCCGAGCGGCTATCCGCCGAGCTGGAGGCCGGCATCCTGTCCCTCAACCACTGCGGCGGCTCGGTCCACGAGGCCCCGTCCGGCGGGGTGAAGGACAGCGGGTACGGCCGTGAGGGCGGGCCGGAGGCGCTGGACGCCTACCTGGTCACCAAGCGCGTCTCCCACCTGCTGGCGCCATGAGGTACGCACGGGTCTCCGTGGGGGGACGGGCGGTCTGGGGCCGGGTGGGGGAGGAGGACGTGGAGCTGCTGTCCGGGTCCCCGCTCACCGGCGAACCGGACGTGATCGGCACGGTCGCGCGCGCCACCGCCGTATGGCTGCCGCCCGTCGTGCCGCCGGTGTTCTACGCCGTCGGCTACAACTACCCCCGGCACATCGCCCACGCCGGAGCCGCGACGCCGGAGCGGCCCGAGGTCGGCTACCGGGCCAACAACGCGCTCACCGGGCACCTCTCGCCGATCGTCAAGCCGGCCGAGGTGGAGGGCCGGTTCGAGGCCGAGCCCGAACTCGTCGCCGTCATCGGCCGTACGCTCCGGCACGCCACCCCCGAGGAGGCCCGCAAGTCCGTCTTCGGCTGGACCATCGGCAACGACGTCAGCGCCCGCACCTGGCAGCACCGGGACCGCACCTTCTGGCGCGCCAAGAACAGCGACACCTTCAAGCCGATGGGCCCCTGGATCGAGACGGACGTGGACGCGCTCGCCCAGACGACGACGCTGCGGCTCAACGGCGAGGTCCACTCCGAGTTCCGCACCGGCGACATGGTCCACGACCCCTTCGACCACATCGTCGAGATGACCCGGCACCTCACCCTGCACCCCGGCGACGTCCTGTGGATGGGCGCCGAGTCGACCTGCCAGCTGGAGCCGGGCGACACCGTGGACATCGAGATCAGCGGCATCGGTGTGCTGTCCAACCCCGTACAACGCGAAGGGAATCGAGCATGAGCAACGCGCCCCGCTACATCCACCACGTCAACTTCCCCACCACCGACCCCGACCGCACCGCCGAGTGGTACGCCAAGGTCTTCGGGATGAAGCGGATCATGCCCAAGTCCAACACCCGTGTGGTGCTGATGACCCGGGGCAACTTCGATCTGCACTTCACCCCGGTCGAGGAGATGGAGCGCATGGCGCCCTATCACTTCGCCGTCGAGGTCGACGACTGGGACGAGTTCCTGGCGCACCTGAAGGAGCTGGGCATCCGGCACACCCGGCCCGTCCAGCGCCCCGAGAACCAGTCCAAGTTCTGCTACATCCACGACCCCGACCACACCATGATCGAGCTCGTCTACCACGCCAAGCGCCCGAACTGACGCTGCACCTACGGGAGTTCATCTCATGCCCATCGCCGACTCCGACGGCACCGCCATCTACTACGAGCGCCACGGCAGCGGCCCGGCGATCCTGTTCGTGCACGGCAGCGGCGGACACCATGCCGCCTGGTGGCAGCAAGTGGCCGCACTCCGCGAGGAGTTCACGGTCGTCACCCTCGATCTGCGCGGCTTCGGCAAGTCCGACTCCTCCGACTTCGACGGCCAGGACTTCCCCGGTGACGTGGTCGCCGTCCTGGACGCCGAGGAGCTGACCGACGTCATGCTCGTCGGCCAGTCGATCGGCTCGGTCGCCGCGCTGCGGGCGGGCCTCGCCCGCCCCGACCGGGTCTCCTCCGTGGTCCTCGGCCACTCCCTGGGCGGCATCAGCGACCCGGAACTGAAGGAGCTGGCCGCCGCCGACCGGGCCGAGGCCGTCAAACTCCCGGTGATCGACCGGCTGCTCACCCAGCCGTTCCAGCGGGAGCGCGCCGACCTGACCTTCCTGTTCCAGCAGATGGGCACGTTCAACGTCGCCAGGATGCAGGACCTGCGCAACCTCGACACCGACGGCCCGACCCTGGCGCAGATCCAGGACTCGGGCGTCCGGGTCGCCTTCCTCGCGGGCGAGAAAGACGCCGTCCTGAGCGTCAAGACCGTCACCCGCGCCCACGAACTCCTCCCCGGATCGCACCTGGAGATCGTCGAAGGCGCCCCGCACTCCATGTACTGGGAGACACCCCAGAAGTACAACGCGGCCGTCGCCCGTCTGCGCCGCACCCTGACCCCACCGAAGGAAGCCGCATGACCACCCTCACCCTGGACGCCGCCGAGGAGATCCTCGCCGCCGCCCAGCAGCGCGCCCAGGAGATCGGCAAGGCAGTCAGCGTCGCGGTCGTGGACGCCGGCGGTTTCCCGATCGCCATCCGCCGTCCCGACGGAGCGCGCCCCCTCACCCCCGACATCGCCCGCGCCAAGGCCTACACCGCCGCGATCATGCAGCGCCCCGGCACCATGCTGAAGAAGTGGCAGGAGAGCCAGCCCGTCTTCTTCTCCCAGCTCTCCCAGCTCCCCGGCGCGGCCATGCCGATCATGGCCACCGAGGGCAGCGTCACCATCAAGAAGGACGGCGAGATCATCGGCGGCCTCGGCATCGCCGGCGGCACCGCCGCCGAGGACCAGAAGATCGCCGAGGAAGTGCTGGAATCCCTCGGTTACGAACTGGAGTTCGCCGCCTGGGGCGTCGCGGCTCCGCAGCCGGCCGCGCCCGGAAAGGACTGACCATGGCGGACACGTTCAACTACCGCATCGATCACCACGGCAGCCTGGTCCGGCCCCCGGGCCTCGCCCCGGACTCCCTCGCCGAGGCGGTCCAGGACGTGGTGGCCTACCAGCGCAAGCTCCGCTCCACGGTGGTCACCGACGGCGACTTTCCCCGTGCGGACTTCCGCGGGGCCGTCCTTGACGGAGGGTCAGGATTTCGCCGTACCGACGAGACCGTCGACGGCTTCCCGCGCTGGGTGGCGGAGTCCCTGCCCAAGCCGGGCGCCGGCCCGCTCCTCGCGGACTGGGCGGGGCGCCTGGCCGAGCTGACGGTCATCGCCCCCAAGGCGTCCCTGCCGTCGCCGGCGTACCTCGCCGCCACCACGTACGAGCCGGGCCTGGGCCCCGCGTCGGCGCGTGAACTCGGCGAGGCGCTGGCGGAGATCGTCCACACCGAGATCGAGCTGCTGGTGTCGCGCGGGGTCCGGCTGATCCAGCTGAACAACCCGCTGCTGCTCGACTGGCCCGCCGACGCCCCGCTCTCCTTCGAGGAGGCGCTGGCCGTCGAGGCCCTGGCGGTACGGCTCGACGAGCGCCCCGAGGGCGTCCGCATCGGCGTCTGCCCGGGGTGGACCGCCCCGGCCGAGGTGGACAGCGCCCGGGTGGAGCGGATGTACGCCGGCGTCCCGGCCGACCGCTGGGTGCTGCCGTACGACCAGGGCACCAAGGCCGAACTGGACCTTCTCAGGCCGCTGCCGGAGGACCGGGACGTGTGCCTGGGGGTGGTGGACGCGACGGTGCCGGAGCTGGAGGACATCGACACCGTGATGACGCGGATCGACGCGGCGGCCGAGCTCAAGGACATCGAGGACATGGCCGTGTCGCCGTCCAGGGGCTTCGCCGACACGGCGGCGAAGCCCCTGCTCACGGCCGAGCAGCAGCGGCAGAAGCTGGTGCTGGTGGAGACGGTCGCCCGTTACTGCTGGGGCAACGAGTTCTGAAGCAGCTCGGCGAACGTGACCGTGCGCTCGGTCAGCAGCGGCCGTACCGTCCTGACGATCAGCTCGTCGAAGTGGTCGGCCGCTGCGTGTGCCTCGAACCCGGCCCGGTCCGCGTAGACCTCGTACAACACGAAGCCGCCCGCCCGCTCCGCCTCCGCGTGCACCTCGTACACGAGATTCGAGGGCTCCCGCCGGGTGAGTTCCCGCATGTTCAACAGCGCTTCCCGCACCACGACTTCATCGGCGGGCGCACAGCGGTAGTGGGCGAAGACGGCGTACGGCATGGGCGTTCCCCAGAGCTCGAAGGTGCGGTGGTGCCGCCGATTCCAGCACGGAGAACCCGCCCACCGGGCGCAACCAATGTCTGAGAGAAGAGAAGTGAACTCCATGCGCACCCAGGAAGCACTCATCGGCGGCGAGTGGGTGACGTCCGGAGAGTGGATCGACGTCCACGACCCGGCCGACGTCCGAGCACCCCTCGCCCGCGTCCCCGCCCTCCCCGCCAAGGACGTCACCGGCGCCTACGACCACGCCGAGCGCGGCTTCGCGGTCTGGAAGCGGACCAGCCCCTTCGAGCGGGCCCGGATCATGACCGAGGCGGCCCGGCTGATCCGCGAACGCCTCGACGAGATCGCCGCCGACGTCACCGCCGAGAATGGCAAGACCCTGGCCGAGGCGCGCGGCGAGACCGGCAAGGCCGCCGACTTCCTCGACTACTACGCGGGACTCGCCCGCCAGGGCTACGGCACCCTGCTGCACGACGTCCGCCCGGACACTCGCACCCACACCCAGCGCGAGCCCATCGGCGTGATCCTCGTGATCAGCCCGTGGAACGATCCGCTGATCACCCCCGCCCGCAAGCTCGCCCCGCTGCTCGCCACCGGCAACGCGGCCGTCTTCAAGCCGGCCACCGAAACCCCGCTCTCCGGGCTGCACTTCGCCCGCGCCCTGCACGACGCGGGCCTGCCCGCCGGGGTCCTCAACGTGATCACCGGCCGTACGGCCGAGATCGAGGAGGCCCTCCTCGACGACCCCCGGATCGTCGGCGTCACCTTCACCGGCTCCAACGCCGTGGGCAACCGCATCCGCCGCCGCCTCGCCGACCGCAACGTCCGCTTCCAGGGCGAACTCGGCGGCAAGAACGCCTCCGTCGTCCTCGCCGACGCCGATCTCCCCGCCGCCGCCAAGGCCGTGGCCGCCGCGTCCTTCGGACAGGCGGGCCAGCGCTGCACCGCCACCAGCCGGGTGATCGTCGAACGCACGGTCCACCACGACTTCGTACGGCTGCTGCTCGCCGAGGTCGAGGCGCTGACCGTCGGCCCCGGCACTGACCCGGCGACCACGATGTGCCCGCTGTCCAGCCCCCGGCAGCGCGACGCGGTCCTCGCCGACATCGGCCGGGCCGTCGCGGAGGGCGCCACCGTGCTGACCGGGGGAGCCGCAGACCCGGACCGCGCGCACGGCTGCTACGTCCTGCCGACCGTCCTCGGCGACGTCACCCCCGAGACGGCGATCTGGCGCGAGGAGGTCTTCGGGCCGGTCCTCGCCGTGCGCGCGGTCTCCGGCTTCGCGCAGGCCGTCGAGGCCGTCAACGACTCCGGGTTCGGGCTTGCCGCCGCCGTCTTCACCCGCGATCTGTCGCGGGCGTACCGGTTCGCCGACGAGGCCGAGTGCGGCCAGGTCGCCGTCAACACCACGACCACCGGCTGGGACGTGCACCTGCCCTTCGGCGGGTTCCACGACTCCGGCACCGCCTACAAGGAGCAGGGCGAGGAGGTCCTGCGCTTCTCCACCCGCGTCAAGACCGTCGCCGTCCACTACGGGCCCGAGGGGGGCGCCTGATGGCCGACGAGACGATCGGCGTCGTCGGCGCGGGCATCGTGGGGCTGGCCACCGGCCGCGAGATCGCCCTGCGCCGGCCCGGCACCCGCGTCGTGGTGCTGGAGAAGGAGCACGAGGTCGCGGTCCACCAGACCGGCCACAACTCCGGGGTGGTGCACGCCGGGATCTACTACGCCCCGGGCAGCCTCAAGGCGCGGCTGACCGTGCGCGGAGTCGCCCTGCTGCGCGAGTACTGCCAGGAGCGGAAGCTGCCGTACGAGGAGGTCGGCAAGCTGGTCACGGCCGTCCGCGAGGACGAGCTGGGCCGGATGGAGGACCTCTACGAGCGGGCCCGCACCAACCATGTGCCCGAGCTGAGGAAGGTCTCCAGGGAGGAGATCCGCGAGATCGAGCCCGAGGCCGGGGGGATCGCGGCGCTGCACTCGCCGCGCACGGCCATCACGGACTACAAGGCCATCGCCCGCGAGTACGCCAAGGACATCGAGGCCTCCGGCGGCGAGGTACGGCTCGGCTTCCCCGTCACCGCGATCACCGAGGTGACCGGCGGGATCGAGGTGGCCTCGGCCCTGGACCGGGTGCGGGTGGACCGGCTGATCATTTGCGCCGGGCTCCAGTCGGACACCGTCGCCCGGCTCGCCCAGGACCGGCCCGAGCCGCGGATCATCCCCTTCCGGGGCGAGTACATGCTGCTCAAGCCGGAGAAGGCACGGCTGGTGCGCGGTCTCGTCTACCCGGTGCCCGACCCCCGCTACCCCTTCCTCGGCATCCACTTCACCCCCCGCGTCGACGGCACCGTGGAGGTCGGCCCCAACGCCGTCCTGGCCCTGTCCAGGGAGGGCTACCGGCTCGGCGACATCTCGCTCGGGGACCTGGCGAGGCTCGCCGGCTACCCCGGCGCCTGGCGGATGGCGGCCCAGCACTGGCGTACCGGCATCAAGGAGTACCGGGGCTCGCTGTCCCGGCGGGCGTTCATGCGGGACGCGAGCCTGTACATGCCGAACGTCGGAGTCGACGACGTGGTGCGCGGCGGCGCCGGGGTACGGGCCCAGGCGCTGGACCGGGACGGCACGCTCGCGGACGACTTCCGCATCCACCGGGCGGGCCGGGTCACCGCCGTCCGCAACGCGCCCTCGCCGGCCGCCACCGCGTCCATGGCGATCGCCGAGCACATCGTCGACGCCGTCTTCGGCGACGGCTCCGGCAAACAGTGAATGCCCTGCGTAGAGCCGTATTCCGTGCAACAACAGCTTGCGCCCCAAGGTCTCGGCAAGCGCTCGCGCCCCGCCTAGCGTTCCCTCCGCAAGCCCCCACCGCCCTGTTCGACAGAAAGAGTTGAGGCCATGTTCGTCGTCGACACGCAGATCCACATCTGGAAGGAAGAGACCCCGGACCGCCCCTGGGTGCCCGGGGCCCGCGAGCGGATCCGCCTCAACGGCCACCGCGAGGACCCCTTCTCCTACGAGGAGGCCCTGGAGCTGATGGACGAGGCCGGCGTCAACCGGGCGCTGATCCTGCCGCCGTCCTGGGAGGGCGACCGCATCGACTACGCGCTGGAAGCCTGCGAGGCGCACCCGGACCGGTTCGGCATCATGGCCCGCATCCCGCAGAACAAGCCCGAAGAGGGCAAGGCCATGCTGAAGGACTTCGCGCAGAACCCGCATGTGAAGGGCACCCGGCTCACCTTCCACCGGCCGATCGACCGGAACTGGATGATCGACGGCACCAACGACTGGTACTGGCCGATCGCCGAGGAGCTCGGCATCCCCACCATGGTCCACGCGCCCATCTGGAAGCGGGAGCTGGGGGAGATCGCCGAGAAGCACCCCGAGCTGCGGATCATCATCGACCACATGGGCATCATGGCCCGCTGTGTCGACGACGCGATCGGCTACTGGGTCCAGGAGACCGCCGACCTCGCCGTCCACCCGAACATCTACGTCAAGGTCTCGGCGCTGCCCGGCTACTCGACGCACCCCTTCCCCAACAACAACATCCAGAAGTACGTGCGCGAGATGGTCGACAAGCTGGGCCCGCAGCGCTGCTTCTACGGCACCGACATCACCCGGCTGCTCGGCCACGGCATCACCTACACCGACACCATCGAGCAGTTCACCAAGCACTGGGACTTCACCCCCGACGAGCTCGAATGGATCATGGGCCGGGGTATCTCCGAGGTCCTGAACTGGCCGATCGAGGGCTGACATGACCGACACCGCGCACCTGGACGGCGGTGACGCCGCCGTCTCCGCCTTCACCGCCGCCGGCGCCGACTACGTCTTCTGCGCATCGGGGTCCGAATGGGCCCCGGTGTGGGAGTCACTGGCCCGGCACCACCGGGACGGCGTGCCCTGCCCCGGCTATCTCGACCTCACCCACGAGACGGTCGCCGTGGGCATGGCCACCGGCTACGGCCTGGTCACCCGCCGTCCGCAGGGCGTGCTGCTGCACGCGGCGCCCGGACTGCTCCAGGGATCGATGGCCGTGCACGGAGCACTGCTCGCCGGTGTCCCGATGGTGGTCACCTCCTCGGAGTCGGCCACCTACGGCGACGGGCCCGGCAAGGACCCCGGCGGCCAGTGGTACCGCAACCTGTCGGTCGTGGGCGGCCCGCACGGCGTCGCCCAGCCGTTCGCCAAGTGGTCCAACGAGGCGGCCAGCGTCCACACCCTGCCCACGATGATCACGCGCGCGGCCGAGCTGGCCTGGCGCGCCCCGGCCGGACCGGCGTACCTGAACATCCCGCTGGAGATCCTGCTGGAGGAGTGGGACGGCCGGGAGGCGAAGCCGATCGTGCCGCCCGGCTCCACGCACAGCTCGCCCGAAGAGGCCGACGCGGTCGCCCAGTTGATCCGCGAGGCCGCGAACCCGGTGATCGTCACGGAGACCGCCGGCCGGGAGGCGGGCGGCTGGGAGGCGCTGCTCGCCTTCGCCGAGGCCTGGGACATCCCGGTCGTGGAGCCGGACTCGGCGGTGTGCGGGAACTTCCCGCGCTCGCATCCGCTGCACGCGGGCGGCGACATCGGCCCGTGGATGGACGAGGCGGACCTGATCCTCCTGGTGAACTGCCGGGCCCCCTTCTACCCGCCCTCGCGCCGGCCCTCGAAGGCACGGATCGTCGTCATCGACGAGGTGCCGCAGCGCCCGCACATCACCTACCAGGTCCTCTTCGCGGACCGGTACCTGGAGGGCAACGTCGCCAACACCCTGCGCCAGCTGGCCAAGCGGGCGAAGGACCTGGACCCGGTGACGGTCACCGCCAGGCGTACGGCACAGGAGGCGCGGCACGCCGAGGAGCAGGCGGCGGTCGCGGCGGCCGAGGCGAAGGCGGAGGGCGCCGAGGGCATCGACCCGGTCCTGGTGGCCGCGACCCTGCGGCGCCTGCTGGAGGGGCGGGACGGGGTCGTCGTCGACGAGACCATCACGCACAGCCGCGTGGTCAAGCGGCATCTGCGGACCTCCGCCCCCGACTCGTACTTCTACGTACAGGGCGGGCTCGGCCAGGGCATGGCGGTCGCGCTCGGCGTCAAACTCGCCGCGCGGGAGCGCCCGGTGGTCCTCACCATCGGCGACGGCGCGTTCACGTACAACCCCGTGATCCCCTCGTACGACGCCTCGGCGGCATACGAACTGCCGTTGCTGATCGTCGTGTTCAACAACCGTGTCTACAAGTCGATGAACCTCAACCACCGTCGCTTCTACCCCGAGGGCGCCGCCGCGGCGACGGGCGAGTGGCTCGGCACCGATCTGCACCGGCTGCCCCGGCTGGCGGGGTTCGCGGAACCGTTCGGGATGCACACCGAGACGGTCGACGCGCCGGACGCGCTGGGCCCCGCCCTGGAGCGTGCCCTCAAGGCCGTCGGTGAGGGCACCACGGCCGTCGTCGACGTTCTCGTCACCCGCTGATCCTCGTCACGCTCTGATCAAGGAGTCTTATGTCCGACCGGAAGCTCGTGCCCGCGGGGGAGTTGCGGGACTTCTCCGCGGCCCTGCTGGAGCAGGGCGGCCTGAGTGCCGAGCACGCCCGTACCACCGCCGACGTCTTCGTCTGGGCCGCGCTGCGCGGTGTCGACTCGCACGGCATCGCCCGGGTGCCCGCCTATCTGGAGCTGCTGGCCAAGGGGGTGGCCAACGCGCGGGCCGAGATCAGGGTCGAGTCGACCACCCCGGCGGCCGCCGTCCTGGACGCCGACCGCGCCCCGGGACCGGTCGCGCTGAGCGCCGCCGCCGACGAGGCGGTGCGGCGGGCCAGGGCCGGCGGCATCGCCTCGGTGGGAGTGCGCCGTACCGTGCACACGGGGGCCATCGGCTACTACGTGTCCCGGATCGCCGAACAGGGCCTGATCGGCATCGGGTTCGTGGCCGGCATGCCCAACATGGGCTACACCGGCGTCAAGGGCGCCGCGGTCGCCACCAGCCCGCTCGCCATCGCCGTACCGGCGAAGGAGCACGCGCCGCTGCTGCTCGACATGGCCACCGCCACCATCGCGCTCGGGAAGATCAAGCAGGCCAGGGCGAACGGCACCCCGCTCCCGGAGGGCGCCGCCGCCACCGAGGACGGCACGCCGACCACCGACCCCGAGAAGGCGGTGATGCCCTTGCCGCTCGGCGGCGCCAAGGGCTCGGGCATGTCGCTCGCCTTCGAACTGCTGACCAGTGTGCTGGTCGGGGCGCCGATCTTCGCCGCGTTCCACTCGGACGACCCGCAGGGGCGCAAGCACCGCCAGAACGCCCTGCTGATCGCCGTGGACCCGGCGGCCTTCGGGGACCCGGACGCCTTCACGGCCGGGGTCGACGAGACCCTGGCCACCCTCAAGGGCCTCCCCAGCGACAGCGGCGTGTACTACCCCGGCGAGCGCAGCGCCGGTGTGGCCGCCGAGCGGGGCGAGCAGGGCATTCCGGTCGCGCCGAAGGTGTGGCGTGAACTGACCGAGGCGGCGGGCCGGTTGGGGGTCGTACCACCGGCCTGAACAGACGGTCGCCGGCCGCCCCGGGGGACGGTCGGCGACGTCAGCGTGACGTGCGCACCCCGTCCAGCGCGATCGCGAGCACGCGGTCGCGCTGCGCGTCGTCCGTGAACGTCGTCGCGGTGACGCCCGCGACCAGGCGCAGCAGATCGCTGAAGTCCATGTCCGCGCGCGCCACGCCCGCCTTCTGCGCACGCTCCAGCAGCGGCCCGCCCGCGCCGTACATCGAGTCACGGCAGGCGTCGAAGATCTCCGACTGGTCGTCCAGCGCCTCGCGCACGGCCCGCTTGGTGACCATGTAGCCGGTGAACCGTCCCAGCCAGGTGGTGAGGGCCTCCCACGGTTCGAGTTCGGCGACCTCCCGCGCGACCTGGACCAGGTCGTTCACCTCACCCGCGTAGACGCTCTCGAAGAGGTCGCGTCGGGTCGGGAAGTTCCGGTAGAGGGTGCCGATGCCGACCCCGGCGCGCCGGGCGATGTCCTCCAGCGAGGCCTCCGCGCCCCTCTCGGCGAAGGCCTCGCGGGCGGACGCGAGCAAGGCGTCGTAGTTGCGGGCGGCGTCCTTACGGTGCGGGCGCCGGGCCGCGACGATCTCGCTGACGGGGAACGGCTGGGCGGTCACGGCTGCCTCCCGGGGCATCGACGGAACCGGAGGGCATCCTCGACATCGGTTGAAGTGGAGGTGTGCCTCCGCTAGAGTGGAGGTGCACCTCCACTTTACCAAATCCGGAGAGGCCCCCTCATGCCCCGCTCCTCCACGCGGCTCACCTTCGTCGTCCTCGCGACCGGTGCCGCCGTGTTCTCCATGCTCCAGTCGCTGATCGCGCCGGCCCTGCCGACCGTCCAGCAGGCCCTGCACGCCTCGCAGTCCACCGCGACCTGGGTGATGACCGCCTATCTGCTGTCCGCCTCGGTGTTCACCCCGATCCTCGGCCGCGTCGGCGACCTCGTCGGCAAGAAACGTACCCTCGTCGCCGTCCTGTTCGTGGTCGCGCTCGGCTGTCTGCTCGCCGCGCTGGCGCCGAACATCGGCGTCCTGATCGTCGCCCGGGTCGTCCAGGGCGTCGGCGGCGCCCTGTTCCCGCTGTCCTTCGGGATCATCCGGGACGAGTTCGCCCCCGGCGAGGTCGCCCGCAGCATCAGCAACCTCTCCGCCGTGATCGCCGCGGGCGGCGGCGTCGGCATCGTCGCGGCCGGACCCATCGTCAGCGCCCTTGACTACCGCTGGCTGTTCTGGATCCCGGTCGCTGTGGTCGCCGTGACCACGCTGATCGCCCTGCGCCATGTCCCGGAGTCGGCCACCCGGGCCCGGGGGAGTGTCAACTGGCTCGGTGCCGTCCTGCTCTCCGCCTGGCTCGTCGCGCTGCTGCTGCCGATCAGCCAGGCGAGCGTGTGGGGCTGGGGCTCGGCCCGGGTGCTCGGCCTGTTCGCCGCCGCGCTCGTGCTGTTCGCCCTGTGGCTCTCCTCGGAGGCCCGCTCCCGCAGCCCGCTGATCGACCTGAAGGTGATGCGGCTGCCCGCTGTATGGACCACCAACACCGCGGCCCTGCTGTTCGGCGCGGGCATGTACGCGATCTGGTCCTTCCTCCCGGGCTTCGTGCAGACCCCGAGCTCGGCCGGGTACGGCTTCGGCGCCAGCGTCACCGAGTCCGGGCTGCTCATGCTGCCGATGCTGGTGGCGATGTTCCTCTCCGGTGTGCTCGGCGGCCGCCTCCAGCCGGTCGTCGGTGCCAAGGCACTGCTCACCTCCGGCGCCGCGCTCGGCGCACTGGCCTGCGCCTTCCTCGCCCTCTGGCACGACGAGCGGTGGCAAGTGGGCTTCGTCGCGGGTGTGTTCGGCCTTGGCATCGGACTCGCCTTCGCCTCCATGGCCAACCTCATCGTGGGCAGCGTGCCGCCGGACCAGACCGGCGCCGCGACCGGCATGAACGCCAACATCCGCACCATCGGCGGCTCCATCGGCGCCGCGGTGATGAGCGTCCTGGTCACCAGCGGCCTCCAGCCGTCCGGCCTGCCCCGGGCCGACGGCTACACCCACGGCTTCGCCCTGCTCGCGGTGCTCTGCCTGGGCGCCGCCCTGGCCGCGCTGCTCGTCCCGGCCGGCCGCCCCGGCCGCCGGTCCGTCCCGGCCCCGCAACAGGCGCGCACACCCGAGAAGACAGGAGCATCCGGTCGCATACGGTAAGGTTTACCTGCGCGTTCTCGCGGGTTCACCGCGGGAAGGGCGCACCGGGACGTGGCGCAGCTTGGTAGCGCACTTGACTGGGGGTCAAGGGGTCGCAGGTTCAAATCCTGTCGTCCCGACTTTGCGAAGTCGTCGGCCAGGGGCCGTTTCAGAACATCTGAAACGGCCCCTGGCCCTTTCGCGTCCGCCGCTGACGGGCGGGTCGATGTCAGGGCGTCACGGGGTCGTCAGCCCCGAGGTGGGGCGGGCTGGACCAGGCCGGTGTGCGTGAGCGGTCCGCCAGTCCTCAGGGCACCGCACGCCGGCCCCGTCGGCCCGGTGCCCGTCCGCCTCCGTGACCGTCACCGGCAAGGGTTCCGCCCCAGGTTCGGCGACGCGCTGGGCCGAGGTCGCCGTGCAGACGATCTGAGCCACAGCGAGGCCGCTCAACCCGCCCGCCGCGCGGGACAGCTCGACGGTGATCCCGTCCCCCCGCTCGACCACCGTCACGAAGTCGTCCGGGGCGGCCTCCTGTGCCCCGTCCGGCGTCGGGGGCAGACTCCACATGCCCGTCCACGGAGGCAGCGCCGTCCTGATCCGCTTGCTCCGCTCCAGCTCGTTCGGCCCCTGGAAGAGCGCCTCCAGGGCCTGCCTCACGTCGATCGGCGCCGAGATCGGGCGGGGGACGCTCAGCAGCGCGCCGTCCGCCACGAAGTAGACCCGGACCGTCGGCACCATCCCGCTGGCGGGGCCGCCCGCCTCCACCACCCCGGTCGTGGGGATGCCGCAGGAGGTGGTGAGCGCGCACAGGGCCGCGAGGAACCGCAGGCGTCTCATGACGGGCTCTCCGGGCTCGACTCGTCGCCGGGCAGGGGAAGTCGTACGGTGAAGGCGGCGCCGCCGCCGGGCCGGTTCGCCGCGTGCACGGTGCCGCCGTGCATCCGGACGTTCTCCGCGGTGATCGCGAGGCCCAGGCCGCTGCCCTCGGTACGGACGCGGGCGGCGTCGGACTTGTAGAACCGCTCGAAGACATGGGGCAGTACGTCCTCGGGGATGCCGGAGCCCCGGTCGAGCACCTCGATCACCGCGAGCCGCTCCCCGCCCTCGAACAGCCGGAGCCGTACCGGACGTTCGCCGTGCCGCAGGGCGTTGCCGACCAGGTTGGCGACCACGACGTCCAGGCGGCGCGGGTCGACCCGGCCGCGCAGGGCGCCGGGCGGCGGCAGTTCGCACTCCACGAGGCCGGACCAGGCGCGGGCCGCGAGGGTGCGGCGCAGCGACTCGGCGAGGTCGATCTCGTCCAGGTGCAGCACCGCGGCGCCCGCGTCGAAGCGGGAGATCTCCATCAGGTCGTCCACCAGGCGGGCCAGCTTCACGGTCTCCTCGCTGATGAGGCGGACCGCGGTGGCGGTGTCCGGGTCGAGGCGCGCGGCCTCCTCGTCCAGCACGTCGGTGACCGCCGCCATGGCGGCCAGCGGGGTGCGCAGTTCGTGCGACACGTCGGCCGCGAATCTCCGGGCCCTGGCCTCCATGCCGCGCAGTTCGGCGACGGAGGCCTCCAGGGCGGCGGCCGTCTCGTTGAACGTGTGCGACAGATCGGCGAGTTCGTCGGAGCCGTCGACCGCCAGCCGGGTGTCGAGGCGCCCCTCGGCGATGCGCCGGGTGGCGTGGCGCAGCGCCCGCACCGGCCGCAGCACTCCGCGTGCGGCGAGCAGCGCGAGCAGGACGGCGAGCGCGAGGGCGGGCACGGTGGCCCGCTCGACGGCGGTGACCAGGGCGCCGACGTAGGCCCGCTCGGTGGTCTGCGGCACGGTGAGGAAGACCCGGACCCCGGAGGCGTACGCGCCCCCGTCGGAGGAGGTGAAGGTGACCGACATGCCGACGACGAGGGCGGTGTGCTCGCCGCTGTCCACCCGCTGGAACACCGTGGCCAGGCTGGAGCCGACGGACGCCCGCAGGTCGGGGGTGAGTTCCTCGAAGGTCTCCTCCGGGACGGAGGCGCCGCTGAGTTCGCCGTAGGTGACGAGCACCCGCCAGGTACCGGAGGGGTCGGCGCGGGCGATCTCCGTGGCGAACCGGACCAGTTCGTCCTCGTCCGGCGGGAAGGCGAACTCCTCGGCGAGCCGGCCGACCTGGGCGCGCAGTGTCTGGATGACGGTGTCCTGGCTCTGCTGGAGGACGCCGTTGCGCGCCTCGCGGAAGGTCAGGGTGCCGGTGGCGGCGGCGGTGACCGCGGTGACCAGGGCGAAGGCCACCACCAACCGCATCCGCAGGCCGCGCGGTCGGAGGAGGCGTGGGCGCCTCACCGCGCCGCGAACCGGTAGCCGAAGCCCCGCACGGTCTGGATGTAGCGGGGCTCGCGCGGCGGCTCGCCCATCTTGGCGCGCAGCCGCTTCACGCAGGCGTCCACCAGTCGCGCGTCCCCGTGATAGCTGTGCTCCCAGACCGCCTCCAGCAACTGCTGCCGGCTGAAGACCTGGCCGGGGGAGGCCGACAGGGTGAGCAGCAGCCGCAGTTCGGACGGGGCGAGCGCGATCGGCACCCCGGCTCGGGCGACCGAGAGCCCGGCCCGGTCGACGGCCAGCTCCCCGTACGTGTCGATCTTCGGTATGCCGGTGTCGGCGGCCGCTCCCGTCGCCCGGCGCAGCACGGCCCGGATCCGGGCCTGGAGCACCCGCGCCTGCACGGGCTTGACCACGTAGTCGTCGGCCCCCGCCCCCAGGCCTACGACGATGTCCTCGTCGTCGCCCCGGGCGGTGACCATGATGATCGGCAGGGTCTGGTCGAGGGAGCGCAGCGCGCGGCAGACGTCCAGGCCGGGCATGCCGGGCAGCATCAGGTCGAGCACCACGGCGTCGGGACGGAAGGAACGCACCCGGTCGAGACCGCTCTCCCCGGTCTCCACGGCCGCGACCTCGTGCCCCTGGTGGCGCAGGGCCAGGGCGACGGCCTCCCGCACGGCACGGTCGTCTTCGATCAGCAGAACGCGTGGCATGCGCTCAGTATCCGTAGGGGATCAGTCCGTTCGGGCTTCTGTTACGGGATGATCACATAAACCTGGAAGCGGTGGCGCGTTATCGTTTCGTTATCGTTTGCGCCCGGTGCGATCACACTGCGCTCACAGCCTGGCCGGCATGACCACGAGCAGACGATCTTCATCCCGTGGCCGTCGTCGCCGGAGCGGCCCCTCGAACGGCACTCCGCGCCCGCGCAAGGGACCGCTGGTGGGAGGCCTGGCCGCGCTGGCGATCCTGGGCGCCGCCGGATTCGCGGCCGTGGACGCGACCACCTCCGGCGCGGGAGAGCAGCGTACGCAACCCGCCAAGTCCCCCCGGCCGACAACCGATTCACCCTCGACGAAGCCGTCGCCGTCGCAGGAGACCTCCGCCGAGCCCGACATCCCGGCGACCGGACCGGGGACCTTCACCACCGCGCCGGGCTCCGGGCGGAAGGCCGGACAGGGCACCGCCCTGCGCTACCGCGTCGAGATCGAGGACGGGCTCGACCTCGACCCCGCGGACGTGGCCCGGCAGGTGGACCGGATCCTGGCCGACCCGCGCGGCTGGACCGCCGACGGCCACTCGGCGTTCCGGCGGGTGTCGAGCGGTACGGCGGACTTCGTGGTCCGGGTCGCGACGCCCGGCACGGTGGACCGGATCTGCGGACAGTACGGCCTGGACACCGGCGGTGAGTACAACTGCAACGTCACCCGGCACGTGATGGTGAACCTGAAGCGCTGGCTGCTGGCAACGCCCGTCTACGCCAAGGACGTCACCGCCTACCGCGCGCTGATCATCAACCATGAGGTGGGCCACTTCCTCGGCCACGGCCATGTGGGCTGCCCGGGCCCCGGAGAGCCGGCCCCGGCGATGATGCAGCAGATCAAGGGCCTGCACGGCTGCGTGCCCAACGTCTGGCCCTACGACGAGCGGGGCCGGTACGTGACCGGCCCCGCCGTCTCCTGAACGTGCGTCAGCAGTACAGGTTGCCGCCCGGGGCGACCCCGAGGATCGACGTGAACCGCTGGTAGGCGTCCACGCGGCTCTGGACCTGCGCCGGGTTGCGGCCGTCGCACTCCAGGGAGCCGTTGATGCTGCGGATCGTCTGGCCAAAGCCGGCCTGGTTGACCATGGCGTTGTGCGGGGTCATGGTGCCAGGGCCGGACTGGGTGTTCCAGTACCACAGGCCGGTCTTCCAGGCCACGTCCGACTCGTTCTGCACCCGCCAGGGATTGCCCAGAAGGTCGATGCCCAGGGCGTCACCCGCGGCCTTGTAGTTGAAGTTCCAGGACAGCTGGATCGGGCCCCGCCCGTAGTAGGCGGCCTGTCCGGCCGGGCAGCCGTACGGGCGGCTCCAGTCGCAGTAGTGGGGGTAGTTGGCCTGGTTCTGCTCGACGATGTGGACCAGACCGCCGGTCTCGTGGTTGACGTTGGCGAGGAAGGCGGCGGCCTCCTGCCTCCTCACCGTGTCGCTGCCCGTGGTGGCGAACCCGGGGTAGGCGCTCAGCGCTGCGGTCAGCCCGCTGTAGGTGTAGAAGGAGTTCCGGTTCGGGAACATCTGGTTGAACTGGGCCTCGGACACCACGAACCCGGACGGGTTGGTGCCGCCCCCGCTCGAGGGCGCGGTCCACTTCTGGTTGGCGCCGCCCGTGCAGCTCCAGATCTGCAGCCGGGTGCCGTTGGCGCTGCTGTTGTCACGGACGTCCAGGCACTTGTTCGCGGCCGGGTTGACGATGTCCCGCGCCGAGGTGACCACCCATTGCTGGTTGGCCCCTCCGGAGCAGTCCCACAGCTGGACGGCGGCCCCGTCCGCGGTGCCGCGGTCGACCACGTCCAGGCACTTGCCGAGCGCCCGCAGGGTCCCGTCCCCGGAGTTGGACCAGATCTGGGCGCCGGTGCCATTGCAGTCGTAGAGCTGTACGGCGGTGCCGTTGGCGCTGTTCGCGCCGGCCACGTCGACGCACTTGCCGGCGAGACCGGTGATGGCGCCGGAGGCGGCCTGGGCGGGAGTCGCGGAGAACAGGGCGGCGAGCATGGCGAGGACCGTGCCGCGGCCCATGTGGCTTGAGGTAAGTGGGTTGACGCTCGCGGCCGGGAACATCACCCTCCCCCGAAGGCCATGTTCCCGGCCGCTCCCCCGGCGCCGGACAGTGGTCCGTCCGTCCGTGTGCGGTCGTACCCGTGCTGATTACCAGCACATCACCGCGGTTTCCCCCGACCCCCAGGCGGAGTACAGGCGCACACGGACGAAGTAGCGGCGGCCCTTGACGAGATGGGCCTTGATCGTGGCGTTGCCAGGTGTGCCTCCGTCGTCCTGGCCGGTGAGGTAGCGGGGTTCGCCGTCCCGTTCCTCGAAGACCACCACGACGGTGTCGCTGTCACCGAAGGTGCCCACGGTGTACTCGCGGGTCTCCGGCGGCTCGACGGTGAAGTCGGCCTGTTCCCCCGGTCCCAGACCGATCGGCGCCGAGCGGAACGGCACCAGCGCGGGCGGTTGTTCGGGACCGGTCGGCGGGTACCAGCGCAGGACGAACTCCTTGTCGGCGGCGGAGAGCGTGCCGGGCGGGTTCAGACCCGCGCGGTACTGCTCGGGCTCCAGGACGAGCCCCGCCTCGAAGGGATACTCCATGATCGACTGCGGGTCCCAGGCGGAGCCGTTGACCTCGTCCGGGTCCAGCTTGCGCAGGATGTTGAAGAACGTCGTCTCCCGGCTCCAGAAGTTCGGCGGGCCCGCGAGGTCCGCCACTACGGCCTCGTCGTCCCAGTGGAGGCCGGCGAACGGGCTCTGGTGCTCGTGCAGCATGCCCAGCGCGTGCCCGATCTCGTGCAGGGCCGTCCCGCGTTCCCCGGGCACGGTCAGGTCCCAGCCGAAGTTCATGGTCCGCTCGTTCAGGCCGACCTGGAGGGCGTCCTTGCCCACGGTCGACCAGGAACCGTCACCCAGCTGGAACCCGATCCGCAACTCCGCTTCCGAGCGGTCCGCGACCTCGGTGAACGACACCCCGATGCCGAGGTCCTGCCACTCCTGGAAGCACTCGCGCACCACGTCCCGCTGCTCCTTCGCGCCGACCCAGGACACCCGCCGGGACCCCCCGGTACCCGGTACGGGAATCACTGAGGCGTCGGCGCCCCCGTCGAAGAAGCAGTAGTGCAGGACGGTGTTGTTCACCCACATACGGCGTCCGCCGATGAGCGCGCGCTGCCGCTCGGCGGTCAGCCCCGGTGTCAGAACGGGGGCCGACTGCTGCGCGAGAGAGCAGTAGCGAGCGGTCATGCGAGAAGACTGCCGTCGCCGGGCGCCCCGCGCCTGAGTCGGGGGCTACTCAAGTCACCCTGTATCAGGGATGAGTAACCGTGCTCTGGTAGATGTGATGACATTCGAACGGGATGCGAAGACCCTGGAGCTGCCCTGGCCGTTCACCGGACGGGACAGCGAAGTCGAGCTGATCCGCAGGTCCCTGGCCGCGGGGCGGCACGGCATCGTCGTGACGGGAGCCGCGGGCTGCGGCAAGACCCGCCTCGCCGTGGAGGCCACCCGGGGCACGGACTGCGCCAAGGTGGCCGGGACCCCCGAGGCCCGCACCATCCCCTTCGCCGCCTTCGCGCACCTGCTGCCCGAGGGCGTCACCCTGCACCGGGCCGTACAACTGCTCTCCTCCGTACGGCTGTTGCTCGTCGACGACGCCCATCTCCTCGACGACGCCTCCGCCGCCCTGGTCCACCAGCTGGCCGTACAGGGCCGCACCCGGCTGCTGGTCGTCGCCACCGACGGGGTTCCGGCGCCCGGCGCGATCTCCCGGCTGTGGACCGGCGAGCTGCTGCCCCGTCTGGTCCTGGACCCGCTGTCCGCCGAGGAGACGGCCCATCTGCTCGCGGCCGAGGCGGGCGGCAGCCTGGAACCGCTCACCGTGCACCGGCTGAACCGCCTGTGCCAGGGCGATCTGCGCCTCCTGCGCGACCTGTCGGGTGCCCTGCGCGACCGCGGGATGCTCACGCAGGTCCCCGACGCGGACGCCTGGGCCTGGCGCGGTCCTGTGCCGCTGACGGCGACCGTGCGGGAGCGCGCCGCGCAGGTTCTGGACCGGGTCCGCCCGGAGGAGCGCGAGACGCTCGAACGCCTCGCCTTCGGTGAGCCCCTGACCCTGGACATGGACTCCTTCGACCTGTGGGTCCTGGAACGCCTGGAGGCCGAGGGCCTGATCCACATCGACGACCAGGGCGCCGTCCGTCTCGTCCACCCGCTGCACGGCCCGGTGCTGCGGGCCGCGGCCGGCCGGCTCCGGGCGCGGCGCCTCGCCCGCACCCCGGAGCAGTGCGCCGCGGCCCTCGACGCCGAGACCGCCGTACTGGCACGAAGTGTCCAACTGGCCGACGTACGGGCGGTGTCGGCGCCGGTGGGGGAGTGGCTGGTGGACGAAGGGGCTCCCGTCCCGGCCGGATACGCGGTCGTACGCGCCCGGTTCGCCCGGCTCTGCGGACGGCTGCGGGAGGCCGAGGCCTGGGCCAGGGAGGGGCTGCTCGGTGCGCCCGACGACCCGGGCTGCACGCACGAACTCGCCCTGGCCGCCGCCCAGTCGGGTGAGGTCACGGCCGCCGTGGACGGCCGGGACGGCTGGCCCGCCGTGGCGCGCGGGGACATCGACGCGGCCCTGGAGACGGTGGAGCCCTACGACGCCGTACGCCTCGGCGCGCCCGAACGGGCCGTCGGACGGCTCGACGGCGTCTTCGCCGAGCACGCCGAGGCGCTCGCCCGGGGCGACGGACCCGCGCTCGACCGGGCCGCCGAGGCGTTGCGGGAGCGGGGGCTGCTGCTGTACGCGGCGGAGGCGCACGCACAGGCCGTACGGGCCCACCGCGACCCCAGGGCCGCCCGCACCTCACGCACCCGGGCCGTCTCCCTCGCCCGCCGCTGCCAGGGCGCCCGCACCCCGGCCCTGTCCGGGCTGGTCCTCGGCGAACTCACCGCCCGCCAGCGCCAGATCGTCACGCTGGCCGCGGCCGGCCTGAGCAACCGTCAGATCGCCGAACGCCTCACCCTGTCCGTCCGCACGGTCGGCAACCACCTCTACAGCGCCTACGCCCGCCTGGGCGCGAGTGACCGGGGCGCGCTGCCGTGGCTCGTGGAACTCCCGGACGCGCAACCGGCGTAGACCCGCCGCCCGTCACGCCGCCCGTCACACCGCCCGTCACACCGCCCTTCACGCCGCTCCGAACGCGGTGAACGCCCACCCCGTCGCCCGGTGTGTCGCGTCCGCCGGTACGGCGGCTCGCGCGTCGCGGAGGGCCTCGGCCAGGGACAGACCCGCGCCGAGGCCCTTGTGCAGGGCGACCATCAGCGGGACGACCGCCTCGTCGTTGACGGGGGCGCTGCACGCCACCACCCCGGCCGTGCCCAGCGGCAGCAACGCCGTGACCAGGCCCAGGAGTTCGTCCGCACCCACCTGGGCGAAACGGGCCGTGTCGCAGCAGGAGAGGATGATGCGGTAGGGGCTGCGGTCGAGGCGCTCGAAGTCATGGACGATCAGCGGTCCGTCGGCCATCCGCAGCGCCGAGAACAGCGGGCTGTCCGCCCGGAAGGTGCCGTGCGCGGCGATGTGCGCGAGCGCGGCCCCGTCCAGCTCCTCCAGCACCCGCGGCACACTCGCGTCCTCGTACTCCAGCAGCGTCGGCTTGCCGCCGTACCCGTCCGCGAGTTCGGGCACCTCCGCGCCCCCCGTGGCCAGACCCGGACCGCGCACCAGCACCTGGCGGCCGCCCGGCGGCGGTTCCGTCTCCCGGGCACGCAGCCAACTGCTCGCCGAGGGCGACACGCTGACCACCCGCTCCCGCAGCGACGGCAGCAGCGCCCACGGCACGCGGTGCAGCCGCCCCGGCGGTACGACCACGACCGGGCCGTCGCCCAGCTGGTCGGCCGCCGGACCGAGCAGCAGCTCCTCCAGACGCCTGCCCGCCGCCTCCACCACGGGCAGCCTGCCCTCGGCCCCGGGGTGCGCCAGCCGCCGCAGCCCCGCCTGCACATGTTCCGCCTCGGTCTCCGCGTCGGCGAGCAGCCCGCCCTCGAACCGCCGCACCCGACCCTGCCCGCACAGCAGCACCTGCACCCGCCCGTCCACCACGACCAGTTCGACGAGCCGGGTGTCGCCGCCGAGACGGTTCAGCAGCCGCCCCGGGTCGAAGCGGTCCCCGTCGCCCGGCGCCTCCCCGCGCATGTGCAGGGTGCGCGAGCGGATCTCCCGTTCCAGACGGCGCTGTTCACGCTCCAGGGCCGGCACCGGCCGCCCCTCCATGCGCGCCGCCTCCGCGCGCGCCGCGATCTCCCGGAAGGCGGTGAGCCCGCTCTGCAGGGCGGGATCGGCGGGCGGCCGGGTCGGCGGCGCGGTCAGTACGGTCGCCCGCCACCGCTCGCTCCACACCAGCAGCCGCCGCGGCCCGCCGGAGTCCAGGCTCACCCGCTGCGCCAGCGCCGCGAGTTCGGCGCCCTGCGCGGTCGCCCGCGCCCTCAGCTCCGAGGCGCCCAGCGTCGTACGGTGGTCGTCCAGGACGTCCAGGCCGCGGCGGCACGCCTCCAGCACCCCGCGCCCCGAACCGGCGGCCCGCGCCCGCAGGGCCTGCGCCGCCCAGCCCGTCATCCGCGCCAGCGGCGGGCCCGCGTGCCGGCTGCGGGCGGCGATGCCCAAGTGCCGTTCCGCGTCCGCCCGCCAGCCCAGCTCCAGCGCGATCCGGCCCGCGAGCAGCGAGGCCTCAGGGGCGGCCGGGGCGCCGAAGGAGGCCAGCCGGTCGGCGACCCCGGCGGCGTCCGCGACCAGCCGCCCCGAGGCGCGTCCCGCGGCGAGCCGTGCCTCGATCAGCACCAGCCGGGCGTGCGTCTCCCACCAGGTGCGCCGCTGCCCGGCGAACAGCCGTACCGCCAGCGCCGCGCGGGCGATCGCGGTGTGCGGATCACCCGTGAGCCGGGCCGCCCGCGCGGCCACCAGCAGCAGCTCCGCCTTGCGCGTGGACTGTCCGCCGAGCTCGTCCAGGACGCCGATCGCCGCGTCCGCCTCGGCCAGCGCCTCCGGGGCGAGCCCGGCCGCCATCAGCACCTCGCAGCGCCGGATGTCCAGCATGAACGTCGGCGTGCCGAGCTTGGCGTACCGCTCCTCGGCCTCGTCCAGCAGCCGCAGCGCCACCGGGATGTCCCCGGCCCGGAACGCCGCGAGCCCCCGGCTCTCGACCGCGTCCGCCTTGTCGTGCTCCTGGCCCGTGGTGTCCCACAGCGCCTCGGCCGCCGTGAAGTCCGCGTCCGCCCGCTCCACCGCGCCCAGCGCCAGATGGACCGTCGCCCGCAACGTCAGCGCCCGCGCCGTCCAGATCACGTCGTCCGCCTGCCGCAGCACCGGGATCGCCCGCCGGACGTCCTCCTGCGCCTGACGGTGATGCCCGAGCACCCACCACACGTACGCCCGCCGGTACAGCACCCGCGCCCGGGTGTGCCCCGAACCGCGGGCGACTCCCTGGTCGAAGGCGGCCAGGCCCTGCCGGGTGCGCCCCGCGTGCACCAGCGCCACGCCGAGCGTGCCCAGCACGTCGGCCTCCCGCTCCGCCGAGTCCGCGCGCGCCGCGAGATCACGCGCCCGTCGCAGATGGTCCAGCGCGAGCCGCAGATCACCGAAGTCCCGCTGCCAGATACCGATCACCTGATGCGCGACGGAGGCGTGCAGCGGTGAGGGATCGGCGCCGAGCACCTCTTCCGCCCCGGCCAGAGCCTCCCCGGGCGCGGCGAACACCTTCGGCAGCAGTTCGAGAACCGAGTCGCTTCCCGCTGTCACTCAACGGATAGTAGTGCTCCGCCTTGCCGGCCACACAGGTCGGCGCTGTATCAATCGCGGGCTCCGCGACTCTGTCTGACGACCGTCGCCTCAGCGGGAGGACACGCCATGGCACCACAGCGATTCCACGAGCAGTTCGAGCAGATCCAGCGTTGCATGCCCGACGTCCCCCTGGCGATGGGTCCTGACGACTCCGCCGAGTTCTTCTACGAGAAGGGTGTCGTGCTGGCCCGGGACGGTGAGGAGGCCCGCGTCGTCGAGGACGCCGTGCGCGAGCACTTCACCGCGTTCACCGGGCTCACCGCCGACCATGTGCGCCGGGCGAGCCCGGAGACCAACCGCTCGGGCATCACCCGGATCCAGGTCGGCGACCCCGGCCACGGCGACCGGCGCGGCGACCGTGCCGTCGCCGGAGCGCTCCGGGCCCTGCGCACCGCGGAGGGCCGGGCCGGACGCCGCCTGGTCAGCCGTAACCATGTGGTGTCCATCGCCGTCAACGCCTGCCCGGGCGACGAGCCGCTGCCCGCGCCGCTCACCCAGCCGCCCAACCCGGCCGCCGCCGAGGGCCTTTACGACGCGGACACCGCCGTCGGCGTCCTCGTCATCGACACCGGGCTGATGAAGGACTACCGCTCCTACCCGCTGCTCGCGCACACCGACGGCGACGGGCAGATCAAGGAGTGCGACGACGACGGGATCCTCCAGCAGTACGTCGGACACGGCACGTTCATCGCCGGACTCGTCGCCGCCGTCGCCCCCAACACCGACATCACCGTCCGCAACACCCTCAACGACGCCGGGGCCATCCTGGAGTCCGAGTTCGGCGACAAGCTCTTCGAGGCGGTCGAGGCCGGTGGCTGGCCGGACATCCTGAGCCTCTCCGCGGGCACCTCCAACGGCCGTACCGACGGACTGCTCGGCCTGGACGCCTTCATGCGGGAACTGCGCGCGCAGCGCACCCTGTTGGTGGCCGCCGCCGGCAACAACGCCAGCGCCACCCCCTTCTGGCCCGCGGCCTACGCCGAACTGCCCGACTACGCCGACTGCGTGCTGTCGATCGGCGCGCTGCGCGGGGACGGCGAGTACGGCGCCTGCTTCTCCAACCACGGCTCCTGGGTGAAGGCCTACGCCCCCGGCGAGCGCCTCACCAGCTCCTTCACCGGCTTCGACGCGCCCGTGCCGTACGTCTACCAGCACTCCACGTACGACTCCTGCCGCTACGGCTTCGCCTACGTGTGCACCTGCCAGTCGCCGCGCCACACCGGCCTGTTGAGCGAGGAGCGGGCCGCAGCGAGCACCGGCAAGCCGGACCAGGTGATGTTCGAGGGGTTCGCGCACTGGAGCGGCACCTCCTTCGCCACCCCCGTGGTGGCCGGCATGATCGCCGCGCACATGACCGCGCACAAGGAGACCGACCCGCGCACCGCCCGCACCCAGCTGCTCGCCGCGAACACGGAGTTCGCGGAGGTGCGCGGGGCGCATGTGCCGGCGCTGCGCCCGCCCACCTGGCGCCCGGTCCCCGTCGTGCCGCTCACTCCTCCGGCATGAGGCTCGGAACCGCCCCCTCCGCGGCGTACGATGACTTGCCGTACACGAGGGGTGGGGCCGTGGAACGTGCAGAGGTCGGCGCGCTCGTCCAGTCCGCCGTCGACGGTGAGGCGGCGGCCTGGAAAGCGCTCGTGGAAGGGCTGAGCCCGCTGGTGTGGTCGGTGGTGCGCGCCCACCGGCTCTCCGACGCCGACGCGCACGAGGTGTACCAGACCGTCTGGTTCCGCTTCGCCCAGCATCTGGGGCGGATCCGGGAGCCGGAGAAGGCCGGGTCCTGGCTCGCCAGCACCGCCCGGCACGAGAGCCTGAAGGTCCTCAAGAGCTCCCGGCGGCTGACGCCGACCGACGACCCGCAACTGCTGGACCGGGTCAGCGAGGACCGTACGCCCGAGGAGTCGCTGCTGGACTCCGAGGAGGCGGCCGCGCAGAGCGAGCGCGTCCGGCGGCTGTGGCAGGAGTTCGAGGAACTCGGCGAACGCTGCCGCGAGTTGCTGCGCGTGCTGATGTCCACACCACCGCCCAGCTACCAGGAGGTGTCCGCGGCACTGGGCATCGCCGTGGGCAGCATCGGGCCGCTGCGTCAGCGCTGTCTGCGCCGCCTGAGGGCCCGACTCGACGCACGGGGAGCGCTGTGAACGAGGAAGAGTTCGACGAGCGGGGCCTCGACGAAGGGGGCCTCGGCGACGGGGGTTTAGGCGACGGGGGTTTCGACGACGCCCTGCTGGAGGAGGAGCTGAGGCGGGCCGCCGCGATCCTGGACCCGGTCCCGGCGGAGCTGAGCCGGATCGCCGTCGACGCCTACGCGCTGCACGACCTCGACGCCCGGATCGCCGAGCTGACCTTCGACTCGGTGGTGGACGCCATCCCGGTCCGGGGTGCCACCGACGTGCCGCGGATGCTGACCTTCCGCGCGGGGGAGGTCACCGTGGACGTCGAGGTGACCGGGCACGGCCTGATGGGGCAGGTGCTGCCGCCCCAGCCGGCCCGGATCGAGGTGCTCAGCGGCCCTCAGGCGGCGGCGCCGCTCACGGCGGACGCCATGGGCCGCTTCGTCAGTGACGCCCCGCCCGCGGGTCCGTTCGCACTCCGGCTGCGGACCGGCGGGGAGGTGGTCGTCACGGAGTGGCTGCGCGCCTGACTCACCAGGCGCAGGGCAGGGACTGCGGACCCCGGATCATGGTCCTACGGCGCCACGGCACCTCCTCGGGTGCCACCGCGAGCCGCAGTCCCGGCAGCCGCTCCAGCAGCGTGTCCAGCAGCAGCTCGGTCTGGAGCCGGGCGAGCACCGCGCCGGTGCAGTAGTGCGAGCCGTTGCCGAAGGCCAGATGCGGCGGTGCCGCGCGGTCCGGGTCGATCCGGTCCGGCTCGGCGAAGGCCTCGGGATCGCGGTTGGCGGCCAGGTAGGACACGTACACCGCATCCCCTGCGCGGATGCGGAACCCGTGCAGGTCGACGTCCTCCAGGGCGATCCGGGCGAGGCCCACGCTGCTGCGGTGCGGGATGAAGCGCAGCAGCTCGTCGAGGAGCACGCCCCGCTCCTCGGGCCGCCCGCGCATCCGTTCCAGCAGCTCCGGGCGGGTGAGCAGCAGATACAGCATCTGACCGCAGTTGTGGGTGACGGCCTCGCCGCCGATCTGCAGGGGACCGGCGAGGCCGACCGCCTCGGTCTCGCTGATCTCACCGCGGTGCACGGCGGACCCCAGCAGCGAGTACACGTCGTCCCCGGGGCTCGTGGCGCGGGCCCGGATGGTGTCGGCGATCCACCCGTACATCCCGTTCTTGGCCCGCTCGGCGTCCTCGGCGCCGGTGGTGGAGATGATGGTCCGGGTCCAGGAGTGCACCTGGGCGCGGTCGGCGGCCGGTACGCCCATGACCTCGCTGACCACGGCGATGGGGAACGGCTCCAGCACTCGCTCGACGAGGTCGGCGGGCGGACCGTCGCGTACGACGCCGTCGACCAGTTCGTCCAGCATGCGCTGCGCGTGCGGGCGCAGCCGCTTCATCGCGCCGACGGTGAAGGCGCCGGCCACCGGCTTGCGCAGCCGGTTGTGGTCGGGCTGGTCGGCGAAGGCCAGCGAGCCGGGGCGGGGCTTGAAGTGCGGGGCCATCCGGGTCACCTGACGGGTGGTGACCTCCGCCCGGCTGAACCGCGGGTCGTTGGTGATCGCCTTGACGTCGTCGTAGCGGGTGGCCAGCCAGGCCCAGCCCTCGCCGAACGGCAGCCGGATGCGGGTGAGCGGGCCCTCGCGCATGAGTTCGGCGAGGACCGGGTCGAAGTCGGTGCCGTCGACGTCCATGGCGGGCCAGTCCCGTACGGGGGGAGGCGCCTGCCCGGTGAGCGTGGTGGTCTCCTCAGTCATGCCCTCAACCCTCGGCCCCGCCCGCCCGGCTGTCGCCCGGAAGTGCTCCAGGCGGTGGTCGTTGGGGTGGGTTCTGGACGTCTCGACCCGTGGCGGCGGCGCCGGCGGGGTCCCGCCCGACGGAGTTCACCCGGGCAGGGCGTCGACCAGCCGGGCGAGGGCGGAGGCGAGCCGGGGGAGCCCGGCCCCGGCGGGCCCGCCGGGTTCCGCCATGTACGTGTCCCGCCGGATCTCCACCATCAGCGCGCTGACCCGCGGGTCGGCCCCGTAGAACTCCAGCGGTACGTACGTCCCGCCGAAGGGACTGTCGAGTCCGACGTCCCCGCACTCCGCGAACGCCTCCCGGGCCGCCGCGAGCAGCCCCGGGGGCGTGTGGAAGGAGTCGGTCCCGAGACAGACCGCCGGCCGGGGCCCGTCCCCGTGCAGCTCATAGGGCAGAGGCCGGCTCGGATAGGAGTGCACGTCGATGATCACGGCCCGCCCGGTCGCGGCGAGCCGCCCGGCCACGGCATCGCTCATCGCCCGCGCGTACGGCCGGAAGTACCGGTCGAGCAGCGGCTCGGGATCTCCGTCGTCCTCCCGCAGCACGTCCTTGTGCGTGGTCCGCGTGTAGACGGCGCCCATGCCGACGGCGAGCATCTCCTCCCGCTCGTCGGGAAACCGCTCCGGGTCCACGACCAGCCGGGACAGCCGGTTGGCGAACACCCAGGGCGTGACCGCGCACGCCTCGGCCGCCGCGTCGGCGATCCGCGCGGTGTGCGCGTCGGTGATGTGATCGAGCTCCCGCTCGAGCGCCGCGTCGTCGAGCACGATCCCGCTCCGCACCTCGTCCGGGATCTCGCGTGCGGAGTGCGGGACATGGAGGACGACGGGGGAGTGCTCGGCGCCGGGGGTGAGGGCGAAGTTCATGGGTGGGCTCCTGTGTCTACTGTCCCACCCGGCCGTCGATCCGTTCGCGCAGCAGGTCGGCGTGGCCGCAGTGGCGGGCGTACTCCTCGATGCGGTGCACCCACAGTTCGCGCAGCGAGTTGTCGTCCTCGCCCACCCGGGTGGCCGGGTCCGGATACGCGGCGAACACCGCGTCGGTGGCCGCCTGTTCCCGGGCGAGGTCGGCGAACGCGCCGTCCACCAGCGCCTGTTCCGCGACGGCCCCCTCGAAGTCGGCGTCCCGCTTGCCGTACAGCTTCGGTTCCGGCTCGCCCGGCACGATCCAGTTGCGCCAGTCCCGCTCCACCTCGGCGAGATGGCGGAGCAGACCGAGCAGGGACATGGTGGACGGCGGCACCGAGCGGCGCGCCAGCTGCTCCGGGTCCAGGCCCTGGCACTTCATCTCCAGCGTCAGCCGGAAGTCGCGCAGCACGCTCCGGTACGTCGCGAGCTCTCCTTCCGGGCCGGGTCCGTCGTTGTCGCGGGGATCCTCGCCGGGGTCCGCCCACATGTCCGGGTAGACGCTTGCCTGAGTCCAGCGCTCGGGTACGTCGCTCATTGCGCTCACGATGCTGTCGAGGGGGGCGGGCGCGCAAGCGATTTACGCGCCCTCCAGGGCCCAGCGGTTGAGCGTCCGGGTGCCGTCGTCGTACGTGAGCCAGGTCCCGTCGCCGAGGGGACACACGTAGCTGTCCACCGGCCCGGCGGGATAGGTGATCGTCCCGCGTGTCTCCAGGGTCCCGGCGTCCAGGAGCCAGTGCCGGGCTCGCTCCGGGTCCTCGTCGTACTCGAGCGTCGACGCGATGACGGTGCCGCCGTCGAGGAAGCCGCAGCCGTAGTCCCAGCCGTCTGCGTCCTCGGGCTCCGCCTCCGCGAGCACGGTGCCGTCCAGGGCGTGCAGCCGCAGGTCCGCTCCGTAGTGCTCGACGGTCAGGAAGCCGGGACGGTCCGCGTGCACGTCCGTCAGGATGCGGTCCGTGCTCCCGTCGTTGTCCCAGCTGGTCAGCCGTTCGCCGTCCCAGCGCGCCCAGTGGACCAGGACGCCGTCCTGCCCCATGCCGATGCACAGGCCCATGTGGGCACCGTCGGGGTGGGAGACCTGGTGCGAACCGGCCGCCGCGCTGTCCAGGGGCAACCGGGCCAACTCCCGTCCGTCCGCGGCGTCGAGGACGACCCAGCACTCCTCCCAGGAGCCTTCCTCCGGTTCGAGCACGACATGGGCCCAGACCAGCCGGCCGTCGTCGGACACCCGGCACGACCCGTGCTCCGGGCCGCGGCAGACCTCCTGCTCGTCGCCCGAGTGCGGGTGCCCGATCTCGGGGCCCCAGCAGCCGTGCCGGTACTCCCACAGCGTGCGGCCCCCCGCCCCCACGGCCCGGACCGCCCGCTGCCCCGAGAACACCGCGAACTCCCCGTCGGGGCTGACCGAATGGACCCCCCGGTCCCACCCCGGCCAGGGCAGCTGGAACACGGCGGTGGGCGCCGACTCCCCCTCGAAGACCTCGTACAGGTCGTACACCTCTAGCTCATGGCCCTGCCGCAACAGCGCACGCCGCGAACCGTCCCCACGGCTCTCCAGGGCGAACCCGTTGACCAGGGCCCGCCCACCCGGCAGCTTCACCGAGTCGCGCAGTTGTGCGGTGATCGACATGCCTCAGAAGGTAGCGGAGGCCACTGACAACACCCTCCGGCCGGGCATGTAGGACAGAAAGCGGCCTAGTGCGTCGATAGCGTCATCGATGACCGTCGTCCTCAGCGAAGGAGCCATCATGTCCGAGCGGAGCCGTACCGCGCCCGAGGGTTACACCACCGTCGCGCCCTGGGTCGTCACCGATGACACGGGGGCCTTCCTCGACTTCGTCGCCGAGGCGTTCGAGGGCGAGGAGCTGGCTCGGGTGGTGACCGAGGACGGGCTCGTCGGGCACGGGGAGATCCGGGTCGGGGACACCGTCGTCCTGGCCTTCGACCGCCGGCCCGAGTGGCCCGTCATGCCGAGCCTGCTGCAGGTGTTCGTCGCCGACGCGGACGCCGCGTTCGCGCGGGCCGTCGCGGCCGGCGCGCAAGTCGTCACCGAACTGTCGGACAGCGCCTTCGGACAGCGCGGAGGGCGGGTCAAGGACCCCTTCGGGAACATCTGGTGGGTGATCAGCCACGTCGAGGACGTGCCCGAGGAAGAGATGTGGAAGCGGCTTCAGGAGCCCGTCTACGCCGAGGGCATGCGCGTCGCCCAGGAGACCCTCGACGCCGAGCTCAGCGGCCGGAGCCAGGGGCGCAGCAGCGCGCCGGTCCGGAACACCTGACCGCTGAGCCTCATCGGCTGGGTCAGTTCAGCGGGGCCGGCTTGGGGGTGCCGTAGAACGTGATCGGCGGCCAGCCCTTGGCCGCGGCCAGTTCGTTGAGGGCCTCGGCGATCTCGGTGGGGCTGACGGCGGAGGCCGCCGGGGTCTCGTGGTTCTGCACCCGGAACTCGATCTCGACCTCCATGTTCGTCTCGTACTCGCCGGCCTTCCAGGTACGGCCCTTGAAGAACGTGTGCGGGTCGAACTCGGTCGCCACCGCCTCGGCCTGTGCCTCCGCGTCCGCCTCCGCCGCGGAAGCGGGCTGTGCCGACGCAGCGCTGCCGAGCACCGCGCCCGCCGCCGTGGTACCGGAATAGCCGAGCAGGGCGCGCCTGGACATGCTGGACATGGGTCCCCTCCCTCTGCGGCCGTACGGGTGTCTCCCGTGGCCGCGGGAGTGATCGTAAGCATGATCCACAGCGGTTCGGGGCTGAACGAGATCGTCCGGAAAAGGCCGGAGGGCCGGCCCCTGACGGGGCCGGCCCTCCGGATGAGCTCAACGGGTCAGCTCAGGGACGCGAGCGCCTCGTTCCAGGTCGCCGACGGGCGCATGACCTTGGCGGCCTTCGCCGGGTCGGGCTGGTAGTAGCCGCCGATCTCGGCCGCGGAGCCCTGCACCGCGTTCAGCTCCTCGACGATTCGCTGCTCGTTCGCCGTGAGCGTCTCCGCGATCGCGGCGAAGGCCTTGGCCAGCTCCGCGTCGTCGGTCTGCTTGGCCAGCTCCTGCGCCCAGTACAGGGACAGGTAGAAGTGGCTGCCGCGGTTGTCGATGCCGCCGACGCGACGGGTCGGGGACTTGTCCTCGTTGAGGAAGGTCGCCGTGGCGCGGTCGAGTGCGTCGGCGAGGACCTGGGCGCGCGCGTTGCCCGTGGTCTTCGCGTACTGCTCCAGGGACGGCACCAGCGCGAAGAACTCACCGAGCGAGTCCCAGCGCAGGTAGTTCTCCTTGACCAGCTGCTGGACGTGCTTCGGCGCGCTGCCGCCGGCGCCGGTCTCGAACAGGCCGCCGCCCGCCATCAGCGGGACGACCGACAGCATCTTGGCGCTGGTGCCCAGCTCCAGGATGGGGAAGAGGTCGGTCAGGTAGTCACGCAGCACGTTGCCGGTGACGGAGATGGTGTTCTCGCCGCGGCGGATGCGCTCCACCGACAGCTTGGTGGCCTCGACCGGGGCCAGGATGCGGATGTCCAGGCCGTCGGTGTCGTGCTCGGGCAGATACGCGTTGACCTTGGCGATCAGGTTGGCGTCGTGCGCGCGGGTCTCGTCCAGCCAGAACACGGCCGGGTCGCCGGTGGCGCGGGCGCGGGTGACGGCCAGCTTCACCCAGTCCTTGATCGGCGCGTCCTTGGTCTGGCAGGCGCGGAAGATGTCACCGGCGGACACGGCCTGCTCGATGACGGCGTCGCCGTTCTGGTCGACCAGGCGGACGGTGCCGGTGACCGGGATCTCGAAGGTCTTGTCGTGGGAGCCGTACTCCTCGGCCTTCTGCGCCATCAGACCGACGTTCGGGACGGAGCCCATGGTCGACGGGTCGTAGGCGCCGTTGGCGCGGCAGTCGTCGAGGACGACCTGGTAGACACCGGCGTACGACGAGTCCGGCAGCACCGCGATGGTGTCGGCCTCCTGGCCGTCCGGGCCCCACATGTGGCCGGAGGTGCGGATCATGGCCGGCATCGAGGCGTCGACGATCACGTCGGACGGCACGTGCAGGTTGGTGATGCCCTTGTCGGAGTCGACCATCGCCAGGGCCGGGCCCTCGGCGAGCTCGGCGTCGAAGGAGGCCTTGATCTCGGCGCCCTCGGGCAGGGCCTCCAGGCCCTTGTAGATACCGCCCAGACCGTCGTTCGGGGTCAGACCGGCGCCGGCGAGGACCTCGCCGTACTTCGCGAAGGTCTTCGGGAAGAAGGCGCGGACGACGTGGCCGAAGATGATCGGGTCGGAGACCTTCATCATCGTGGCCTTCAGGTGCACGGAGAACAGCACGCCCTCGGCCTTGGCCCGGGCGACCTGCGCGGTCAGGAACTCGCGCAGCGCGGCGACGCGCATCACGGAGGCGTCGACGACCTCGCCCGCGAGGACCGGTACGGACTCGCGCAGCACGGTGGTGGAACCGTCGTCGCCCTTGAGCTCGATGCGCAGCGAACCGGCCTCGGAGATCACGACGGACTTCTCGGTGGAGCGGAAGTCGTCGACGCCCATCGTGGCCACGTTCGTCTTGGAGTCGGAGCTCCAGGCGCCCATGCGGTGCGGGTGGGTCTTGGCGTAGTTCTTGACCGAGGCGGGGGCGCGGCGGTCGGAGTTGCCCTCACGCAGGACCGGGTTCACGGCGGAGCCCTTGACCTTGTCGTAGCGGGCCTGGATGTCCCGCTCCTCGTCGGTCTTCGGGTCGTCCGGGTAGTTCGGCAGCGCGTAGCCCTGGCTCTGCAGCTCGGCGACGGCGGCCTTGAGCTGCGGGATCGACGCCGAGATGTTCGGCAGCTTGATGATGTTGGCCGCGGGCGTCTTGGCGAGCTCACCGAGCTCGGCCAGGGCGTCCGGGATGCGCTGGTCCTCGGTGAGGTACTCCGGGAACACCGCGATGATGCGGCCGGCCAGCGAGATGTCCCGCGTCTCCACGGCGACACCCGCGCGCGAGGCGTACGCCTGGACCACCGGCAGGAAGGAATACGTCGCCAGGGCCGGGGCCTCGTCAGTGTGCGTATAGATGATGGTCGAGTCAGTCACCGGGTGCTCCGCTCCACGTCTGCAACATTGCTCGACATCAAGATATCTCGTGATCGCCCCCGACTCGACAGGGGTCCGCACCCGACTTCGGCAAGGTCCGCCCCGACTCGACCGGCCTCCGTACCTCCCGCGACCGGAGCGCGGTACGGCTCGATGCGGCGCCGAGCTTGGCTGGACCGGGGTGCGCCGCGACTCGACGGGGTGCAGCGCCCGGCTGCACCGGTGTCCGCCCTGACCCCTGCCCGCCGACGGCCGAAGCTCCCACTCAGCACGCGTGCGGTGCGAGGTTTGGACAACGGCCGCCCCTGGAGCGCCGTGAGTCCCGTTCCCCCTCCGAACACCTGAGGCGCGAGTTTTGGGCGGAAGGGCAACCTCCGGGCCGGATCCGGCAGTCCTGTAGGTGGATCACTCGATCCGAGGTGATGGCCGGACCTGACCACCCGGCCGCCCGAGCGAAAGCAGACCATGAGATATCGCACCCGAGTGACGGCCCCGGCCGCCCTGATCGGTACGGCGGCGGCCCTGACCGTGGCCCCCTCCGCGCACGCCGCCTCCGCGAAGACCGGGACCCCGGGCCCCGAGACCATCGGCGACCCCGTCTTCCCCGCGCTCGGCAACGACGGCTACCGCGTCTCGTCGTACCACCTCGATTTCGCCTACGACGCCACGACCCGGCTCGTCGACGCCACCGCCACCCTGCGCCTCCGCACCACCCAGGCCCTGACCCGGTTCTCCCTGGACGCCCTCGGCCTGGACGTGCGCGCCGTCCGCGTCGGCGGTCGCGCCGCGGCCTTCGAGCAGGCGGGGGAGAAGCTGCGGATCACCCCGGCCGTGACGCTGCCGAGGAAGGCCGGGGTCACGGTCTGCGTGGAGTACTCCGCCGACCCGCGCCGCACCCTGTCGCACACCGGCTGGGTGGCCACCCCGGACGGCTTCGCGGTGGCCTGCCAGCCCGACTCCGCGCACACGGTCTTCCCCTGCAACGACCACCCCGTCGACAAGGCCGACTTCACCTTCCGGCTCACCGTCCCCGCCGGACTGCGCGGCGTCGCCTCCGGTCAGCTCGTCCGCACCGAGTCCCTGGCCGACGGCCGGACCGCGTACACCTACCGCTCCCGCTCGCCCATCGCCACGGAGATGGTGCAGATCACCGTCGGCGACTATGTGATCAAGGACCGGCAGGGCCCGCACGGGCTGCCGCTGCGGGACGTCGTGCCGGTCGCGCGGGCCGCCGCGCTGGAGCCCGCGCTGGCGCTCACCCCGGCCCTCGTCGAGTGGATCGAGCAGCGGCTCGGGGCGTACCCCTTCGAGACGTACGGCCTGCTGCCCTGCAACTCCGACGTCCCGGAGCCCTTCGGCTTCACCGGCCTGGAGACCCAGACGCTCACCATCTACCGGCCGAACTACCTCCTCCAGGAGGAGAAGAAGATCGGCTCGCACATGATGCACGAGCTGGTCCACTCCTACTTCGGCAACAGCGTCTCCCCCGCCACCTGGGCCGACCTCTGGCTGAACGAGGGCCACGCCGACTTCTACGGGCTGCTGTACCGCTACGAGCGCGGCTGGCCCGACTCGCTCGGCATGACCAGCCTGGAAGCCCGGATGAAGCACACCTACGCGCTCGGCGACCAGTGGCGCGCCACCTCCGGCCCGGTCGCCGCGCCGAACGCCGCGAACCTCTTCGACGGCCAGCGCTACCTGGGCGGCGTCCTCGTCCTGTACGCCCTGCGGCAGGCTGTCGGCGAGGACGCCTTCAACGCGCTCGAGCGCGCCTTCCTGGAGCGGTACCGCGACTCGTCGGCGTCGACCGAGGACTACATAGCCGTCGCCTCCGAGGTGTCCGGGCAGGACCTGTCGGGCTTCCTGCGGGACTGGCTCTACGGCACGAAGACGCCGCGGATGCCGGGCCACCCGGACTGGACGGTGACCCCGGTGGCCTCGTCGCCGTCACCGGCCGCCCCGCGCAGGCGGCGCGGCGGCTACCACGACAACTCGGCCACCCTCTGAGCCGGTTCAGTCGAGCCGGGCGGAGGGGACTTCGCCCGGCTCGTTCTCCGGGCCGCGCTGCTGCGGTATGACCAAGGGATCCGGCTGTACGGCCGTCCCGGCCTGGTGGATGGCCACCGTCCGCGTCGGGGCGGGGATCCGGATGCCCTCCTGGCGGTAGCGCTTGTGCAGGCGCTTGATGAACTCGTGCTTGATGCGGTACTGGTCGCTGAACTCGCCGACGCCCAGGATGACGGTGAAGCCGATACGGGAGTCGCCGAAGGTGTGGAAGCGGATGATGGGCTCGTGGTCCGGAAGGGCGCCCTCGACCTCGGCCATCACCTCGCCGATGACCTCGTTGGTCACCCGCTCGACCTGCTCCAGATCGCTGTCGTAGGCGACGCCGACCTGGAGCAGGATCGTCAGCTCCTGCTCGGGACGCATGAAGTTGGTCATGTTCGTCTTGGCGAGCTCGCCGTTGGGGATGACGACCAGGTTGTTGGAGAGATTACGGACGGTCGTCTGACGCCAGTTGATGTCCTCGACGTAGCCCTCCTCACCACTGCTCAGCCGGATGTAGTCACCGGGCTGGACGGTCTTGGAGGCGAGGATGTGGATGCCCGCGAAGAGGTTGGCCAGCGTGTCCTGCAGCGCGAGCGCGACCGCGAGACCACCGACGCCGAGGGCGGTGAGCAGGGGCGCTATGGAGATGCCCAGGGTCTGCAGCACCACGAGGAAGCCGATGGCCAGGACCAGGATCCGGGTGATGTTGACGAAGATCGTGGCGGACCCGGCGACACCGGGCCGGGACTGGGTGACCGTCCGCATCACCCCGGCGATGCCCCGGGCCACCGCCAGCGTGACGACGAAGATGAGCAGCACGGTCAGGGTCTGATTGACGTTGTGCTGGACCGTCTTGGTCAGCGGCAGCGCGGCGCCGGCGGTGGCCGCGCCACCGAGGAACGCGGCCCACGGCACGCTGGTCCGCAGCACGTCGACGATGAGGTCGTCGCCGCTCCAGCGGGTGCGGTCGGCGTGCTTGCCCAGCCAGCGCAGCAGCGTCCGCAGCAGGAACGCCGCCAACAGGCCCGCGGCCAGCGCGATCCCGGCGATGACCAGGTCGTCCATGGTGAGATCCCGCTTCACCGGTCACCTCCGAGGAGAGAAGCGGCGGCGAAATACCCCGCCGTCGGCCGGATGTGAAGTTTCGTCACGTCTGTCACCTGCTTGATTCCCGGACCCTACCAACGCCCGCCGACCGGGCACGACGGCTCATCCTGCCGTATCCCGCACAGGGGTTCGTACCAGGTCCTTCGTCGCCGGGGGAGCGCCCGGGGGCGCGGACTGGGGGCGTCCGTGCTCCCGTATGCGCCCGCGCTCATCGTGACTCTCCTGCCGTTACCGGTCGTTCGCCGCTACCGTCGGGAGGACATCCGTGGTGCGGGGGAGGACGGGATGCTCAGCGAGGCGTTGTTGGCGTTGGCGTCGGCCGGTGGCGGTGCGGTGGTCGCGGCGGCCGGGACGGACGCGTGGCAGGGGTTCCGGCACGCCATGGCGCGTTGGCTCGGCCGAGGTGACACGCCGACCGAGGAACGCGAGTTGCGGCGGCTGGACGAGACCGCCGCCGCCCTCGAGGCCGCCGGTCCCGAGGAGACCGAACGCCTCCGTGTCCGGCAGGAGGCCGCCTGGCAGACCCGGATCGAGCTGGTGCTGGAGAACCTGGCGGAGGTCGAACGCGAACGCGCCGCCCAGGAGTTGCGCGCGCTGCTGCCCACGCCCGCGCCGCCCCCGGGCGGCATGACCGTCGGCCGCGACGCACACTTCCACGCGGAGGGCGGATCGGTGGCCGCTGGATTCGTCAACGGCGGGGTGAACATGAACCCCCCGTCCCAACCGGATCCGGAACAGGGCTGACCGGACCGGCTGAACCGAGCCCACCTCCGATCACTGTCGGCCCGGAGCACGTCACCTCGTACGCGGGGCCGGGAAGCTTCTCCGCCGGTGTCGTGGGCGGCGACGTCCGGGTGACGTACGTGGGCGCGCAGCTCGGATACGCCCCCGTGGGGTCGTCGGCAGCCCCGCCCGCCGAGTCCTTGGCCGTGCCCCAGCGCAGGGTTCCGAGGGAACGGCTGCGGGGCCGTGACGGCCTGGTGGACGCGGTGACCGACGCGGTCACGCGCCGGGCCCAGGGCGACGCCGCCGTACCGGGGGTGTGGCTCTTGTCGGGGATGGGCGGAAGCGGCAAGACATCCGTCGCCATCGAAGTCGCCCATCGGCTCGGCGGCACCCTGCGCCACGTGTGGTGGGTGTCGGGAGCCGACAGGGAAGACAAGCCCTTGGACCTGCGGTCGGTGGCGTTCGCCGCGGGCGCGACACCCGGTGAGTTCGTCGAGGGCGTCGATCCGGCGTACGTCCTGTGGCAGCGGCTCAACGCCCTGACCACACCATGGCTGCTGGTTCTGGACAACATCGACGACCCAGCCCTGCTGGCCGCCACGACCCATCCGGCCAGAGGGAGGGGCTGGCTGCAACCGCCCGGCCACCCGGTCGGCACGGTGCTGGTCACCAGCCGTGAGACGCGGGCGGGGCGCTGGGGCGATTGGGTGCACACGGTGGAGGTCTCCCCGCTGTCCAGTGCGGACGGTGCCCAAGTACTCCGCGATCTGGCGCAGGGAGCCGGGACGGAGGAGGAGGCACGCGAACTCGCCGAGCACCTCGGCGGGCTGCCCCTCGCACTCGACCTGGCGGGCTCCTATCTGGCCAGGGTGCGCAGCGACCACTGGCCCGAGGCGTCGCTGCCCCTGACCTTCCCCGTGTATCGCCGCAGCCTTGACAGGCAGTTGGCCGACCTGGCCTTCGACCCCGACGCCGACCTGGGCGAGGATGAGCGAACCCGCCGGGCGCTCCTGACCACCTGGGAACTCTCCCTTGACCTGCTGCACCGTCAGGGCGTTGTCCTGGCCCGTCCGCTTCTGCGCCTGCTGTCCGCCTTCGGTCCGGCCGCCATTCCGTACCGCGACCTCCTCGATGTGCAACTGCTCGCCCGGGATCCGATGTTCGAGGGCCTCACCACGCAGCGGCTCAGGGAAGTCCTGGACGGTCTGGACGGTCTGAAACTGATCACGATCGAGATCGCCGAGGAGCCGGAGACCGCGGTCGGGCAGGGCCCGACGAGATGGCTGTCCATTCATGCGATGGTGCGTGCCGCCAGCCGTGCGCACGACGACTTCCGTGCGCGGGCCCGGCCCCTGCTCGGTCTCGTTACCAAGCTCCTCGAACGAGCCATGAGCCCGCTGTGGGACAACCGGCCGGCGCACTGGCCGCATTGGCGGACCCTCGCACCGCACGGCCCGGCCCCGCGACTGCTGCTGGCCGAGTTCGAGGACAGTGTCGGCCCGGCCGGGGACCTGGTGACAGCGGTGACCGAGCCTGCCGTCCGCACGGCCCGTTACCACCGCAACGCGGGGCTGCACCGGGAGTCCATCGCCGAACTGAAAGAGGTCGCGCTGATCCGGGCCCGTCTCCTCGGAGAGGAGGACCGCGCCACGATCGCCGTCCGGATGGACCTCGCCTGGGCACTGCGGGACAACGGCGACCTCGCGGAGGCTGACGAGCTGTACCAGCGCATGGTGGAGCGGAGCGAGCGCGCGCTGCCCGCCGACGATCCGCTGCTCTCGTCGATCCACGCGGGCCGGGCGCGCGGCCTGCTGGCGTCGGGGCGATACGCCGCCGCGGAGGAGGAACTGCATCTGGCGCTCGCCCTGCGCCTGCGCACCCAGGCGGGGGGACCGCGGGGCATCCTCCGCATCCGGTCCGACCTCGCGCGGCTCGCCCACCGCCAGGGGCGCTTCGAGGAGGCGATCACGGAATTGCGCGACGTGCGCCGGCTGACCCGGGCGCTGGGTCAGGAGGCGGCCGTCGACACCCTGGCTGCCGGGGTCAGCCTTGCGCGGGTCCTGCGCGACGCGGGGAAGGCGAGGGAGGCCGAGACGGTGGCCGAAGAGGTGGTTCAGGAGCACCGCGAGGCGATGGGGGCGGACCACCCCGATGTGCTCATCGCCCGCCATGAACGGGCCCGGATCATGCGCGACCACGAGGGGGACCGGGGACAGTTGGAGCGGGTGCGGGAGGAGTTCACGGAGATCTGGCGCAGCGGCGAGCGGCAACTGGGCGAAGACCATCCGGACACCATCGCCGCCCGGCACGAACTCGCCACGGTCTGGCATCTCCTCGGCCGCCGCGACCGGGCCGTCGAGCATTTCCGGGCCGCCTACGAGATGGGGCGGCGCAGGCTCGGCGAGCACCACCCCAACGTCGTCGTGTGCGCGGCCAACCTGGCGCTCGTGCTCGCGGAGGTCCGGAACAGCTCTCCCAGCACGCCACTCCCGGCCGCCGCGTCCAGCGGAAACCGTGACCCCCTGGCCTCGGCCGACCTCGGTCTGGGAGGACTCACCCTGGAGGAGGCACTATCCCTGCGCTTCCACCCCGCCCAACGGTCCCCCGAGGTCGTGCGCGCACTGGACCGGTTTGTCCGGGCGGACCGAACTGTCTCCGACTTCGGCGGCGGGGGCGGAGGCGCGGGTGTCTCGTCCGGCGGCTCGTCCTGGGCCGACCCTGCCGGGGCACGGCCGGCCTCCGCGAGAACGTACCGGCCCCCCGCGGAGCCGATGACCCCGCCCGGGAACGCCGGCCGTGCGGTCGCGGTGGACGGCGCCGCCATCCGTGCCCTGGCAAGAGGCGAGGAGGACCGTGGGCTGATCGAAGGACTACGAACCCAGGAGCGCGGCATACGTCTCCTCGCGCTGCGTGACCTGCTGGAGCGCGCGGAGTCCGTCATGGGCGGCCGGATGGACCGGCTGCCCTCCGTTCCGCAGGTTCGCGACCTCCTCGTCCGGGCCGACCGGGCCGGTGCCGAGGGCGTGACCACGGTGCTGCTGCACCCCGCTGTGGGCCGCTGGATGAGCAGAACGCTGCGCGCCGCGGCCCACGAGCCGTGCGAGGAGCTCCTCGACGACCTGGCCCACCTGCACGCTGTCGCGGCGGCCGTCGCCTTCCGGGCCGAGGTGCCGTTCGCCCTTTCGCTCCCGGTGCGCTACGGCTTCGCCCTGTTGCCCACGCTCGGTGCCTTCGACGTGCGGGAGGCGAAGCTGCGTACGGTCCGTGTCGAGGGCAAGGGCGGCGGACTGACGCTCCTCCGGCGAGGCGGCAAGAGCGTACGGGTCCTGCGTCCGGAGGATCCTACGCGCTCCGGGTGGCGGCCGGCGTACTGGGTTCGGACGCCCGTGGGCACCGGCAGCACCCAGTTCGTCCTGGACGACATCGATCCGCACCGGGAGTCCGACGGTCCCGTCGCGCCGGCCTCGCTGGCGGCGTCGGAGGCGATGGCGTGGGCCGTGGCGGCCCGTGCCGCGGGCGCCCTGCTCACCCAGGTCGACCGTCGGCGCGCTCAGGCACTCGCGGCGGCGCTCGCGGCCGTGACGCCCAGACCCGCGGCGCTGGGCGGGGTGGTGAACTCGTCCTCGTCCAGCGACGCGTTCGGGGGCATCGTCGCGAGCGCGCCCCCCGACGGAATGGAGCTGGCAGCCTCCCTGGTCCACGAGTTCCAGCACATGAAACTGCACGCCGTGCTCAACTCCGTGGCGCTGCACGAGGAGAGCGAGGAGCCCGAACACGAGGTGTTCTACGCGCCGTGGCGGGACGATCCACGCCCGCTGCCCGGCCTCTTCCAAGGGGTCTTCGCCTTCTTCGGTGTGGTCGACTTCTGGCGGCGCGTCACCCTGGTCGAGCGGGGCACGCGCCTGCGGCGAGCCCAGTTCCAACTGGTGTACTGGCGCACCCAGTCCCAGGACGTGTACCGAGAGTTGTGCCTGTCCCCGCGGCTGACCGAGGCCGGGCGGTACTTCGCCGCGCTGATGGGCGGCACCACTGTCACCTGGACCGATCATGGGCAGGTGCCCGAGGACATCGTCGCGGCGGCCCTGGACGCGGTCAGGGCCCATCGCGCCCGCTGGCGCCTGCGCCACCTGCGTCCCGGTCCCGCCGCCGTCGCCGAACTCGCCGAGGCTTTCTCGGCGGGCGCGCCTCGGGCGCCGCGGCAGCCCGTCACCGTCAAGCTGTGCCCCGATCCGGCCGTTGCACCGTCCAACGCCTACACCGCGTTGCTCTGCAAGGCCGCGACCGCCGCCTCCGAACTGCGACGGGTGCCCGTCGCCCGCGGATTCCTGGGCCTCAGCGGAGCCGAGATCGACTCCGCGGATCTGGCCCGGCTCTCCGGCGAGCCCGGTGAGGCGCAACGCCTGGCGCTGGGACAGGTCGAGCAGTGGCCGCGAGAGCCCGAGCCCTGGGTCCGGCTGGGGCTCGCATTCAACGGCAGCGGCACGGCGCTCGGCCACTGCCCGGAAGTGGTCCGGGCCGTGTACGCGCGGGTGGCCGAGGTGATGGACATACCGCCGGATCCCGTAGCGCTGGCCGCCTGGATCGGCGTACCGGATCTGGACGGGCACCCCGGACCGCCTCGGCCTGTCGGCTGAGGGCTATGAGAAGCTCCCGTGCCGCCCCTCCCCCTCCGCGAACCGTGCCGCGCCCTCCAGGCTCTCCGCCAACACGCCGGTCCCGTACAGGAGTTCCGACCGCATGGCCGCCGACTCGGTCAGGCCCTCCTGGGCCAGGACCGAGGCGCGGTCCGTGCGCAGGCACGCCTGGGGGAACGCGGCGATCGTGGCGGCCAGAATCTCCGCCTCGGTGCGGGCGGCGCCGGTGGGGACCAGGCGGTTGGCCAGGCCGATCTCGTACGCCTCCCGGGCGGGGACCGGGCGGCCGGTGAGGATCAGGTCCATCGCTCGGCTGGTGCCGATCAGGCGCGGCAGGCGGACCGTGCCGCCGTCGATCAGCGGCACGCCCCAGCGGCGGCAGAAGACGCCGAGGACGGCGTCCTCCTCGGCGACCCGCAGGTCGCACCAGAGGGCGAGTTCCAGGCCGCCGGCGACCGCGTGTCCGGCGATCGCCGCGATCACCGGTTTCGTCAGGCGCAGGCGGGTGGGGCCCATCGGGCCGTCGCCGTCCTCCTCGACCCGGTTGGAGCGGTCGGTGCCCATCGCCTTCAGGTCGGCGCCCGCGCAGAACGTGCCGCCCTCACCCCACAGCACCGCCACCCGCGCCTCCGCGTCCGCCTCGAAGGCCCGGAAGGCGGCGGCGAGTTCGGCCGCCGTAGGGCCGTCGACGGCGTTGCGGACCTCGGGGCGGGACAGGACGACCGTGGTGACGTGCTCCCGGCGTTCGACGCGGACCGGCATGGCAGGGGCCCCTTTCCGTGGGTCGGCCCCGCACGTTACCGACCGGTCAGATGACCTTCCAGCGGACCAGCGCGCCGAGCGTCAGCGCCCCGGGCAGGATCGGCACCCAGACCGTGATGATCCGGTACGCCAGCACCACCGCCGTCGCCACCGCCGCGGAGCCGCCCGCCGCCACCAGGGCCACGATCAGCGCCGCCTCGACCGAGCCGAGGCCGCCCGGGGTGGGGATCAGGGCGACCGCGACCGTCGCGGCCAGGTAGGCGACCGCCATGTGCAGGGGAGGCACGTCCAGGCCCAGCGCCTCGCCCACCGCCACGAGGCCCGCCGCCTGGAGCGCCGGGAAGGCGAACGCGCCGCCCCACAGGGCGAGGGCCCGGGAGGCGCGGGTGTGCACGGAGCGGGCCTCGCCGAGGGCGGTGCGCAGGAAGGAGAGCACGGTGGTGCGCACCCGGCGGATCAGCGCCAGGACGCCCGCCGTCAGCAGCACGGCCGCGGCGACCGTGACGAGCAGCGGGCCCGTCGCCCCTTCCGGCAGCAGGGTGCTCAGTCGCAGCGCGTCGGGGAAGGCCAGCAGCAGCGCGGCGAGCAGCGCGACCCGGCCGATGGACTCGGCGAGGAGATAGAGGGCGATCGCCGCCGAGGAACGGGCCAGCGGCAGCCCGCAGACCGTCATGAACCGCAGGTTGACCGCGCTGGCGCCGAGCCCCGTCGGCAGCAGGTGGTTGGCCGCGCCCGCCGCGAACTGGGTGACGAGCAGCCGCGCTGAGGGCAGCCGTTCGACGACGGCACCCTGACGGCAGCACGCGGCGGCCACCCACGTCCCGCAGGTGGCGCCGGCCGCCGCCAGCAGCCAGGGCCACTCGGCGGTGCCCAGGTGAGCGAAGCCCTCGGCGAGCACGTCACGGTGCCGCACCGCCACCACCGCGACCAGGACCAGCGGGAGCAGGCAGAGGATCTGGCGGACGGGGAGGCGCCGTCCGGCCTTGGGTGCGTCGGGAAGCTGAACCGCTGTCACAGTCGGAGAGGTTTTCCGCACCGCCCCAACTGCGGGTTGCGGAAACAGGGCTTCCGGCTTACGTCCGGTCATCGGGACCCTCGTACCGGAGAACGCGTTGACCTCAAGGAAGCTTGAGGTTCTACGTTCTCTCCCATGAGCATGGAGACCACAGCCTGGACACAGCTGCACACCGTCATGAACGCCGAACAGGAGCGCCGCCCGTTCGCGCGCGACACGCTCCGCCGCATCGGCGCCTTCGCCCGTCCGCACCGCAGGCGCATCGCCCAGTTCGTGGTGCTCGGGGTGGTCACAGCACTGCTCGCGGTGGCGACGCCCGTGCTGGCGGGACTGGTCGTCGACGCGATCGTCTCGGGCGGCGACGAGGGCGAGGTCGTCCGGCTCGCCCTGCTGATCGCCCTCATCGCGGTCGTGGAGGCCGGACTCGGCATCCTCGCCCGGCGCCTGTCCGCGACCCTGGGGGAGGGACTCATCCTCGATCTGCGGACCGCCGTGTTCGACCATGTACAGCGCATGCCGGTCGCGTTCTTCACCCGCACCCGTACCGGCGCGCTCGTCTCCCGGCTCAACAACGACGTCATCGGAGCCCAGCGCGCCTTCAGCAACACCCTGTCCGGAGTGGTGAGCAACCTGGTCACCCTGCTGCTCACCCTCGTCGTCATGCTCACCCTGTCCTGGCAGATCACCCTGCTCGCCCTGGTCCTGCTCCCGGTGTTCGTGATCCCGGCCCGCCGGATGGGCCGCCGGATGGCGCGGATGCAGCGGGAGGCGGCCACCCTCAACGCGGCGATGGGCACCCGGATGACCGAGCGCTTCTCGGCCCCCGGCGCTACCCTCGTCAAGCTCTTCGGCCGCCCCGAGCAGGAGTCCGAGGAGTTCGCGGCCCGCGCCCGCCGCGTCGCCGACATCGGGATCCGTACCGCCACCGCGCAGTCGGCGTTCATCACCGCCCTGACCCTGGTCTCCGCCCTCGCGCTCGCCCTGGTCTACGGCCTCGGCGGCTTCTTCGCCCTGCGCGGCAGCCTCGAACCCGGAGCCGTCGTCTCGCTGGCCCTGCTGCTGACCCGGCTGTACGCCCCGCTGACCTCGCTCGCCGGGGCGCGCGTGGAGGTGATGAGCGCCCTCGTCAGCTTCGAGCGCGTCTTCGAGGTGCTCGACCTGGAACCCCTCATCCAGGAGAAGCCGGACGCCCGGGAGATCCCCGACGGGCCGGTCCCGGTGGAGTTCACCGACGTCCGCTTCGGCTACCCGTCCGCCGACAAGGTCTCCCTCTCCTCCCTGGAGGAGGTCGCCTCGCTCGACACCCGCGGCGGCTCGGAGGTCCTGCGCGGGATCTCCTTCCGCGCCGAGCCCGGACAGACGGTCGCGCTCGTCGGCTCCTCCGGCGCCGGCAAGTCGACCATCGCGAGCCTGCTGCCCAGGCTGTACGACGTCGACGGCGGCGCCGTGCGCGTCGGCGGCCTGGACGTCCGCGAGGTGAGCGCCAGGTCCCTGCGCGCGACCCTCGGCATGGTCACCCAGGACGGGCACCTGTTCCACGACACGGTCCGCGCCAACCTGCTGCTGGCCCGGCCCGGCGCCACCGAGGACGAGGTGTGGGACGCCCTGCGCCGCTCCCGCCTCGACGATCTCGTACGGGCGCTGCCCGACGGTCTGGACACGGTGGTCGGCGAGCGCGGGTACCGGCTCTCCGGCGGTGAGCGCCAGCGGATGACCATCGCCCGCCTGCTGCTGGCCCGCCAGCGCGTGGTCATCCTCGACGAGGCCACCGCCCACCTCGACAACACCTCCGAGGCCGCCGTCCAGGAGGCCCTGACCGAGGCGCTGGAGGGCAGGACCGCGGTCGTCATCGCGCACCGGCTGTCGACGGTGCGCGCGGCCGACCTGATCCTGGTGGTCGAGGACGGCCGGATCGTGGAACGCGGCACCCATGACGCGCTGTTGGCGGCCGGAGGACGGTACGCCGAGCTGTACCGCACGCAGTTCGAGGAGCGGCCGTCCGCGGACCTGGCGGCCTGAGCCGGCACCCCTTTTCGGTCACGAGCGGTCGGCGTCTTCACGGCCGTACCGCTTGTTGGCCGGCCGCCGGACTGCGCCTGCTGCCGGTCGCCAACCGTGACCCGAAGGTCTTCCCGGACCCCGACGTCCTCGATGTGCGCGCCGAGTCCCGCCATCACCTGGCCTCCGGCTTCGGCGCCCATCTGTGCCTCGGCGCCACGCTCGCCCGGCTGGAGCTGGAGATCATGCTCTCCATGCTGCTGATCCGGCTGCCGGGGCTGTGGCCGGCCGTGCCGTTCGAGGAGCTCCGCTTCCGTGACCGCGCGGTCGTCCACGGCCTGGAGAGCCTGCCGATCGCGTGGTGAGCCGGGGAGGGCGGCCTGCGCCAAGGCCCGAACAGATCAGGACCGCACAGATACGGACGGGATGATTGCTTCGATTCTGTTGGAGTTCTAGGGTGTGGCTGGCTCACCAGCATCTGACGTGTCCTCAGTACGTGCAGTCCCTGTCGTTTCGAGGAAGGCGCCACGGTCATGCCGCACCCACCCGTGTCCCCCACCGGCCGCCCCGAGCGAGTGGCCGTCAGCCGCCGCCGTCTGCTGGAGGGCGGGGCCGCCGTGCTCGGCGCCCTCGCCCTCTCCTCCGGCCCCGCCGCGGTCCGGCGTGCCCACGCGGCGGACGGCACCCCGGAATGGAACGGCAACATCGCCGTCTTCCGGCTCGGCACCGAGCCACCGCACACCACGCTCATGCCGTACGACGGTGTCGCCCAGGCCCTGGCCGCCGACCGCACCCGCTCGCCGTACCGGCTGAGCCTGGACGGCACCTGGAAGTTCGCGTACGCCGACCGTCCCGACGACCGCGACCCCGACTTCCACCGCACCGACGTCGACGACAGCGACTGGGACACCCTCCCGGTGCCCTCGGTGTGGCAACTGCACGGCTACGACCGCCCGATCTACCTCAACATCACCTACCCGTACTGGGGACCCAACGGCCTGGGCGAGGAGCCGCAGCCCCCTGCCGCGCCGACCCGCTACAACCCGGTCGGCCAGTACCGCCGTACCTTCACCGTCCCCGCGAGCTGGTCGGGACGCCGTACCTTCCTGCACTTCGAGGGCGTGAAGTCGGCGCACTACGTGTGGATCAACGGCCGACTCGTCGGCTACCACGAGGACTCGTACACCCCGGCCGAGTACGACATCACCGACCACCTCGAGCCGGGCACCAACCAGATCGCCGTGGAGGTCTACCGCTACTCCGACGGCGACTGGCTGGAGGACCAGGACATGATCCGGCTGAGCGGCATCTTCCGCTCGGTCCACCTCTACTCCACCCCGGCCGTCCACCTGCGCGACTTCAAACTGGACACCCCGCTCAGCGCCGACTACAAGGCCGCCGAGCTGTCGGTGACCGCGAGTGTGCGCGCCTACGCGGACGGCACGCGGGGGACGTACACCGTGGAGACCCAGCTCTACGACGCCGGCGGCCACGCCGTCTGGTCCCGGCCGCTGATCCAGGTCGCGAAGGTGGGCGAGCCCGGCGCGGACACCACCGTGAGCGCAGCCAAGGCCGTGCCGTCACCGAAGCTCTGGTCGGCCGAGCATCCGAACCTGTACACCGCGGTGCTCCGTCTGCGCGACCCGTCCGGCAAGGTGATCGAGACCCTGTCCCACCGGGTCGGCCTGCGTGAATTCGCCCTGCGCGACGGCCTGATGCGCATCAACGGCCAACCGGTGTCCTTCCGCGGCACCAACCGCCACGAGATGCACCCCGAGCGCGGAACCGCCCTCACCCGCGCCGACATGGTCCGGGACATCGAGGTCATCAAGCGGATGAACATCAACACGGTCCGCACCTCGCACTACCCGAACAACACCGTCTGGTACGAACTCGCCGACGAGTACGGCCTGTACCTCGTCGACGAGACCAACCTGGAGACCCACGGCATCAGAACCCGCTTCCCCGGCGACGACCCCGACTGGACCAAGGCCTGTGTGGCCCGCGCGCAGAACATGGTCCACCGCGACAAGAACCACGCCTCGGTCGTCATCTGGTCCCTCGGCAACGAGGCCGGCACCGGCAGCGCCTTCGTCGACATGCACAACTGGATCAAGTCCTACGACACCACCCGCGTCGTCCAGTACGAAGGCGACGACCGGCCCGGGATCAGCGACATCCGCTCCGAGATGTACGACACCCCCGCCCGCGTCGAGTCCCGCGCCAAGGACACCGCGGACACCCGGCCGTACGTCATGATCGAGTACTCCCACGCGATGGGGAACTCCAACGGCAACTTCAAGAAGTACTGGGACCTGGTCCGCCGCTACGACGTGCTCCAGGGCGGCTGGATCTGGGACTTCGTCGACCAGTCGCTGAGCTGGCCCACGCCCACCCGCAAGCTGCTCACCGAGACCGGCCCCGGCGCCCTGCGCGGCGAGATCATGGCCCCCTCGGGCACCTTCGACCGCGCCAAGGGCCTTTACGGCGGCACCGTCTTCGCCCGGGACCCGCGGCTCGACCTCACCGGTTCGCTCACCCTGGAGGCATGGGTCACCCCGCACGTGACGGGTTATCACCAGCCCATCATCGCCAAGGGCGACACCCAGTACGCGCTCAAACAGAGCGGCAGGAACCTGGAGTTCTTCATCCATGGCGACGGGCAGTGGACCAGCGTCAACTGGGCGCTGCCCACGGAGGGTTGGACCGGCACCGAGCACCACGTCGCCGGTGTCCTCGACGCCGACGCAGGCACGCTGACCCTGTACGTCGACGGCGAGGCCAAGGCCACCCGGTCCACCACGCGCCGCCCCGGCAGCAACACCGCGCCGCTCGCCCTGGCCACCGATGTCGACAACTCGACCCGGGAGTTCAGCGGCCTCATCCGGCGCGCCCGCGTCTACGCCCGCGCCCTGAGCGCCGCCGAACTCGCCTCCGAGCAGCGCGGCCCCGGCGACGAGGGCGTGCGCTTCTGGTTCGACGCGGCCACCGTCCAGCTGACCGAGAAGCGGCCGGCGGAGAAGACCTTCTACGCCTACGGCGGCGACTGGGGCGACAACCCCAACGACGGCAACTTCGTCGCCGACGGCATCGTCACCGCCGACCGCGGGCACACCGGCAAGGCAGCCGAGGTCAAACGCGTCTACCAGGCGATCAACGTCTCGCCCGCCTCTGACGGCCGGGTGGGGGCCGTCACCCTCACCAACGAGAACCTGTTCACCAACCTCCGCGATTTCGAAGCCAGTTGGTTTCTGGTCGCCGACGGCAAGGTGGTGCAGCGCGGCAAGCTGAGCCGAGGCCAGCTCGATGTGCCGCCGCTGGCGAGCAAGAACGTCACCGTGCCGGTGAAGCCGCCCGCCGACCCCGCCCCGGGCACCGAGTACTTCCTCGAACTCTCCTTCACCACCAAGGAGTCCACGAAGTGGGCGAAGGCGGGCTTCGAGGTGGCCCGGCAGCAGCTTCCCCTCGACCTGGGCAGCCCCGAGGTCACCCCGGTGCCGCTGGCCGAGGTCCGCGCGCTCGCCCATGCCGACGGCGAGAACGACGTCACCGTCACCGGAGAGGGCTTCTCCGTCACCGTCGACAAGAAGAGCGGCGTCATCACCTCCTACGAGGCGGCGGGCGTACCGCTGATCGCCTCCGGGCCCGCGCCCAACTTCTGGCGGGCGCCCACCGACAACGACAAGGGCAACGGCCAGCACACCCGCAACGAGACCTGGCGCGACGCCGGCGCGCGCCGCAAGGTGACCGAGGTGACCGTGCGCCCGGTTCGGGACCGGGCCGTCGAGATCAAGGTCAGCGGCACCCTGCCGACGACCGTGGAGTCGACGTACACCACGACCTACACCGTCTTCGGCAACGGCGAGATCAAGGTCGACAACACCCTTCACCCGGGGGCGAGTTCACTGCCCTACATCCCGGAGGTCGGCACGCTGCTCCTGCTGCCCGGCCGCCTGGACCGACTGCACTACTACGGCCGCGGCCCCGAGGAGAACCACTGGGACCGCAACAACGGCACCGACGTGGGGCTGTACTCCGGCACCGTCTCGGGACAGTGGACGCCTTACATCCGCCCGCAGGAGAACGGCAACAAGACCGACGTCCGCTGGGCCGCGCTCATCGACCGCGACGGCGTCGGGCTGCTCGTCAGCGGTGAACCGCTGCTGGAGATCAACGCCTCGCACGTCACCCCGGAGGACCTGTCGTCCGGAGTCCGCCACGACTACCAGATCACCCCGCGCGAGGAGGTCGTCCTGCGGGTCGCCCACCGGCAGATGGGCGTGGGCGGCGACAACAGCTGGGGCGCGCACACGCACGACGAGTACAAGCTGTTCGCCAACCGGGACTACGCCTACACCTACCGGCTGCGCCCCCTGACCGACGTGGCCGACGCGACCCGGGCCGCACGGCGGCCGACGGCGACGGAGTGAGCCGACGGCGACGGAGTGATCAGAGACGGGCGCTGGTCACCACCGGCGCCCGGGGGCTGCCGTACGGCCGACGGCAGCGGCGAGTTTGCGCAGCCGGCGCCAGTCGAGGTGGAGCTCGCGCCGGCGGCGGCGCGGAACCCGCACTCTGAGGGCGCCGGGTGCGATACGGCAGTGGACCGGGCCGGTCAGGACGAGAGCCTCGCCGTCGAGGCCGACCTCGACCTCCGGCCGGTCCGACTCCACGACCACCTCGCGGGCGGTCAGCACGGCGAGCCCGGTCGGCTCCGGGTCCAGCAGCAGCGCGGTGGCGTCGGCCGCGCCCGCCACCCGTACTCCGAGAACGCCCAGCACCCCCGTGTCGAGCCGTTCGCGCCGCCCGAAACCGAAGGGATCGCCGGTCCGGTAGGGGTTGTTGCTCACCAGCACGGCCTGCGGCGCCTTGAGTATCTCCTCTCCCGCGAGCACGATGAGCCGCGGCCCCTGCCGCCCGGTGAGCAGGTCGGGCAGCAGCTCCAGGCTGGTGCCGAGCTTGTCGTCGCGGTACGAGGGGCTCTGCACGATCGCCGCGTACGCGCCGAACGAGGCGTTGTTCACGAACGGCCGGTCACCGGCGAAACCGAGGTCGACCCGGATCTCGACGCCGTCGGTCAGCGCGGCGAGGCCGGAGGCGGGGTCGTCGCGGTCCAGACCGAGGTCCAGCGCGAAGTGGTTGCGGGTACCGGCGCTGATGACCAGGAACGGGAGGTCGTGCTCGGCGGCGACGGCCGCGACCAGCGCCTGGGTGCCGTCGCCGCCCGCGGCACCGAGCAGATCGGCGCCGTTCGCGACGGCCCGCCGGGCCAGCTCCGTGACGTCCTGCGGCCGGTCTGGGTCCAGGACGTGCACCTCGGCGCCGAGCCGTTCGGCATGCTCCCGCAGTCCGAACCGGTCGACCTTCCCGCCACCGGAGCGCGGGTTCATGATCAGGTACGGTCGCCGGGGCGGCGGGCACCGGCGCTCCCGCACCCGGTGCACGCCGGTGCCGCGCAGGGCGTACCGGCCGCACCAGACGGCCACGCCCCACAGGGCGAGCGACACCGGCAGCGCCCAGAACAGGGTGACGGCGAACAGGGCGACGACGACCGCCGGGACGACCAGGACCACCAGTGCCGCCACCCACCGCAGCGGCCCCCGCAGCGACACCGTCCACCACGCCGCGGCGGCGGTGACCACCAGCCCGAACGCGCCGGACACCAGCAGCAGTACCCCGCTCAGCCCGCCGAGGGCGACGGGGACGACGACCGTGAGCCCGGCGGCCGCCAATGCCGCCCGCGCCGCCCATCTCTGCCGGCGATAGGCCGGCCCGTCCACGTCCTCGATCATGTTTCCTCCGCTCCCCGGCGGTCATCGTAGGGGCAGGGCCCCGGCTCACGGGGAGCGCGTCCGGCACCCCCTGGTCGCCGGCATCGTCACGGGCTGACGCCTGAAGACCGGCGGATGAGCGGTTTGTGCTGTTTTCGCCGAAGATGGTGGATGTTGTCGATCTCGCGGGACAGGAGCCCCCATGTCGATGTCGTCCTTCGGATTCGGTTCCGCCGATCCCTTCGGTGAGATGCTCAACCGCTTCTTCGGGATGTCGCCCGCCTCCTCGCCCCCGGCCGTACAGCGGGTGCCGATCGGACGGCTGCTGACCGAGTCCTCGCAGGAGCTGCTGAACCTCGCCGCGCGCAAGGCGGTCGAGGACGGCACGGCGGACCTGGACACCGAGCATCTGCTGTGGGCGGCGACGAAGGTCGACCCGGCCCGCGGCATCCTCGACCAGGCCGGGGTGGACCCGGACGCCCTCGCGACCCAGATCGCCAAGGTGCTGCCCCGCGAGGCCGGTGAGCCCTCCGCCGAGCCCGGTCTCACCCCCGCCGCCAAGCGCACCCTCGGCGCCGCCTACGCCCGCTCCCAGGCGACCGGGGCCTCGTACATCGGTCCCGAGCACATCCTCGCCGCGCTGCTGGACGGCGGCGACTCCGGCGCGGCCAGGCTGCTGCGCGCCGACGGCCAGGACATGAGCAAACTGGAACAGGCGGCCCGCGGCGACCAGACGCCTCCCGTCCGCAAGGAACCGGCCACGACCCTGGAGGAGTACGGCCGCGACCTGACGGAGGAGGCCAGGTCCGCGAAGCTCGACCCGGTCGTGGGACGGGCGGAGGAGATCGAGCAGACGGTCGAGATCCTCTCCCGGCGCTCCAAGAACAACCCGGTGCTCATCGGGGAGCCCGGCGTCGGCAAGACCGCCATCGTGGAGGGGCTGGCCCAGCGCATCGTCGCGGGCGAGGTGCCCGCCACGCTGAAGGACAAGCGGGTGATCTCGCTCGACCTGTCCGCCATGGTCGCGGGCGCGCAGTACCGCGGTCAGTTCGAGGAGCGGCTGAAGAAGGTCATCGAGGACGTCCAGCGGGCCGAGGGCGAGATCGTCCTGTTCATCGACGAGCTGCACACCGTCGTCGGCGCGGGTGCTACCGGCGAGGGCTCGATGGACGCGGGCAACATGCTCAAACCGGCGCTGGCGCGGGGCGAGTTGCACGTCGTGGGCGCGACGACCATCGACGAGTACCGCAAGCACGTGGAGAAGGACGCCGCCCTGGAGCGCCGCTTCCAGCCCGTCCTGGTGCCGGAGCCGACGGTCGAGGAGACCGTGCTGATCCTGGAGGGACTGCGCGACTCCTACGAGGCGCACCACCAGGTGCGGTTCACGGACGAGGCGTTGGCGGCATCGGCGGAACTCTCCGACCGTTACATCAGCGACCGTTTCCTGCCGGACAAGGCGATCGACGTCATGGACCAGGCGGGCGCGCGGGTACGGCTGCGCAGCGCCGGACGCTCCACCGAGGTGGCCGGCCGCGAGGACCGTATCGCCAAGCTGCGGCGCGAACAGGAACAGGCCGTCACCGCCGAGGACTTCGAGAAGGCCGCGCGGCTCAAGCAGGAGATCGCCGAGGTGGAGGGCGAACTGGCCGCGATCGAGGAGCGGCGCGGGGGTGTGGTGACGGTGACCGCCGACGACATCGCCGACGTGGTCTCCCGCCGAACCGGCATCCCCGTCGCGCAGTTGACGGCGAGCGAGAAGGACCGGCTGCTGAGGCTGGAGGAGGAGATGCACGCGCGGATCGTCGGCCAGGACGAGGCCGTCGTCGCGGTCTCCCAGGCCGTCCGCCGCAACCGGGCCGGGATGGGCGACCCGAACCGTCCCGTCGGCTCCTTCCTCTTCCTCGGCCCGACCGGGGTAGGCAAGACCGAACTCGCCAAGACACTCGCGGAGTTGCTGTTCGGCGACGAGGACCGCATGATCCGGTTCGACATGAGCGAGTTCCAGGAGAAGCACACCGTCGCCCGTCTGGTCGGCGCCCCTCCCGGGTACGTCGGCTACGAGGAGGCCGGCCAGCTCACCGAGAAGGTCCGCCGCCAGCCGTACAGCGTGGTGCTGTTCGACGAGGTGGAGAAGGCCCACCCGGACGTCTTCAACACCCTGCTCCAGATCCTGGACGACGGGCGGCTCACCGACGCGCAGGGCCGCACGGTCGACTTCCGGCACTGCGTGATCATCATGACGTCGAACATCGGCGCGCACCGGATCCTCGACCACAAGGGCGACACGTCCGAGATCAAGGACGAGTTGATGGAGGACCTGCGGGGACGGTTCCTGCCCGAGTTCCTCAACCGCATCGACGAGATCATCGTCTTCCACGCGCTCGACCAGGAGCACCTGGCGCGGATCGTGGAGCAACTGCTGGCCCGCAGCGAGCACCGGGTGCGCGCCCAGGGCATGCACCTGGAGGTCACCGACGCCGCGAAGAAGCTCCTCGTCGCCCACGGCCACCGGCCGGAGTTCGGCGCCCGTCCGCTGCGCCGCACGATCCAGGCCGAACTGGACAACCGCATCGCCGACCTCCTCCTCGGCGGCGTGGCCGACCCCGGCGACACGATCGTCGCCGACGTCGTCAAGGACACCCTCCACTGCACCGTCCGTAAACCGTCCTGACCCCCGCACCAGGTGCCTCACCCGCCCCTTCTGGGTAGGGAAGCCTCGCCCGGCACCACCGCCGGAGCGCCACGGACGAAGGGGCGGACCGGCGATGACACCGGAGGTACAGGCGGTTGTGGTGTACGACGGACAGGTGCTGATGGTGGACGGGCGAGGCGGATGGGGCCTGCCGACGGGCGCACCGGAGCCGGCGGAGTCCCCCGAGGCGACGGCGGCACGGGTGGTCTACGAACTCACCGGCTACCTGGTGGACGGCACCCAGAGCCTGGGCTCGGCGCAGGACATCCCCGCCGTGGTGTGCCAGCTCCTGACCCAGGACCCGTCGGACGGCGCCACGCTCACTCCGGAGCGGATGCGCTGGACCCCGGTCGCGACGGCCGCCGAAGCGGGGCTGCCGGCGGCGATACGGACGTACCTGCTGGGGCACCGGAGGGTGTGACCGCGGGGCGAATTCGGTGAAGTGTCAACTACACGTACACTCTCTCCATGGAGGAGACGGTGCGCTGGCTGACGGCGGAGGAGCAGCAGGCCTGGCGGAGCTTCGTGCGGCTGCAGGAGAGACTCGGCGGGCGGCTCGCGCGGCAGCTGCAGTCCGAGTCGAACATCTCGGCCGCCGACTTCGCGGTCCTGGTCCACCTGACGGACGTGCCGGAGGGCCGGCAGCGCTATCAGGATCTCTCCCGCGCCCTCGAGTGGGAGAAGAGCCGGATGTCCCACCACATCGCGCGGATGGCGGGACGGGGCCTCGTCGTACGACAGGAATGCCCCGAGGACGGCCGCGGCGCCTTCGTCGCGATCACGGACGAGGGCCGTACGGCCATCGAGGCGGCCGCCCCGCTCCACGTGGAGGCCGTACGCCGGCTGTTCCTCGACCATGTCACCCCGGCCGAGCTGCGGACGCTGGGCGAGATCTCCGCCCGCGTGGTCGAGAAGCTGGACGAGGACGCCTCCTGACGGCACCGACTGCGGCGACGCCGACTGTGGCGACCGTCACGGCCCTTCCCGCACCGCTGGCTGTAGAGTGTCGAGATAGCCCTTGACCTGCAAAAACGCAGGCAGGGAGCCTATCTTCCCAGGAGTGCATCGATGCTGCGCACCATGTTCAAGTCCAAGATCCACCGCGCCACCGTCACCCAGGCCGACCTGCACTACGTGGGATCGGTGACCATCGACGCGGACCTGCTCGACGCCGCCGATCTGCTGCCCGGCGAGTTGGTGCACATCGTCGACATCACCAACGGCGCCCGGCTGGAGACGTACGTCATCGAGGGCGAGCGCGGCTCCGGTGTGATCGGGATCAACGGCGCCGCCGCCCATCTCGTCCACCCCGGAGACCTGGTGATCATCATCAGTTACGCTCAGGTCACCGACGCCGAGGCCCGGGCGCTGAAGCCGCGGGTCGTGCATGTGGACCGCGACAACCGGATCGTGGCCCTCGGTGCCGACCCCTCCGAGCCGGTGCCGGGCTCGGACCAGGAGCGCAGCCCGCAGGCCGTACCGGCCTGACGGAAGCACAGGGACCAGAGGGACCAGGAGCGTGCCCATGAGCGAGACCGAGATCCGCGACGACCGGGCGGCGGGCCGCCTGGAGGCGTTCGCCGGCGACGAAGTGGTCGGTCACATCGAGTACTTCGTCCTCGACAGCCCCCGGCGCGCCCTGGTCCCCGTCCACACCATCGTCGAGCCCGCCCACGAGGGAAAGGGCATCGCGGGCTCCCTCGCCCGCGAGCTCTACGCCATCGCCGAGCGCGAGGCCACGGTCGTCGCCCCCTTGTGCCCGTACGTCACCAAGTGGGCCGAACGCCACCCCGAAGAGGCTCCGCCCGCCGACCCCGAACTCCTGCGCGCGGCCAAGGAGTGGCTGGTCGCCCACCCCGGCCGTTTCTGACCACCAGCGGGGCCCAGGCGGGTGACTGTCCGGGCGAGGCGGGGTACGCGGGGCAGTAGTCCAGAGAGCCGACGCTCGCCCCAGGCTGGAGGACACGATGACCAACCCGTACCCGGACCCGGTCCACCCGGACCCGACCCCGGGCCCCGCACCCACGCCCGACCCCGTACCGACTCCGGAGCCCCCGCCGGCCCCGGGCCCGCCGCCCCCCGCGCCCACACCTCCGGGCCCTCAGCCGGTCCCGGACCCGACCCCGTCCCCGATCCCACCGGGCCCGGAACCGGTCCCGAACCCGGAACCAGGCCCACCCCTCTCCTGAGGGCGAGGGCAAGGGCAACGGCTGAACGAGGACACGGACGACGCAGGCGAGGGGCGCGGGGAACCGCGCGACCAGCTCCCCGCGCCCCTCACCCGCGAGATCGGGCAACCCCCGAACCGCTAGCCGGCGACCTCGGACCGGTCCCCGCCCCACAGCGTGTGGAACGAGCCCTCCTGGTCCACCCTCCGGTACGTGTGGGCGCCGAAGAAGTCCCGCTGGCCCTGGGTCAGGGCCGCGGGCAGCCGCTCGGCGCGCAGGGCGTCGTAGTACGCCAGGGCCGCCGAGAAGCCGGGGGTGGGGACGCCCTGCCGGGTCGCCGCCACGATCACCTCGCGCCAGTCGTCCTGCGCCTCGGCGATCTCGCGCGCGAACGTCTCGTCGGACAGCAGGCTCGGCAGGTCCGCCTTGGCGTCGTACGCGGCGCGGATGCGGTCCAGGAACGCCGCCCGGATGATGCAGCCGCCCCGCCAGATCGCGGAGACGGCGCCGAGGTCGATGTCCCAGTCGTACTCGGCGCGCGCCGCGTCGATCTCGTGGAAGCCCTGGGTGTAGGACACGATCTTCGACGCGTACAGCGCCTGCTCCACCCGGTCGGCGAAGGCCGCCGCCTCGTCCGGGCCGAGCGCGGTCGCCTTCGGACCCGCCAGGTGCCGCGAGGCGTCCCGCAGCGCCGCGTGCCCGGACAGGGACCGCGCGAAGACGGCCTCGGCGATACCGGACACCGGCACCCCGAGGTCCAGCGCGATCTGCACGGTCCACCGCCCCGTGCCCTTCTGCTCCGCCTGGTCCACGACCACGTCGACGAACGGCTTCCCGGTCGCCGCGTCCACGTGCGCCAGCACCTCGGCCGTGATCTCGATCAGGTAGGAGTCGAGGCGCCCGGTGTTCCAGGTGCGGAAGATCTCCGCGATCTGGGCGGGGGAGTAGCCGGCCACCTCGCGCAGCAGCTGGTACGCCTCGCCGATCAGCTGCATGTCGGCGTACTCGATGCCGTTGTGCACCATCTTCACGAAGTGCCCGGCGCCGTCCGGACCGACGTGGGTCACACAGGGCGCCCCGTCCGCCGCCTTCGCGGAGATCTTCTCCAGCATCGGTCCGAGCGAGTCGTACGACTCCTTCGGCCCGCCCGGCATGATGCTCGGTCCGTGCAGCGCGCCCTCCTCGCCGCCGGAGACGCCCATGCCGACGAAGTGGATGCCCTGCTCGCGCAGTTCGCGCTCACGGCGCCGGGTGTCGGCGAAGTGCGCGTTGCCACCGTCGATGATCATGTCGCCGGGCTCCAGGAGCGGGGCGAACTCCTGGATCACCGCGTCGGTCGGCTCGCCCGCCTTCACCATGACGACCAGGCGGCGGGGCCGCTCCAGCGCCGCCACGAAGTCCTTGGCGGTCTCGGCCGCGATGAACTCGCCCTCGTCCCCGAACTCGGCCACGAGCGCGTGCGTCCGCGCCGACGTCCGGTTGTGCACCGCGACCGTGTAGCCGTTGCGGGCGAAGTTGCGGGCGAGATTGCGTCCCATGACCGCGAGACCCGTGACGCCGATCTGGGCTGTACTGCTCATACGGTTGACTCCTAAGGAATCCGGTATCGGTGGTGCCGTTCCTGCCCGCCAGTATTGCCGCTGACCATCTTGACGTGCCGGTACGTCCACCGCACGTCCGGGCTGCTCGATGTTCCGCAGCCAGATACGTACGCGATACCGGCGCCGCCTCAGTCGATTTCAACTGGAGTCTGCGTCGGGCCTCTTGAGCCACAGCACGACCGATTGCCGTCTTGTCATGGCCTGTTACGGGCGCTTACTTTTGGCCCTCCTGACGCATGTCGAGGGGGCACAGATATGGCCGTACGCGGCCGGCACCGCCGGTATCAGCCGAACAGGATCAACCGCGCCTCGCTCACCGTCACGGCGGGCAGCGCCGGGATGGCGATCCCGCTCATCGGTACCGGAACCGCGCAGGCGGCCGACGTGGAGACCTGGGACAAGGTCGCCGCGTGCGAGTCGACCAACGACTGGAACATCAACACCGGCAACGGCTACTACGGCGGCCTCCAGTTCGCCCAGTCCACCTGGGAGCAGTACGGCGGCACCCGGTACGCGCCCCGGGCCGACCTGGCGACCAAGGACCAGCAGATAGCCATAGCGGAGAAGGTCCTCGACGGACAGGGCCCCGGCGCCTGGCCGGTCTGCTCGGTCCAGGCCGGGCTGACCCGGGGCGGGGACGCCCCGCGGCTCAAGACCTCGGCGCCGGACGTCAAGCCGCAGACCACACCGCAGTCCCGGGCCGGCAAGGCCCAGATGTACACCGTCGTACGCGGCGACACCCTCTCCACGATCGCCGACGACCAGGACGTCCGGGGCGGCTGGCAGCGGCTGTACGACGCCAACCGGTCGACCGTGGGCGCCGATCCCGACCTGATCCTGCCGGGCCAGCGGCTGGCGCTGGACGGCAGGCCGGCCACGAAGAGCGCGCCGGAGAAGTCCGGGCCCGGGAAGTCCCAGCCGAAGCAGTCCCAGCCCAAGAAGCGCGACTCCGGGCAGACCGCGGAGAAGACAGCGGCCAAGTCCTCGAAGAAGACCATGGTCTCGCCGGTGAGCGCGCCCACCGGCACGCCGTACCACAAGGCGGGCACCTCCTGGTCGAAGGGCTACCACACCGGCGTCGACTTCCCCGTGGCCACCGGCACGTCCGTGCAGTCCGTGGCGGACGGCACGGTGGTGAGCGCGGGCTGGGAGGGCTCCTTCGGCTACCAGGTGGTGATCCGGCACGGGGACGGCCGCCACACCCAGTACGCCCATCTCTCGGCGATCTCCGTGAAGGACGGTCAGCGGGTCGGTACGGGTCAGCGCATCGGCCGTTCCGGCTCCACGGGCAACAGCACGGGCCCGCATCTGCACTTCGAGGTGCGGACCGGGCCCGGATTCGGGTCGGACATCGACCCGGTGGCCTACCTGAGGGCAGGCGGAGTCAGGATTTGATGCGGGTCCGGTGCCGGTCGAGGACCGGCATCGGGACGTACGGCCCGCCGTAGAACGGGCCGTACAGCTGCGGCGGGGAGCTGCTGGGCGTCGTCAGCGTGTCGTTCTGCTGCGCCGGGAGCACGATCACCAGCTCTTTGGCGGACGACGGCTCCTTGGCCGCCGCGGGCTTCACGGCGGGCGCCGACTTCTCGGCGGGCGCCGGCTCGTTCGGGAGCGCCGGTGCCGCCTTCGGCTCGGTGCGTGCGATGCGCTCCGTGGTCAGCAGGATCAGACCGCCCGCCGCGACCACGCCACAGCTCAGCGCGAGCGCGGTGCCGGTGGTGCCGTAGCGGAAGGTTTCACCGAACATCGTGATGCCGACCGCGGCCGCCACCACCGGGTTGACCACCGTCAGCACGGCCAGCGGGGCGGCGAGTCCGGCGCCGCGGTAGGCGGCCTGCGAGAGCAGCAGTCCGGCCGTGGCGAAGACGCCGATGGTGGCCAGGGACGGCAGGTCGCCCGCCGAGACCCCGCCGTTCCAGTCGACGGCGACGATCTTCGTGAACACCGAGGACATACCGAAGGCGATACCGGACCCGGTCGCCAGCAGCACGCTGCGCACCACCGGGTGCCGGTGGGCCGCCCGGCCCGCGATCATCAGCGCCACCACGGCACCCGCGGTGACCAGCGCGACCCCGGTGCGCTCGGCGGTGCCCAGCGACTGCGACTCGGACGCGCCGACCAGGGAGAGCAGACCGGCCAGACCGACGGTCGCCATGATGGCGCCCCGCCAGGCGGTCGACCCGGCCTTGCGGCCGACGAACAGGGCCGCCATCGGCAGCGCGAAGACGATGGTGAGCGCGCCCAGCGGCTGGACCAGGCTCAGGGGTCCGAGGGCGAGGGCCGCCACGTGCAGCAGTCCGCCGAGGCCGTTCAGCGCCACCGCGGCCCACCAGGTCGGCCGGCGCAGCGGCGCGTAGCTCTGCCCGGGCGTGGACACCGCGACATGCTCCTGCACGATCGCTCCGCCCGCGTAGGCGACAGCGGAGACGAGCGACAGCAGCACGGACAACGCGAGGGCGCTCATGAGCTGCTCCTCTGCGTGAGGCGGGGGCGCTTCGTCCCGCGCGGCGAACGGTCGGCTTCCATAGCCAACACGATGCCCTCAAAACTTCTTCCCGTCGTCGTACCTGAGCACGCAATGCCTCCTACTGCCGATGGAGTACAAAACGCCCGCCGTCCTCCCCAGGGTGGGTGGTACCCCCCGAGGCCGCTACGGCCGGCCTTGGTACTACTGCTCCTCGTGGACCTCGACCCCGGACTCATCGCCCTCCGACCCCTCGGCGGCTTCTTCGTCCTACGCGCCTCCGGAGCGCCCGCGCGATCCCTGCCCACCCTGGCCGAGATCTATGACGGAACATCATCGGATGTTTACGAGAATTCTATGACTTTTCGCGTGCGGAAGGTGGCCGAATCCCTGCGCGCTCCCGAGTTGCGGATCGCGGCCTCGGTGGCCCAGCAGGGCCTCGCGGCACGGCTGTGGTCGGTGGCCCTCGGCTGCGCGGTCGTCTACGGCCGGCTCCCGGACCTCGACCCGCGGCTGCTGCGCTGGGACCCCGACGGCAGCGCGCCCGACGATCTGTGGCTCCCCGAGGTGCGGCCCTCGTCCCAGGACCTGGCGGACGCCGTCCTGCACGCCCACCTCGAACCGCTGACCGCGCTGGTGCACGACCGCTACAAGGTCGCGGAGGGCCTGCTGTGGGGCAACGCCGGATCCGCGCTGGCCGGCGCCGCCCGGCAGCTGGAGCGGTGGGCGCGGGCCCAGGGCCGTACCGAGGCCGCCGTACGCACCCGTGCCCTGACCGCCGGGCTCCTCGCGCACCCCCGCCTCGCGGGCACCCTCGACGCGACCCTGCGGCGGCGCAGTTGCTGTCTCTACTACCGGGTGCCGGGCGGGGGCGTGTGCGGCGACTGCTGCTTCACACGGCCCCCGCGCTCTTCCCCACGCGCCGCATCTGGGTGACCATGAGGGAACCGGCTGAGACAGGGGGTTGCGGGTGCGAGTGGGACTGCTGACCCGGGAGTACCCGCCGGACGTCTACGGCGGTGCCGGCGTTCATGTGGAGTTCCTCGCCCGGGAGTTGAGGCCCCTGGTCGACCTCGAGGTGCACTGCTGGGGCGAGGGCCGCGCGGAGGGCGTGCTGCGGCACCGGCCCTGGTCCGCGCTCGACACCGCCAACGACGCGCTGCGCACCTTCTCCGTCGACCTCGCGATGGCCGCCGCCCTGGAGGGCGGTGAACTCGTCCACTCCCACACCTGGTACGCCAATCTCGGCGGCCACCTGGGCAAGCTGCTGTACGGCATCCCGCATGTGATGACCGCGCACTCCCTTGAGCCGCTGCGCCCCTGGAAGGCCGAGCAACTCGGCGGCGGATACGCCCTGTCGAGCTGGGCCGAGCGCACCGCGATCGAGGCCGCGGACGCGGTCGTCGCGGTGTCGGGCGCCATGCGCGAGGACATCCTCGCCTGCTACCCGGCGCTGGACCCGGCCCGGGTGCGCGTGATCCACAACGGCATCGACACCGGTCTGTACCGCCCGGATCCGGACACCGACGTCCTGGACCGGATCGGCCTGGACCGCTCCCGCCCGTACATCCTGTTCGTCGGCCGGATCACGCGCCAGAAGGGCGTGCCCCATCTGCTGCGCGCGGTACGGGACATCGACCCGGCCGCCCAGGTGGTGCTGTGCGCGGGCGCCCCCGACACCCCGGAGATCGACCAGGAGTTCCGTGAGCTCTACGAGGAGCTGAGCCGGGCCCGGGCGGGCGTGCACTGGATCCCGCAGATGCTCCCGCGCCCCGAGGTGATCCAACTCCTCACGCACGCGGCCGTGTTCGTCTGCCCATCGGTGTACGAACCGCTCGGCATCGTCAACCTGGAGGCGATGGCCTGCGGAACTCCCGTGGTGGCCTCGCGGACCGGCGGGATCCCCGAGGTCGTCGAGGACGGAAAGACGGGGCTTCTGGTGCCGGTGGACGACGACTTCGAGACGTCTCTCGCCCGAGCCCTGGACTCCGTCATCGGGGATCCGGAGGGTGCCCGGGCGATGGGTGAGGCCGGACGGGAGCGCGCGGTGGGCGAGTTCGGCTGGGACGCGGTGGCGCGGCGCACGGTCCGCCTCTACGAGGAGGTCCTCGAACAGGCGTAGGGGGCCGTGTGCGGGGGCAGGCATGGATCAACCACGGTGAGGGGAGTGGCCATGCGTCGTGGCGGACCTTCGGTGCTCGGAATCGTGCTGGCGGGCGGAGAAGGCAAACGCCTGATGCCTCTGACCGCTGACCGCGCGAAACCCGCGGTCACCTTCGGCGGCACCTACCGGCTCGTCGACTTCGTCCTGTCCAACCTCGTCAACGGCGACATCCTGCGCATCTGCGTGCTCACGCAGTACAAGTCGCACTCGCTGGACCGGCACATCACCACGACCTGGCGGATGTCCAGCCTGCTCGGCAACTACGTCACGCCGGTCCCGGCCCAGCAGCGCCTCGGCCCGCGCTGGTACCTGGGCAGCGCGGACGCGATCCTGCAGTCCCTGAACCTGATCCACGACGAACGCCCCGAGTACGTCGCCGTGTTCGGCGCCGATCACGTGTACCGCATGGACCCGCGGCAGATGCTCGCCCAGCACATCGAGTCCGGCGCGGGCGTGACGGTGGCCGGCATACGGGTCCCCCGCAGCGAGTCGTCGTCCTTCGGCGTGATCAGTCCGGGCTCCGACGGCCTGACGGTGGAGCGCTTCCTGGAGAAGCCGGCCGACCCGCCCGGACTCCCGGACGACCCGGGGTGCGTGTTCGCCTCCATGGGCAACTACATCTTCACCACCAAGGCCCTCGTGGAGGCGCTCCAGCGCGACGCCGAGGACGAGCGGTCCGTGCACGACATGGGCGGCTCGATCCTGCCCCAGCTCACCGACCGGGGCGAGGCCCAGCTGTACGACTTCAGCGCCAACCACGTGCCCGGCGAGACGACCCGGGACCAGGGGTACTGGCGGGACGTCGGCACGCTGGACGCGTACTACGACGCCCACCTGGACCTGATCGCCGAGCGCCCCGCCTTCAACCTCTACAACCGGCAGTGGCCCATCTACACCCACTCCAACCAGCTCTCCCCGGCCCGCTTCAGCGCGGGCGGCATCGCGGGGGAGTCGATCATCAGCGCCGGCTGCCTCATCCGCGGCCAGGTCACCGGCTCCGTGCTCTCACCGGGCGTCCGGGTCGACCCCGGAGCGGTGGTCCAGGGCTCGGTGCTCCACGACAACGTCCGCATAGGCCGGGGCGCGGTGGTGCGCGGGGCGGTCCTGGACAAGAACGTGGAGGTCCCCCCGGGCGCGACGATCGGCGTCAACCCGGAACGCGACGCGGAGCTGTACACGGTGTCCAAGAACGGGGTGATCGCGCTGGGGAAGGGGCAGGTGGTTTCGTAGCGCCCCCGCCGACGATTGTCATGTACCTGGATCGGCGGCGATCTGCCGTGGTGGGCGACGGCCGAAAGCCGCGCCCAAGGCACTCATTCGTGACGCCTCCCGGGTGACTTCCTCGGGATGCCCGGCGCTGTAACCCGTGCTGAAGTGGCCTCATATGCACCATGAGTCCCGCCCCTTTCGCGTGGGGCGGGACTTAATCTGCTGTTAACTGTGTGTAGCTTGATCGTACTTGACCGTAATCGGCCAAGGGCGATTGACTGCTTGTCCACCCGTCGTCGACGCGAGGCAAGCCCTTGACTTCTGACCTGCTGGCCCCCCTCGACCTGGCGTTCTGGAACATCGAGTCCGAGCGGCACCCGATGCACCTCGGCGCTCTCGGTGTGTTCTCCGCGCACTCGCCCACGGCCGGGGCGCACGCCGCCGACCTGCTCGCCGCCCGCGCCGCGGCGGTCCCCGGGCTGCGGATGCGGATCCGGGACGTGTGGCAGCCGTTCGGCGTACGACCGCTCGCCTTCGGCGGCGCCGCCCGGGAGCCCGCTCCCGACTTCGACCCGCTCGACCACGTACGGCTGCACGCCCCGACCGACGACTTCCAGGCGGTCGCCGGACGCCTCATGGAACGCCCCCTGGAGCGCGGCCGGCCGCCCTGGGAGGCCCATGTGCTGCCCGGCGAGGACGGCGTGTCCTTCGCGGTGCTGTTCAAGTTCCACCACGCCCTGGCCGACGGGCTGCGCGCGCTGACCCTCGCCGCGGCCGTCCTCGACCCGATGGACCTGCCGGAGCCCCGGCCCCGCCCGGCTGAACCCCCGCGCGGGCTGCTGCCGGACGTGCGCAAGCTGCCGGGGCTGGTCCGCGGCGCCCTCTCCGACGTGGGCCGGGCGCTGGACATCGGCGCCTCGGTGGCCGTGTCCACCCTGGGCGCGCGGACGACCGCCGCGCTCACCTCCGAGGCCAGCGGAACCCGCCGTACCGCCGGAGTCGTCGTCGACATCGACGACGTGCACATCATCCGCAAGGCCGTCGGCGGCACCGTCAACGACGTCCTCATCGCGGTCGTCGCCGGCGCGCTGCGGCGCTGGCTCGACGAGCGCGGCGACGGCAGCGAGGGCGTCGCGCCGCGCGCCCTGATCCCGGTCTCCAGGCGCCGCCCGCGCACCGCGCACCCCCAGGGCAACCGGCTCTCCGGCTACCTGATGCGGCTGCCGGTGGACGACCCCGACCCGCTGCGCCGGCTCGGCACGGTCCGCGCCGCCATGGACCGCAACAAGGACGCGGGCCCCAACCGCGGCGCGGGCGCCGTGGCCCTGCTCGCCGACCACGTGCCGGCGCTCGGCCACCGGCTCGGCGGCCCCCTCGTCAGCCAGGCCGCCCGGCTCTGGTTCGACATCCTGGTCACCAGCGTCCCGCTGCCCGGCCTCGGCCTGAAGCTCGGCGGCAACCCGGTCACCGCCGTCTTCCCCTACGCCCCGCTGGCCCACGGCCAGTCCCTGGCGGTGGCGGTCTCCACCTACCGGGGCCAGGTGCACTACGGCCTGGTGGCCGACGGAGCGGCGGTACCGGACCTGGACCGGCTGGCCGCGGCGCTGACGGCGGAGGTGGAGACGCTGATCACGGCCTGCGACCCTTGACCGCGGGCTGCTGAGCGCCCCCTCCGTCCCACGAACGCAGGTTCGTGCAGGCCGAGGGCCGTGAGGGCTCCCGTCAGGACACCGTCCGCGGCGCCCGGCCCCGGCCCCGGGCGCCTGCCGGTTTTTGGCGGCGCGGCCCTCCGCTCCGTAGAATTCCCCGTTCGACAGCGGACGCGGCCCTCGGGGCCGCACGGGTGAGCAGGGAACGGCAGCGGCATGACGGTGACAGAGGAAGGCCCGGCGACCACGGAAGAGGTCGTGCGCGAGCCCGGTGACGAGGTCGTGTACGGCCCCGGCATCGACCCCGAGCGGCTCGCCGTCTGCCTCAGCGTGCTCGAGGAGCTCGACAAGCTCGAGGTCGACCACCCCGACGCCATCACCGTGCGCCGGGCCACGGCGGGCCTCTACCGCACGGTCAAGCAGCGCCGCCGACAGGAGCGCCGGGCCGCCAAGACCGCCCACGACAAGGCGGTCACGGAGGCCACGGCCACCGGCTCCGCGCAGCGCATCGACGACGAGACGGAGGGCATCCTGCCGTCGTCGATCACCGAGGCGGGGAAGATCGCGGGGATACTCCAGCGCCCCCGCTCCTGCTACACCTGCAAGGCCCGGTACGTGGAAGTCGACTACTTCTACCACCAGCTCTGTCAGGACTGCGCCGCCGTGAACCGCGCCAAGCGCGACGCGAGCGCCGATCTGGCCGGCAAGCGCGCGCTGCTCACCGGCGGCCGCGCCAAGATCGGCATGTACATCGCGCTGCGGCTGCTGCGGGACGGCGCGCACACCACGATCACCACGCGCTTTCCCAAGGACGCCATCCGCCGCTTCAAGGCCATGGACGACTCCGCGGACTGGATGCACCGCCTGGAGGTCGTCGGGATCGACCTGCGTGACCCGGCCCAGGCCGTCGAGCTCGCCGACCGGATGACCGCGGCGGGCCCGCTCGACATCCTGATCAACAACGCGACCCAGACCGTACGGCGCCTGCCGTCGGCCTACGCCGCCCTGGTGGAGGGCGAGTCCGCCCCGCTGCCCGCCGGTGAACTCCCCGCCCACCAGGTCATCGGCGCCTTCAACTCCGGCGCGGTGGACGGCCTGGCCGCGCTGCCGCTCGGGGTCTCCGGGCTGGACGCCCAGAAGGTCGCCGACCTCGCTCTGGTCGCCGGCAACGCCAGCGTGGAGCGGCACCGCGACGGCACCGCCATCGACGCGGGCGGACTCGTCCCCGACGTCGTCGACACCAACACCTGGGTGCAGACCATCGAGCAGATCTCCCCGGTCGAGCTCCTGGAAACCCAGCTGTGCAACTACACGGCGCCGTTCATCCTGATCAGCAAGCTCCGCCCGGTGATGGCGGAAGCGGCGCGCAAGGCCTCCTCCGGCCGCGCCTACGTCGTCAACGTCTCGGCGATGGAGGGCGTGTTCGGTCGCGGCTACAAGGGCGCGGGGCACCCGAACACCAACGCGGCCAAGGCCGCGATGAACATGGTCACCCGGACCAGCGCCCAGGAGATGTTCCAGACCGACGGCATCCTCATGACCTCGGTCGACACCGGCTGGATCACCGACGAACGCCCCCACTACGACAAGCTCCGCCTCGCCGACGAGGGCTTCCACGCCCCCCTCGACCTGGTCGACGGCGCGGCCCGCGTCTACGACCCGATCGTCCGCGGCGAGACGGGCGAGGACCTGTACGGCGTCTTCATGAAGGACTACGCGCCGGGCAAGTGGTGAGCCGCTGAGGCACGGAGCACTTCGTGTACGGCATTCCCCTGGCCGCCTGGGGTTGCCTGAGCCGCCCGTACACGAGTGCCGCCGTCCACCACCAGGTCCGCCCCGGTCATCCAGTCCGCCGCGTCCGACACCAGCCAGGTCACGGCCCGGGCCACGTCCTCGGGTTCGCCGATCCGGCCCAGCGGCAGGGTCGGGGCGATGCGCTGTTCCGCCGCTTCCCACACGAAGCGGGCCATCTCCGTGCGGATGAGGCCGGGGGAGACCGAGTTGACGCGGACCTTCGGGGCCAGTTCGCCGGCGAGCTGGCGGGTGAGGTGGAGGAGGGCGGACTTGCTGGTGCCGTAGGCGCCGATGTTCGGGCCGACGTGTTCGGCGCCCTCCGTGCAGATGTTGACCACCGAGCCGCCGTGGTCGCGCATCCCCGCCCGCCACGCGTGCTGGACGAGGCGCAGGGGTGCCTCCACGTTCACCGTGAACGCCGTGCGCCAGGACCGCGGGTCCACGTCCATCAGGGGGCCGTACGGCTGGTTCGTCGCCGCGTTGTTGACCACGATGTCGAGGCGGCCGAACTCCCGCAGGCACAGGTCCACCAGGGCGGAGAGGTGGCCGGGGTCCGACACGTCTCCGGGCAGCCCCGCGCCGCCCAGTTCCGCCGCCGTCCGCCCCACCTCCGCCGCGTTCCGTGCCGTCACGCACACCCGTGCCCCCGCCTCGGTGAGCGCACGGGCGACGGCGAGCCCGATGCCGCGGGTGGCGCCGGTGACGAGGGCGGTCCTGCCGTGCAGTCCGTACGGCGACGTCATCGCCGTACGGTCTCATGACGGACCGTCAGTCGACAGCCCCCAGGCGGGAGTTCCGTGCCGCCAGCAGTTCCAGTACGGTCCGCCAGTCCTCCAGGACGCCGGCGTCGAAGCCGGGGTTGTGGCCCTCCTCGGTCGCCTGGCGCAGCCGTAGCAGGTCCTCGTCCTGGCCCCGCGCGCGGACGAGACGCGCCACCCGCTCGCCGAGCAGGGGGCGTACGGCGTCGGCGGCGCGGTCGCGCTGGGCGGCCCGGTCGCCGGGCCCGAGCAGCGGTCCGATGGCCTGGACCAGGCCGGCCACCTGGAGCTCCCTGTCGGCGGGGCGGCCCCGGCGCAGCAGCGCGGCGGTGCGCAGCGCGTGTTGCTGCAGATCGGTTCCGGCGGTGCCGCCGCGGCCGGGGGAGCCCCATGGGCCCCGGCAGGCGTACAGCAGATCCATCAGCTCTTCGACACTGCGCAGCTCCATGCGTCAGTCCTCCCGCCGGACAAGCCGTTGCCGCCGTCAGCAGATCATGGGCGCCTTGCGATTCGGCCAACGGGACCTGAACTGCGCGACAGGGACGGGGGAGTACGGGCGAAAACAGGACGTCTTCAGACAGTAACCCCGAGTTTTCAGCGCCATCGAGCGGGTACCCGCTCATTTGGTTACTCTGTACCGGACGGACAGCACTAATGGGTCCCACCCACACCCACGGTCCGTCCCGGGACATGCCGGTCCACAACGGCCTGCTCCGTACGAGAAACCGGCGCCACCGCGTCCGAACTGCCTTTCGACTCACACCTGAGCGGGGCTTCAGACGCCGGGCGCAGAGGCCTGGCGCAGCTGGTCCCGAGGGTGACCCGACACATAAGGAGTGCGCGGTGACACCGGAGAAGACGAAGCGTGAACCACGTCCCAAGGAGCGCCCGGAACGCGCGGGCCGCCGTCCCGGAGAACTCGGCAGCCTCGACGTGTGGGCCCGGTCCGCCCCGATCCGCCTCGCGGGTTACGAGGACGACCTCGCCGAGCCCCACATCCTGCCCAGCGTCGACTGACGACGCCGACAGGTTCTGGTCGATCGACGATCGCATGGGCGTGCGAGACTGGCGCCCATGCTGATCAGAGAAGCCGCGGCCGACGACTGGCCGCGGATCTGGCCTTTCTGGCACCGCGTCGTCTCGGCCGGCGAGACCTACGCCTGGGACCCGGACTCCTCCGAGGCGGCGGCCCGAGCTCTGTGGACCGCCCCTCCGAAACGCGTCTACGTCGTCGAGGACGAGACCGGCGCCATCGTCGCCTCCGCCTACGTCACCCCCAACTACGGCGGTCCCGCCGCCGGGATCGCCAACGCCGGCTTCATGGTCGACCCGGACCACGCCGGCCGCGGCATCGGCCGCCTCCTGGCCGAGCACGTGCTCACGGCCGCGAAGGCGGCCGGCTACCGCGGCATGGTGTTCAACGCCGTCGTCGAGACCAACCCCGCCGTGCGGCTGTGGACGTCCCTCGGCTTCACGGTCCTTGGCACGGTGCCGGAGGCCTTCGACCACCCGCGGCACGGCCCGGTGGGACTGCACATCATGTACAAGGCCCTCTGAGCAACCTCCGCAAGCCCCTGCGCGGTGTGCTCACTTGCGCCAGAACAGGTGGTGCGTCACCCCGCTCGCACTGGGGACGATCTCGAGGTGGAAGCGGTCGCGCAGTTCGTCGGGCGACTCCCACAGCCGCAGCCCGGAGCCGTACTTCACCGGTGAGACCACCACGTGCAGGGTGTCGACGAGGCCGGCGTCGAGGAATTCCCGGATGGTGGTGACCCCGCCGCCGAGCCGCACGTCCTTGCCCCGCGCCGCCTCCCGCGCCTGCTCCAGGACCGAGGCGGGGTCGCCGTCGACGAAGTGGAACGTGGTGTCGGAGAGGGTGAACGAGGGGCGCGGATGGTGGGTCATCACGAACACCGGCGTGTGGAACGGGGGTTCGTCGCCCCACCAGCCCTGCCACTCGTGGTCCTGCCAGGGCCCGCGCTGGGGCCCGAACTTGTTGCGGCCCATGATCTCGGCGCCGATGTCGCGGGCGTAGTCCCGCGTGAAGTAGTCGTCGAGCCCCCGGCTGCCCCCGGGGCCGGACCGCATGTGCCAGCTCGCCGTGGCCCCCGCCCAGGCGAACAGCTTCTCGGGCTGGACGTGCCCGAACGGCTTCTCGAGGGTCTGGTCCTCCCCGGCGGCGATGCCGTCCTGCGAGACGCCGAAGTTCATGACCTTCAGTAGCTGATCCATGAGGATGCCTCGTCTGTCGTGTCGTGTTCGTGTGCGGCGGTCGAGCCTCACATCAACACGACGAACGGGGCGGGGCCCGATCGACAGGGGCCCGAACCTCTTTTTCACCTATTCCGGCGTCACGATGCGTTCGACCGCCGCCGCGACCAGCCGGTCGCGCTCCGCCTCCGTGAAGACGTCCGGCAGGGTGAGCTGCTCCACGATCAGCCAGTTCAGGGTCAGCATGAGGAGCTTGACGGCCATGGCGTCGCCGGGGAGACCGGAGGCCTCGTGGTAGGCGATGTTGGCGTCGACGTCGGCCCGGACCCGCTCGGTGAGGACCTTGCGCAGTTCGGGGCGGCGGGTGGCCTCCAGGCGCAGTTCGAGCAGGGCGAGGTAGCCGGTGCGGAAGGAGGACACGCGGCCCACGAGCTCCCGCATCAGCTCCACGTACGTCTCCCGGTCCCGGTCGGCCTCCCGGTGACGCGCGAGCGTGGCCTCGTCGGGCTGCAGCCGCTCGTAGACCCGGGCACCCGCCTGGGTGAGCAGTTCGTCGCGGTTGGCGAAGTAGTTGGAGGCCGTCCCGGCCGGTACGGCGGCCTCCGCGTCCACCGCCCGGAAGGTCAGCCCGCGCGCGCCTTCCCTGGCCAGCACCTCGATCGCCGCGTCGACGAGGGCGGCCCGTCGCTGGTCGTTCCTTCTCACCATGCCACCACTCCGTCCGCAGCACCGCTCAAACCACTGCATGGAGAGTACTACGCACGGAGTTATCCCTGGGGCGGAGAGTGCTGAGTCATCCCTGGTCGTCCACCGGTGCCGTCCGCCGCCACGGCCGCGACCGCTCCAGCTGCGCCGCCAGGTCCAGCAGATCGGCCTCGGTGCCGGGCCGCCCCACCAGCTGTACGGCACAGGGGGCGCCGGAGGGCAGGGTGCCGACCGGGATCGCCATCGCCGGCCAGCCGGTGAGGTTCCAGGGCGGGGTGAAGGGGGAGTAGTTGGTGTTCACCATGATGTTGCGGAGCCAGCCGCGCTCGTGCCAGGGAGCCGCCTCGGGGGAGCGGCGGGCCAGCGCGGGGGTGAGCAGGACGTCGTACTCCTCGAAGAAGGGGGCGAGACGGCGGCGCAGCTGTTCGCGGCTCTCACTCTTCCGGGCGTAGCCCGTGAAGCGCCTTCCGATCGTCGCGTGGACTCTCGTACGGCGGGTCAGCGCGCGCCGGTCCAGGCCCCGGGCGTCGATCGCCGTGCCCGCCGTCCAGTGGGCGAGGGACGTGAGGCTCAGGGACAGCGGGTACGGGGGGTCCGCGCGGCGGACCTGGTGGCCCGCCTTCATCAAAAGCTCGGCCGTCTCCCGGGCGGCAGCGCGGTAGGGGGCGCTCACCGCGACTCCGGCGATCGGGCTGCGCAGGGACATGGCGACGCGGCGCGGGCCCGGTCCGGCCGAGGTCGTCGGTTCCGCGTCCGCGAGGACCGCGAGCATCAGGCGGACGTCCTCGACCGTCGTGGCCAGCGGGCCGTTCTCCGACATGCCGAACCAGTCGCCCTCGCCGATGCCCGCCGGTACCACGCCGTGACCGGGCTTGAGGGTGACCAGGCCGCAGTTGGCCGCCGGGATGCGCAGGGAGCCCATGCCGTCGTTGCCCAGCGCGATCGGGACCAGGCCCGCGGCGACCGCGGCGGCGCTGCCGCCAGAGGAGCCGCCCGCCGAGCGCGTGAGGTCCCACGGGTTGCGGGCGATGCCGTGCACGCCGTCCGAGGTGCCGAAGACGCACAGTTCCGGGACGTTCGTCAGGCCCACGACCACCGCGCCCGCCGCCCGCAGCCGGGCCACCGTGGCATGGTCGCCGGGGGAGGGCGCCTCCGAGGTCGCCGCGGAGCCGACGCGCAGGGACTCACCGGTCACGGCCAGGTTGTCCTTGACCGCCACCGGCACCCCGGCCAGCGGCAGTTCGGCCAGGTCGCCACGGGCCTCCAAGGCCTCGGCCTCGGCGAGCGCCGCCTTCCCGCGGACCGTGCGGAAGGCGCCGATCCGGTCGTCCAGGCGGGCGATCCGTTCCAGGTGCTCGGCCACCACCTCCCGGGGAGTGGCCCGCTTCTCCCGTACGGCGGCGGCGATCTCGGCGGCGGTCCGGCCGACCCAGCTGGTCACGGTGGGCTCCTTGCGCAGGGATTACTCGCGAGTACGTGTGCGTCGGGGAGAACTCTGCCCTCCCGCGGGCCCCGCGTCGAGAGCGCGGATCAACGCAGGTGCCGTTCGAAGAAGGCCGTGGTCGCGTCCATGGAATCCGGCCACTGAGGCCCGAAGGTGTGCCCCTCGCCCTCATACCAGCGCAGCTCCACGTCCTTCCCGGCCGCCTCGAACGCCGCGACCGTCCGGTTCGTCCAGGCCGGCGGGCAGGTGTCGTCGGCCGTGCCGTGATGGATCAGCAGGGGCTCGGTCACCCGGTCCACGAAGGTCAGCGGCGAGACGTTCCGCCAGAACTCCGGGTTCTCCTCGGGCGTGCCGTGCGCGGCGTCGATCTCTGCCGCGATGGGGTCGCCCTCGCCGCGCTGGAACCGGTCCAGGTTGTCCTGGGGTCTGCCGCTCACCGGTGCGAAGACGACGGCCGCGTCGACCAGCCCCGGCGCCACGACCAGCGTGTTGTACACGACCCCGCCGCCCATCGAGCGCCCGAGCAGCCCGATCCGGTCACCGTCGATCTCCGGGCGGCCGGAGTCGCGCAGCGCCATCACCGCGCCGATGACGTCGGAGGTGTAGCCGAGGCGCAGGTTCACGTCGTTGTCGGAGTCGTCGTCGGAGCGGGCGTGGTTGCGGTAGTCGGTGTGCAGGACGACGTAGCCCTCGCGGGCGAGCAGGTCCTGTTCGCGGGCGAGGCCCCGGCCGGTGGTGTAGACGGCGGGGTCGATGTAGCCGTGCGCGAGCACGAGTGCCGGGAACGGGCCCTTTCCGCGCGGGATGTTCATCAGGCCGGAGATCGTCAGACCGTCGCTCTCGTAGGTCACCGCGTAGGAGGTGTAGGCGCCGGTGCGGGCGAGGACGGTACCGAGACGGAGGCCGGAGCCGTCGGGCTCGCGCTGGATCAGGGCCTGGATCGACACCGGGTCGACGGGCTTCGAAGGTGTGGGCGTGGGAGGGCTGGAACTCGCGGTGGTCGTACGGGGGCCGGGGCTCACGGACGCCGTCTCGCGCGCACCCTCGCCCCCGCCACCGGTACAGCCGGCCCCGACCAGCAACGCCAGCCCGGCGGCAACACAGGCCAGTCCCCGCAGCCGCATGCCGCCATTGTCCCTCGGAGCGGGTGTTGCCGGGGGCGGTTCGGGGATGCCGTGGACAGGAGCCTGTTGGTGCGGGGTGCGGGGTGCGGGGTGCGGGGTGCGGGGTGCGGGGTGCGGGGTGCGGGGTGCGGGTGCGCGGATGCGGGTGCCGGTGCCGGTGCCGGTGCCTGTGCCTGTCCTTGTGCCTCTGCCTGTTCCTGCGCAGGCATCGCGGAGGAGGGGTTCAGGCGCGCCGCGCCACCCCCGTACTGTCCCGCTCGATCAGTCGCGGTACGGGTACCCGGACCGTCCGGGCCGGTCCGCCGTCCAGCAGTGCCGTCAGCTCGCGGGCCGCCGTGCGGCCGAACTCCACGCTGTCCCGGGACAGGGCCGACAGCCACGGCTTGACCATGCGGCACAGGGCCGAGTCCTCCCAGGCCACGACCGAGACGTCGGCGGGGACCGAGTGGCCCAGCTCGGTCGCGGCGGCGACCCCGGCGACGGCCATCACGTCGTTGTCGTAGATCAGCGCGGTCGGGGGAGCGGAGGACCGCAGCACCCGCCGGGTCACCGCCGCGCCCGCCGCGTCGGAGTAGTCCGTGGTCACCGACTGCACCTGGGTCAGCCCGCGCCGCCCCGCCTCGGCGGCCAGCGTGCGGATCCGGCGCTCGGTGTGGGCGAGCCCGGCCAGCCCCGCGATGTGCGTGATCCGGCGATGGCCTAGGGCGTGCAGTCCGTCCACGACCGACGCCATCGCGCCCGCGTCGTCCGCCCACACCGTGGACAGGCCCGGATGCCGGTCCTCCGGCGCCCCGCCGATCACCACGGCGGGCAGCCCCAGTTCGTCGAGGAGGCCGGGACGCGGATCGTCGATGCGCGGGTCCACCACCAGCACTCCGTCCACCCGGTGCTCGGCCCACCAGCGCCGGTACACCGCGCACTCGTCGGCGACGTCCTCCACCACCTGGAACAGCAGCCCCAGATGACGCTCCGCCAGCACCTCCTGGATGCCGGAGACGAGCTGGAGGAAGAACGAGTCCACGCCCAGGGTGTCGGCGGGCCGCGCCAGCACGAAGCCGACCGTCGCCGCGCCCTCCCCGGACAGCGCGCGTGCCGCCGTGCTCGGCCGCCAGCCCAGTTCCTCGGCCACCGTGCGCACCCGCTCGCGGGTCTCGTCGGAGACCCCGGCCCGGCCGTTGAGCGCGAAGGACACGGCGCTCTGGGAGACCCCGGCATGCCGCGCGATGTCCTTCATCGTGGGCCGACGGGCCGGCGACCGCTTGCCTGCCACGGTGTTTCCCCATTCCTCGGAAGGATTCCGGCCACCAGTGTGCACTAATGCGGTTCAGCAGTGTCAATACAGTGAGCATCTAATGCGTATTAGTCACTAATCAAATTAGCGGCGCGAGATGCATTGACGGGCCCGCTGAACGGCGTGCAGGGTCTGCGTCGTCGACCAACTCCAGCCCTGAGGAGGCCGGTTCCCGGTGCCCGTTTCCCGAAGAAACCTCGCTGCCGCTCTCGCCGTCTGTCTCGTCCTGCCGCTCAGCGCCTGCGGCTCCGGGGGCGACGGAGGTGGCCCGTCCGACGCCTCCGGGAAGATCGAGGGCGACATCACCTTCCAGACCTGGAACCTGCGGGCCAACTTCAAGGACTACTTCGAGGGGCTGATCGCCGACTTCGAGAAGGAGTACCCGGGCACGAAGGTCAAATGGATCGACCAGCCCGCCGAGGGCTACGCCGACAAGATCAGCGCGGACGCGGCCGGCGGCACCCTCCCCGACGTCGTCAACGTCTCGCCCGACCTCGTCGCCCCGCTCGCCAAGGCGGGCCTCGCGCTCGACCTGGACAAGGCGGCCGGGCAGTACGAGAAGGAGTACCTGGAGGGCGCCTGGGCCGGACACCGGATACCTGGCATGACCGGCACGTACGCCTTCCCCTGGTACCTGAACACCGGGCCGCTGTTCTACAACAAGTCCCTGTTCGAGGAGGCCGGACTGGACGCCGACCAGCCGCCGACGACGTACGACGAACTCTTCGACGACGCCCTGACGATCGCGGAGAAGACCGACGGCAAGGTCGCCACCCTCGCCAATGTGCCGACCGTCGAGGACTTCGGGCGCTACGGCGTCCCGCTCATGAACGAGGACGGCACCGCCTTCACCTTCAACGACGCCAAGGGTGTCGAACTCCTCACCAAGTACAAGGAGTTGTACGACGCGAAGGCGCTCGACCCGCAGGCGCTGACCGCCACCCCGGAGTCCTCCGGCAAGAAGTTCCTCACCGAGGCCGTTGCCATGAACCCCGGCAGCGCCCTGGACCTCGGCAACTTCAAGAAGCAGGCGCCGAACCTGTACAAGAACATCGGCATCACCGACCAGATCACCAGCACCGGACACGTGAACATGTACGTGATGGGCGTGATGGTGAACTCCCAGAGCAAGCGCACCCCCGCCGCCGTGGCCTTCGCGCACTACGTCACCGACGCCGAGCACCAGATGTCATTCGCCAAGAAGGTCGCGATCTTCCCGAGCACCGCCGGTTCCCTCGACGACCCGTATTTCACCGAGGAGGACGGGACCGACGAGACGCGGGTGCGGGTGGCCGCCGCCAAGTCGCTGAAGAACGCGGTCAATTACACACCCGTGCTGTTCAGCGAGCAGATGAAGACCGAGCTGCGCAACGAGGTCGCCAAGGCGCTCCAGGGCAAGGAGAGCCCGAAGGAAGCGCTTGACAACGCTGTCGAGGCTTGCGACCGGCTCCTCCAGCAGCAGGGGTAGCGATGACCACCGTGTCCCGGGTGCGGCGCCAACTGCCGGTGAGCCCCTGGCTGTTCGCCGCTCCCGGCCTGCTCGTCATCGGCGCCTTCATCCTCTACCCGTTCGTCTCCACGCTGGTCAACGCCTTCACCGACCGCCGCACCCTGATCGAGGGCGAGTTCGTCGGCCTCGCGAACTTCCGTGAGCTGCTGCACGACGACATGTTCTGGATCGGGCTGCGCAACAGCACGCTCTACGTCCTCGGCGTCGTCCCGGCGCTGGTGGTCCTGCCGTTGCTGCTCGCCCTGCTGGTGCAGAAGAACATCCCCGGCATCGCCTTCTTCCGCTCCGCCTTCTACACCCCGGTCGTCGCCTCGATCGTCGTCGTGGGCCTGATCTGGGTGTGGCTGCTCGATGAACGCGGCCTGGTGAACTCGCTGCTGGAGGCCGTAGGCGTGGGCCGGGTCGGGTTCCTCAGCGACCAGTGGCTGCTGCTGCTCAGCGCCATGGCCGTCACGGTCTGGAAGGGCCTCGGCTACTACATGATCATTTACCTGGCCGCGCTGGCGAACGTGCCGCGTGAACTGCACGAGGCGGCGGCCGTGGACGGGGCGGGGGCCGTACGGCGGTTCCTGACGGTGACGGTGCCGGCCGTGCGTTCCACGATGGTGCTCGTCGGCGCGCTGTCGTCCGTGGCCGCGTTCAAGGTGTTCTCCGAGGTGTACCTGATGGCGGGCCCGAGCGGAGGCCCGGCGGGCGAGGACACCACCCTGGTGATGCTCGTCCAGCGCACGGGCACCGGGCTCACCGGCCGGGTCGGCTACGCCTCCGCGATCTCCGTCGTCGTCTTCGTCGTCACCGTCGCGCTGATGCTGCTCGTGCTGCGCGCGGACCGGAGGGAGGACCGGTGAGCGTCATCGAGAAGGTACGACCGGTCCAGCGGCCGGTGGCGGTACGGCAACCCCGCGTCACCGACGAGCACGGCCGCCGCGTGCGCGTCTGGGAACTCGCCCTGCGCTACGCCCTGTTGCTCGCGGTACTCGCCCTCACCGTAGGCCCGTTCCTCTGGCAGCTGTCCACCTCGCTGAAGGGCCCGACCGAGGACATCTACACCTCCCCGCCCCGGTTCCTGCCGAGCGACCCGACCGTCCACAACTACGAGCGCGTCGCCGAGACCATCCCGGTCTGGGACTACGCCCTCAACTCGCTCAAGGTCGCCACCGCCAACGTCGTCACCAACTGCGTCGGTGCGGCCCTCGCCGGCTACGCGCTCGCCCGGCTGCGCTACCGGGGCCGCCGGGCCGCCACACTCGCCTTCATCCTCGCGATGCTGGTACCGGTGGAGGGCATCATCATCGCCCAGTTCACCACCATGCGGGAGCTCGGCCTCAACAACACCCTCGTCGGGGTGGTGCTGCCCGGCTGCATCGGCGCCATGAACGTGCTGCTGATGCGCAATGCCTTCCTCAACCTGCCGTACGAGATCGAGGAGGCGGCCTTCGTCGACGGCGCCAACGTGTGGCAGCGGTTCACGCGGATCGCGCTGCCGGCCGTGAAGGGCACCCTCGCCGTCGTCGCGATCTTCGCCTTCATGGGCGCCTGGGACGACTTCCTGTGGCCGCTCATCGTGCTGAGCGACCCGTCGAAGTTCACGCTGACCATCGGCCTCAACTATCTGCACGGCACCTTCGCCAACGACGAACGCCTGGTCGCCGCGGGCACGGTCATCGCCGTCGCCCCGCTGATCGCCCTCTTCGCCTGTCTCCAGCGGTACTTCTTCCGCGGAGTGGGCGAGGGCGCCGTCAAAGGCTGAACTCCCCGCCTCCGTCACGTCGAAGGCCGATCCCCCTACCTCCGTCACAAGGACACGTATGCCTCCTGCCGTGCGCTTCGGCGTCAACTACACGCCCAGCGAGGGCTGGTTCCACCACTGGCTCGACTTCGACCTGGACTCCGTGCGCGCCGACCTCGACTCCATCGCCGCGCTCGGCCTGGACCACGTGCGGGTGTTCCCGCTGTGGCCGTACTTCCAGCCCAACCGCACGCTGATCCGTGAGCGGGCGGTCGAGGACCTCGTGCGGCTCGTCGACGCCGCCGCCGAACGCGGCCTCGACGTCAACGTCGACGGTCTGCAAGGACACTTGAGCAGCTTCGACTTCCTCCCGGCCTGGACTCGCACCTGGCACCGGCGCAACCTCTTCACCGACCCCGACGTCCTCGACGGCCAGGCCGCCTACCTGCGCACCCTGGCCGCGGCCCTCGCCGACCGGCCCAACTTCATCGGCATGACGCTCGGCAACGAGGTCAACCAGTTCGCCGCGGGCCCCCATCCGGACCCCGACCGGGCCACCGAGGCCGAGATCGACCGCTGGCTCACGCGCATGCTGGCCGCCTGCGAGGAGGGCGCCCCCGGACGACTGCACCTGCACGCCGAGTACGACGCCACCTGGTACCAGGACGACCAGCCCTTCACTCCTCTCCAGGCCGCCCGCCGGGGTTCCGTCACCGCCGTGCACTCCTGGGTGTTCAACGGCACCGCCCAGCGCCACGGCCGTACCTCCGTGCCCACCGAGCACCATGCCGGGTACCTCGTCGAGCTCAGCAAGGCCTGGGCGGACGACCCCGGCCGGCCGGTCTGGCTCCAGGAGGTCGGCGCGCCCGCGCCCCTGATCCCGGCCGAGCACGCGGCCGCCTTCACCGAGGCGACCGTGGCGAACGCCCTGGACTGCCCCGACCTGTGGGGAATCACCTGGTGGTGCTCCCACGACGTGTCCCGGCGGCTCGCGGACTTCCCGGAACTGGAGTACGGGCTGGGCCTGCTGACCAACGAGCGCCAGCCGAAGGACGCGGCGCGGGCGCTGGCCCGGGCGGCAGCCGCGAGCCCGCCCGCTCCTGACCCTCGCACGACCGCGCTCGTCGTCCCCGCCGACCCGCGGGCCCGTTCCCGGTGCGCGCCGGGCGGCACGGTCTTCGACGCGTACTTCCGGCTGGCCGCCGACGGCGTCCGGCCCACCACCGTCCTCGACACCCGCGCCGACGACCAGGACCATCTCGCCGCGCGCGGCATCACCGAAGTCGTCACTCCCGACCAGGTACTCCCCATCCCCCAAGGAGGCACCCGTTCGTGAAGCCCACCCGACGCACGGTCCTGATCGCAGGCGCGACGGCCGCCCTGACGCCCGCACTTCCCGCCCTCGCCGCGCCCAGGGCCGCCGCCCCGGCGCCGTACGCCTCCTACTGGTACCCGGACTCCCTGCCCTCCGGGTCCCCCGGCACCGGCATCACCTGGCGCAGTCTGAAGGCGTGGCGGGCGGCCGACGACGCCGACCTCGCCTTCAACGCGTCCTCCGTCCCGCTCGCGGCCCGGTTCACCCCGGTCCCGGTGAACGCGACCGCCCGCACCGGCCAGGCCCGGATCCAGTCCCTGGTCTCCTTCGGACCCACGTCGAGCAACCCCTCACAGGGCTCCGCCACCGCCGACTACTACGCCCTCACGCACTGGGCGTACATCGACGAGCTGGTGTTCTGGGGCGGCTCCTCGGGAGAGGGGCTGATCCTCGCGCCCAACGCGCCCATCGTGGACGCCGCGCACCGGCACGGTGTGCCCGTGCTGGGCAACGTCTTCCTGCCGCCGGTGGCGTACGGCGGGCAGCTGCGGTGGACCCGGGACCTTGTGCAGAAGGACGCCGCCGGGCGGTATCCGCTCGCGGCGCAGCTCGTCGCGGTGGCGCGGGCGTACGGCTTCGACGGCTGGTTCGTGAACGCCGAGACCGGCGGCGGCGACCCGGCCCTCGCCACCGACATGCTGGGCTTCCTGCGCGAGCTGAAGTCGCGGGCGGCGGCCGTCGGGCAGCGGGTGACCTGGTACGACTCGATGACCGTGAACGGCTCGGTGAGCTGGCAGGGTGCGCTGAACGCGCAGAACCAGCCCTTCTTCGAGGCCTCCGACTCCATGTTCGTCGACTTCCGCTGGACGGCGAGCGGCCTCACCTCGTCCGGGCAGCGGGCCGACCGGATCGGGCGCGGCCGGTACGAGCTGTGGGCGGGCGTCGATGTGGAGTCCAGCGGCTGGAACACGTCCGTGAACTGGGACGCGATCGTGCCGCGGGACCGACCGCATGTCGTGTCGGTCGGGTTCTACCGGCCGGAGTGGACGCGCAACCACCTGCCCGCGGGCCGGACTCCGGGGGAGTTCCACTCCGCCGACGACCGGTTCTGGAGCGGGCGTTCGCTGGATCCGTCGCGCCCTGACGGCACGGACGGCTGGCGGGCGCCGGCCGTGTCGGTGGCCGACCGGTCGACGGTGACGTCGGTGCCGTTCGCGAGCGTGTTCAACACCGGACACGGGCTGCGGTGGTTCGAGGGCGGGAAGGTGACGTCCCAGGCGCCGTGGAACCATCTGGGGGTGCAGGACCGGCTGCCGTCGCGGCGGTGGGTCGTGCACACCGGTGGCGCGCGGCCCGCTGTGAACTTCGATTTCGCGGACGCCTGGTGTGGCGGCAGCAGTGTGCTGGTCGACGGTGAACTGACCGCTCCGGCGGTGCTGGATGTGTACGCGACTCGGTTGCCGATCACTGTGAACTCGGTTGTCGAGCTGACACACCGGATCGACATGGGTGCGGTGAACGTCGAGCTGGCCGTCGCGACGGCCGACCCCGCCACGCCCGGCGCGACACCGCCGTACACCTACTTCCCTGTGAACTCGGTCAACACCTGGCAGACCGCGACCGTACGGCTCACAGGGCTGAGCGGCACCGTACGGGCGATCGGTGTCCGGCTCACTCCGCGCGCTGGGAGCAGCGGCCCGGTGCGCTGGCGGCTCGGTGGGCTCGCCGTCCGGTCCGCCGAGCCCGGCACCCCCACCGCGCCCACCGGCCTCCGGATCACCGGCGCGAGCGGCGGCGATCTGCGCCTCGCCTGGAACCCGGCCCCCGGCGACGTACGCCACTACACCCTGCACCGCCTCCTCCCCGACGGCACCCGGCGCTTCCTCGGCGCCACCTGCCAGCGCGCCTGGTTCGTCGCCGGGCTCGGGCCCGAGCAGGGCGAGACGGCCGCACGGTTCGAACTGCGCGCCGTAGGGGAGCTGTACACCACATCGGCCCCCGCGACCGTGACCCACTCCTGGTAACCCCCCGCGACCTTCACCACCCCTGGTGACGACCCCCACCCGGACGACCTACGGAGCACCCCGCATGCATGACGACCGCAGCCTGGTCGAAGGCCGCCTCAAGCGCGTCCTCGACGAGCGCATCCGCCCCGCCGTGTACCCCGAGTCCGTACCGCTCGACGTGGCGGTGTGGCACGCCCCCGGTGAACCCGTGCCGGTCGCCGAGGGGCTCGCGGCCGAGCCCGAGCCGATCGAGGTGGGCGCCCGCTGGGGTGCTCCGTGGGGCACCAGCTGGTTCCGGGTCACCGGGTCCGTGCCCGAGGCGTGGGCGGGGCGGACCGTCGAGGCGCTGCTCGACCTCGGCTTCGACGAGAACATGCCCGGCTTCCAGTGCGAGGGTCTGGTGTACCGGCCCGACGGCACCCCGGTGAAGGGCCTCAACCCGCGCAACCAGTGGGTGCGGATCGGGGCGCCCGTCGAGGGCGGCGAGGAGGTGCGGCTGCACATCGAGGCCGCGTCCAACCCGGTCATCCTCGACTACCACCCCTTCCTGCCCACCGCGTTGGGCGACAAGGAGACGGCCGGCAGCGCACCGCAGTACACGCTCGCCCGGATGGATCTCGCCGTCCTCGACGAGACGGTGTGGGAGCTGGTCATCGATCTGGAGGTGCTCGGCGAGCTGATGGCCGAGCTGCCCGTGGACTCCGCGCGCCGCTGGGAGATCCTGCGGGCGGTGGACAGGGCGCTGGACGCGATCGACCTCCAGGACGTGAACGGCACGGCGGCCCAGGCGCGGGCCCGCCTGGAGACGGTGCTGGCCGAGCCGGCCGTCCCGTCCGCCCACCGGATCAGCGCCGTAGGTCACGCGCACATCGACTCGGCGTGGCTGTGGCCGCTGCGTGAGACGGTCCGCAAGGTGGCCCGTACGACGGCCAACATGACCGCGCTGCTGGAGGACGAGCCGGAGTTCGTGTTCGCCATGTCCCAGGCCCAGCAGTGGGCGTGGGTGAAGGAGCACCGGCCCGAGGTGTGGGCGCGGGTGAAGAAGGCCGTGGCGGACGGGCGGTTCGTGCCGGCCGGCGGGATGTGGGTGGAGTCGGACACCAACATGCCGGGCTCGGAGGCGATGGCCCGGCAGTTCGTGCACGGCAAGCGGTTCTTCCTGGACGAGTTCGGCATCGAGAACGACGAGGCCTGGCTGCCCGACACCTTCGGGTTCGCCGCCGGACTTCCGCAGATCATCAAGGCGGCCGGGGCCAAGTGGCTGCTGACGCAGAAGATCTCCTGGTCGCAGACGAACAAGTTCCCTCACCACACCTTCGCCTGGGAGGGCATCGACGGCACCCGGATCTTCACGCACTTCCCGCCCGTCGACACCTACAACTGCTCCATGAAGGGCGGCGAGATCGCCCACGCCGCCCGCAACTTCAAGGACAAGGGCGTCGCCCGGCACTCCCTCGCGCCCACCGGCTGGGGCGACGGAGGCGGCGGCACCACCCGCGAGATGGTCGCCAAGGCGGCCCGGCTGCGCGACCTCGAAGGCTCGGCGACCGTGGTGTGGGAGACCCCGGCGGAGTTCTTCGAGAAGGCCGAGGCCGAGTACCCGAACCCGCCGGTCTGGGTCGGCGAGCTGTACCTCGAACTCCACCGCGCCACCCTCACCAGCCAGGCGCAGACCAAGCAGGGCAACCGGCGCAGCGAACACCTCCTGCGCGAGGCGGAGCTGTGGGCGGCCACGGCGGCTGTGCGCACCGGATTCCCCTACCCCTACGAGGAGTTGGACCGCGTCTGGAAGACGGTCCTGCTCCACCAGTTCCACGACATCCTGCCCGGGTCGTCCATCGCCTGGGTGCACCGGGAGGCCCGGGCGACCTATGAGCGGCTCGCCGGCGAGCTGAACGCCATCATCGACGGCGCCCAACGCGCCCTGGCCGGCGACGGCTCGACGCCGCTGGTGTTCAACTCCGCCCCGCACACCCGCCACGGCATCCCGGCCGGCGGCGCGCGGACGCCGGCCGCCGAGGGCCGGACCACGGTCACGGGGCGCCGTGACGGCGGGCACGTCCTCGACAACGGCCTGCTCCGGATCGAGATCGACGCCCGTGGCCTCGTCGTCTCCGCCTACGACCACGACGGCGACCGCGAGACCGTCCCGCCCGGCCTCGCCGGGAACCTCCTCCAACTCCACTCCGACTTCCCCAACATGTGGGACGCCTGGGACGTCGATGAGTTCTACCGCCACACGGTCACCGACCTCACCGACGTGGACGAACTCGTCCCCGAGGCGGACGGCGTGCGGATCGTACGGTCCTTCGGCGACTCCCGGGTCACCCAACTGCTGTCCCTGGCGCCGGGGGAGCGGCGGCTGCTCGTGGACACGGAGGTGGACTGGCACGAGACGGAGAAGTTCCTCAAGCTCGCCTTCCCACTCGACGTGCACGCCGAGCGGTACGCGTCCGAGACGCAGTTCGGGCACTTCCACCGGCCCACGCACACCAACACCTCCTGGGAAGCGGCCAAGTTCGAGGCCTGCAACCACCGGTTCGTGCACCTGGGCGAGCCGGGCTGGGGTGTCGCGATCGTCAACGACTCGACGTACGGCCATGACGTGACCCGCACGGTCCGTACCGACGGCGACCGCGGCACGACCACCACGGTCCGCGTCTCCCTCCTGCGCGCCCCGCGTTTCCCCGACCCCGAGACCGACCAGGGCGTCCACCGCTTCCGGCACGCCCTGGTGCCGGGCGCGGACATCGGCGACGCGGTCCGCGAGGGCTGGCGGATCAACCTGCCCGAGCGCCGGCTCAGCGGCGCCAAAGAGGTCGCCCCGCTGGTGGGCGTCGACCGGGACGCGGTCGTCGTCACCGCCGTCAAGCTCGCCGACGACGGCAGCGGTGACGTCGTCGTCCGTTTCCACGAGGCCCACGGCGGCCGATCCCGGGCCACCCTCACCACCGGTTTCGACTTCACGGAGGTCACCGCCACGGACCTGCTGGAGCGCCCGCTGCCCGGGGGCCCGACGGAGCGCGACGGCAACAGGGTCGCCGTACGGCTGCGGCCGTTCGAGCTGATGACCTTGCGGATGCGACGGTCCTGACGAGGGTGTGGGCGGCGCCGGTGGCAGGTGAACCTCGGGTCGGTCGACGGAAGGTGACAAGCAGGTCGCAGCACGAAGGCGTCACTGCCACACTGGACTGCCGGGCCCCGCCCACACCCGCCCGTCGAGGGGCCCGCATTGGGGGAGGATCCATGTCCGCAGAGTTGAGTGTCCTTGCCCTCGGACACGAGGAGGCGGCAGCCACGCAGCCTTGGCAACTGGATGCGCTGCGGGAGGACTTGCTGGCGCTCGACGTCGATCGGGTCGGTCCCATGGAGGCCGGCGCGGCTCCGCCGAACACTCGGTCCGGTGCGGTCGAGACCCTCGGGGCACTGCTGGTGGTCCTGCAACCGTCGCTGCCCTTGTTGGAAGGCACCCTGGCGGTCGTACGCGAATGGATGGCACGGACCGGATCCCGGACTGTGGTGCTGGAGATCGACGGCCAGCGGCTCGAAATCACCGGCGTCGACAGCGCGGATCAGCGGCGGCTGGCCGACGCGTGGCTCGACGTGGTGACGGCCGACAGACCATGACGGAGCGCAGACGGCACGCGCTGCTGGTGGCCACGAGCGCGTATCAGGATCCGAGCCTGCGCGCGCTGTCGGCACCGCTGCGTGACGCGACCGAGTTGGCCCGGGTGCTGGGAGACCCGGCGATCGGGGCCTTCGCGGTGGACGTCTTGAACGACGTGGGCGCGCATGAACTGCGGCGCGGCGTGGAGGACTTCTTCGCCGACTGCTCGGCCGCGGACACCCTGTTGCTGCACTTCGCCTGCCATGGCCTGAAGGACGAGGGCGGCAAGCTCTTCCTCGCCGCGGCCGACACCGTCCGTACCCGTCTGGAGTCGACGGCGGTCCCGGCCGAGTACGTCAGCCGGCTGATGATGCGCAGCCGGGCCGGACGGGCCGCGGTGATGCTGGACTGCTGCTACGCCGGGGCGTTCGAGCGGGGTCTGTTCAGCCGCGCCGACCCCGAGGTGCATGTGAAGGACAGCTTCAGCGAACTGGAGCGGGCCGGCGGCGAGCGGGGCCGGGCCGTGCTCACCGCGTCGAGTGCCGTGGAGTACGCCTTCGAGGGTAGCCAGGTGGTGCCCAGCGCGGCCGCCGGGTCGACCATGGGCGTCGACGCTCAAGGCCAGCCGGGCCCGTCCCTGTTCACCGGCGCGCTCGTCGAAGGGCTGCGCACCGGCGAGGCCGACCGGAACGGCGACGGAGCGGTAGGCCTCGCGGAGCTGTCGGAGTACATCCGCGATCGCATTCGTGCGGTTACCCCGCACCAGAATCCGCAGCTGTGGGTGTTCGGCGCGTATGGCGATCTCACCATCGCCCGCGCACCGCGGCGCCCGGAGCCGGTGCCCGCGCCCGTGGACGCCGCCGCCCAGGCGAAGGCGGCCGAACTGGACGTGCAGCTCCAGATGGTTGCCGACCTGCGCACCGCGCTCGAAGGACCGGACACGCGGCATGCGCTGGCCGCCCTCGCCGAGTTACAACGGCTCGAACGGCACGACAGCGCGGAGGTGCGCGAGACGGTGCGGCAGGCTCTCGCCGCCGCGGCTCCGCGGACCACCGACGCCCACCTGGATCTCGCGCTCCGGCACGGCGGTGAGCCGAGGCACGTGGACGTGCCCGTCTTCGGTCCGCCGGTGGCGCGCGCGAGCATAGAGGTTGTCTCGGACAGTGACTGGTTGCAAGTCCGGCCAAGCCTTCAGGGGATCTCCCTGTTGGTGCGCGGAGCGGCACCGGTCAGCGAGGGCCGGGTGGTCGTGCGCTCCGCGACGGGCGAGTGTGTTCTGACGGTGCGGGCGACCATCGAAGAGGGACCACCAGGCCCGGTCATCACCCTGCGCCAACCCGAACCGGCCGTCCCGGGCCCGGCTGGCCGCCGCGGCCTCCTCGCCGCCCATGCCGTGGTGACCGCCCTGAGTGTGGGGGGCGTGCTGACCCTCGCCATCCGAACGGCCATCGTCCCGGGTGAAAGCTTCACGACCGCCGACTTTCTGATCGCCGCCGGCACCGTGCTGTATCTCGTGGCAACCGTCCTGATCTCCCTGTCCGGTACGCCGCTGGTCCGGATCTCCCGCAGGGGCCGCCTGCTGCACGGCACGGCCGCCCTGTCGACCGTGGGCGCGGTCGTCGCGGCGTCACTGTTCGGGCGGCCCGCGGACGGTGCCGTGGGTCGTTGGGACCGGCCCCGCGGAGACATCCTGGTCGCCGGCGAGCCCGTCACCGGGTCCAAGGACGCCGGCGGCAAGCAGCGCTACCTGCGCACCTACTCGGAAGGCCCGCTCTACGCGGCGGTCACGGGCCACGCCTCGCACACCCACAACACCTCTCTCCTCGAACAGACCGAGGACGACGTCCTGACTGCTACCCGCTCCAGTCAGGAGAAGGGCGGCGCCGTCGCCACCACCATCGATCCGGCCGCGCAGAAAGCGGCCTTCGTCGCGCTGGGCAACCGACGGGGAGCCGTGGTCGCCCTCGATCCGCGTACGGGAGCCGTCTTGGCGCTGGTCTCGACACCGTCGTACGACCCCTCGACCATTGCCGGCACCGCGCAGGACCACGTTGATGCCTGGAAGAAGCTGGAGGCGGACGAGAATGCCCCCATGCTCAACCGGGCGCTGCGGGAGACCTATCCGCCGGGCTCCACGTTCAAGGTGGTCGCCGCGGCGGCGGCGCTGGAGAACGACCTGTACACGTCCATCGACGACCCGACCGACACCCCGTCACCGTGGACCCTGCCGGAGACCACCACCCGGTTGAGTGACGGGGCAGACGCCCCGTGCGAGAACGCGGCCCTGAAGGCGGCACTCCAGTACTCCTGCAACACGGTGTTCGCCAAGATCGGCTCCGACCTCGGCAGCGACAAGATGCTCGCGCAGGCGACGGAGTTCGGCTTCAACACCGAACAGCTGATACCGGTCCGCGCGAACGCGTCCCTCTATCCCGAGCAGACGAACCCCTCGCAGAACGCCTTGAGTGCGATCGGGCAGTACAACACGAGAGCCACACCGCTCCAGATGGCGATGGTGGCGGCCGCCGTCGCGAACGAAGGCACGTTGATGCGGCCTTACCTGGTGCGGGCGGCCCCCGCAGGAAGCGAGGCGACCAAGCCCGAGGCGCTGGGGCATCCGATCTCTGAGGCGACCGCGCGCAAGCTGCAGCAGATGATGCGGGCGGTGGTCGACAACGGCACGGGCACCGACGCGGCGATCAACGGTGTCGAGGTCGGCGGAAAGCCCGGCACTGCTCAGACTGGCACCGACAACAGCGAAAGCCCGTACTCCTGGTTCATCTCCTATGCCAAGGCGGACGCCGACACGGACGCCTCCGTCGCGGTCGCCGCGGTCGTGCAGGACGCCGAGCCCGAGCACGCGGCGGCGCCCATCGCGCGGAAGGTGATGGAAGCGGTCCTCGACGAGTAGAGCGTGGTGAGCTACCCAACTGCGCCCGGAACCACTCCTCGGCCATGGTGTCGTTGCCCGCGGCCAGCGCGGTCGCCGTCGACTCCTGGATGCGGCGCACCTCCAGCAGCTCCTCCAGACCCGGGCCCCGGGACAGGTCGGCGACCACGCCGAAGGTTTCCAGGAGGTCGCCGGCCTCTAGTTGGGTGACGTAGATGCCCGAGCCGTGATGGGCCTCCAGTACGCCCATCACCGTGAGCGCGCGGCAACAGGATCGCCGTACGGCTGCGGCCGTTCGAGCTGATGACGCTGCGGTTCAGGAGGGCATGAGGGCACAATCGCCGGTGTGACGATCACCGCGCGGGAACTCAACCGGGCCACCCTCGCCCGCCAACTGCTGCTGCGCCGGGAACCGCTGGGAGCCGCCGAGGCCGTACGGCGGATCCTGGCGCTCCAGGCGCAGCAGCCGGCGTCGCCGTACCTCGCGCTGTGGAACCGGCTCGACGGCTTCGCGCCGGCGGATGTGGACGCCGCCTTCGCCGACGGCACGCTCCTGAAGGCGACCCTGCTGCGGATCACCCTGCACGCCGTGCACGCCGAGGACTACCCGACGGTCCGGGAGGCGATGCGCCCGACGCTGTACGCCTCCCGGCTCGGGTACCGCTTCGCCGCCGCCGGACTGACCCCGGCGGACGCCGCCGAACTGGAGCCGGGGCTGCTGGAGTTCGCGGGGGAGCCGCGTTCCAACGGCGCCATGACGGAGTGGCTCGCGGAGCGGGTCGGCGAGGAGCGGAAGGACGGGGCCTGGTGGGGGCTGCGCGCCTGCACCCCGCTGGTGCACTCGGTGACCGGCGGATCGTGGTCGTTCGGCACCTCGCCCGCGTACGTCGCCGGACCCGAGGACCGGTTCCTGGGCGGGCCGGACGAGGCGTTGCGGGCGCTCGTCCTGCGCTACCTGGCGGCGTTCGGGCCCGCCTCGGTGGCCGACGTGGCCCAGTTCGCCACCGTGCAGCGGGGCCGGGTCCGTACCGCGGTGCGCTCGCTCGCCGACTCCCTGGAGGAACTGAAGGGACCCGAGGGCACGGTCCTGTACGACGTCCCGGGCGCCCCGCGCCCGCCCGGGGACACCCCGGCTCCGCCCCGGCTGATGGCGATGTGGGACAGCGTGCTGCTCGCGTACGCCGACCGCGCCCGGCTGATCCCGCCGGACTACCGGCCGCTCGTGACCCGCGTCAACGGCGATGTGCTGCCGACCCTCCTGGTCGACGGCCAGGTCGCGGGCGTGTGGCGGCCGGCCGAGAGCGGCGGCATCGAGGCGACGGCCTTCCACGAGCTCACGGACGCGGTGTGGGAGGGGCTCGCCGAGGAGGCGGCCGCGTTGGTGGAGCTGCTGGCGGACCGCGAACCGCGGGTGTACGGCCGGTACGGCCACTGGTGGAAGAAGCTGCCCGGCGCTCAGGTGCGGGTCTTGGCGGGCTGAGAGTGAACAGGTGCGGGTCTCGGCGGGCTGCGAGTCCTGGCGGGCTGAGAGCGAACAGGTGCGGGTCTTGGCGAGCTGAGAGCGCACGGGTGCGGTTCCTGGCCGGCTCATGGGGGTTCAGCCCGAAAGTCGCGCCCGCAACCACTCCTCCACTTCCCCCACATGCGCCGCCGCGGCGGCCCGTGCCGCCTCCGGGTCGCGGGCGGCCAGGGCCCGGTGGATCGCGGCGTGTTCGCGGCGGGTGCGGGTGAAGGCGCCCTCCTCCTGGTAGCCGCGCCAGACCCGGGCGCGGAAGGTGCGGGAGGACAGGCCCTCCAGGATCGCGGCCATGGTGTCGTTGCCCGCGGCCATCGCGATCTCGCGGTGGAAGGCCAGGTCGTGGGCGAGGATCTCCTCCGGGTCGTCGGTGGCGTTCATCGCCTTCAAGTGCCGTTCCACTTCCGCCAGTCGCTCGGGGGTGATGCGCGCCGCGGCCAGCGCGGTCGCCGTCGACTCCAGGACGCGGCGCACCTCCAGCAGCTCCACCAGACCCGGGCCCCGGGACAGGTCGGCGACCACGCCGAAGGTCTCCAGGAGGTCGCCGGCCTCCAGTTGGGTGACGTAGATGCCCGAGCCGTGCCGGGCCTCCAGTACGCCCATCACCGTGAGCGCGCGGATGGCCTCGCGCATCGAACTGCGGGAGATGCCGAGTTGAGCCGCGAGGTCCCGTTCGGTCGGCAGCCGCTGGCCCGGCTCCAGGCGCCCCTCGGCGATCAGCGCCTTGATCCGCTCGATGGCGCGCTGGGTCACCGTGCCCTTCTGCGGGGCCGTCTCCTCGTCCACGCGCTACCTCCACTCCCCGGATGTCCAGCGAAGTGTAGCCAGCGGAGTGGTCCGACCAAAGTCGCGTCGGGCCCAGCATGAACCCAGGTAAATCGCTGCCGAAGGGTGTTCCTCCGTGAGAGTGGTCTGATAAGTATGCCGACATCTGCTCGTTCGGTGAAAGGCATTCCGTGTCCCGAATCACGGCGGTGGACACCTACGACATCCGCTTCCCCACCTCGCGCGAGCTCGACGGCTCCGACGCGATGAATCCGGACCCCGACTACTCCGCCGCCTATGTCGTACTGCGCACCGACGCTCCCGACGGCCACGAGGGCCACGGATTCACCTTCACCATCGGGCGGGGCAACGAGGTCCAGGTCGCCGCGATCGAGGCGCTGCGCGGACATGTGGTCGGACGGTCGGTCGAGGAACTGTGCGCGGATCCGGGGACGTTGAACCGCGACCTGATCGGCGACAGCCAACTGCGGTGGCTGGGACCGGAGAAGGGCGTGATGCACATGGCGATCGGGGCCGTCGTCAACGCCGTATGGGATCTGACCGCCAAACGCGCCGACAAGCCGCTGTGGCTGCTCCTGGCCGAGGCGGACCCGGAGTGGGTCGTACGCCAGATCGACTTCCGGTACCTCACGGACGCGCTCACACCCGAGGAGGCGCTGGAGATGCTCCGGCGGGGGCGGGAGGGCGCGCGGGAGCGGGCCGCGCGGCTCCGGCAGTGCGGCTACCCCGCCTACACCACCTCCGCCGGCTGGCTCGGCTACGACGACGACAAGCTCATCCGCCTCGCAGCCCAGGCGGTCGCCGACGGCTTCCGCCAGATCAAACTGAAGGTCGGCGCGGATCTCGACGACGACATACGGCGCTGCCGCGTCGCCCGTCAGGTCGTCGGCCCGGGCATCCGCCTCGCGATCGACGCCAACCAGCGCTGGGACGTCGCCGAGGCGATCCGCTGGACCCGGGCGCTGGCCGAGTTCGACCCGTACTGGATCGAGGAGCCCACCAGCCCCGACGACATCCTCGGACACGCGGCGATCCGCGCGGCGGTGGCCCCCGTGCGGGTCGCCACCGGCGAGCACGTGCACAACCGGGTCGTCTTCAAGCAGTTGCTCCAGGCGGGCGCCCTCGACATCGTCCAGATCGACGCGGCCCGCGTCGGCGGCGTCAACGAGAACCTCGCCATCCTCCTGCTCGCCGCCAAGTTCGGGGTGCCGGTCTGCCCGCACGCCGGCGGGGTCGGCCTGTGCGAACTCGTCCAGCACCTGTCCATGTTCGACTACGTGGCCGTCACCGGCACCACCGAGAACCGGGTCATCGAGTACGTCGACCATCTGCACGACCACTTCCTCGACCCCGTGGCCGTCCACCAGGGTCACTACACGGCACCCACCGCGCCGGGCTTCTCGGCGGCCATGCGGCCCGAGTCGATCGCCCGGTACACGTTCCCGGACGGCGCCTTCTGGGCCGCCGACCTCGAAGAGAAGAAGGGGCACGCGGCATGAGCGACTTCGCGGGACTCAAGGCGCTGGTGACGGGGGGCGCCTCCGGCATCGGCCGGGCCACGGCCGAACTCCTCGCCGCACGCGGCGCCCAGGTCGCCGTCCTCGACCTCGACCCCTCCTCCGTGGACAAGCCCCTGCTCGCGTACCGCGCCGACGTCACTGACGACACCTCGGTGCGCGCGGCCGTGACCGCCGCCGTCGCGGAGCTGGGCGGACTCGACGTCCTGGTGAACAACGCGGGCATCGGTGCCCAGGGCACCGTCGAGGACAACGACGACGCCGAGTGGCACCACGTGCTGGACGTGAACGTCGTCGGCATGGTCCGCGTCGCCCGCGCCGCCCTCCCGCATCTGCGCCGCTCGGCACACGCGGCCATCGTCAACACCTGCTCCATCGCCGCCACCGCGGGCCTGCCGCAACGGGCGCTGTACAGCGCGACCAAGGGTGCCGTGTACTCGCTCACCCTCGCCATGGCCGCCGACCACGTCCGCGAGGGCATCCGCGTGAACTGCGTCAACCCCGGTACGGCGGACACCCCGTGGATCGGCCGGCTGCTCGCGAAGGCCGCGGACCCGGCGGCCGAACGCGCCGCCCTGGAAGCCCGCCAGCCCGCCGGACGGCTGGTCTCCGCCGCCGAAGTCGCGGGCGCGGTCGCCTACTTGGCCAGCCCGCTGTCCGGCGCCACCACCGGCACCGCCCTCGCCGTCGACGGCGGCATGCAGGGCCTGCGCCTGCGACCGGTGACCCCGTGACCCGGCTCGGCCCGCGGCCTGCGACCGGTGACCCCCTGACCCGGCTCGGCCTCGGCGCCGCCGCCCTCGGCAACCTCTACACCGAGGTAACCGACGAGCAGGCGTACGAGGCGGTCACCGCCGCCTGGGAGCACGGCATCCGCTGCTTCGACACCGCGCCGCACTACGGCCTCGGCCTCTCCGAGCGGCGCCTGGGCGCGGCCCTGCGTGAGCGGCCGCGTGAGGAGTACACCGTCTCGACGAAGGTGGGCCGGCGACTGGAGCCGTCGGAGGAAGGCGGCGACGACCTGGCCCACGGCTTCGCCGTCCCCGCCACCCATCGCCGCGTGTGGGACTTCACCGCCGACGGCATACGACGGACTCTGGACGCGAGCCTGGAGCGGCTCGGTCTGGACCGGGTGGACGTCGTGTACCTCCACGACCCCGACGACCACGCCGAAGCGGCCTTCCGCGAAGGCTATCCGGCCCTGGAGAAGCTCCGTTCCGAGGGCGTGGTGGGCGCGATCGGCGCCGGGATGAACCAGGCGGAGATGCTGACCCGCTTCGTCCGGGACACCGACGTCGACGTGGTCCTCTGCGCCGGCCGCCACACCCTGCTCGACCAGAGCGCGCTCGCCGAACTCCTGCCCGCCGCCGAGGAGCGGGGCGTGTCGGTGGTGATCGGCGGGCCGTTCAACTCCGGCCTGCTGGCGGACCCGAGTCCGGAGTCGACGTACAACTATGCTCGGGCTCCACGGGAATTGGTGAACCGGGCCCTGCGCATGAAGGAGATCGCCGAGCGTCACGGCATCACCCTGCGCGCCGCCGCCCTCGCCTTCTGCGCGGCCCCTCCGGCGGTCACGACGGTCCTCACGGGCGCCCGCTCGGCGGCCGAGGTCCACGACTGCGCCGAGCAGTTCGCGACCCCGGTTCCCGAGGCCTTCTGGCGGGAGCTGCGGGACGCGGGCCTGCTGACGGAGCCGTCATGAGGGTCGCCCTGCACACCAGGGTCCGCGCGGACCGCATCGCGGCCTACGAGGCCGCCCACCGTCTCCTCGCGGAGCTGGAGCTGCCATGAGCCGTCCCGTTCCCGCCGTGGACGCGCATGTGCACGTGTGGGACCTGTCCGTGCGGGACCAGGACTGGATCGGCCCGGACAGCCCGCTCCGGCGGGACTTCACGATCGCCGACCTCGCGCCCGAGGCCGAAGCGGCGGGAATCGGCCGCGCGGTCCTCGTCCAGACCGTCACCGTGGCCGAGGAGACCCCGGAGTTCCTGGCCCTGGCCGACCGGCACGAGCTGATCGGCGCGGTGGTGGGCTGGACCGACCTGACCGCACCCGGCGTCGCGGACGAACTCGCCCGCCTGCGCGAACTCCCGGGCGGACACCGCTTGAAGGGGATCCGCCACCAGGTCCAGGGCGAACCGGATCCACGGTGGCTGCTACGGGCCGACGTACGCCGGGGCCTGGACGCCGTGGCGCGGGCCGGGCTGGTGTACGACCTCGTGGTCCTGCCCCACCAGCTCCCCGCCTGCGTCGAGGCGGCCGCCACCCTGCCCGAACTCACCTTCGTGCTGGACCATTTGGGCAAGCCTTCGATCGCCTCCGGCGCCCTGGAACCCTGGGCGACGGACCTGCGCGCCCTCGCCGCGCTGCCCAACACCGTCTGCAAGCTCTCCGGCCTGGTCACCGAGGCGGACCGCGCCTCCTGGACGGTCGCGGACCTGCGCCCGTACGCCGACACCGCACTCGACGCCTTCGGCCCGGACCGCCTGATGTTCGGCTCGGACTGGCCGGTGTGCACGGAGACCGCCTCCTACCCTCAAGTCGTCGACACGGCGGCGGAGTTGTCGGAAGGCGAACAGGCGGCCGTCTTCTCCGGCACCGCGACACGGGTGTACGACCTCTAGGCCTTGACCTCAGGGCAACTTGAGGTTCTACGTTGATCGCGTCCTGTTGATCGCACGAAGGAGGCGGAACGCGTGTGCGATCCGGGCCCAGCCGGCGGTCGGCGTCGTGTTCGACGGTCTCGTCGCCCGTGGCTGGCTCACGGAGGACGCGGGGGCCATGACGCTGACCGAGGCCGGGGAGGCCGGACGGCTGCGGGCCAGGGAGCGCAATCTGCGTGTGCACCAGCAGGTCCACGCAGGCCGACGCGTCGTTGCGCGCGAAGCAGTACTCCTCGCGTATCTCGTCCCAGGCGCGGGCGAGTTCGGCGAGCGGCACGTCGTCGGTGATCTCGCATGTGAGCGTAGGGCATTGTCCCGGCGGTCCTCAGGACGGGACCTGACGCCCGGGGCGCGCCGCCAGGCGCGTCGGTGGCAGGTACTCCCGCACATACGTCCGCTCCCAGCACGCGCCCGTCTCCCGCAGCTCCCGCCAGGTCGTGAAGCGGTAGCGGAACAGACGCGCGCGGATGTAGCGGGGCGGCGCGTCCGGCGGGAAGGGGGAGCGGCGCAGGAGCTTCAGCGTGGCCCGGTCGTTCTCCAGCAGGCGCTCCACGAACGTGCCGAACCAGGAACCGGCGTACGCGGGTGAGAGCGCGGCGAACCACATCAGCCAGTCGAGCCGGAGGTGGTACGGCGCGAACTGCCGGGGCCAGTGCCGGGGATCGCCGGGCTTGCCCTTGAACTCGTACTCCCGCCAGTCCGAGTCCTCACGCGGTACGGCCTCGTCGGTGCCCTCGACCACCACCTCGTAGCGGACGCGGCTGACGCTGCCGAACGCGCCGTAGGTGTTGACCAGATGCAGCGGGTCGAAGGAGCGGTTCATCACCTGGCGGCGGGAGATCATGTTGCGGACCGGGCGGTAGCTGAGGGCGAGGAGAAGGGCCGAGACCGCCAGGACGACGGCCATGTACCACGCGGGCGCGTCCGGCACCGTGGGTGAGGTGTCCGTGAGCCGGAGCGCCGACAGGGCCAGCACGATGGTGATCCAGTTCAGCCAGGAGAAGTTGCCGGAGAGCACCAGCCACAGCTGGGTGAGGATCATCAGGGCGGCGGCGGCCGTGGCGATCGGCTGCGGGGTGAACAGCAGGAACGGCACGACGAGTTGGGTGACGTGGTTGGCGGCCGCCTCGACCCGGTGCAGCGGCCGGGGGAGATGGTGGAAGAACCAGCTCAGCGGGCCCGGCATCGGCTGGGTCTCGTGGTGGTGGTAGAGGCAGGTCAGCTTTCGCCAGCACTCGTCGCCCCGCATCTTGATCAGCCCCGCGCCGAACTCGACGCGGAACAGGATCCAGCGCAGCAGGAAGAGCACCACGATGGGCGGGGCCACCTCGTCGTTGCCGAGGAGTACGGCGAGGAAGCCCACCTCCAGCAGCAGGGACTCCCAGCCGAACGAGTACCAGGTCTGGCCGACGTTGACGATCGACAGGTACAGCGCCCAGGGCACCAGCCACAGCAGCATGGCACCCCACAGCGGCAGCAGCCCGTCGAGCCCTGCGAGCAGCGCCGCCGACACCGCGCAGCCCGACCAGGCGCACACCGCGAAGAAGCGGTCCGAGTAGTGCAGCTGGAACAGGCTCGGCGCCGCCTTGAACGGCAGCCGTGCCACATGGCGCGGCACGGGCAGCATGCCCCGCTCGCCGATCAGCGCCCGGAACTGGAGTGCGGCCGTGAGGAAGGCGACCAGGTACACCCCGGCCAGAGCCCGCTGGAAGACGAGCCGGCTCAGCCAGTACTCGGGTGCGGTGAACCACTCCACGACCTGTGCTCCTTCGTCCATTGTCCCGCCGGCGGGATCCGTGCCCAGCCGACAGCTTCCGCCCTCCGTTCACTCCGCGTGCTCGGCCCCTCCGGTTGCGTAACCCATGTGGGTGAAGCAGACAATAAGGGCGAATTGCCCCCTGAGGAGGCGGGAGAACGTGGTGCGAACCCCCACCCGGACACCCACCGGGATCCTGGTCACGGCCTGCGCGCTCGCTACGGCGCTCCTCGTCGCCGGCTGCGGTGACGTCGGCGGCGACAAGAGCGCGGCGGCGAGCGGCGAGGTGTTCCTCCAGCCGGTCGCCGCCCAGGGGCCCGATCCCTTCACGGACTCCACGGCCACCTCCACGGCTACCCCGCCGCCCGTCACCCGAACGCCGCAGTCCGCGTCCACCGGGGGCGGCGGCGCGGCGCGCTCCTACTCCGGCTCCACGCCCGGCCTCTACGCCGGCACCGAACGCGTCGGCAGCTGCGACGTGGACCGGCAGATCGGCCATCTGACCGCCGACCAGAACCGGGCCCGCGCCTTCGCCGGGGCCGCGGGCATCTCCAGCGCCGGGATCCCGGACTATCTGAGGGGCCTCGCCCCGGTCGAGCTGCGCGCCGACACCCGGGTCACCAACCACGGCTACCGGGACGGACGGGTGACCACCTACCAGTCCGTCCTCCAGGCCGGCACCGCCGTCCTCGTCGACAACCGGGGCGTGCCGCGCGTGCGCTGCGCCTGCGGCAACCCGCTGACCCCGCCCGTGGCGACCGAGGGCAGCCCGGCCATCAGTGGCCGCGCCTGGTCCGGCTACCGGCCGACCCAAGTGGTCGTGGTGGCTCCGGCGCCCCAGGTGATCACCAACATCACGATCATCAACGTCGTCAGCAACACCTGGATCGAACGGCGGATCGGACACGACTGCCGCCACGACCGGCCCGTACCCCGGCCGGAACCCCTGCGGCCCACGGCTCCGCACACGCGGGTCCCGGACGCCAGTCTGTCCCCGGCCGACGAGAGCACCGAGCCCTCCGGCCGGACCACCGAGCCGTTCGGCGAGCTCACGGACTCCACCACGCCCGAGGGCACGCCGGCCGACTGCGTGACCCCCACGGTCACCGTCACCCCCGGCGCCACCGAGGACGCAGCGACCCGGGTGCCGACCGGACCGACCGACTGCCCCGCGGCCACCGTCACGGCCACCCCGCCGACGACCGAGCCGCAGAGCCCGCGCGTGCCCACGGACGAGGACACCGTCACCGACGAGGACGCCGGCACCGAGCCCTCGCTGCCCGATTTCGGCGGCACCGTGCCCGACGAGGTCGGTCCCGAGTCCGTGCCGGAGACCCCCGACCTGCCCGACGGGGGCGGGCTGATCCCCGACGACCCCGAGGGCCGGTCCACCTCGGGCAGCATCTTCGGCAGCCCGACGGACGTCTTCACCGATTGACCGCGCGTCGCCCCGGCTCGGCCGGAGAGCCCCGGCGGGTCTCCCGCGGTCTCCCCGGTCAAGCCTCCCCAGTCGAAGAATCGGACAAATGCTGGCAAGGTGGGCCCATGGTTGATCGGGGAGCGAGCGCCCTGTCACTCCCGGACGACTGGCCCGCCCACCCGGATCCGATTCTGGCGCTCAACCGCATGGGCAGCTTCGACTGGGACCTGGACAGCGGCCTGTTCCACATGGACGCCCAGGCCCACGAGGTCTTCGACCTGCGCCCCGACGAGTACGACGGCCGCCCCGAGAGCCTCGCGGTGCGCGTCCCGCGAGCCGAGGGCTACCGGCTGGACGCCATGGTCGCCCAGGCGATGAAGGACGGCAGCGAGAACTACGGCGCCTACTTCCGCATCCGCCGCCGCGACGGCTCCCTGCGCTGGACCCACACCCAGGGCTACATCCGGCGCGACGAGACGGGCCGTCCGCGCCGCATCATCGGCATCGTCCGGGACGCCACCCAGGAGCTGAGCGAGAGCGCGGCGCGCCGCGACCAGGCCGCCGCCGACGAACTGCGCCGCCGGCAGACGAACGTCGTCGAGCTGACCACCGCCGCGCTCGCGCACGCCCGTACCGTCCAGGACGTCATCGACGTACTGAAGGACACCCACGGCGTCACCCATCTGGGCGCCACCAGCCTGGTCATGGGACTGGTCGAGGCCGGCCGGATCCGGCTGATCGCCGAGGGCCCCGCCGGCAGCTTCGTCCCCGGCACCCGGGTCACCGGCATCGAGGAGCCGTACCCGATGAGCGAGGTGGTGCGCACGCTCACCCCGCGCTTCATCGAGTCGCCGGAGGAGTTCGCCAACGGCTATCCCGTCCTGTGGCCGCACATCACCGACCTGGACATCACCTCGGCCGCCTACCTGCCGCTGATCGCCCAGGCCCGCCCGATCGGCGCCATGGGCCTGCTCTACAGCGACCGGCGCGGCTTCTCGCCCGAGGATCGCAACGTGCTCGTCGCCCTCGGCAGCAGCATCGCGCAGAGCCTGCAGCGGGCCATGTTCTACGAGCAGGAGAAGGATCTCGCCACCGGTCTGCAACAGGCCATGCTGCCGCGCACCATCCCGAGCGTCCCCGGCGCCGACGTCGCCGTCCGCTACCGGGCCGGAACCGCCGCGGGCACCCTCGGCCGGGACATCGGGGGCGACTGGTACGACCTGATCCCGCTGCCCGGCGGCCGGGTCGGCGCGGTCATCGGCGACGTCCAGGGCCACGACACGCACGCCGCCGCCGTCATGGGCCAGCTCCGGATCGTCCTGCGCGCCTACGCGGCCGAGGGGCACACCCCGGCCACCGTGATGGCGCGTGCCTCCGTCTTCCTCCACGAACTGGACACCGACCGCTTCGCGACCTGCCTGTACGCCGAGGCCGACCTGTCCACCGGAGTGGTGCAGATGGTGCGCGCCGGCCATATCGATCCGCTGGTGCGCACGCCCGACGGCAGCTGCCGGCGCGTCGCCGTGGAGGGCGGTCTGCCGCTCGGTCTGTCCGCGGAGTTCGGGCGTCTGGAGTACCCGGTGCGCACGCTGGAGCTCGACCCCGGCCACACCCTGCTGCTGTGCACCGACGGACTGGTGGAGCAGCCCGGCTTCGACCTCGACGAAGGCACCAGCACCCTGACGGCCCTGGTCGCCGACGGTCCGGACGACGTGCGCAAACTCGCCGACCGGCTGATAGACGTGGCCGAGGAGCGCGGCGGTGACGACGACGTGGCCCTGCTCCTGCTGCGGCGCCGGGGCGTGGACTCCCCGCAGACCGCCGGCCGGCTCCGGCAGCACGTGGCCCCGGGCGACCCGGAGGCCCTCACCCATGCCCGGCACATGATCCGGGCCGCCGTGCGCACCTGGAGCTCCGGCGACCGCGCCGACGAGATCGAACTGGTCGCCGACGAGCTGATCACCAACGCCCTGATGCACACGGAGGGTTCGGCGATCGTGACCCTGCGGGTCCTCACCGGTGCCGAGCGGCGGCTGCGGGTGGAGGTGGAGGACTCCTCCAGCGCGCTGCCCCGCCGCCGGGAGGCGGGCGACGACGGGGTCTCCGGGCGGGGGCTGCTCCTGGTCGAGCTGCTCGCCGACGTGTGGGGGGTGGAGGCCCGCGGCGGCGGCAAGGTGGTGTGGTGCGAGTTCACCGCTCCGGGACGGAACTGACCGGCCCCGGGTGGCACTCTGGACGTATGCCGGAACTCCCCGAGGTCGAAGCGCTCAAGGACTTCCTCACCGACCATCTCGTCGGCAAGGAGATCGTCCGCGTGCTGCCGGTGGCGATCAGCGTCCTGAAGACGTACGACCCTCCCCTCACCGCCGTCGAGGGCCACGAGGTCACGGCGGTGCGCCGGCACGGCAAGTTCCTGGATCTGGAGACGGCGGACGGACCCCGCCTGATCACCCACCTGGCCCGCGCGGGCTGGCTGCACTGGAAGGACCGCCTCCCCGACGGCCCGCCCAAACCCGGCAAGGGCCCGCTGGCGCTGCGGGTCGCCCTGGAGACCGGCGAGGGCTTCGACCTGACCGAGGCCGGCACGCAGAAGCGCCTCGCGGTGTACGTCGTCCAGGACCCCCAGCAGGTCCCCGGCATCGCCCGCCTGGGCCCCGACCCGCTGGCCGACGACTTCGACGAGGCCCGCCTCGCCGCCCTCCTGAAGGACGAACGCCGCCAGATCAAGGGGGCGTTGCGCGACCAGAGCCTGATCGCCGGGGTCGGCAACGCCTACAGCGACGAGATCCTGCACGCGGCGAAGATGTCCCCCTTCAAGCTCGCGGCCAAGCTCACCCCGGACGAGACCGCCACCCTCTACCAGGCCCTGCGCACCACGCTCACCGAAGCGGTGGACCGGTCCCGGGGTCTGGCGGCCGGCCGTCTGAAGGCGGAGAAGAAGAGCGGCCTGCGCGTCCACGGCCGCACCGGCGAACCCTGCCCGGTCTGCGGCGACACCATCCGCGAGGTCTCCTTCAGCGACTCCTCGCTGCAGTACTGCCCCACCTGCCAGACCGGCGGCAAGCCGCTGGCCGACCGCAGGCTGTCCCGGCTGCTGAAGTGAGCCCGGCTCAGCCGGACGGCGGCCACCACTCGATCATCAGGATCGTCGCGTCGTCACGGAGCCGGCCCGGCTGGGCGTCGAGGATGCGGTGGATGAGCCGGCGCAGGGTCTCGGGGGCCAGTTCGCCCGCGGCGGTCGCGCGGATGACCTCGTCCGCGAACCGCTCCAGACCGAACTCCTCGCCGTCCCGGGTACGTGCCTCGGTCACCCCGTCCGTGTACAGCAGCACCCGGTCGCCGGGTTGCAGATCCGTCTCGTGGATCAGCCGCTCCCGGCCGGACAGCAGCGAGGGCAGCCCCATCGGCGGATCCGCCTCCCGCTCCAGCGCGTCGACCTGCAGCCGCTGGTCGCGGATGAGCAGCGGCGCCGGATGCCCGCAGTTGCTCCAGCGCAGGGCTCCGCTGCGCAGGTCCAGCTGGGTGAGCACACCGGTGCAGAACTGGTCCGGCAGCCAGTGCGACAGCGCCTCGTCGACCGACCGCACCAGCTCCGGCAGCTCGGCCCCGGTCCGGCGGGCGTTGCGGCACGCGGCCAGCGAGACGGCGGTGGTCAGCCCGGAGGCGAGGTTGTGGCCCATCGCGTCCAGGACGGAGGCGTGCAGCGTGGTCTCGGTGAGCGAGTGGTCGAACGCGTCACCGCCGATCTCGTACGCCGGTTCCAGCACCGCCGTCGACACCACGTGCGCGGTGCCGATGGTGCGCGGCGGCAGGAAGGCGCGCAGCATCTCCGCCGGCAGCCGCATCGGCTCGGTCCTGGTCCGTCGTACGAAGGTGTCCTTGTAGGCCCTTTTGGAGGTGACCATGACCGCCAGCAGGGTGGCGAGGGTGCGGCTGCGGCGCAGGGAGAGCGGGGTGAGGGCGGGCTGGTGCACCGCCAGCACCCCCAGTCGCTCGGCGCCGTCCACGAGCGGCAGCCACGCCGTCATGCCGCCGGTCTCGGACTCCTCCACCCGCAGTGACTGGGTGCGGTAGGTCCAGCCGGCCAGCGAGTCGTCGATGGGCAGCGCGGAGGCGACATCGGTGAGGGGCACGAGCCGGCGCTGCTGGAGGTCGGCGAGGTAGACCACCGAGTGCTGCAGGCCGAGCGCCCTGGAGCAGCGGGCCACCGCGGTGGACAGGTCCAGCGACGGGGTCGCCGGGTCGGCGAGGAACTCCTCCAGCAGACCGTCACCGTTCTCCGACGGCGCCACCGTCTCTCCCCTCGTCAAGACCGCGGGCACGGTCGGGGCGTGTTCCTCAGCAGTCTCACACCGGGCGCCTCGGCCCGCCCGGTGGCCGTGGCGACGGGACGGACGACACGGCCGTACGGGTGAGAGGTCCCGGACAGGGAGGGATGGAAGTCCTGAATCCGGAGTGGGATCAGGGCGCCGCGAGCACGACCAGGCGCTCCCCGGCCGTCGTGCGCACCTCGTAGTGCGCGATCTCGTCGGGGTGGAAGGCGGCGGCGCCCATCATGGTGCTCTCGCGGGCGTCATGGCGGGCCACCGTCCAACTGGTGACCATCTGCTCCGAGCCGTCGCGGCCCACGGCGATCAGCCGGCAGGCGCGGGGGCCGGCACCGTCCTTCACCTTCAGCTCGACCTGGGTGCCCCACTCCTCGTTCTCGGCCGTGACCTGGGCCCACACGCCCGAGTGCTGGTCGGTGGCCTCGACCCGGCGCGCCGGAGTGTCGCCGTCCGCCGCCACCAGCGCGATCCCCGGCGCGCCGAGCGCCACGACCGCCGAGGCGGCCAGGCCGTACAGCAGGCTCCGGCGGCGCAACCGGTTGCGTCCGGCCACCTCGCCCAGCAGCCGGTCCAGCAGCCGCGGTCCCGGCTTGCTCATCGGGTGCACCGAGCGCGGAGTGGCCCGACGGTACAGCATCAACTGCCGGGTGGCGGGGCCGAATTCCGTCACGTGTGCCGCACAGCTGGGGCACTCCATGAGGTGATCCTCGAAGCGGAAGGCGTCCGCCTCGTCCAGCACGCCGAGCGCGTACGCGGCGACGTCGCGATGCCTCTCCAGGGACCTCATGCGGAATCCTCGTGCCGTTGGGTGCGGGGTGGGTTACTCCTTGCTCCCACCCGTACGCACCGGACCGCCGAATCACTCAAGGCACACACAGAATCGCAACCAAGGGATTCGGAGCGGCCGTTGCGGCGGATTGGTCCCGTGCCGGAGATTTTTCCGGCCGGGCGCGGAACGGGCGGGACCTAGAAGAGGTGGATCGCCAGATGCCCGAGCGGCAGCCCCAGCTGCCAGGCGGGCGTCCACACCTTCGGACCCTCGTCCTCGGTGCCGAGCGCGCCGCCGCCCGGCACCGCGTTCAGGTCCGGGGCGAGCAGCTCGGTCTCCTCCAGCCAGCGCCAGGCCGCCTCGGCCAGGTCCAGATCGGGCGTGGGCCCCCCGGACTCCATCGCCTCGGCGGCGAGCTTGGCCATGCGCTCGCGCACCCAGTCCTGCCAGGGCTGGTCGTACGCGGTGAGTGACAGCCAGGTGTCGAGCTGGGAGACGACCCGGATGCCGGGGAGCTCACCGCCGGTGTCGGACAGGAAGATCGTGAGCGCCAGCGCGTCGCGCCCGGCGCGGAACTCGAAGGACGTCGGCGGCATCAGATCACCGGTCCGCAGCAGCTCGTCGGCGATGTACTCGGCGTACAACCACGCCATGGGGACGGTGAGTTCACCGCCGCCGGTGCCCTCCGTGCTCTCGTGGCCTCTGTGCAGCATCCCTTCCTGCCTTCCTCCGGTGCATGCGCGTCGCCCGATCCCGGGCTCCCAGTGCGGAACACGGATGAAGACAGCCGATTACTCAACCATGGTCCTCAGCAAGGCGCTTTACGGAGGTTTGACTCAGCCATTGGTTTCACCGCAGGTCGGCCGCGTAACCCGGAAGCACCCTGCGCAGGGCGCGCAGCGCGTAGTACGCGCGGGACTTCACGGTACCGGGCGGGATGCCGAGGGCCTGCGCCGCTTCCGCCACACTGGCCCCCTGGAAGTACACGAGCACCAGGACTTCACGGTGCTCCGGAGTGAGTGTCTTCACAGCCTCGCGCACATCGAGCATCGCCGCCGCCCGTTCGGCGTGGTCGGCGCAGACCCGGGCGTTCTCCAGGATCGCGTCGCCGACCTCGGCGGGCCGCGCCTGCCGGGCCCGCCGCGCGTCGATCGCGAGCCGTCGGCCGACGGTGAGCAGCCAGGGCCGTACGGAGTCGAAGGCGTCGGCGCGCAGGGCCTCGGGATGCTGCCAGGCCCGGACGAGGGTCTCCTGCACCAGATCCTCGGCGCGCTGCCGGTCTCCGTCGCAGAGCCTGAGCAGCAGCGCGAAGAGAGGCCGGCCGTGCTCGCGCTGCAGCGCGGCGAGCTCGTGCTCGGCGGTCGTCCCGTTCACAAGAGTGGTTCCGGCCGTCATGGCCGTATGGCATCGCAGGGCGCGGTCCGAGGACAGGCCGCGCACACGGGTCTGCGACGGACGGTCGATCGCGTCGACGAACGGTTCGACGAACGGTCCCGGCCGCCGTTCGCGCGGGGCCGGACGGGCTAATCGGCGTGTCGGAACCACCTGTCGATGTGTCGCGATTCTTACCTATTGATGTGTAAATACGACTACATCGGGGTGAGTGATGATCGCACGCAGTCGACAGGTGGCCCTGGCCCTGACGGCCCTCCTCGCCGCGGGCGCGGCCTGCCAGGCCGACCGGCATGAGTCCCCCGGGCGTCCCGCCCCTTCCGCCACGGGCGCCCGCGGCTTCACCCTCGTCGCCTCCGGCGACGTCCTCCCGCACAGCTCGATCATCGACCGCGCCCGCTTCGACGCGGGCGGCACGGGCCACGACTTCCGCCCCATGTTCGCCGGGGCGAAACCCGTCGTCGACCGCGCCGACCTGGCCCTGTGCCACATGGAGACCGTCTACGGCGCCAACGGCGACTACACCGGCTACCCCGCCTTCAAGTCCCCGCCCGAGGTCGCCGCGGGCCTCGCCGCCACCGGGTACGACGGCTGCTCCACCGCCTCCAACCACAGCCTCGACGACGGCGCCGAGGGCATCCGCCGCACCCTGGACGCCCTCGACCGGGCCGGCGTACGGCACGCCGGATCCGCCCGCACCGAGGCGGAGGCCCGCACGGTCACCGTGCTGCGCGCGGGCGAGGCCCAGGTCGCCCACCTCGCCTACACCTACGACACCAACGGCTACCCGCTCCCGCCCGGACAGCCCTGGGCCGTCAACCTCATCGACGAGGGCCGTATCCTCGCCGAGGCCCGGGCCGCCCGGCGGGCCGGCGCCGACGTGGTCGTCGTGTCGCTGCACTGGGGCACCGAATGGCAGGACGAGCCCGACGAGCGGCAGCTGACCCTCGCCCGTTCCCTCACCGCCGCCCGTACCGGCGACCGCCCCGACATCGACCTGATTCTCGGCACCCACGCCCATGTCCCGCAGGCCTACGAGAAGGTCAACGGGACGTGGGTCATCTACGGCATGGGCGACCAGATCGCGGGCCAGATGTACAACCACGGCGGCAGCCCCGACCCGCGCGGGAACCAGTCCACGATCGGCCGCTTCACCTTCGCCCCGCCCGCGAAGCCGGGCGGACGCTGGAACGTGACCAAGGCCGAATTCCTCCCGCAGCTGTTCGACATCGACGCCGGCCAGGTGGTGAACCTCAACCAGGCGATCAAGCAGGGCGCCGACGTCATGGGCGTCCGGGACCGGATCCGGGACGTGGTGTTCAGCCGGGGCGCGGAGCAGGACGGGCTGGTGATGGGGGAGTAGCCCCGGCGTTCAGCGCTGGTCGAGCGGCGGCTCAGTCCATGTCGACGTGGTCGAAGGTCTTGAGCATCTCCTTCAGCACCCGCTTGCACGCCCGCAGTTCGGCGTCGGTCAGGTCGCCGCCGACCTGCCGGTTCAGGGCGTGCTCGCGGGCGAGGATCGCGTCGATCGTCGCCTCGCCCGCGGCCGTGATCCGGATCAGCGAGGACCGCTGGTGGGCGGGGTTGGGTGTGACCTCCGCCCAGCCCTCGGCCACCGCCTCGTTGACCATGCGCTGCACGAACTGCCGGGACAGCGCCATGATCCCGCCCATCCGGGGCACCGTCATGGGCCCGAACCGGCGCAGCAGCACCAGGACGGAGCGCACACCGACGGAGACCCCCTCGACCTGTTCGCCCTGCTCGATCTTACGCAGGCCGCGCCGGTAGAGCGCGCCGATCAGGTCGAACACCTCGGAGACCTGGTGGCCGAGTTCGTCGGCGGGCAGCGGTGCGTCGTTGTCGTTCACCGGAACATCATGCATCGACCCATCATGACAACTGGGTTGTCAAACCGCTCTGAAGATGACACCTTGGTTGTCATGACTACTGCCGCAGACCTTCGCTTCTTCCCGTCCCGCGACGGCGACCTCGCCTACCTCGACACCGGCTCCGGGGACCCCGTGGTCCTGCTCCACTGCGGCTTCGTCGACCACCGCTTCTGGGCCGACCAGATACCGGTGCTCGCCGCCGAGTACCGGGTGATCGTGCCGGACGTACGCGGCCACGGCTTCTCGGCCAACGCCACCGAGCCGTTCCGCTGGGCCGACGACCTCGCCGACCTGCTGCGCCACCTCGACACCGGGCCCGCGGCGCTCGTCGGGGTGTCGATGGGCGGCGTGATCGCCACGGACACGGTGCTGGAGCACCCGGACCTCGTCCGTGCCGTGGTCACCTGCGGCGCCGCGACGGGCGACTACCAGTACCAGGACCCCTGGACCCAGGGGATCCAGGCCGAGTACGCCCGCACCCTGGGCGCGGGCGACGTCGAGGGCTGGCTGACCGCGTTCCTGAAGGTGGTGCCCGGCGAGCACCGGACCGCCGCGGACGTGGACCCCGGCATCCTCGCCCGGCTGAGGGAGATGGCCCTGCACACGATCATGAAGCACACGCCGGGCGAGAAGGACTGGCACGTACGCCTGACCGGCTCCTGGCCCCGGCTCCCGAAGATCGACGTCCCCGTCCTCGCCCTCAACGGCACCCTCGAACCCGCCGACATGCTCGACGCGGCCGACCGCCTCGTCCACGAGGTCCCGAACGGCCGCGCGGAACTGATCGACGGAGTGGGCCACTACCTGAACCTGGAGAAGCCGGACGACTTCAACCGGATCGTGCTCGATTTCCTGCGCGCTCTGTAGAGGCGTTCCCTGCGCGCTCTGTGAAGGCCTGGGGCCGTGCCCCCACGGGGGAGGGGCACGGCCTGAGCGCGGCTTCCGCCGCTACGGCACCACCGTCACCGGCCAGCGTCCCGCCTTCACCAGGCGGATCGCGACCGAACCGACGATCCGGTGGCCCGCCTGTTCCGAGGCGCCGACCACCACGGCGTCCGCCTTGAGGTCGTCCGCCGCCTTCACCAGACCGTTGTAGGGATCGCCGCGGAAGGTGTGGAACTCCCAGCGCACGTCGAATATCCCCTTCGTGCGCTCCGTCGCGTCCCGGATCTGCGCCACCAGATCCTCGGCGATCTCGTCGGTCACCTCGGCGACCGGCGCGCCGAGCGCCGCCCCCGCCGACATCACCGGCTGGACGTACACCACGGCGAGCAGTGCGTGCTGCCGCCGGGCGAGACCACCGGCGTAGGCCGCCGCCCGCAGTGAGGAGTCGGAGCCGTCCACCCCGACCACGATGACCTTCGGCCCGTCCGTACCGCGCTCGAATCGGTGAGCGTGCTGTTCCGTCACGGCGCCGAGGCTATCGGAAGCCCCGGTCCCCCGGCCGAGGGAGGCGGCGTCGCCGTCGCAGCCGAAGCGGGACCGGATCGCCGAGGGATGCGTCTCCGTGCCGTCGCCGCGCAAGTTCCGGGGAATAGGGGCACCCGTGGGGCGGCCCGCGCTGTCGGCGCTCCGTCTCGACGGAGGGGACGCGAAGGGGAGCGGCCGCGTGCCGAAGGCACACTCAGTCCTCTACGCCCTGAAGCAGGCCGGGCCTGACGATCCCTGAGACCCTGCAGCTCCCGTCGGTCCGCCACCGCTGACGGCCCGTCATGGGCCGGGCGGGTGGAAACGTGCCGCCGGACCGGTGCCGTCGTGGTGCGTCGGTGGCCGGGCGGGCGACTGATGAGTCATGCAGAAGGATCAGTTGCTCTCCCGGCTGCTCACCCGCCGCCGGGCTCTCCTCGCCGGCGCCGCCGCCGTCGGCGCGGCCGGCACCGCCGGACTGTTCGCGCTGGGCGGGGACGCCGAGCCGGTCAGGCCCGCCGCACCGGCCGCCGGCCCCCCGGCGCGCCGCGCCCTGAAGCCCTCCGCCTACCGACTCCAGCCCCTGACCGGCTACGGCGCCCCACGGGCCGCGCCCCGCCGCACCCTGGTCCGGAGCACTCCGCTGCTGCGCATGAACGGCCGCGGCCGGTCCATGGTGCTGACCTTCGACGACGGCCCCGACCCCCGCTACACGCCGGACATCCTGGACACCCTCGCCGAGTACGAGGTGCGGGCCATGTTCTTCGTCTGCGGGGAGATGGCGGCCGCCCGCCCCGACCTGCTGGAACGGATGGCCGAGGAAGGCCATGTCGTGGGCAACCACACCTGGTCCCACCCGCTGCTGACCCGGCTGACCCGCGGTCAGATCCGTTCCCAGATGGAACGTACCTGCGACATCGTCGAGGAGGCGTACGGCGAGCGCCCCGAGTGGTTCCGCGCGCCCTACGGCGCCTGGAACCGCGCCGCCTTCCAGCTCGGCGCCGAGCTGGGCATGGAGCCGCTGGCCTGGACGGTCGACACCCTCGACTGGACCACCCCCGGCACCCGGACCATCGCGAACCGGGTGGAGAACGGCGCCGCCCCCGGTGTCGTGGTGCTCTCGCACGACGCCGGGGGCGACCGCTCCCAGAGCGTCCACGCGTTGCGGGACTACCTGCCCGACCTGCTGGACGCCGGCTACCACATCACCGTCCCCCGACGGCAGTACTCCTGACGGGCCGCCGCCCGCCCGGCCGGGGTACGGTCAGCGAACCTCGACCAGGCGGGCGAAGGCCACGACGTTGCCGTCGTAGCCGTTCTGCTCGGAGAAGCCGCCGCCGCAGGTGATGACCCGCAGTTCCGCGGTCCCCTTGGAGCGGTAGACCCGGTCGCCGGGGAAGTTGTTCTTCTCGAACACCTCGATACCGTAGATCTCGAACACGGCCGTCTTCCCGTCCTTGCGCGCGATCTCGACGCGATTGCCCTTCTTCAGGGCCCCGAGTCCGTAGAAGACGGCGGGGCCCTGCTGGTTGTCGACGTGGCCGACCACGACCGCGGTGCCCTTCTCGCCGGGGGAGACGGCGCCGGAGAACCAGCCCGCGAGGTTCGGGTCCTCCGGCGGCGGTGCGCCGACCCAGCCCTGGGCGTCCAGTCCGACGGCCATCATCGGCGCGTCGACCTGGATCGCGGGAATCCGCACCCGGTCCGGCACGGCGTACGGCAGCGGGGCCGCGGCGCCCGCGAAGGTGCCGCTCTGCACCCGGCTGTCGGCCGCGGCGGCCGACGCGGGCTGCGGAGGCCCCACGTCGAACTCCCCCGAACCATTGCGAATGAGCGCGAGGCCGGTCAGCAGAACAAGCGCTATCACGCCCCAAGGAGCGCGCTTCTTCCGCTGCTCCTCCTCTTCGGCCAGCTCGGACGCAGACATTCGATTCCCCTCTCGACGCGGCCGTCGCCACGTCATTCGCGCATACGAGAACGCTAAATGCCGGGCGGGAAACCGGCGACGGATGCGGAGGCGAACGGGTGGCCCGGACTCCTTTCGGGAGGCCGAGGTGCGCCATCCGAGTTGCCGTGACCAGGAAATTTCTGACGGTCCGTGACCTGCGGCAATATCCGATTGTGCGCTTTTCCTTCGGCGTGTCCTCTCACCAGGACGGACCATTCTCGAAATGCGGCTCTGTGCACCGCATCTGAGGGTCTTATCGGGAGGCGCTTTCTCGCCGATCGACCGGGGACGGTTCCCGGGGCGTCTTCCGCGGAGGATCAGATGCGTAACTCTCGTGCCCTGGCGGTGTCAGCGGCGGCCGTCGCCGCCCTCGGGCTCGCCGCCCCTGCGGCCGTGGCCTGGGACACCCCGAGCAATATCGTCGCCCTGCCCAGTGTCATCGCCCGCGGCGGGCAGCTGACCATCACCGTCGACGGCTGCCGGAACGGCGGCACGGCGACCTCCAACGCGTTCCCCACGACCAGGCTGACGCCCATCCACGGCGCCAACGAGACCTCGAAGGGCACGGCGACGGTCAACTCCAACGCCCGCCCGGGCACGCACGACATCACCGTCAACTGCGACGGCAGGACGCTGACCCGTCCCGCCGCCTTCACCGTCATCGGCGGTGTGCAGGGCGGTATCGGCGGCAGCTCCACATCCGGGGCCACCCCCACCGACATCGCCATCGGCGGCGGGCTCGTGGCCGCGGCCGTTGTCGGCGGCGGGCTGTTCTGGATGCGCCGCCGGTCCGAGAAGCGGATCTGATCCGGCGTACGTCGGGTCCGTCCCGGATCTTTTCGGGGATCGCACGTCACGGGAACAGGCCTTCGCCCCGGCCCCCTTCGCGGGGGAACCGGGGCGAAGGCCTGTGCGCGCGGTGGCGGTCAGCCGCCGTCCTCCGAGGTGCGCTTGCGGGAGAGGCGGTACGCGGCCCCGATGGAGCCGGCGATGAGCGCGGCGCCGAGGCCGATCTCCTTGAGGTCGAACCCGCCGAAGGTGCCGCCCTCGCCCGCGTGCACGCCGTGCGGCGGGACCACCGGCAGGGGGACGGGATGGTGGGTCGGCCGGCCGCCGACGATGGTCAGGTCCGTCGTGCCGCTGACGTCGTCGCAGATGAACGTCACCTTGTACACGGCCCCCGGCTTGGCGTCCCAGTCCACGTCGGCCGTCGCCTGGGAGTGGTGCGGCAGGATGGTGACGGAGTCGAAGACCGCGGAGGTGACCGTCGCCGGTCCCTTGCAGCCGCCGCCGCTCCGGTCGATCCGCAGGGTGACCTGTCCGCCCGCCGCGATCGAGGAGGGCAGGACGCTGAAGCCGAACGGCGTGATGTTGTCGTCGCCCTTCGCCAGGGCGGCCGGTGCGGTGAGGGTCAGGGCGGTCAGCCCCAGCAGTGCGGCCGAAGCGACGCGTATCGCGCGCATGGTGTTTCCTCCGGGTCCCCGAGGAGCAGCTGCGGACCTTTTCCGCTTGCGCCTGAAATGCACCTCGATGATCGAAACGCTAGGAAGGTGCGCACACCTGCGCGAACGCTGTCGTGCGAATGGGGCAAGCGTGTGGGCCGCTCAGGGGACGGCCGTTCCCGCGTCCGGGGGACGGCGGCGGCGTGGCGCCCCGCCTCCCGGCCTGAAGCGGGAGTGAGCCCCCCTCAGCCCTTGGCGTCCGGGAAGAGGTCCAGGAAGGGGTCCGCGGACGCCGTGATGCCACGGCTGTAGGGCGCGTCGAAGTCCCAGATGAGGAAGAGCAGGAAGGCGATCAGCGCGGAGAACAGCACGGCGAGGATCAGCTCGCGCGGGGTCCGCCGGATCTGCAGGGCGAGGATCATCCCGATGGTGACGATGGCCCCGGCGATCAGCCCGAACCACACCACCCCCGGCATGGTCTCCCCGGTGGAGCTGGCCCGGGCGTTGCGGGCCTGGTCCGCGGCGGCGACCTGGTCGACGAGCGGCTGGTAGGCCTGCGCCTGGAAGTCGTCGCGCGGTTCGTAGTCGGTGACGTCCGCCCGGACGCGCTGGAGCAGCTCGGCGCCGCGCTCGGTGACCTCGCCCTTGTCGGCCATCGCCTTCCACTCGGTGGTCACGACGTGTCCGACATAGGCGTTGACATCCTCCCGAATGCGGTCACGGATCTCCGGCGGATACACCCGGACCCGTTCGGAGATCTCGTGCAGCGCGATCGCCTCCGCCTGGACGTGGTCCTGCGCGGCGCTGCGGCCCTCCCACACGCCCGCGATGGCCAGGCCCAGGACGATGGCGTAGACCACGCCGATCCACATCGTCATGTACTCGATGACGTCCGGGGTGTCGGAGGGGTCCTCGTCGTCCGCCGCCGTGCGATGGCGGACGAACGTGATGGCGACCACCACGACGCAGGCGGCCAGCATCGCGAGGGTGAGAACAAGCCATTCCGGCAAGGGGTGCCTCCAGGGATCAGCGCGGGCGCAGCGCGGCGACGGCGACGATCGCGGGCGCGGCGATGAGCAGGACGAAGGTGAGGGGCTTGGTGGCACCGCGGGACGGCGGCCGCTTGGCCGTGGTGCGGTGGCGCGGGTAGTGCACCGGGGCCGCGGCGGGGCGCGGTGTGGGCTTGGCCGACGGCGTCGGCGTCGGAGTCGGCTTCGGGGCCGGTGCGGGAGGCGGGGGTGGCGGGAGAGGGGGCGGGGTGGGCTGCGGGCGGGGGGCCGCGGGCGCGGGGGCCGGCGGCGGGGGTTTCGGCGTCGGAGTGGGGGTCGGCGTCGGCTCGGGGGGCTTCGGGGTGGGTTTGGGCGGTGGTTCGGGGGTGGGTGTGGGCTTGGGCGGCGTCGGGGTGGGGGTCGGGGTCGGGCACGGCGTGGGGGGAGGAGGCGGGGGTGGCGGGGTCGGTGTGGGGCACGAAGGGGGAGTCGGCCAGGTGCCGCTCCCGGCGACCGCCACCGCCTGCGTGCCGCCCGGCCCGGTCGAGGCGTACGCGCAGGCGTCGGCCGCCGCCGGGGCGGCCGGTGCCCCGACCATCAGCCAGCTCAGCGCCAGCAGCGCCAACACCCGTGCAGCGAGCGCGGATTGGGTCGAATCGGGTCCATGCACGCCCAAGATCTTGGGCCCTGGAAGGTCCGCCGGACCCCCACTGCCCTGGGGATTGCCCCGAAGGAGGGACGGGCGTGTCGGGCGGTGAGCCGGACGGCCCGCTCGCGTGTCCGTCGATTCGTTCGGCCGTGCGAGTGCCGCCGGAAGTGCTGAGCGGTCCGGTCTCGCGGTCGGTGTCACAGGATTCGGCAAGAAATCTTGCCCGCGGTTGAACACGACCATGGTCGGCGCGCGTACCCAATGTCGTGCGGCGGCGCAGCAGGGCGCTGCAACACCCTTGTGATTATGGGGAGTTGACAATGAAGACCTCGTGGCGGAGCGCCTCGCTCGTGGTGAGCGCCGTGGCGGTGCTGGCGCTGACGACGGCGTGCGGTTCGGAGAGCACCCCGCCGGCGAGCCAGAACGTCGGCGCGACGGCAGCGGCCGGAGACTACGGAACCGCGGGCACGGGCCTGGGCACCGGAGCCGAGTCCGGCACCGCCGGGGCCGGCGCGGCGGGTGCGGCGACCCAGACCACCCCGGCGGGTGAGCTCTCCGTGTCCACCAACGCCGAACTCGGTCAGGTACTGACCGACAGCGCCGGACTCACCCTGTACCGATTCGACAAGGACACCGCGGAACCGCCGAAGACCGCTTGCGAGGGCGACTGCGCCACCGCCTGGCCGCCGGTCCCCGCGGACGACGCGAGCGCCGGTGCCGGTGTCGACAAGTCGCAGCTCGGCGAGGTCACCCGGGCCGACGGCACCAAGCAGCTGACGATCGGCGGCTGGCCGGCGTACCGCTATGCCAAGGACGTCAACGCGGGCGACACCAAGGGCCAGGGCGTGGGCGGCACGTGGTACGCGCTGGCGCCCGACGGCAAGAAGGCCAAGGCGGCGGCGGACCAGCCCGGCCTGTCCACCCGTGAGGATCCCGAACTCGGTGAGATCGTCGTCGACAAGAACGGCATGACGGTCTACCGCTTCATGAAGGACGAGGCCTGGCCGAAGCCGGTCTCCAACTGCACCGACGCCTGCCTGGAGAAGTGGCCGGCCGTGGCGCCCGTTGAGTTCGGCGACACCAAGGGCATCCAGAAGAAGGGCTACATGACCTTCGCCCGGCAGGACGGCAAGGGTGAACAGCAGACCATCAACTGCTGGCCCATCTACACCTTCGCCGGTGACAAGGCTCCCGGTGACACCAACGGTCAGGGCGTCGGCGGCACCTGGTACGCCGTGGCCCCCGACGGAAAGCCGGTCGGCGCGCCGGAAAAGGAGTAGGAGGCGAGAGCTCAGCGAGTGCCGGACGAACGGTCAGCGCGCTCGACCCGGGTCCACCCCCTTCGCACCGCACGGAGGGGGTGGACCTGTGTGCGGTGGCGGTCCAACCCCTCGTCCCGTTCCGCATGATTCGGAACTCTGTGGAATGCTTCGACTGCATTTCGTAGCGGAATCACGACCGCCGAATTCGGCACGTGCCGCAGGCAGTGACCGGGAACGGATGGTCAATTTCCGTTTCGGCTCGCTCCTTTGGCAGGCGATCAGTAGCCTCAGCTCGAACACTGGATCGCCTGAGCCTTGGAGAGGTAGATGGAGCGTCCCGCCTGGGCCCCCCGGAGCATCGACATCACGGTGCCGAGCGTCTCGCGAATCTACGACTACTACCTGGGCGGTTCGCACAACTTCGAGGTCGACCGGGAAGCCGCGCGCAGGGCCATGGAGTTCATGCCGGGACTTCCCAAGATCATGCAGGCGAACCGGGCGTTCATGCGCCGCGCGGTGCGCTACGCGGCCGCCGAGGGGATCACCCAGTTCCTCGACATCGGCTCGGGCATCCCGACCTTCGGCAACGTCCACGAGGTGGTCCGGGCGGCGGCACCCGGCGCGCACGTGGTCTACGTCGACCACGACCCGGTCGCCGTCGCGCACAGCCAGGCGGTGCTGGACGGCGAGGAGCACACCGACGTCGTCGCGGCCGATCTGCGCAAGCCGCGGGAGATCCTGTCGAGCCCTCAGGTCGAGCGGCTCATCGACCTGAACCGTCCGGTGGCCCTGCTGCTCGTTGCCATACTGCACTTCGTGGAAGACGCGGACGACCCGTACGGGGCGGCGGCCGAACTGCGCGACGCGCTCGCGCCCGGCAGCCTGCTGATCCTGACGCATGCCTCGTACGAGGGAATCCCGCTTTCCGCGGAGCGGGCCGAGGGCACGGTGGGCGTATACAAGGACATTCGCAACCCGCTGATCATGCGCTCGCGCGAGGAGATCGCGCGGTTCTTCGAGGGGTACGACATGGTGGAACCCGGACTGGTGTCGATGCCGCGGTGGCGGCCGGACACCGCACCGGAGGAGGAGGATCCGTGGACCTTCTCCGGTTATGCGGGCGTGGGGCGTACGGCGTGAGCGCGGAGCCGGACGGGCCGGAGGACAGACTGCGCCGGTTCGCGACGATCTGGAGCCGGGCCGTGTTCCCGGTGACCTCCACGTCGTCGACCCGGCCCGAGTTCGAGGAGCAACTGCTGCCGCTCGCGCGGCGGTTGAGCCAGGCGCTGCTCGCCAGGGCCTTCGACGCCGACGCGGGCCGCGCGGTGGGCGCCGCCCTCGTGACCGCGCACTGCACCGACCCGGAGGCGCTCAGCCGCAGCCTCGACTGCGTCGACGCCTACCTCGTGCTGTACTGCGGCGACGGCGGCCCCCAGGAGGATCTGCGGGCCCGCAGCGCCCGGCTCCAGCACGCCATGGCCGCCGGGTACGCGCAGGCGCTGCGCGAGCGGACGCTGGCCGAGCAGGAGGCGATCTCCGTGGCGGCCCTGCAGGCGCAGGGCGTGGTGGCGCAGGCGCTGCACGCCAGCGAGGCCCGCTTCCGCGCGGTCTTCGAGGGCGCCGCCATAGGAATCGGCATCGCCGACCTCGCGGGCAACATACTGCAGGTCAACGGCGCCCTGGTGCGCATGTTCGGCGGTGCCGAGCAACTGGTGCGCGGCCGCAACGTCATGGAGTGGACGCACCCCGAGGACGCGCCGCAGGTCTGGAAGCTCTACGAGGAGCTGGTGCGCGGCGAGCGCGAGCACTACCACGTGGAGAAGGCGTTCTACCGCCCCGACGGAACGGTCCTGTGGACCAATCTGACGGTCTCCCTGCTGCGGGACGCCGACGGCAACCCCGAGTACCAGCTCGCCCTGATGGAGGACACCACCGAGCGGCGGCTGCTCAACCTCCGGCTGCGCTACGAGGCCACGCACGACGCGCTCACCGGGCTGCCCAACCGCACGCTGTTCTTCGAGCGCCTGGAGAAGGCGCTGTGCGCCGGCGAGGGCCAGCGGTTCGGGCTGTGCTACCTCGACCTGGACGGCTTCAAGACCATCAACGACAGCCTCGGGCACGCGGCCGGCGACCGGCTGCTGGTGGAGGTCGCCGACCGGCTCCAGGCCTGCGCGACCGCGCCCGGCGAGATGGTCGCCCGGCTCGGCGGCGACGAGTTCGTGGCGCTGACCACCGGACCGGACACCGAGCACGAGGTCGACGAGCTGGCCGCGCGCATCATGCACGCGCTGGTCGCCCCGATCAGTGTCGACGGCCGGCAGCTGACCGTGCGCGGCAGCATCGGCATCGTCGAGGGCCCGGCGGGCGAGCGCAGCCCGGCGGAGGTGCTGCGCAGCGCCGACATCACGATGTACCGGGCCAAGTCGGCGGGCGGCAACCGCTTCGAGCTGGCCGACCCGGAGGCGGACGCGCGCGCGATCACCCGGCACGGGCTGACGACGGCGCTGCCGACCGCCCTGGACCGGGGCGAGTTCTTCATCGAGTACCAGCCGCTGGTCCACCTCGGCGACGGCAGCGTCCGCGGCGCGGAGGCCCTGGTGCGGTGGCTGCACCCGCAGCACGGCGTCCTCGGGCCCGACCGGTTCATCCCGCTCGCCGAGCACACGGGACTGATCGTTCCGCTCGGCCGCTGGGTGCTGGAGCAGTCGGTGCGCCAGGCCCGGGACTGGCGGGACCGGCACGCGGACGCGGGCCCGCTGCGGATCAACGTCAACCTCTCCCCGTGCCAGCTCACGCACCCCGGTCTGGTGCAGGACACGGTCGACATCCTGGAGCGCGAGGGCGTGGACCCCGACGCGCTCTGCCTGGAGGTGACGGAGTCGGCGCTGATCGGCGCGGACGACGATCTGCTGAAGCCGCTGCGCCGCCTCGCCGAGATGGGCGTGGACATCGCCCTGGACGACTTCGGCACCGGCTACTCCAACCTCGCCAACCTGCGCCGCCTGCCGGTGAGCGTCCTCAAGCTGGACCGCTCCTTCACCCAGAGCATGCAGCAGTTCCCGGCGGACCCCGTCGACCTCAAGATCGTCGAGGGGATCGTTTCCCTCGCCCACAGCCTGAACCTCGCGGTGACCGTGGAGGGCGTCGAAACGGGAGCCCAGGCCGAACAGCTCCGCATACTCGGCTGCGACACGGCCCAGGGCTGGTACTACGCCCGCCCGGGCCCACCGGAACGCCTGCACGAACTGGCCCTGGTGGACGCGACGGGCTGAGGTCCACGGCCGTAGGGGATCTCAACTCCCCTACGGCGTAGGGACGTCAAGACGCCCGGTGGTCCCGTGCCGTCTCGGCGGCGGCCGTGGCGGCGCGGACCAGGGCTGCCACGGCCGTCGAGCGGGAGTGCTGCGGCCACGCGACGGCCAGGACCGCGGGCGGCGCGTCGTCGACCGTGCGGTAGACGACGCCGGGCCGGGGATAGCGGGTCGCGACCGAGGCGGGCAGCAGCGGGACGGCTTCTCCCAGGCTCACCAGGGCGAGGAGCTGGGCGAGGTCACGGCTGCGGGCGCGGGTTTCCTCGATGTGCCGGTGCAGGTCACCGGGGCGCAGGCCGAGGCAGGCGAGGGTCAGCCGGTCGCGGTCGGCGAGCGGGTGGCCGGCGGCGAGGGCGGCGACCCGCGGTTCGGTGATCAGTGTCTCGGCGTCCAGACCGGTGTGGTCGAACGGCTCGTGGACCAGGGCCACGTCGGCATCCCCCTGCCGCAGCAGCCGCGGCTGCTCGTGCCAGCCGCACAGCCGGACGGTGACCGGGTGGGCCGCCGGTTCGCGGGCGTAGCGGGCCAGGATCGTCTCCAGCAGGCCCGCGTCGCCGTCGGCCTTCACCGCCAGCACCAGCTTCGGGGCGACGGCGGCCGTGCGCTGCGTCCGTCGTCCGGCGGCCTGGAGTGCGTCCAGGGCGATCCGCGCCTCGGTGAGGAGAACGGCGCCGGCCTGGGTCAGCGCCACATGGTGGGTGGTGCGCTCGAGCAGCGTGACCCCGAGGTCGGCCTCCAACTGCCGGACAGCGCGCGACAGGGGTGGCGCGGAGATCCCCAGCCGCTCGGCGGCGCGGGTGAAGTTGAGCTCCTCGGCCACGGCCACGAAGTAGCGCAGTGAGCGGGACTCCACGGCACCCCCTCCGGTCGGTATTGCCGTGAGGGTAACAAGCGCGAGCGGATCGGTCCTTCAGTTCGGGCGCGTGCGGCAGCAGGCTCGACGGCGTCAAAGTGATGATTCCTTCGGGGAGTTGACTCATGATCGTCGTTACCACTCCGACCGGCCAGATCGGCCGGGAGGTCCTCGACCGCCTTCTCGCCGCCGGCGCTTCGGACGTCCGCGTGATCGTTCGCGATCCCGCCCGCCTCGCGTCGCACGCCCGCGAACGCGTCGAGGTGGTCCAGGGGTCGCACGCCGACCCCGCCGTCCTGAAGGAGGCGTGCGCGGGCGCCGATCGCGTGTTCTGGCTGGTGCCGCCGACGCCCGTGGCCGACAGCGTGGCGGGCCTCTTCCGCACGTTCACCGAGCCGCTGTGCGAGGTCATCGGCCGGCAGGACATCGATCGGGTCGTCGCCGTCTCCACGCTGGGGCGCGGTGTGGCGCGCGACGCCGGACAGATCTCGGCGTCGCTGGCCATGGACGAGACCATCGCGGCCACCGGCGTCCACTACCGGGCGCTGTGCCCGCCGTTCCTGATGGAGAACCTGCTGCGCCAGACGGAGGAGATCCGGGACCCGGGCGTTCTCACCACGGCCCTTACCCCGGACCGGGTACTGCGTCTGTGCGCCGTGCGCGACATCGCCGCCGAGGCCGTCCGGCTGCTGCTCGACGGCGCCTGGACCGGGCAGGAGGACGTGCCCGTGGTCGCGCCGGACACCCTCACACCTTCGGGCATGACACGCGTCCTGTCCGAGGTGCTGGACCGGCCGGTGCGGCTGCGGCCGTCGAGCACCGCGGACCGGGCGGCGGCACTCAGGAGCTTCGGGATGAGTTCCGCCTGGGCCCAGGGACTGGCGGACATGGAGAACGCCCTGAACGAGCAGGGCTTCTACGGCGAAGCGGTACCGACCACCCCCGACGTCGCCCCCACCGGCTTCCGCCAGTGGTGCGAGGAGGTGCTCAGGCCGGCCGTACGGGGATGAGGGCTCAGCGTTCCAGCAGCATCCGCTGAAGCTCCCGTGCCGCCCGTGGTGGGGCCACGTCGCTGCGGTGGGCCAGGGCGATCGTGCGGTGGAGGCCGGGGCGGGTCAGGGGGGTGACGCGCAGGCCCCGGCCCGCGCGGGCCGCCACCATGCGGGGGACCACCGCCACGCCCAGGCCCGCCCGGGCGAAGCCCAGGACCGCGTCCATCTCGCCGCCCTCGACCGCGAAGTCCGGCTCGAAACCCTCCGCCCTGCACGCGGCGACCGTCAGTTCGCGCAGGTCGTAGCCGTGGCGGAACATCACCAGGCGTTCGCCCTCCAGATCCGCGATGCGGACCGAGCGGCCGCCCCGGCCCGGCCTCGGCGCGTCGGGGGAGGAGACCACCACCAGGTCCTCGCGGAGCAGCTCCACCGTCGCCAGGGCCGGGGACGGGGTGGGGAGCGGGAGGACCACCAGGGCCAGGTCCAGGGCGCCTCGGGCCAGCTCTCGTACCAGGTCGTGCGAGCCGCCCTCCTCGATCAGCAGGCGGATGCCGGGGTAGCGGTCGTGGAAGGCGCGCAGGACGTCGGGGAGCAGGCCCGTGCAGAGGCTGGGAGTCGCGCCGAGGCGGACCCGACCGCTGCGCAACTGGACCAGCTCCTGGACCTCGAGCCGCGCTGTATCCGCGTCGGCCAGGATGCGCCGGGCCAGCGGCAGCAGGGCCTCGCCCGCGTCGGTGAGCGTGATGTTGCCGCGGGCCCGCAGGAACAGGTCCGCACCGAGCTCCCGCTCGAGGGCCTTGATCTGCTGGGACAGGGACGGCTGCGCCACGTGGACCAGGTCGGCGGCCCGGGTGAAGTGCCGGGTCTCGGCGACCGCCACGAAGTACTGGAGCTGCTGGAACTGCATGAGACCCACGATAGACGTTGGCTATGGAAACGAGCCGGAGGATGTCTTGGACCGATCGGTCACCCGCCCCGTAACTTCTGAAGACATGGCTCTGGCAACGCGGACGGACCGACGACCGTCCATGGCACGCACGGTGTGGGACAGCTCCGTCGGCAAGAAGACCGTGATGGCGGTCAGCGGGCTGATCATGCTGTCGTATCTCGTCGTCCACATGATGGGAAACCTGAAGATCTTCTTCGGGGCCGGTGAGTTCAACGAGTACGCGCACTGGCTGCGCACGGTCGGCGAGCCCTTCATGCACTACGAGTGGACGCTCTGGCTGGTCCGGATCGTGCTCGTGGTCGCGGTGATCGCGCACGGCGTCTCCGCGTACCAGCTCAGCCGTCGCGACATCAAGGCGCGGCCCACCCAGTACGTGCACAAGAAGCCGCGGGCGAGCTACGCCACCCGCACGATGCGCTGGGGCGGGATCATCCTCGCCCTGTTCATCGTCTGGCACATCCTCGACCTGACGACCGGCACCGTGCACTCGGGCGGCTTCGAGGAGGGACGCCCGTACCAGAACGTGATCGACACCTTCTCCACCTGGTACGGCAACGTCATCTACATCGTCGCGGTGCTCGCCGTCGGCATGCACATCCGGCACGGCTTCTGGAGCGCCGCCCAGACCCTGGGCGCCGGCAGCCGCACCCGCGACCGCGCCCTGAAGACCGTCGCCAACGTTCTCGCGCTTGTGCTCACGTGCGGCTTCCTCGCCGTCCCCGTGGGCGTCATGACCGGAGTGGTGAGCTGAGATGACCTACACCGACTACCTAACCGGCGAGCCGGTCGCCGACGCCAAGGCGCCCAAGGGCCCGGTCAACGAGCGCTGGGACAAGCGCCGTTTCGAGGCCAAGCTGGTCAACCCCGCCAACCGGCGCAAGCACACGGTGATCGTCGTGGGCACCGGCCTGGCCGGCGGCTCGGCCGGCGCCACCCTCGCCGAACAGGGCTACCACGTCGTCCAGTTCTGCTACCAGGACTCCCCGCGCCGCGCCCACTCCATCGCCGCGCAGGGCGGCATCAACGCCGCCAAGAACTACCGCAACGACGGCGACTCCGTGCACCGCCTGTTCTACGACACCGTCAAGGGCGGCGACTTCCGGGCGCGGGAGTCGAACGTCCACCGGCTGGCGCAGATATCGGTCGAGATCATCGACCAGTGCGTCGCGCAGGGCGTGCCGTTCGCGCGGGAGTACGGCGGTCTCCTCGACACCCGCTCCTTCGGCGGCGTACAGGTGTCCAGGACCTTCTACGCCCGCGGCCAGACGGGTCAGCAACTGCTGCTCGGCGCCTACCAAGCGCTCAGCCGGCAGATCGCCGCTGGGAACGTCGAGATGCACCCCCGTACCGAGATGCTCGACCTGATCGTCGTCGACGGGCGGGCCCGCGGGATCGTCGCCCGGGATCTCATCACCGGCAAGATCGACACCTACTTCGCCGACGCGGTCGTCCTGGCCAGCGGCGGTTACGGCAACGTCTTCTACCTGTCGACGAACGCCATGAACTCCAACGCCACCGCCGTGTGGCGGGCCCACCGGCGCGGTGCCTATTTCGCCAACCCCTGCTTCACGCAGATCCACCCCACGTGCATCCCGCGCACCGGCGACCACCAGTCCAAGCTGACGCTGATGAGCGAGTCGCTGCGCAACGACGGCCGGATCTGGGTGCCGAAGGCCAAGGGCGACGACCGGCCCGCGAACAAGATCCCCGAGGACGAGCGCGACTACTACCTGGAGCGCATCTACCCGTCCTTCGGCAACCTCGTACCCCGCGACATCGCCTCCCGGGCCGCGAAGAACGTCTGCGACGAGGGCAGGGGAGTCGGGCCCGGCGGTCAGGGCGTCTACCTCGACTTCGCCGACGCCATCAAGCGGATGGGGCGCAAGGCCGTCGAGGCCAAGTACGGCAACCTCTTCGACATGTACCAGCGGATCACCGACGAGGATCCGTACCAGGTGCCCATGCGGATCTACCCCGCCGTGCACTACACGATGGGCGGACTGTGGGTCGACTACGACCTCCAGACCACGATCCCGGGCCTGTTCGCGGTCGGCGAGGCCAACTTCTCCGACCACGGCGCCAACCGGCTCGGCGCCTCCGCGCTGATGCAGGGCCTGGCCGACGGCTACTTCGTCCTGCCGGCCACCATCAACGACTACCTCGCCAGGAACCCGCACCAGGACGCGGTGACCGACGAACACCCCGCGGTCCAGGAGGTGCTGGCCGAGACCGAGGACCGGATCAACCTGCTGCTCTCCGTCGACGGCGACCGCACACCCGACTCCTTCCACCGCGAAGTCGGCGAGCTGATGTGGGAGTTCTGCGGCATGGCCCGCAGCGACGCCGGGCTGCGCAAGGCGCTGGAGCGCATTCCGCAGATCCGCGAGGAGTTCTGGCGGCGGATCAAGGTGCCCGGCACCGGCGAGGAGTTCAACCAGTCGCTGGAGAAGGCCAACCGCGTCGTCGACTACCTGGAGCTCGCCGAGCTGATGTGCCTCGACGCGCTGCACCGCGAGGAGTCCTGCGGCGGTCACTTCCGCGAGGAGTCCCAGACCCCCGACGGCGAGGCCGCCCGCAAGGACGAAGAGTTCTCCTACGCGGCCGCCTGGGAGTTCACCGGGACCGGCGAGGCCCCGACCCTGCACAAGGAAGACCTGGTCTTCGAGTACGTCCACCCCACTCAGCGGAGCTACGCATGAAGCTCACCCTGCGCGTCTGGCGGCAGAAGAACGCCGACGCCGACGGCGCCATGTCCACGTACGAGGTGGACGGCATCTCCTCCGACATGTCGTTCCTGGAGATGCTCGACACCCTCAACGAGGAGCTCATCCTCAAGGGCGAGGACCCGGTCGCGTTCGACCACGACTGCCGTGAGGGCATCTGCGGCGCGTGCTCGCTCGTGATCAACGGCGACGCGCACGGTCCTGAGCGGACGACCACGTGCCAACTGCACATGCGGTCCTTCAAGGACGGCGACACGATCGACATCGAGCCGTGGCGGGCGTCGGCGTTCCCGGTGATCAAGGACCTGGTGGTGGACCGGTCGGCGTTCGACCGGATCATCCAGGCCGGCGGGTACATCACCGCGCCCACCGGGGCCGCGCCGGAGGCGCACGCCACGCCGGTGCCGAAGCCGGACGCCGACTTCGCCTTCGAGCACGCCGAGTGCATCGGGTGCGGGGCCTGCGTGGCGGCGTGCCCGAACGGCGCCGCGATGTTGTTCACCTCCGCCAAGGTCAACCACCTGAACGTGCTGCCGCAGGGTGCTCCCGAGCGGGAGACGCGGGTGCTGGACATGGTGGCGCAGATGGACGACGAGGGCTTCGGCGGGTGCACGCTCACGGGCGAGTGCGCCACGGCCTGCCCCAAGGGCATCCCCCTCGTCTCCATCACGAGCATGAACAAGGAGTGGCTGCGGGCCACCCGGAAGGCCGGGAAGCGGTAGCCGTACCGCACCAGTGAACGTTCGCCGACACCGTGCGGACGAGCGGGGCCGGGAGGGTGCTCCCCGGCCCCGCTTCGCTTGTCCGGGCTCGGTAGGCTGCGCACATGATCTTCGCAAGTCAGCGTCAGGAGCGGTTCGTTGACGCCGTCGGCCGGTTCGAGGCCGCCGTGCGCGAGCAGGAACCGGACCGGGCGGAACAGGCCTTCCACGCGATGTACCGCGGCTTCCAGGACGCGGGACCGCAGGAGGTCGCCCAGGCCGCTCCGCGCCTGGCCGCGCTGCTGCCCGAGGTGCCCCCGGGACCTCGCGGCACCGTGGCCGTGATCGTCGGCGCCTGCGTGGAGCGCGGTGCCGACCCGGGGCCCTGCGCGCCGTACATCTTCGCGGAGCTGGCCGAGAACCTCGCCGACGCGGGGGAGTTCTGCGAACGCTGGGCCGAGACCGGCGGCGGGGACTTCCCCGACCCGGAGCCCGGCGAGGTGGACCCGGCGCTCTTCGAACGGGTCGGACCGGAGGCGGCCCTGGCCTGGCTGTCGATGCCCCAGTGGGAGATGGCGTCCCTCGCGATGCTCAGCCACCCGGCCGTGCGTACGGCGCTGGACGGCTCGCTGCGCGCCCGGCTGCTGCGGGCGGTGCGGGCCGTTGCGGAGGCGTCGGGCCACGAGTTCAAGTGTCTGACGTACGCCCTGCTCGTGCTCGACGACGAGCCGCTCGTCGTGCTGCACCGGCCCACCGGCACCGGCTACCGGATGCGGATGAGCGGGATCGGCGACAATTTCCAGCTGCACACCCTGCTCGCGGACGTCCTCGTCGGCGGCGGCCATGTGCCCGGCCGGGCCCCGTCCCCGCAGGAGGCGGCGGTGTGCCGGGACGCCCCGGGGCAGGTGCCCACCGTGGGGTCGTTCAACCTGGTCACGCCCGGCGGGGAGTGGGTGTGGAACGAGGGCACCCCCACCGACATACCGGTCGTCGACGGCGTACGTGTGCTCGTCCTCGACCCGCCGCCCTACGAGCGTGGCTGGCCCTCGGGCCGGTTCTTCCCCCACATGACCGGAGACCTCGTCCTGGAGCGGGTTCTGGACGCCGCGGAGACGCGCTACTGGCTGGAGGGTTGCGAGCCGCCCAAGTGACGGTGTCCTGACCGTTCCGTTCAACAAGCTCACATCCGCGCTCCCGGCGATGGTCACGCGGACGACGCCCGGCGTCGGAAGAACTGTTCCGGCCGCTCAATCGTCCCCGGCCCGTGACCAGGAGAGAGCCATGAACGGCGTTTCCACGCTCGACCGCCCCCCGCAGCCGGCGGCCCCCACCCGCTACACCGTCAGCGTCGCCCGCACCGAGGACGACGTACGGGCCGCGCAGCGGCTGCGCCACGACGTCTTCGCCGGGGAGATGGGCGCCCTCCTGTCCACCCCGCAGCCGGGGCACGACATCGACGCCTTCGACGCGTACTGCGACCACCTGCTGGTCCGTGACACGGTCACCGACCAGGTCGTCGGCACCTACCGGCTGCTGCCCCCGGACCGCGCCGCGGTCGCCGGGCGGCTCTACTCCGAGGGCGAGTTCGATCTCGCCCCGCTCGACCCGATCCGCCCGGGCCTGGTCGAGGTCGGCCGCTCCTGCGTCCACCCCGACCACCGGGACGGCGCCGTGATCGGCCTGATCTGGGCCGGGATCGCGCGGTACATGGTCGACAACGGCCACGAGTGGCTGGCCGGCTGCTGCTCCATCCCGCTCGCGGACGGCGGCGCCCTCGCGGCCGGCACCTGGGACCGGGTGCGGGAGAAGCACCTGGCGCCCGAGGAGTACCGGGTCCGTCCGCTGCTGCCCTGGAACGCGGACGGCGTGGCCCGTCCCGAGGGGCGCACGGAACTGCCCCCGCTGCTGCGCGGCTACCTCCGCCTCGGCGCCTGGGTGTGCGCGGAGCCGGCCCACGACCCGGACTTCGGGGTCGCCGACCTGTACGTGCTGCTGTCGATGCGCCGGGTCAACGCGCGCTATCTCAAGCACTTCCTCTCGCTCGTCCCGGCCTGATGAGCCTGCTGCGCACGGTGCCCGTGGGCGGGCGGGCCCTGACCCAGCGGCGCGCCCGCCGGGCGGCGGCGGCCGCGGTGCCCCGCCCGGTGATCCCGACGAGCGCCTGGCTGCCCACGGCGCCCTGCTCCCCGCAGGTGTGTGTCGCCTCGGTCCGCGTCTGGACGGACGTGCCGCGGGCGGTGCTGCGTCTGACGGCACTGCTGCTGACGCTGCTCGTGGGCGTGGCCCTGCTGCCGGTGTTCGGCATCGTCCCCGCGTCCCGGCGCGACACGCTGATCCGCGGCTGGAGCAGGGCCGTGGTCCGGGCGTCCGGGGTCCGGGTCCGGATCACCGGCGCCGCCCCCTCCACCGGCGGTCTGCTCCTGGTCGCCAACCACATCTCCTGGCTGGACATCCCGCTGCTCGCGGCGGTGCGCCCGGCCAGGATGCTGGCCAAGGCGGAGATCCGGCGGTGGCCGGTGGCGGGCGGCCTCACGGCACGCAGCGGCGCCTTCTTCATCGAACGCGACCGCCTGCGAGCCCTGCCCCTGACGGTCGCCCGGATCGCCGAGGCGCTGCGCTCCGGCGCCGCGGTGGTCGCCTTCCCGGAAGGCAGCACCTGGTGCGGCAGGGCCCAGGGCCGCTTCCGCCGCGCGGTGTTCCAGGCGGCCCTGGACGCCGGGGTACCGGTCCAGCCGGTCCGCCTGCACTACCGCTTCGCGGACGGCCCCGCGACGACCACCCCGGCCTTCGTGGGCGAGGACTCCCTGCTCTCCTCCCTGTGGCGGGTGGTCACCTCCCGTCACCTGGTGGCTGAAGTGGACGTCCGCCCGACCATCGCCCCCGACACCCACCCGGACCGCCGCACCCTGGCCCACGCGTCCCAGCCGTGCCCCACGGGAGGCGAACCGGCCTGGGCGCACGCCACGCCGTCGAGTGAACGGACCACGAGGGCGGTCGTGCTGCACGGCTGAGCCACGGGATCGAGCCCTCCCGCGGTGGTTTGCCCGAGCCGCCGACCGATCGACCACGGTGTTCGACAACGCGGCTTCCGCACGCTCCGCCGGAGCCGCGATCGACGGTGGTGCCCCGTTCAACCATGCCTCCGCCAGGACAAGTCCTCCGTCGCTGCCGAGAATGGGAGGTGGGCATAGGCCAACCTGCGAGGTGAGGGCGCCATGCTCGGAGGAGGCGAACGAGACGCGTCGGCTGGGCTCCTGCGCAACCGCGTCGTCTCGCTGATCGGCCGGATCAAGACGGGCGTGACCAGCGCCGAGGCGATCGGGCCCGAGCTCGGCGGGCGCGTGGGAACACGCTTGACCAACGCGCTCCACCTGCGGGAGATCGAAGCCCGTACTCTGCTCACCGCGCTCGACACGGGTGAGACGTCCGTGGATCCTTGGCCGGAGCTGTATCGCATCCAGCTCGAGTGCGACGAACTCTTCGAGGAGACGTTGTCTCTCGTGGAAGGTGCGACACTGCGCGCCGCACGCCTGGATGACGGATACTGCGGGCTCGCCGACGCGTTGCTCGACGAGATCGGCGAGACGCTGCCCGTCTCGTGGGACTCGTTCACCGTGCTCGGTACGGAGGAGATCTACGCGCGGTCCACCCGGGTGATCAGGGTCCGCTTCCCGGGCCGCTCGTTCTGGGACCTGCCGGTGGTCGCGCATGAATTCGGGCACTTCGTCGGGCCTGCCGTCACGGTCGACGGGGGAGTCCGAACCGTTCATCCCCTGGAAGACCGGCTCGAACGGAAGCGAGCGATGTGGCCCGAGGCGTCGTGGGCCTGGCTGCACGAGGTGTTCGCCGACGCATTCGCGAGTTACGTTCTCGGCCCGGCGTACGGCCTGGCGTGCGCGCTCGACCGGTTCGACCCGGCCGTGGCCCGGGACGGCACCGAAACCCACCCCGCCCCCAACATGCGCATCGCTGCGATCGAGGCCGCTCTGGACCTCCTGAACCAGGACCACCGTTATGATCACGCGCTCCACGTGATGCGCGCGGCGTGGCGTTCGGGGACCGCCGAGGCGGGTACCGCGGACGAGCAGGGGCTTCCGGAGCCGTACCGGGCCTGGGTGGACGACTGCATGACGTTCCTGGCCGCCCATCTCGCGGGAGCTCGCTACGGCGGTTGGTGGACAGCCCAGGAACTGGCGGACCAGTTCGGCGGCGACGAGACGAACGAGTGGTCGCGCCGAGGAACAGGCCCCGTGGCCACCTACCGGATGCGGGACATCGTCAACGCGAGCTGGCTGGCGCGCATCCATACGACCGACGACGGTGCCTGGCGGAGCATTGCGAAACAGGCCAGAGGTCTGGCGGAGTCCAACTTCTCGCGGGAGGCCCCCTGATGCGCCAGTCCATTCTGCAAGAACGCATCGCCTCCCTACGGCGCAACCTGCAGCGCGCGAACGCCGCCTCCGAGAAGAAACTGGACTTCGCGTACATCACGGTGGAGGACGAGCCGTGGATCAGGGCGTTCAACGAGATCCGCAGCAACTCGACGAACGACCTGGAGATGCTGGAGGTCCTCAACTCCCAGGTGGCGAACGGGGATCTGGATCCGAGTCAGGCCTGGCAGGAGTACCGCAAGATCGAAGGCCTCAGCGAGGAGGTGTTCCGGGAATGCCTCGAGGTGCTCGGCGGGCTCGTCTTTCGCGACATGAGGCTGGACGAGCAGATGTGTCTGTTCGCCGATGAACTGATCAAGGAGTGCGCCAAGAGCGTCGGCAAGATGCCCACGATCGTCATCCCCTCGCCCGACCGTGTGCCTCCCGTCGACATGCGACGTGTCGCCCACATCAGGTTCCCGGAGTGGGATGTGTGGACCCTGCCGCTGGTCGCGCACGAGTACGGGCGAGTGGCGATCGTGGAAACGGAGCAGGCGAACGCGTTCGCCACCGACCTTTCGTGCCGGGAACACGCTGCCCTCGCGGCTGACGCCGCCATCCCGCCGACAGCCGTCGAACAACGGGTCCGCATGCTGCTGGCGGACGCGTTCGCCACCTTCACGAACGGTCCGGCCTATGCGTGTGCGCTCCTGCTGCTGCGGCTCGACATGGTCGGCACCTCCCTGGCCGAGCGCGAACTGGTGCGCCAGCGCGCGAGCATGGTGACCGGCATCGTCGACGCGCTCGACGCCCACAGCCTGATCGAGACCCACCTCCACCGCGAACTGACGAACTGCTGGGAGCAGGCCGTCGGATCGCTGCCCCCCGCCGACGGGGAAGAGGCCGATCCACTGGCCTCGCTCGCCCTGGACCCGGCGGCCGTCCACTCCGCCCTGAAGAAGGCCTTCTACCCGAGTGCGGCGTACACCCCGGCGAACTGGAAGACGGCGATGAGGTGGGGTTCGGAGTGGATCGAGCAACTGGACAACGGAGACGATCTGTCCGTCCCCGGCGAGCTGCTGCCCACTCATCGGCTGCGGGACGCCCTCAACGCGTCCTGGTACGTGCGGATCCGGCGTCCGGACTGGGAGACGAAGGGGTCGGTGGTGACCCGGGGCCTGTGCCAGGAGATCATCGACGGGCGGGGGGTCGGCGGCGGATGGGCAGGCGTGCCGGGCACGTCCCGTCCGCCGGGGGGTGGCTGAGGTGACCACGGCCGTAAGTCCCTGGGGCTTCAAGGGCACCCTCATCGGCCAGCTGTCGTCGGAACTGGCGGCGGCGAGGGATGCGCTCAAGTGCGGTAGGACCAGCGACTGCGCGAGAGTCCTCGAGCGCCTCTTGGCGGAGGTCGCCGCTGCGCGGGCGGCGACAGCGGGCGGTGAGGACCAGCAGCGTCTCCAGTTGATCCACGCGTCGGCTCTGACCACCCTCGGGCGGGTCGAGCGGAGGGTGTCCCCGCCGTGCGGGGCGGCTCGGTTCGAGGAGGCTGTGGGGATCTTCGGCCGGGCGTCGCGGGCCGGTGTCGAGCTGCGACGCGATGAACTCGCCGACTACGGCACGGCGCTGGGCGGTCTGGGGAGACTGGACGAGGCGCGGCATTTCGTCACCCTGGCCCTGGAACGAGACACGCCCGTACCCGCGGAAGTGGTCCTGGGAATCGCCGATCTGCTCAGGCGACGGTCGCGGGAGGCGGAGGCGGACCGACTCCTGAACCTCGCTCTCGACGCCGGGGCCGAGGACCCCGCGATCGCCGAGCGGCTCGCCCGCAGCCTCGAAGAAGCCGCGCAGCCGGACAAGGCGGCGGACGCGTACAGCCAGGCCGGCATGTGGTACGGAGCCGGGGGCACGCCCGGCGAGGCGCTCAGGTGCTTCTCCCTGACCCTCCGCCTGGTGCCCGACCACCTGGGCGCCATGATCGGCCGGAGTTACGCCCTGCACGACCTCGGGCGGCGCGAGGACGCGCTTGCCGCGGTCGAGCAGGCGCTGGAACGGCATCCGGAATCTGTCGAGGCGCACGCGTACACGGCGCAGCTGCTCGGGTCACTGGACCGGATCGAGGAGGCGTTCCGTCTCCTCGATGACGGATTCGCACGCTCCGGTCAGGTGCCCGAACTGCGTGCCGCACAGGCTCGCGTGCTGCTGTGGGCGGGGAACGAGCGAGAAGCACTCACGGTGGTGGAGAAGCTCCTCACCGAGTTGCCCGCCGATGTCGAACTGCGCCGGCTCAAGGCCGGGATTCTGCGCCGACTGGACCGGCCCGAGGCAGCCATCGAGATCCTCAGCGGGCTCCTGGCCGAGAGCGCAGCCCTGCCTCAGGACCGGCTGGACATGATCGACTCCGTGATGGGCATGGGCGAGTACGAGCGCGCCCTGAACGAAACGGACCACGCCCTGCTCTTCGTACCGGAGAACCCTGCGCTGCTCGGGCGCCGCGCGCTGCTCCTCGCCCTCCTCGAACGCTTCGAGGAAGCCCTCGACGCGGCTCGGCACGCGACTGTTCTGGACAGCTCGGACCTGATGGCCCTGCGCGCCGAGGGAGTGGCCCTGGTCCATCTGGGGCGGGCCGAGGACGCCCTGCGGCCACTGCGACGGCTCCTGAGCCTCAGACCGGACTTCTTGGACGCCAGGCGAAAGCTGACCGAACTGCTGATCAGCCGGGATCGGCTCGACGAGGCGGACGACGTCGTCGCCTCGGGGCTGCGCATTCATGGTGAGGATCCAAGGCTGCTGACGGCCCAGGGACACATCGCCGTGCTCCGCCGGGACTACGAAGCCGCACTGACGCCCTTGGAGACGGCGGCCCGCCGACTCGAGGAGACGGCCGAACCAGAGGCCGACGAGAAGGTCGTCGCGGATGTGTGCCTCTGGCTGGGCGAGGCCCTGCGTGGGCTGGGCCGCCAGACGGAAGCACGAGCCCGCCTGGAGAGCGGCCTCGCGATCCGTCCGGACAACGGCTGGCTGCACGGCACATTGGGCCAGGTGCTGCGCGCCTTGGGCAGCAGCAAGGCCGAGGAGAGCCTGCGCAGGGCCGTCGAGAGCGACGACAGCCCCAGCTTCGCCTACGCGGAACTGGGGGACCTGCTCCAGGAGCAGGGCAGGTTCGCCGACTCGCGGGAGGTGCTCGTGGCGGGCACCGAGCGGTGGCCCGGGGACGCGTGGGTCTGGGGAATCCTCAGCGCCACGGAGTACCGGCTCAAGGACTACGACAGCGCGCTCGCGTCGTGCGACAGGGCTCTGGCGCTCAACAGCGCGTACGCCTGGGCCTACGCGCTCAAGGGAGCCGTTCTCCTGGACACCGACGAGATCCAGCGGGCCGTCGAGGCCTTCGACGCGGCCCTGGAACTGGAACCCGTCAACGGCTGGGCGTGGATGGTCCGCGGCTGGGCCCTGGAGCTGCTGGGACGGCGTGAGGACGCACGTCTGAGCTTCCAGAACGCGGTGGACCACCGAACCGGCGCCGGCCGCCGGGAGAGCACGTGGGCGTGGATCGGACTGGCGGACCTGATGCTTCAGGACGGAGACAGCGAGGGGGCACGAGACCACTTCGAGCGGACCCTGGGCGTGCTTCGCGGGGTCGGCGCCGTGGAGCTGTCCCAGATCGGCTGGTGCCACCTTCGGCTGGACGAGTGCGAGCAGGCCGCGCGCGAATTCGGCGAAGCCCTGCTCATCGAGGAGTCCGGCAGTCCCGTCCAGTTCGACCTGGCCCTTGCGCTGCTCGGCCTGGAGCCGGTTGAGCGCGCGGTCGACGCGTACGCCGAGGCTGTCGTGACCATGCGTGGCGTCGCGCACCCTGGCCGCCGACGATTTCTGCTGCATGTGGCCGAGCACGACCTGGACGTCGTGCTGGCCCAGCCCAGCTTCCGCGAGGTCGCCCCCGAGTACGTGGAGCTGATCCGCTGGATGCTGGCGCGCGACGGACCGGCCACTCACGAGTGGAGGGAAGCCGTGGAAGGCAAGCTGAGGCCTGAGCAGTATCACTGCACCTTGCACGGAACGGATCTGACGGACCAGGTCGTCGACCGCCTGGCCAACGATCCGGTGCAGGTGGCGAACTTCGGCTTCTCCGTCCGAAGGGGCAGGGGGCGGCGCAATGACAAGCCCTTCACCGTGGTGGTCGTGTGCCCCGGTACAGGCTCGGGCGAGGACGCGCACGACCACGAGTTCAAAGGGGTCGTCGCGTCATGAACGATCCGGTTCGCCGGACAGCGCAGGCGTCGCGGGAGACGGTGTCGCCCGAGACCCGGCGCTGGCAGCGGGCCGCCGCCGCGCTCGAACCCGAGCACACGCTCAACAGGATCGCCGCCAACGCCAAATACGTGTTGACGTCCATTTCCCTGCTGGGTACCGCCCTTTCCGTCGCCGGTCTGTTCTCGATCAGCGAGCTCACTCAGCGACCGGAACTGCTGGCGTTCGCGGCCCTGGCCTTCGTTCTCACGCTGGCCGCCGTGCTGCTGGCGCTGCGGACGCTCGTCCTGCGCAGTCGTCAGGTCAACCTCGATGACCTCGACGACGTGAAGGCCTGGTACGAGAGCGAGTTCCGCCACGCGGGAAAAGTGGCTGCGGCGGGCTGGCTCCTGTGTGCGGGCCTGCTCGTGGCCGGGCTCACGGCCCTGATCGCGTCCGTGGTGGCGCATCCGTCGTACCAGGTCGCCCTCGAGGGCGCCTGGTCCGATGCGCAGCACAGTCTCTCCGCGAGCGGGAGCGCGACCGACGTCGACCGGGGCGCGACGCTGACCATGACGGTCACGGGCACCGACGCGTCCGGCGCCGAGACGGTGCTGATGCGCAGCAGCGGTACCCCCGACGCCGACGGCGGCGCCGAGCTCAAGGCCTCCGTCGACACCGAAAGGGCCTATGCCTCGTACACGGTCGTTCTGACCGACGACGGCGAGCAGGAGGCCGCCTTGACGGTCCCCGCCCCCTGACTACACCCCGAACAACCGGGCCCCGTTCTCGTGACACACCTTCCGCAGCCACTCCTCGCCCAGTCCCAGGCGTTCGAGGGACTCCAGTTGGTGGAGGTACGGGTACGGGATGTTGGGGAAGTCCGTGCCGAGGAGGATGCGGTCGGCCAGGGCCTTCAGGCGGGGGAGTTCGGCTTCGGGGAAGGGGTTGAGACGTTCGCTGAAGTCGGTGAAGGCCATCGTCGTGTCCAGGCGGACCTCGTCGTACCGCTCGGCCAGGTCCAGGAAGTCCGTGTACTCCGGCATGCCCATGTGCGCCACGATCAGGGGCAGGCGGGGATGGCGGGCCAGTAGGCGGGCCACCGGTTCCGGACCGGTGTGCTTGCCGGGGGCGGGGCCCGAGCCGCAGTGCATGACCACGGGGATGCCCGCATCGGCCAGCATGCCCCACACGGGGTCAAGCAGTTCGTGGGCCGGGTCGTACGCGCCCACCTGTACATGGGACTTGAAGACCCTGGCCCCGGCCTCGACCGCCGAGCGGACGTAGTCCTCGACGCCGTCCTCCGGGAACAGCGTGGCCGTGTGCAGGCAGTCGGGTGTGCGGGTCGCGAAGTCGGCGGCCCATTCGTTCAGCCAGGCCGCCATGCCCGCCTTGTGCGGGTACAGCATCGCGGTGAAGGCACGCACCCCGAAGCGGCGCAGCAGCGCCACTCGTTCGTCCTCCTCGTGGCGGTAGGTGATGGCCCACTCGACACCCGTCATCGGGCCGACCGCGTCGAAGTAGTCCCACACCTTGCGCAGCACCCGCTCCGGCATGAAGTGCGTGTGGACGTCGACGAACCCGGGCACCCCGATACGCCGCCGGAATCCTTCCAGAGCCTCGGCCTCGTCCACCGGGTCGCCTTCGCTGCGCGCAGTCATGCCCCGACTGTCACGCAGGCGTACCCGTCACCACAACCCCATTGATCAGTTCCCGTCCATCGTCCGGGCCAGGTACTCCGCCGTGGCGCTGCCCTCCGCCCGCGCGACCTCCGCCGGCGGACCCGCCGCCACGATCCGGCCGCCCGCCTCGCCGCCGCCCGGGCCGAGGTCGATCACCCAGTCCGCGCCCGCCACCACCGCCATGTCGTGCTCGACGACGACCACGGTGTGCCCGGCGTCGACCAGGCCGTGCAGCTGACGCATCAGGACCTCCACGTCGGCCGGGTGGAGGCCGGTCGTCGGCTCGTCCAGCACGTACACCGTGTGGCTCGGGCGGCCCCGCTGCAGCTCGCTCGCCAGCTTGATGCGCTGGGCCTCACCGCCGGACAGCTCGGTCGCGGGCTGTCCCAGGCGCAGATAGCCGAGGCCGACGTCCAGCAGCGTGCCGAGGCTGCGGGCCACCGCCGGGGTGTCCGCGAAGAAGCCGGTCGCCGCCTCGACCGTGAGGTCCAGCACCTGGGCGATGTTCCGTCCCCGGTACGTCACTTCGAGCGTCTCGGGGTTGTAGCGCGCGCCCCCGCAGTCCGGGCACGCCGCGTACGTGCTCGGCAGGAACAGCAGCTCGACGCTGACGAACCCCTCGCCCTGGCAGGTCTCGCAGCGCCCTCCGGCCACGTTGAAGGAGAAGCGGCCGACCCCGAATCCCCGCTCCCGCGCCTCGTCCGTGGCCGCGAACGCCTTCCGGACGACGTCGAACAGGCCTGTGTAGGTGGCGAGGTTGGAGCGCGGAGTGCGGCCGATCGGCTTCTGGTCGACGCTCACCAGCCGGCCGACGCCGGGCAGCTCCTCGGTGATCTCCCCGATCAGCGTGGACTTCCCCGAGCCCGAGACACCGGTGACCGCGGTGAACACCCCGAGCGGGAACTCGGCGGTCACCGCTCGCAGGTTGTGCCGGGTGACCGGGCCGAGCTTCAACTGGCCCGAGGGCGAGCGGACTTCGCGCGGGGGAGTGGGGGAGCCGTCGAACAGGAAACGGGCCGTCGCCGACTCCGTCACCGTGGCGAGGCCGGAGGGCGGTCCGCTGTACAGCACCCGCCCGCCGTGCTCGCCCGCCCTCGGGCCCACGTCCACCAGCCAGTCGGCGCCGCGGACCACGTCCAGATGGTGTTCCACCACGAACACCGAGTTCCCCGCGGCCTTCAGCCGCGCCAGCACCGTCAGCAGCGCCTCCGTGTCCGCAGGGTGCAGTCCGGCGGACGGCTCGTCGAGGACGTAGACGACGCCGAAGAGCCCGGAGCGCAGCTGGGTGGCGAGGCGGAGGCGTTGCAGCTCGCCCGCCGAGAGGGTGGGGGTCGCCCGGTCGAGGCTCAGATAGTCGAGGCCCAGCTCGACGACCGGGGCGATCCGGGACCTCAGATCCTCGGTGAGGACCCGGGCCGTCTCCGAGGTGCCGTGCAGCACCCCGGCCAGCTCGGCCAGCGGTAGCGCCGCCAGCTCGGCGATCGTACGGCCCGCGAAGGTCACCGCCAGCGCCTCGGGGCGCAGCCTGCTGCCGTCACACGCGGGGCAGGGCGCACTGGCCAGGAACCGCTCCGCCCTGGCGCGCAGGGTCGCGCTCTTGGAGTCGGAGAACGTCTTCATGACGTACCGCCGGGCGCTCATGTACGTGCCCTGGTACGGCCGTTGGATCCGGTCCGCGTCCCGCACCGGATGGACCGTGACGACCGGCTGCTCGTCGGTGAAGAGGATCCACTCCCGCTGCTCGGCGGGCAGTTCGCGCCAGGGCCGGTCCACGTCGTAACCGAGCGCGTCGAGGATGTCCCGCAGGTTCTTGCCCTGCCAGGCGCCGGGCCACGCGGCGACCGCGCCGTCCCGGATCGACAGCGTCGGATCGGGGACCAGCAACTCCTCCGTCGTACGGTGGACTTGGCCCAGGCCGTGGCAGGACGGGCAGGCTCCGGCGGCCGTGTTGGGGGAGAAGGCGTCGGAGTCGAGCCGTTCGGCGCCGGGCGGGTGGTCGCCCGCGCGGGAGTACAGCATGCGCAGGGAGTTGGAGAGGTTGGTGACCGTGCCGACCGACGAGCGTGCGGTCGGCGCCGAGCGCCGCTGCTGGAGCGAGACCGCCGGTGGCAGTCCGGTGATCTCCCCGACCTTCGGCGCGCCCACCTGGTGGATCAGCCTGCGGGCGTACGGCGCCACCGACTCGAAGTAGCGGCGCTGCGCCTCGGCGTAGATCGTGCCGAAGGCGAGTGAGGACTTGCCCGATCCGGAGACGCCGGTGAACACGGCCAGCACGTCCCGGGGAATGTCGACGTCCACGCCCTGGAGGTTGTGCTCGCGGGCGCCTCGGACGCGGACGTACGGATCGTGGGGGTCGTGCATGACGGATCTCCACACCAGGGAAGCGGGGAAGCGGAACAGGGAAGCAGGGCAGGGGGACAAACCACGCGATCCTATGCGACCGGGGCGGACCGGGCCAGACCGGGCCGGTCAGGGCCCGAACGTCCACACGTTCCCCACCGGTCGGCCGTCCCGCCGCAGCACCGTGCCGAGCAGCCGGGTGAGCTCCTCCTCGACCTCGGCGACCAGGTCGGTGCCCCACACGCACAGGGACTCCTCCACGAAGTTGCCGTAGGTGCCCGTGCGCAGGTCCTCGCTGACCTGGATGACGTTCTCGTCGGTCAGGTAGGAGTAGCCCGGCCACGGGGGCTGACCCGGACCGCCGGCCCGGGTCGGGTCCCAGACGGAGCCGCTGATGTACCACTTGAGCCGGTAGAGTCGCTCGCCGCGGCGCCCGCAGGCCCTGAGGCCCCGGGCGATGACCGCCTCCACCTCCCTGAGCAGCGGGTCGCGCCAGTCGTCGACGGCCGCCATGTGCCAGGTGACCGAGCCCGGCGGTTCGGCGAAGCCGTCGTAGGCGGTCTCGTACGTGACCTCGAACCGCTCCTCGAAGCGGCGCCAGATCTCGTCGTGCTCGGGTTCGGAGAACAGCATCCTCGCCGGGCGCTCGCGGGCGGGCTCCCCGGGCGGCGCCCAGCGGTAGGTGGTGACCTCGGCGACCGGGTGGAAGCCGGCCGACAGATGGACCGGGAGGAGGTCGCCGCCGGCCTCGGCCACCACGTAACGGGACCTGGGTCGCGACCACACCTGCCGGTTCGCCCACGCGGCCGCGGCATGCAGCAGCTCGGGGCGTGGCCCGCTGATTCCGCCGACGGAGGAGAAGTCCGTGCCGTCGGCCTTCTCCAGCCAGACCAGGTCCACGGGGCGGCCGTGGCGCCAGAGGGACAGGATGTCCATGCCGTGCTCCAGCTCGGACACCGGCCGGCGCTGCTCGGGTGCCGCGGCGGCGAGGTCGAGCAGCTTCTCGCGGTCGCTCCGCGCCATGCCGAGCCAGTACGTGCGCGTCTCCGTGTCCGTCGTCGGCACGTCGGCGACGTCGGCGATCAGCAGGGAACGCGGGGGCCCCGGAGTGAACCCCGCATCGAGCAGTGCCCGGGCGAGCGACGGCCCGTCGTGCGAGTACACCTTCCACGTGACCGGCTCGACGCGCTCGGCGAAGATCTCCTGCGTCCGCCGCACCAGGCCGGCCAGGTCGTCGACCCCGGAGAGGTCCCGGTGGTCCACGACGCCATGGGTGCCGTAGTGGACGCGGACCAGTGGCCCGTCCCGTTCGGCGACCACGCCCCACACCTCGGGCAGACGGCCCCGCATCCGACTGTCGTACGCCGACCACAACGCCGAGGCGTCATCGGTCACTCACGGCCCCCATGGTTCACTTCACGATCGTCGCCAGCCGCCGGTACGAGTCCAGCAGCGCCCCGCGGTCGTACGAGCTGGTGGTGACGAGGATCTCCTGGGCGCCGGTGTCCTTCAACAGGATTTCCAGCTCGTCCGCGACCTGTTCCTCGGTGCCGGCGAGATGCCCGGCGAGGCCCTGCTCGTAGTAGCCGCGCTCCTTCGCGGTCATGGTGAGCGCCGCCACGCGCTCGGCGGGCGGCAGCGGCGGGAAGGTGCCGTGCGTGCGCGCGTACGCCATCGACCAGGCCTCCGGGACCAGCAGCCGCCGGGCCTCCTCGGGGGTGGCGGCCACGGCGACGGTGCCGGAGACGACGACGTACGGCTCCGCGGCCCAGGGGGAGGGGCGGAAGTTCGCGCGGTAGTGGTCGATCCCGCGTTGCATCTTCGGCCGGTTGCGGAGGTCGCCGATGACCAGGGGCAGGCCCGCGCGGGCCGCGATGCCGGCGCCCTCGCCCATGGCGAGCACGAACGGCGGCACGGTCAGCCCCTCGGCCGGGCGCGCGTGCACCCCCGTCGGCGAGGTCCCGCGGAACCAGCCCAGCAACTCGTCGAGCTGCCCGGCGAAGTCCTCGGCGTCGTCCTTGTCCCGGCCGAGTGCCTTGCGCACCCCGCCGGTGAATCCGACCGAACGCCCGAGCCCCATGTCGATCCGGCCCGGGAAGAGCGACTCCAGCACCCCGAACTGCTCGGCGACGACGAGGGGTTGGTGGTTGGGCAGCATGACCCCGCCGGTGCCCACCCGGATCGTCCGGGTGGCGGCGGCGACGGCGGCGGCCAGCACGGTGGGCGCGGACCCGGCGACTCCGGGCACGCCGTGATGCTCCGACACCCAGATCCGGTGGTAGCCGAGTCCCTCCACCTCCCGGGCCAGGGTGACGGTGTCCCGCAGCGCCTCGCCGTTCGTGTGCCCCTCGCGGGTGCGGGAACGGTCGAGGACGGAGAAGCGGGCCTGCGCGAGAACGGAACTCATGTCTGGTTCAACACGCGGCGGCCCGCAGGATTCCTCACGGCATGCCCCGGGGCCCGGAAACCCGGCCGGAGTCAGGCGTCGTGGCCGGCCCGGCCGGCCGGTCAGTGACCGGCAGCCAGGGCCGCGAGGACGGCGCGGGTGAGGCGGGCGGCGTAGGCGTCGTTCGTGGGGCCGCCCACCGCGAGCATCCTGAAGTACAGCGGGGCGCCGAACAGGTCGACGGCCAGGCCCAGGTCGGTCTCGGCGGGCAGTTCGCCCCGGTCCACCGCCTGGCGGACCAGCGTCGCCACCGCCGCGCGCCGGGGGGCGAGGACCGCCTCGTGGAGCGCGTCACGCAGGGACGGGTTGCGGGCCGACTCGGCCACCAGGTCCGGGATGATCCGGCCGACGAGCGGGTGGTGCAGGTCGGTCATGGTGTCCCGCACGAAACGCTCGACGTCGTCGTGGAGGGAGCCGGAGCCGGCCGTCGCCGGCAGATGCGCGGCGGCGGCCTCGGAGACCAGTTCCACCACCATCGCCTCCTTGGCGGGCCAGCGGCGGTACAGGGCCGCCTTGCCCACGCCGGCCCGGCGGGTGACGGCCTCCATCGACATCCGGGCGTACCCGGTCTCGGCCAGCTCCTCGAACACGGCGCGCCTGATCGTCTCGGTCACGGACTCCCGCAGCACCGCCGAGCCCGTGGGCCCGCGGTCGAGTGCGCTCCGGCTGGTCGACTCCACGGCGGGAGATTAACACCGGACGGAACGGTTGCGTTCCGTCCGGGCCGGGAGTACGTTCCGCCGAGACGGAACGGACCTGTTCCGTTCCGTAGGGGAGAGGGGGCCGCATGACCCTGGAGGCCGAGACCCAGCAGGGGGAGGCGGGCGGTACCCGCCGCCGGGCCCGCACCGTGCTGGCCGTGCTGGCGCTCTTCATCGTGATCAACGCCGCCGACAAGGCCGTACTCGGCCTGACCGCGGGCCCCATCAAAGACGAACTCGGGCTGACCGCGACCGAGTTCGGGACCATCGCCAGCAGCTTCTATCTGCTGTTCAGCCTCTCCGCCGTCTCGGTCGGCTTCCTCGGCGACCGCATCCGCCCCCGGCCCCTGCTCGCGGTGCTCGCCTTGGTCTGGGCGGCGGCGCAACTGCCGATCCTCCTCCCCGCCGCCGGGTTCGGCGCGCTGGTCGCGACCCGGGTCATGCTGGGCGCGGGAGAGGGGCCGGGCTATCCGCTGGCCAACTACACCGCCTTCACCTGGTACCCGGAGAAGCGGCGCGCGCTGCCCTCCGCCGTCGTGGTCGCGGGCGGCGCGGGCGGCACCGTCCTGGCCGCCCCACTGGTCGTCCTGGTCAGCGAAACCCTCGGCTGGCGGGCCGCGTTCGGCCTGCTCGGCGCCGTGGGCCTGCTCTGGACCGTGCTGTGGCTGCGGGTAGGCGGTGGCGGGCCCTACACCGCCCGGCTCGGGCCCGGGGACAGCCCGTCGCAGGCGGCCACCGGCACCGTGCCCTTCCACCGCGTCGTCACCACCGGTACCTGGCTGGGCGCCACTCTCTCCACCTTCGCGGTCATGTGGACGCTCGCCCTCGGCTTCGCCTGGCTGCCGCTCTACTTGGAGGAACAGGCGGGCTTCAGCACCGCGCAGGTCAGCGCTGTCGTCGGCCTGCCCGCCCTGTCCATGGCCGCGCTGGTGCTCACCGCGGGCGCGCTCGCGCACCGGCTCCTGCGGCGCGGGGCGACCGCACGGCTCGCCCAGGGACTGGTGGGCGCGCTGCTGCCCCTGCTCGCCGGCGGGTGCCTGCTCCTGATGACCCGGGCACCGTCCGCCGCCCTGCTGCCCCTTCTGGTGCTGGCGTTCTCCGCGGGCAACGGCCAGACCCCGCTGACCAACGCGGCGATCGCGGACATCTGCCCGCCGGGCCGACGCAGCGCCGCCCTCGGACTGTCGTACGCCCTCGCCGCCCTCTCCAGCCTCATCGCCCCCTACGTCACCGGACGGATCATCGACGCGGCGCCGACCGAAGCCGTCGGCTACGACCGGGCCTTCGACCTGACCGCCTGGCTGCTGATCGCCGGGGCGGTGCTCTCGATGCTCCTCGTCCGCCCCGACCGTGACGCCCGGAACCTGCTCGGCCACACCGCCCCGCGGCCCGCGTCCGCCACCGACGCGCAGCCCTCAGTGAAGGAGTGATCCCCGATGCCCGTGGACATCGCCGTCGTCCAGGGGGCCCGGACGCCGATCGGCCGCTACCGAGGCGCGCTGAGCTCCGTCCCCGCCCACCGGCTCGCCGCACTGGTGATCCAGGATGCCGTCGCCCGCGCCGGGACCGAACCCGCCGCCGTGGACGAGGTCGTCCTCGGCTGCGTCGGCCAGGTGGGCCCCGACGCCTTCAACGCCCGGCGGGCGGCCCTGGCCGCCGGGCTGCCGGTGCGCACCACCGCGTACAACGTCAACCGCCTGTGCGGATCGGGCCTCCAGGCCGTCTGGTCGGCCGCGCAGAGCCTGACGGTCGGCGCGGTGGACCGCGTCGTGGCCGGCGGCAACGAGTCGATGACCCGTCAGCCCACCCTGGACTACGGCGAGCGCGCCCCCGACGAGATACCCGGGGCTTCCACCGTCGACGGCACTCTCTCCCTGCTCACCGACCCCTTCGGGCACTACCCGATGGGCATGACCGGCGAGGTCGTGGCCGACCGGTACGGCGTCTCGCGGCTGCGCCAGGACCGGTGGGCCGCCGAGAGCCAGCGCCGGGCCGCCGTCGCCGTCGACGAAGGACGGTTCTGGGACCAGATCGTCCCGGTCGACACCCCGGCCGGGCTGGTCGCGCGGGACGAGCACCCCAGGCCCGGCACGACGGTGGAGAAGCTGTCCGGCCTGCCGCCCGTGTTCGCGCAGAACGGCACCGTCACCGCCGGCAACTCCGCCGGCGTCAACGACGGCGCCGCCGCCGTCCTGCTGATGCGCACGGCCGACCTCGCCCCCGGCACCACACCGCTGTGCCGGCTGCGGGACACCGTGGTCAGCGCCGTGGAACCGGAGATCATGGGCATCGCCCCCACGCAGGCGATCCGCGCCCTGCTGCACCGCGCCGACCTCACCCTCGACGACATCGACGTGATCGAGCTCAACGAGGCGTTCGCCGCCCAGGTCCTCGCCGTCATGGACGGCCTCAAACTCGACCCGGACCGGGTCAACCCCAACGGCGGCGCGATCGCCCTCGGCCATCCCATCGGCGCCACCGGAACCGTGCTCCTGCTCAAGGCCGCGCACGAACTGCGCCGCATCGGCGGCCGGTTCGCCGTGATCGCCCTGTGCGTCGGCGGCGGCCAGGGCATCGCCGCACTGATCGAGAACCCGGGTGCGGTGCGATGAGCGCCTACGCATGGCACCCGTCCCGCGAGCACACCGAGCGGAGCAACATCGCCGCCTTCTGCCGCGAGCACGGCGTCGATGGCGGCTACCGCGCGCTGCAGGCCCGGTCCGTCGACGACCCCGAATGGTTCTGGGAGCGGGCCGTCCGCGACATCGGCATCGCCTGGCACGTGCCCCCGCGGCGGGTCCGCGACGACACCAGGGGCATCGCCCACACCCGCTGGTTCCCCGGCGGGCGCACCAACCTCGTGGACTCCTGCCTGGCGCCCCGGACACCGCGGGGCCGCGGAGGGGCGCCCGCGCTGCGCTGGGAACGAGAGGACGGGACACGCGGCAGCCTCACCTACGACGAGACGGCCGCCCTCAGCGCCCGGGTGGCGGGAGGCCTGCGCGGACTGGGGGTCACGGTCGGGGACCGGGTGGCCGCGTACCTGCCCCCGGGCCCCGAGGCCTTCGTCTTGCTCTTCGCCTGCGCCCGCCTCGGCGCCGTCCTGGTCCCGCTGTTCTCCGGGTTCGGCGCCGACGCGATCGCGGTCCGGCTCGCCGACGCCGAGGCCCGGGTCCTGGTGACCGCGACGGTCTCGGTGCGGCACGGACGCCGCCACGACATGGAGGCGGCCGCCCGCACGGCGACGCAACGGGTCCCCTGCGTCCGGCACCTCGTCGTCGTCCAGGAGGGCTCGGGCTCCGGACCGGCCGACACGAACTGGGACGCTCTCGCCGCCGCCGACCCCGCCGAGACCGTCTCGCTCCCCGCCGACACTCCCTTTCTCCTGCTGCACACCTCCGGCACCACCGGCCGGCCCAAGGGCGCCCTGCACACGCACGGCGGCTTCGCCGCGCAGGTGGGCAGCGAGACGCGGTACAACCTCGACCTGCGGCCGGACGACGTCGTGTGGTGGGTGACCGACCCCGGCTGGATCATGTTCCCGCTGATCGCCGTCGGCGCCACCCTCGCCGGTGCCTGCGTCCTCGCCTACGAGGGCGCGATAGACCAGCCCGACCCCACCCGTCTGTGGCGGCTGCTCGACGACCACGAGGTCACCGTGTTCGGCGGCTCGCCCAGTCTGGCCCGCACCCTGATGGGGCGCGGCCCGGCGAACGCCGCGGCACCCGCCCGGCTGCGCGTCCTCGGGTCCACCGGGGAACCGTGGACCGAGGAGGCCTGGCACTGGTACTTCGCCGAGTTCGGCGGCAAACGCTGCCCGGTGATCAACATCTGCGGCGGCACCGAGGTCGGCGGCTCCCTGCTCGCCTCGGCGCCCACCCTGCCCCAGTCGCCCTGCGGTTTCGCCGGGCCCTGTCTGGGCATCGACGCGGCCGTCGAGGACGCCTCCGGTGCCGAGCCGCCGGCGGGACAGGCCGGCGAACTGGTCGTACGACAGCCCTGGCCCGGCATGACCCGGGGCCTGTGGCGGGCACAGGAACGTTTCCTGGAGGCCTACTTCGAACGACGGCCGGGCCGCTGGTCGCACGGCGACCTGGTCTCCCGCACCGGCGAGGAATGGTTCGTGCACGGGCGGCTCGACGACGTCATCAAGGTGGCCGGCAAACGCCTGGGTCCCACCGAGGTCGAGGAGGCGGTCCTCGGCGACCCGGCCGTCGGCGAGGCCGCCGCGGTCGGCGTACCGCATCCCGTCAAGGGCGAGACGTTGTGGTGCCTCGCCGTCCCGGCGGCCGGCCGGTCCCTCGGCCCGCCGGAGTGCCGGCGGATCCGCGCACGGGTCGCCGACGCGCTCGGCCCGGCGTTCCGGCCCAGCCGGGTGATCGCCGTGCCGCAGCTGCCCAGAACCCGCAACGGCAAGGTGATGCGGCGCCTCGTCCGCGACGTGCTCACCGGCCGGGAACCCGGCGACCTGTCCACCCTCGTCAACCCCGAGAGCCTCGAGGCGCTGCGCGCGGCCGTACGGCAAGACCCCTCATGACGGGCGACCCGCCCCTGGACCGAAGGAATTCCATGCCGACCGTCGACATTCTCCTGCCTGGCTTCGGCCTCGACACCGACCAGGGCTACCCCGCCTTCTGCGGGGTGTTCCTGGTACGCGGCCCCGACGCCGCGGGACGGCCCCGGAACATCCTCGTCGACGCCGCCCACGTGGGCCGGCGCCCCTTTCTGTGGGCGGCGCTCGCCCGCCACGGGCTGGCCGCCGCCGACATCGACACCGTCGTCCTCACCCACGCCCACTGGGACCACGTGCAGAACATCGACCTGTTCCCGTCGGCGACCCTGGTGCTCCACCCCGACGAGCGCCGCTACGCGCACACCCCGCACGCCAACGACTGGGCCACGCCCGCCTGGACGGGACTGCTGCTGGAGCAGCTCCCCGTCCGCGAGGTCGTCGACGGCGAGGAGCTCATCCCCGGCGTCGACGTCATCGGTCTGCCCGGCCATTCACCGGGCAGCATCGGCCTGACGGTGGACACCGCCGCGGGCCGCGCCACGATCACCGGCGACGCCCTGCACTTCGCCTACGTCGCCACCACCGGGCGCAACCCCCTCGTCTTCTGGGACGCCGACCAGGCCGAGCACAGCATCGGGCGGATCCTGGAGGTGTCCGACGTGATCTATCCCGGCCACGACCGCCCCTTCCGGCTCGCCCCGGACGGTGAGATCGACTACCTGGCATCCTTCGCCCTCACCCTGACCGGAGTCGGCCCGGACACCCCGGGGCTCGGCTTCGCCGACTCCTCGGCCCGGCCGTCCTGGGTCATGCCGGGCATCGAGGAGCAGCGCGCGCTGTACGAGAAGAACGCAGATGACAGCCGGCTACGGATCAGCCGGGTGCCGCGGGTGGTCGGGCCGGTGCCGGATCTCCGAGCAGCCGGTCCAGGGAGCGGTTGAGCCGGGCGAAGAACGGGCCGGGCTCCTCGCGCGGGAAGAAGTGACCGCCGGGCACGAGGGTCAGCCGGAAGTCGCGTGCGTACCGCTCCCACGCCCGCACCCGTGCCGGGTCCACCAACGGGTCGTCGAAGCCCGCGAACGCCTCGACGACCAGGGGCAGCCGGGCCCGCTCGTCGTCCGGGTCCGGCAGCCCCGCCCGCCCATGACTCGCGCAGACCCGCAGATCGTCCCGGACGATGGGCAGCAGCACCCGCAGCCAGTCCTCCCGCTGCAGGAACTGCGGGTCCATCCCCCCGAAGTCGACCAGCAGACGGGCCAGTTCCCGGTCCTCGTACCGGTCGGGCGCGGGCAGCGTGGGGGTGAGATGCGGAGGAGCGTAGGCCCCGAGGAACAGCGCCTCGGGACCACGGCCGCCCGCCCGCAGCCGGGCCGCGGCCAGCGCGGCGGCCACCAGTGCCCCCATGCTGTGGCCGTACGCCGCCCAGGGGCCCTCGTCGAGGCAGTCCGCGAGTTCCCGCCCGAGGACCTCGACGAGTTCCCCGGCGTCCCGGAAGCGGGGTTCCCGGTAGCGGGCCTCGCGCCCGGGCAACTGCACCGGCAGCACGTCCACACCGGACGGCACGCGGGCGCCCCACGAGCTGAAGAACGATGCCCCGCCGCCCGCGTGGTGGAAGCAGAACAGACGCAGCCGGGCGTCGGCGCGGGGCGCCCGGCTGAGACAGGACACGGCCGCGGTGGTCACCGGAGCGCTCCGGCCGGCGTGCCGTTCAGACGGCGGCGGGCGCGCAGCACGTGCGCGCGGACCGAGGCCGCCCGTCGTACCGCTCCCGCCGTGCCCGCCATCCGCAGCGCCTGCGCGAGCAGCCACAGCCGGGTCTCGGCGGCCTGCTCGGGCCGGCCGCCGAGCGTGTCGTTCTCGACCAGCCGCAGGCGGGGGACGGTGCTTTGGAGCAGCCGGGCGTCGGACCAGGGCGCGATCTCGTCGTCGCGGCCGGCCACGCAGGCGACCGGGACGCGCAGTCCGTGCAGCCGCTCCTCGTCCAGGCCCCAGTCGGCCAGCGCGGCCGGAAGCCGGTCCCCCGGGGTGCGCATCACATGGGACAGGGTGAGGCGCACCAGACGCGGCAGCGGTGTGCGCTCCGCGGTCCGGGCGAAGAAGTCCCGCACCGGCGCGCCGACCACGGCCAGCCCTCGGACGCGGTCGTCGTCCAGCACGTGACGCAGGGCCAGATGGCCGCCGAAGCCGAGACCGACGACGCAGGTGCGGGAGGTGTCGGCGGCACGGCCGAGGAGATCGACGAGGTAGGTGAGCATGCGCACGCTGTCCGTTCCGTAGGTGAGGGCGTTCTCGCCGACCCCGGGCAGTTCGGTGACGACGACGGCGGCGCCGAGCCGGTCGGACTCGGCCAGCAGCGGCGCCCACTGCTCCTTGACACCGGCGATGCCGCCGACGACGAGGATCAGCGGCAGCCGCTCGCGCAGCGACAGGCCGGTGGCCCAGCACGCGAAACCGGCTTCCTCGAAGGGGAGATCGAGCCGGGAGACGCCCCGGACGCCTCTGCGCCAGCGGTCGAAGGCCGCGACGCAGGCCTGCTGGGCGGCGAGCCGATCGGGGCCGTCGGGGTAGGGGAAGCGGGCCATCGCCCAGTAGCGGACCGCGTCCAGATCGCGGCCGCGTGCCTCGGCCGCCACCGCGAGCGAGGACCAGGCGTGGGTCCAAGCGCCCTCGTCGTCGGCGGCGTCGGCGAGGTTGTCCGTCACCTGGTGGATGACGTCGGCGGGGATGCCCTGGGCGTGGGCGTGCGGGAGGGCGAACCGTCGCAGCTCCGCCATGGGGATCATCGGGCTGCTCCCTTCTTCTCCGGTTGCTGTGCGGGGACGCGGTCCCGAAGGTCCGGCCGGGGTGACGGCCCGCGGCCGGTGGCGAGCCGGGCGACGCAGGCCCGGATCCGCCTGCCGAGGCCGGGGGACCAGACCAGGTCCAGCTGGGTGTCGAGGAACAGCGCGTGGAAGTGCAGGCCGGCGTCGGGGCGCGGGGGCCGGGAGTCGGCCGCGGGACGAGTCATCGCACCGTCACCACCAGGTGCATCTGCCGGAACGTCCTGACCTCCAGCAGATCGGCCACGGGGATGCGCCGCCCCACGACGCGTTCCACCACGGTCACCAGCCGCAGCAGCAGCACCGAGTCCCAGTCGGGGAAGTCGTCCAGCGGCCGGTCCAGGTCCTCCTCCTCCAGGTACAGGCCGAGTTCCTCCTCCAGGAGCGTGCGGAATTCCGCCGTACCGGCGAGGGCGGTGGTGGTCATGTGCGGTCTCCGTCGTCGGGCCCGAACGCGGCGTGCAGCCGCAGATGGGCGGGGGCAGGGGTGAGGTCGCGCAAGTCGTGCCGGAAGAAGACGGCGTCGGGGTCGTCCGGGTCGGTGCCGACCGGGGTGAAGCCGTGGTCGGCGTAGAACGCGCCGAAGGCGGCGTTGCGCGGCGAGGGCAGATAGCGGCCCGTCACGGCCCGCGCCTTGGTGGCGCGGGCGAATTCCAGCACCGCGGCCACACAGGCGCTCTCGATGCCCCGGGCGAACACGCGGCAGCTGAGGGCGAAGTTGTCGACGCGCAGCACGTCTTCGTCGCGCCGCAGGAACAGCGCGCCGACCAGGCCGTGGTCGCCGAACCGGTCACGCGCGTGCACCGCGAGCACGTGGTGCCCCGGCTGCGTCATCCGCTCCGTCACCTGAGGGACGTCGAGCCGCTCGGTGGCCAGGTGGAACTGGTTCGTGCGCAGGGTGAGTTGCGAGATCCGCGCGAGTTCCGACTCGTGCGGCGGCCGCAGGACGACCTCCAGCTTGAGCCCGTCGAGGTAGTCCTGGTAGGAGGCGACGTCCTCGCGGAACTCCTGCCGCCGGGCCTCCGTGCGGTAGCGGTCCGCCCGTTCCAGGTCGGCCTCGGTCAGTTCGAACAGGTCGAACCAGCCGTCGGCCAGCAGCGCCGAGGGGTGCAGGGCGGGTTCGTCGTCGACGCGGACCACGGCGACCTCGGCCAACTGCTCGGCGACGAGCCCGCATTCGAAGAGGCTGTCGTCGACGAAGACGAGGCTGTCCAGGCCGAGTCCGAGCCGCCCGGCGATGCCCCGGAGATTGTCGTGCTTGGGCTTCCAGTTGGCGCTCACGTGCACGAAGTCGGGCTCGCGCAGCACCATGCCCGGATGCGTCCCCAGAGTGCGGGTCACCAGGTCCGCGTCGTTCTTGCTGCTGATGGCGAGCAGCACCCCCTGAGCGGCGAGCTGCCGGAGCACCCGCTGGAACTCCGCGAAAGCCTCGCCGCGCAGCCCCGCCCCGAGCTCGATGCCGCCGGGGCCGTCCTCGCCGAGCACCCCGCCCCACAGGGTTCCGTCCAGGTCCAGCACCAGCACCTTGCGGGTGCGGCCGAGGCGGGCGCGGACGATGTGCGCGGCCTCCCGGGCGTAGGCGGCGAGCAGCGGCTCGGACAGCCGGGCGCGGGCGTACTGGGCGGCGCGCGGTTCACCGGCGGGCACGCCCTCGCCGATCAGCGGATCGAGGTCGACGACGACCACGCCCGGGTGATCCGCGGCGAGCGCCAGCAGCCCGCTGTTGAACTCCCGCCACACCACGCCGAGTCGGGCGCGGTGGCGCAGGTCGACGAGCTGGTGGGTGAGGTGGCGGTGCAGCGGGACGGTGTTGAGCACGAGCAGGCCGCGGCCGGCCTGTTGATGGGCGTGTACGGCCGCGGAGAGCAGCGCGAGCTGGGTCCGTGCCGCCTTCTCGACGTCCTCGGCCCGCCAGGGCGCGGTGAGGCCGCCGACGACCGTGTGCGCGTCGAGCACGCACAGCGTCAGGTGGGACCGTCCCGCGTCCTGCGACGGGTCGGCCGGCCGCATCAGGTCCTGCACGTACGAGCCGTAGGGGGCGACCTTCGCGTCCAGCAGCAGTCCGTGGCGGGCCAGTTCGGCGGTCAGCGGTCCCACCAGCGGGGCCACCGTGGACTCGCCGGTGACGGCCACGGAGACCACCGGCGCGTCGGGGGCGTGGCGGCGGACCTCCTCGGGGTCGAGCCGGGCCAGCAGCTGGCCCGCGGCGGGGAGGTCGGCCCGGGGCATCCGGGCCAGCAGCGCCCGCACCGTGCCGTACTCCGCGGGCAGCCGGCCGGCGCGGTACAGGCCGCGCAAGGTGGCGAGGGACGCCTGGTCGTGCCAGCTCGCCGGGGACTGCGGGCCCGTGATCCGGTCCTGGGCCTGGGTCATGACCGCTCCAGGGCGAGACCGGACTTGATCCACTTGCTGGACTCGACGGCCACCGCGACGGCACGCCCGGGATCGTCCCATTGCTCCAGGAGTTCGGCGAGCTGGAGGAAGGGCAGGGCGTTGCCGTTGTTGCCGACGGTGCGCACCACGTTGATCCGTCGGGCGCCCGGCGCGGGCATGCCCGCGGAGATGCGGTCGCTCATCCGGCCGGAGAGCTGCGGAGGCAGCAGGTAGTCGACCTGGTCGGCGGTCCAGCCCAGGTCGCCGAGGAGTTCCCAGAACGTCTGCTGGGCCAGGAGCGGCACGGTCTCCTCGATCGCCTTGTAGTCCTCGGACACCGCCGGACGGTCGCTGTGCCGGTCGCCGAGCCCGAACCAGTCGATGATCTGGCCGGGTTCCCGGTTCAGGCCCACCAGCCGGTTGAGCACCTGGCGGATCGCGATGCCCGGGCCGAGCGGTTCGGTGCTGAGCACGGCCGCTCCGGCGCCGTCGCCGAAGAGGGCGTAGTTGACGAGTTCGGCGGAGCTGCGGGTCCCGGGGTCGAAGTCCCGCTCCAGGTGCTTGGCGCACACGTCGCCGCCGATCACCAGGGCGTTGGCGCAGCGCCGGGCCAGCAGCAGGGTGCGGGCAACGTCGAGGGCCTGGACCGCGCCGGCGCAGCCGGACTGGAGCTGGTAGGTGGGGGTGTTGTCGATGCCGAGCCGGTCGGCGACCAGGTTCACGGTGGCGGGCATCAGGTGGTCCGGGGTCGCGGTGCCCATGACGACGCAGTCGATGTCCCGCGGTTCGAGACCGGCCTTTGCCAGCGCCCGGTCGGCGGCGGTGGCGGCGATGTCGGCCAGCGTCTGCCGTACCTGACCGGTGGCCAGGTCGACGGCGAAGTACCGGCTGGTGTTGCCGATGAACATCTCGGCCCAGGTCTCGTCGACGCCGACGAGTTTGGCGAGGGCCGCGTTGTCCACGGGATCCCCGGGCAGGCAGGTGCCGACCGAGGCCAGGTGTGCGGTGGGGGCGTTCATCGGCCGGTTCCTTCCGGGGTCAGGGTTACGGCGGCGTCGTCGAGGCGGCGGCCGCGCAGATAACGGACCAGGTCGCCGACGGTGCGCATGCTCTCCAGCAGTTCCTCGACCGGGAGCGTGCCGAGCCGCGGCAACTCGTGTTCGATCCGCGCCTTGAGTTCCACGGCCTGGATGGAGTCGAAGCCCAGGTCCTCGTGGAGCCGGGTGTCGTCGTGGATCAGGCCCGGGTCGTGTCCGCCGACCCGGCACACCAGTCGGCGTGCCAGTGCGGCCAGGGAGTCCGGCTCGTCCCCGGCCGGGGACGGCGGACACGGGTCCCCGCGGTCCGCACACGGCGGTCCCGCGGTGTCCGCGCCGCGGGGGGCGGGGGGCGCGGACGGTTCCGGACGACGGGGGGCGGCGCCGGAGCGCCAGGCGCGGAAGGACGTGTCGAACAGGTGGGGCGGCAGCCGTCGGGGCAGCCGGTCGGACTCGGTGTACAGCACGTCCCAGTCGGGGGTGAGGCCTGCGCACCACAGCTCGCCGAACAACTGCTGGGGCCGGTGGCCGGGGGCGCGTTCGCCGGGGTGCGCGGCGTGCAGGCTCACCGGCGAGCCGACCTCGGCGCGCAGGCGGGACAGCAGCGGAGTGAGCACAGCGGACGGGCCGAGCTCCACCACGTGGGTGACGTCGGTGGCGAGCAGCGCGCGGGCGGCGTCGGCGAACCGCACCGGCGCGGTGATCTGCGCCGCCCAGTAGTCGGCGTCCAGGGTCTCCGTGTCGGTCAGCTCCCTGCCGTGCACGGTGGAGAAGACCGGCAGGTTCGGCCGCCGGTCGGCTGTGCCCGCGCACGCCTGGCGGAACTCCTCGACGACGGGCAGCATCAGCGGCGAGTGGAAGGCGTGGGAGACCGCGAGCGGCCGTGCGGCCACCTTGCGTTCCGCCAACTCCATTGTGAGCTCCACGAGTTCATCGCGGTCGCCGGCGATCACCGTCCGCCGGGGGCCGTTGGCGGCGGCCAGGCCGAGCCGTTGCCGTCCCGCGAGCAGCGGCTCGACCTCCGCGGCGTCCAGGGCCACCGCGAGCATCCCGCCGCCGTCGGGCAGCCTCTCCATCAGTGCCCCGCGCCGGGCGACCAGCCGGGCGGCCTCCGCCGGGTCGAGCGCTCCGGCCACGCAGGCGGCGGCGAACTCGCCGATGCTGTGCCCGATGACGTAGGCGGGCCTGATCCCGGCCTCGGCCAGGGTGGCGGCCATGGCGTACCCGATGGCGAACAGCGCGGGCTGGAGCAGCCCCGGGCGGTGGATGCCCGGGCCGTCGTCGAGGAGCAGATCGCGCACGGAGTGCCCGGTGTGCGGGGCGAGCAGCTTGTCCAGGTCGTCGAGGTGGCGTGCGTAGACGGGGCACGACCGGTACCAGGAGGCGGTGGTACGCGGGTCCTGGGCGCCCTGCCCGGTGAACGCGAACGCCACCGACGGCGCCGCACGGCGTGTGGTCCCGCTCCCGTCGGCCTGTTCGGCGGCCTCGCGCAACCCCGCCACCAGCGCGGGCAGGTCGGGGGCGGCGACGGCCGCCCGTCGCGGCAGCCGGGACTTGACCCGGTTGCTGGTCCAGCACAGCTGCGCCAGCTGGTCGCCCGGTCGGCGGGCCAGGGCGTCGGCCTGGACCAGCAGGTTGGCCCGCAGCCCCTCCGCGCTGCGGGCGGAGACGGTGAACACGCCCGGTGCGCCGGGGCGGGTCCGGTGGCTCACCCGGGGTGCGGAGGCCAGCACGGCGTGGGCGTTGCTGCCGCCCATGCCGAAGCTGCTCACCGCGGCGTGCACGGTGCCGGAGCCCAGCCGGAGCGGCGACTTGAGCAGGTTCAGCCGGTTTCCGGACAGGTTCAGGCGCGGGTTCTCGTCGTGGGCGTAGCGGCTCGGCGGCACCGTGCGGTGGTGCAGCGCGAGGACGGCCTTGATCAGTCCGGCGAGGCCCGCCGCGCCCTCGGCGTGCCCGAAGTTGCTCTTGACCGAGCCCAGCGCGACGCTGCCGCCGCTGCGGTCACCGGTGAACCGGCCGAGCGCCTGGGCCTCGATGAAGTCACCGAGCAGGGTGCCGGTGCCGTGTGCCTCGACGAACCCGATGTCGTCGGCAGTGACGCCGGCCCGCTGCCACACCGACTCGATCAGCTGTTCCTGGGCCCAGCGGTTGGGCGCGGTGATGCCGTTGCTGCGGCCGTCCTGGTTGCTCCCCGTCTCCTTCAGCACGGCGTACACCGGCTGACGGTCCGCCAGGGCGTCGCTGAGGCGGCGCAGCACCAGCACCGCCACTCCCTCGGCGCGCCCGATGCCGTCCGCCGCGGCGCTGAAGGGCTTGCAGCGGCCGTCGGGCGCGGAGAGACCGGCCTGGGTGTAGAAGATGTTGATGACCGGCGTCATGATCAGGTTGGTGCCGGCCACCAGGGCGTGGTCGCTCTCGCCGGAGCGCAGCGAGTTCATGGCGAGGTGCACGGCGACGAGGGAGGAGGAGCAGGCCGTGTCCACGGCCAGGCTGGGCCCCTTGAGGTCGAGGTGGTACGAGACGCGGTTGGCGCCCATGAAGTAGCCGTTGCCGGAGCCGTGGCGTGCAGTGATCCGGTCGTAGTCCCCGAGCGCCAGGAACGCCCACTCGTTGGCCATCACCCCGACGAACACGCCGGTCGCCGTACCGGCCAGGTCCTGAGGAGCGAGAGTGGCGTCCTCGATCGCCCGCCACGCGCACTGCAGCAGCATCCGCTGCTGCGGATCCATCGCGGCGGCCTCGCGCGGCGCGATCCCGAAGAAGGCGGGATCGAAGGCGTCGGGGTCGTGGATGAAGCCGCCGCGCACGGTGTTGCTGCGGCCGGGCGGCCGGTCGTCGGCAGGGGTGGAGGAAGCGAAGTGGTAGCGCTCGGCGTCCCAGCGCTGTTCGGGCACCCGGCCGGTGCCGTCGCGTCCGTCCATGAGCAGCGCCCAGTACTCCTGGGCGTCGCGTGCGCCGGGGAACCGGCAGTCGAGACCGACGACCGCGATGGGTTCGCGCACGGTCATGACCGGCCCTCGCCGTCCGACGCCAGGTCGGCCAGGCGTTCGGCGAGATGGGCGGCTATGGCGTGCACGGTCGGGAAGTCGTACGCGATGGTGGGGGAGACCGGGATCCGGTGCCGCTCCTCGATCTCGCCGCAGATGCTGATCGCCGCGACGGAGTCGATGCCGTAGTCGGCGAGGGGGGTGTCCGGGTCTATCTCCTCGGCCGTCCGGCGCAGGTGGAAGGCGACCCGCCCGGTCAGCCACGGTTCGAGGTCGGATGCCGTGCCGTGGGGCGAGTGCCGGTCCATGGGAGCGGTGGGAGGGGCGGCGCGGGTTTCGGGGGCGATGCTCATGGCTTTTCTCTCTCCGAGGGGCTGAGGGCTTCGGATCAACGGGGGGTGGAGGCGGGCTCCGGTGCGTTGGCCGTCGCGGGGACCAGGGCGGCGACCGAGGGCTGGAGTCGCTGGTGCAGCACCGGCAGGGCGCCGTCGAGGAAGAGCCGGCGCATGAGGGTGCGCTGCGTCTTGCCGCTGGTGGTCTTGCGGATCACGCCGGTGCGCACCAGGACCACGTTCACGGAGGGCAGTTGGAACTGACGGCTGAGCAGGGACTGGACGCCGGCGGCGAGGCCGGCCAGGTCCTGGTCGGCGGCGTGGGCCCGCAGCTCCTGCACCACGACCACGTGCGCGCGCTCGGACGCCTCGTCGGTGACGGTGAAGACCGCGCCCCCGCCGCGCCGGAAGGAATCCCCGGACTCCTGGACGGCCTGCTCGATGTCCTGCGGATAGAGGTTGCGGCCGTGCTGGATGAGCATCTCCTTGATCCGCCCGGTGACGTAGAGCTCCTCGTCGAGCAGGGCCCCGAGATCGCCGGTGCGGAAGTAGCCGACGCGGCCGTCCGCCGTCTCGGCCCGGAAGGTCTCGGCGGTGAGTTCCTCGCGGTTCCAGTAGCCACCCGCCACCGAGTCGCCGCGCAGCCAGATCTCGCCGACCTGGCCGCCGGGCAGGACCCGCAGGGTCACCGGGTCCACGATCAGCACCTCGGTGTTCTTCGGCCGGCCGCAGCCGACCAGGGTGCGGGTGGGCCGGTCGGTGCGGGCGGGGCGCAGCTCGTCCTGCTCCAGGGCCTGCGCGTCGACGGTCAGTTCGACGTGCGGGGTCTCGGTGTCCCCGCTGGAGACCAGCAGGGTGTTCTCGGCCAGGCCGTAGCAGGGCAGCATGGCCTGCGGGCGCAGCCCGTTGCCGGCGAAACGGCTCACGAAGGCGCGCAGGGTGTCGGCGCGGACCGGTTCGGCGCCGTTGAGGGCGACCCGCAGGCTGGACAGGTCCAGGTCGGCCGACTGTTCCTCGGTGACGCGGCGGGTGCACAGCTCGTAGCCGAAGTTCGGGGAGGCGGTGCCCTCGACCCGGTAGTCGTGGATCATGCGCAGCCAGCGGTGCGGTTGCTTGATGAAGGCGATCGGCGACATCTGCACGCTGGTGCCGCCCACCCACAGCGGGTGCAGGGTCATGCCGATGAGCCCCATGTCGTGGTAGAGCGGCAGCCAACTGCCCGCCACCACGCCGTCCGGGGTCACCATGGCCCCGCGGATGGCCTCCTCGTTGGCGGCGAGGTTGGCGTGCGTGACCATGACGCCCTTCGGCTCGCTGGTGGAGCCGGAGCTGTATTGGAGGAAGGCCACGTCCGAGTCGCGGGTCCGGGGCGGGGTCCACAGGTCCGGGTCGGCCGTCTCCTCGGTGTCCCCGCCGGTGGCCAGGCACAGCACGTCGCGCTCGCCGGCGGCGGCCAGCCAGGCGCTGATGCCCTGCCGGTACTTCGGCAGCGTCAGCACCGCACCGACGTCGGCGTCCCGCAGGATGCCGTGGACGCGGGCGAGCCGTTCGCCCGGCTCGTCGGGCAGGGGCGCGGGGATGGCCGTGCGTCCGGCGTAGAAGCAGCCCAGGAAGGCCGTGACGAAGTCCAGGGTCGGCGGGTAGAGCAGCAGCACCGGACGCGAGGGGTCCTTGGGGGACGCCTGCCGCAGCCGGGTGGCCACCACGCGGGCCCGGCGGTCGAGTTCGGCGTAGCTGAGGTGTTCGGGCCGCATGTCCGGGCCGTCTTCGTGCAGGTAGACGAACGCGGGACGCCCCGGATGGCGCTCCGCGCCGGTGCGTACGGCGTCCGTCATCGTCCGGTAGTGAAGCTGGTGTGGCACGAGCTGTCCTCTCCCCGATCCGATCCCTTGCGGCGGCACCGAGTGCCATCCGATGTCCCCACCCTTGGGGTGCGGTGAAAAGGCGGCGTAAAGCGAAAATTGGTGCGCACGTCAACGGTTTGAGGCGGAGCGCCGACCGGATGCGACGGAGGGTGCCGGTTGGGACACGTAAGGTGCTGGCACCCGGTGCCTGAACTGTTGTGCGAGGAGGCCACGTGTGGGCAGAGGACGTGTTCGAGGCCGGCCGGCTCCCCGACGCTCCGCTGCCTCCCGGCGGGCATGCCGTCTGCCTTGGCCGACTGGCCGAGTGGGCGGGCCGACCGGAGGGGTATGGCGGTGCGGACCTCGCCCGGGCACGGTCGTGGGGAGCCAGGTCGCTGCTGCGTCACGTGGTGGCCGCGCTCGGCGGCGCGGAGCCGCACCACGTGCTCCTGGACCGGGACGGGCGCGGACGGCCGGTGCTGCGCGCGCCCGCCGGGCTGGACGTGAGCATCAGTCACACCGACGACGTGCTCGTCGTCGGCGTCGCCCGCGGCCGCCGGATCGGCGTGGACGTGGAGGCGCGGGACCGCCCGCTGCTGGCGCCGGGGCTCGCCGAGAAGATATGCCACCTGGAGGAACTGGCCGAGCTGCGCGACCTGTCGCCCGTCGCGCGGAACGCGCGGCTGGTACGGCTGTGGACGCTCAAGGAGGCCTACACCAAGGCCCTCGGCCTCGGCCTGGCCCACGACTTCGCCCGCCTGCGCCCCCGGCTCGTCCCGGAGACCGGCTGGTGGCTGGAGCGGACCGCGCCGGGCTGGCGGCTGCGGTGCGATCCGGTCATGGACCGCTTCGTCGTGGCTCGCGCGCTGGGACCCGACGGGTGAGGGCCCGGGGTCCGGGAATCGAGTCAACGGTGTTTCGATACACCGTTGACTCGATTGCTCGCCGGGTCTAGCGTCAAGGCCGAACGGCACTCGCTCACGATCACCCTCTTCTCACCGAGGAGCGGACATCCGTGACAACTCCCTTACGCCGCACGTCCTCCGATCACCCGTCACAGACCGGGCACCCGCACCGCTGGCGCGTCCTCGCGGTTCTCCTGGTCGGGCTGCTGCTCGTGGTCCTGGACACGTCGATCCTCAACGTGGCCCTGAAGACCCTGGCCGAGCCCGCCCCCGAGGGCCTCGGGGCCTCGCCGGGCGCGCTGCAGTGGTCCATCGACTCCTACGCGCTCGTCTTCGCCGCGCTGCTCTTCACCGCCGGAGCGCTCGCCGACCGCTGGGGGCGAAAACGCGTCCTGCTGGCCGGACTCGCGGTCTTCGGCGTCTGCTCCCTGTGGTCCGCCTACGCCCGCAGCGCCGAGGAACTGATCGTCGCGCGGGCCGGGTTGGGGGTCGGGGCCGCCTTGGTGCTGCCGGCCACCCTGGCGATCATCATGGCGGTGTTCCCGCCCGCCGAGCGCCCCAAGGCCATCGGTCTGTGGGCCGGTGCCGCCGGACTTGCCGTCGCCCTCGGACCGATCACCGGCGGCGCGCTGCTGGAGCATTTCTGGTGGGGCTCGGTGTTTCTGATCAACCTGCCCGTCGTGCTGGTCGGCGCGGTCGCCGCCCTCGTCGTGATCCCCGAGTCCAAGGACCCCGGCCGCGGCGGCCTCGACCCGGTCGGCGCCCTGCTGTCCGTCGCCGGACTGACCTCACTCGTGTACGGCGTGATACGGGGCGGCGAGTCCGACCACTGGGCGGAGGCCGCGGTGTGGGGCCCGATCCTCGGGGGTCTTGTGGTCCTGGGCCTGTTCGCCAGGTGGGAGCATCGCGCCGAACGGCCCGCGCTGGACCTGGAGCTGTTCACCGTCCGGCGCTTCTCGGCCGCTGTCACCGTGATCGGCCTGGTCTTCTTCGCCCTGCTCGGCGCCACCTTCTTCCTGGTGTTCTATCTCCAGAGCGTGCGCGGCTGGACGCCGTTGGAGGCCGGGTTCCTGCTACTGCCCCTGGCCGTGGCCCAGTTGGCCTGTTCGGCGCCGGCCACACTGCTGGCCAAGCGGATCGGGGCGGGGCCGGTGTGCGCCACCGGCATGCTGCTCACCTCGCTGGCCTTCCTCGCCGTGGCCGTCATCGACGAGCGGACCGACGTCTGGGTCATCGAGTCCGTCCTGTTCGTCATGGGCCTCGGCATCGCCTGCGTGATGCCGCCCGCGACCTCGGCCGCCATGTCCGCGGTCTCCCCGGAACGGGCGGGCACCGGCTCGGCGGTCACCACCACCTTCCGTCAGGTGGGCGGCGCCCTCGGGGTCGCCGTCCTGGGCTCGGTGCTCTCCGCCGCCTACCGCTCCCGGATCGAGGACGACCTGACGGCGCTGCCCGCCCCCGCCCGCGAGCCGGCGCGAGAGTCCATCGCCACCACCCTCACCGCCGCCCGGGAGCTGGGCCCGCACGGTGCGCCGCTCGCCGACCGGGCCGTCGACGCGTTCCTGGCCGCCATGCACCTCACGGCCCTCGTCGCGGCCGGCGCCACCCTGCTCGGCGCCCTCGTGAGCCTGTTGTTCCTGCCCTCCCGTGCCCTCGCCGGTGCCGCCGGCGGCCAGGGGGCGACCGCGCGAGAAGTCCACACCACGGAGGTCTGAGCCGTATGCCCCACGCCGAGCCGCCCACGGCTGCCCCGGGACCGTCCCCCCGGGGCGGCCGTCAGCGCGACCCCGCCGCCGACCAGGCCATCCTGCACAGCACCCTGGGCCTGCTCAGCGAGGGGTGCAGCTTCGGCGACCTGTCGATGGACCTGGTCGCCCAGCGCGCGGGCGTTGCCCGAGCCACCATCTACCGCCGCTGGCGCAACAAGGAGGAGCTGGTGCTGGCCGCGCTGGGCAGCCTCGACCTGCCCGTGCCGCCGCTGGACGGGCTCAGCCTGCGGGACCGGCTGGTGGCCCTCGTCGACCAGCTCCGCCACCGCGGCCAGGACACCAACCTGCACCGGCTGATCGGCAGCCTGCTCGGTGAGGCCGTACGCCGCCCTCAACTCGTCGAGCGGTTCGAGGACACCGTCGTCGCCGCCCGCCACGAGGCCCTCCTGCGGGTCCTGGCCGACGGCGTCGACAGCGGCGAACTCCGCGCCGACCTCGACCTCGAGGACGCCGTCGAGATCCTCACCGGCCCGATGGCCGCCCGCCTGATCCTGCGCCAACGCCCTGTGCGTTCAGCGGCGTTCGCCGAACGCATCGTCGACACCTTCCTCAACGGAACCCGCACGAGCCGCGCCGGGACCCACCCGGCCACCCCACCGGAGCACCTGCCCCCACCAGAGGAGCCGCTGCCATGAAATTCCTCTTCGACGACCCCGCCTTCGACTACCAGGCACTGCGCGCCGCCGGATACGCGGACTACGGTGGCGCGCAGCTCGGCGAGGTCGTCGCGGTCGCCTCCCGCATCCCCGGCGGAGACACCGACGCCTGGCGGCGCGCGTGGACCTCGCTCGCCGAACGTGTCCACGGCCTGGCCGTCACGGCACGCGGCGAGGGCCGCACCGACTCCGCCCGGGCGGCGCTGCTGCGCGCCCACAACTACTACCGGACCGCCGAGTTCTTCGAGCGGGACGACCCGCATGGCGCGGAGGCGGCGCGGCTGATGCGACTGTCCCGGGAGACCTTCGCCGACGCCGCCGAACTCATGGAGCACCCGCCGCAGTTCATCCGCATCCCCTACGAGGACACCTCCCTGCCCGCCTACCTCTACCGGGTCGACGACTCCGACGAGCCCCGGCCGACGATCATCCACCACGGCGGGCTCGACTCCACGGTCGAGGAGGGCTACTTCTTCGTCGCCGCCGCGGCCCTCGCGCACGGCTGGAACTGCCTCTGCTTCGAAGGGCCCGGACAGGGCTCCGTCGTGCGCGACCAAGGCCTGGTCTTCCGGCCCGACTGGGAGAACGTCGTCACGCCGGTCGTGGACCACGCCCTGGGCCTGCCCGGCGTGGACCCCGACCGGCTGGCGCTGGTCGGTACCAGCCTCGGCGGGCTGCTCGCCGTGCGGGCGGCGGCCTTCGAGCACCGGCTGGCCGGCTGCGTCGCCCACGACGCCGTCTGGCAGCTCGGCGACGTCGTCGCCCTGCCGCCCTTCGTGCTGGAGTGGGTCGAGCAGGGACACGACGACTTCGCCAACCCGGTCATGTGGGGGATCGCGGCCCAACAGACCTTCACCCGCTGGCTGCTGCGACACGCGCTGTGGACCTTCGGCACCGACACCCCGGCCGGACTGCTGCGCCGGCTGCCCGACTTCGACCTGTCGGAGGTCATCGGTCGGGTGCGCTGTCCCGTGCTAGCGATGGACGCGGAGGAGGACCTGTTCTTCGCCGGGCTGGAGCACGCCAAGAAGGTCTACACAGGGCTGAACTCGCCCAAGACGCTGCAGGTGTTCCCCGCGGACGAGGGTGGCGGGGCGCACTGCCACTCCGGAGCCATGCGGCTCTTCCACGACCGGTTGTTCTCCTGGCTCACCCGGACTCTCGACCCGGGGCGGACGGTCGCGGTCTGACCGTCCCGGCCCCGGACGGTGTCCGGCGGACAGCCCGGCCCTGGGTTGCGGGCCGGGCTGCCATCCAATTCGAACGGCCGAAATGCATTCCCGGCGCGAATCCGGCGGCCCGAGTTGTGTTGCACTTAATGACGGCGTAACAGGGAGGGGGTGGCAGCGAGAGGAGGGCTCGCATATGCTTCACGCACCAGTCGATATATCGTCGACTATGTGCGTCCCAGACCTGAGGACGGACGGGGGAACCAGAATAAGTTGAATGCGTACCCACGCATTCTGGGGGGTTTGCTGTGGCCCTGTCCTCTGTACAGGCTGACCAGCCACTGCGCTACGACCTGCTCGGGCGCCTGCGGGTGACCCGGGGCGGTGCCGACCTGACACCCGAGCCGCCCAAGCTCGTCAAACTGCTTGCCCTGCTGCTGATCAGGGCGGGTGAGCCGGTGGCCGGAGAGAAACTCGTGACGGAACTGTGGGAGGAGGATCCACCGCGCTGCGCGGTCGCGAGCCTGCGGGTGTACATCTCACAACTACGGAAAATCCTGAGCACGCCGCGAGGAATATCGCCGATCCTCACGACGCCGCCGGGATATATCCTCGACACCGGCGGTACGGTGACCGATCTCCATGAATTCGAGATGCTCTACACCCGTGGCCGAGAACGCTATATGGCAGCCGATTACCAGCACGCCGCCGAACTGCTCCGCCGGGCGCTGTCGCTGTGGCGCGGCCCCGTGCTGGAGGGTATTCCCGGCTCCCTCGTCATAGATTCGTTCACCACGGTCCAGGACGAGAAACGGCTGAATTGCACCGAGCTGAGGATGGAGTCAGCGCTGGCCCTCGGCCGCCACCACGAGATGATCGAGGAACTGCGCGGCCTGGTCCTGCAACACCCGCTGCGGGAGCCCTTCCACCACCAGTTGATGGTCGCCCTGTACCGGGCGAACCGTCAGGGCGACGCGCTCGCGGTGTACCGCAGCGCCCGCCGGGTCCTCAGAGAGGAACTGGGCGTCGAGCCCGGCCCGTCCCTGCGTCTGGCCCACGAGGCGATCCTCGGAGCGGACCCCGAACGCCTGGAGGCGGCGGGGGTCATTCCCGCCCTGCATTGAAGGCCGGCGGCGGGCGGCCGACGGCCGTCGCACTCCTCGGGGCGCAGCGGTCCGCGCCCGTACGCCTTTGACAACTGGCGAATGGTTCGACGGTCAGCGGCGGGAGCGGACCCTCGCCTCCTTGGGCGGATCGATGAACTGCAGCTCCAGGGTCACCGGCGGCTCGGCCACGCCCGGCCCGCCCGCCGCCGCCCACTCCACGATCTCGTCGACGCTGTCGTGGTCCGAGGCGAAGCCGATCCAGGTCGGACGTCCGCCGGAGCGGCGGCCCGCCGCCGAGGGCCCGACGACGATCACGTTGGCCTGGTCGCACGGGCCGAGGCAGTCCGTCGTACGGATCCGGAAGCCGTGCTCGGCCGCCGCGCCGCGCAGGATCTCCAACTGCCCCTCGTGATCGGTGCCGGGGTGCTTGCGGGCGTTGCCGCAGCAGCAGCCGCGGCAGACGACGAGCGTGCAGGCGGAGGCGGAGGCGGTGAGGGGGGTGCGGGGCGTCGAAGGCATGACAGAAGCATGCCGTCCATGGCGTTCGTGCCGGTCACCGGGCCGCCCGCTGCGTACAGTTGACGCCGTGACCGACAGCAACAGGCTTCCGCTCGCCGTGTTCGACCTCGACAACACCCTCGCCGACACCGCCCACCGGCAGCGGTTCCTGGAGTCCAAGCCCCGCGACTGGGACGCCTTCTTCGCCGCCGCGCCCGCGGACCCGCCGATCCCCGAGGGCATCGCGCTGGTGCTGGCCAGCGCCGAGGAGTGCGAGATCGTCTACCTCACCGGCCGCCCCGAGCGCTGCCGAAGCGACACGCTGGAGTGGCTGGCGGCCCAGGGTCTGCCCGAGGGCCGGGTCCACATGCGCCGTGACAACGACCGCCGCCCCGCCCGGCGCACCAAGCTGGAGATCCTCCGGCGCCTCGCCCGCACCCGGGAGATCCGGGTCCTGGTGGACGACGACGAACTCGTCTGCGCGGACGCGGAACAGGCCGGATTCACCGTCGTACGGGCGCACTGGGCGAAGCCGTCCGCGGCCCTGAAGACGGCACAGGAGAAGGAGGGGCGGACCTGATCTCCGGCTCATGAGAAGTCGAGCACCACGACGTCGGTGAGCCGGCGGTATCCGAGGCGTTGGTACAGGGCGTTGCTGGTGGGGTTGGCCGCGTTCGTGTACAGGACCACCTCCTCGGCGCCCGCGGCCAGTGCCGCCCGGCTCACCTCGACCGTCACGGCTGCCGCGTAGCCGTGGCCACGCAGGTGGGCCGGGGTGTAGACGGGGTCCACCCGGACCTGGCCGCCGACCATCGGGTTGGCGCCCGCCATGGAGACGGGGGAGCCGTCGGGGGTCTCCCAGAAGGTGTAGCGCTTCTCGGCGAAGCGCGTGCCCGCCCAGGTGGCCGCGGTGATGGAGACCTCCTCCCCCACCTCCGCCGCGAACTCGCGGCACCAGCGCATCAGGTGCTCCTGGTCCTCGTCGCCCACGAGCCGGCCCCGGCCCGCCGGGAAGGGCTCCGGCGGGGTGAGCGCGTCCAGGCGGTACAGGTGCAGCCGTACCCGGGGCTTCGAGGTCGTGCCGGTGTGCCGCTGCCAGGCCTCGGCGAACGCGTTGGCGGTGCTCTCGTCCGCGGTGACGTACGGGATGGAGTGGCCGAGGGCCAGCAGGTGCGTGGCGAGGGACTCGGCCTGGGCGGGGGTGAGGGAGGTGACGTTCAGGCCGAGGTTCGGGAAGCAGTAGAACGTCGCCCGGACCTCGCCCGCCCGGTCCAGACGGCCGAGGACCGGTGCGCCGCCGCCGTACGCCTGCGGCCCGAGCGTGCGGAGTTTCTCGGTCACCGACAGCGGGGTGGTGTGCAGTGCGGGCCGTGAGCGCAGGAACTCCCCGGCGTGGGTGAGGAATTCGTCGATGTCTTGGGTGAGGTGCCAGTCCTCTGAGGGCATGCGTCATCCATGCCCGTCGCAGGGCGTCGTTCACGCCCCTCACAGGACATGCCGCCTCACAGGACACGTCCCTCACAGGACATGCCTCTCACAGGACGTCATACGTCAGATGCGTCGCCGTCGTGGTCGGCGTCACGCTTCGCCGCACCAGCGTCCGCGGCGGGCCGCCGGTGAACAGGGGCGTCCCCGCGCCGAGGACGACCGGCGCGAGATGCAGGGACAGCACGTCGACCAGACCGGCGTCGAACGCGGAGCGGATCGTGGCGCCGCCGCCCATGAGGACGACGTCGAGGCCCTGCGGCGCGCGTTCGCGAGCGGCCGCGACGGCATCGGCGACCCCCGTCGTGACGAACGTCCAGTCGAGACCGGTCAGCCGTACCGACTCCGGCGGCGCGCCGGTCACGACGACGAAGGCGGGTTTTCCCGCCTCGCCCGCGCCGTAGCCGACCTCGTCGTCCCAGCCGCCCGGCCCGTCGACGATGTCGAAGAGCCGGCGGCCGAGGACGACGGCACCCGAGCGGGCGGTTGCCTCGCGCAGGAGCCGGCGGTCGTCCGGGTCGTCGGAGAACGCCCAGGTGTGCAGGGCCTCGCCACCGGTGCCCAGGCCGTTGTCGGGGCCGGGGTCAGGACCGGTGACGAAGCCGTCGAGGGAGACCGAGATGTCAGCGACGATGCGTGTCATACCAGTGCTGACCCGTCTCTCCCCCCGAACTCATCGGCGGCTGTCAGTCGGAGTCCTCGAGCCGGAACCCGACCTTCAGGCCGACCTGCCAGTGCGCGATCTCTCCGTTCTCCAGCTGGCCCCTGACCTGGGTCACCTCGAACCAGTCCAGATTGCGCAAGGTCTGCGACGCGCGGGCGATGCCGTTGCGGATGGCCTGGTCGACGCCCTCGTGCGAGCTGCCGACGATCTCGGTGACCCGATAGGTGTGGTTCGACATGCGGGTGCTCCTCTCCATCACTCCACCGTGCCTCAGGCGGCGACGCCGCGCGAGCCGTCGGTCACCGCGCCACGCTCAGTGACAGGGCGAACCGGCCTTCCTCGTCCGTCCACCAGTGGGTCAGGTCGAGACCCGCCGCGGACAGTTCGGCGCGCACCCCCTCCTTGCGGAACTTCGCCGAGATCTCGGTGTACAGCTCCTCGCCCGGCGCGAAGTCGACGGCCAGGTCCAGCGCGGGCACCTTCACCGTCTGCCCGGTCCGGGCCCGCAGCCGCATCTCGATCCACTCGCACTCGGGGTCCCACAGCGCCACATGGTCGAAGGCGCCGGGATCGAAGTCGGCGCCGAGTTCGCGGTTGACGACCGTCAGGACGTTCTTGTTGAACGCGGCCGTCACCCCGGCCGCGTCGTCGTACGCCCTGACCAGCACCTTCTCGTCCTTGACCAGGTCCGTTCCGAGGAGGAGGGCGTCGCCGGGGGCCAGCAGGGCGCGGACCCGGGCGAGGAAGTCGGCGCGCTCGGCGGGCAGCAGGTTGCCGATCGTGCCGCCGAGGAACGCCACCAGCCGGGGGCCTGGGGTGTCGGGCAGGGTGAGCCCGCCGGTGAAGTCGGCGATGAGCGCGTGCACGGCGAGTCCGGGCCGCTCCTCGATGAGGGCGTGCCCGGCCTGGGTGAGGGCGCTCTCGCTGACGTCGACGGGGACGTAGGTGTGCAGTTCGGTCAGCGCGTCGATCAGGTACCGCGTCTTCTCCGAGGAGCCGGAGCCGAGTTCGACCAGGGTGCGGGCGTGGGTGGCGGCGGCGATGTCGGCGGCGCGGGCGATGAGGATCTCGCGTTCGGCGCGCGTGGGGTAGTACTCGGGCAACTCGGTGATCCGCTCGAAGAGTTCGCTGCCGTGGGCGTCGTAGAACCACTTCGGCGGGAGTGCCTTGGGGGTGCGGGTGAGGCCGTGCAGGACGTCGGCGCGCAGGGCGGCCTCCGTCGCGTCCTCGGGCAGCTGGCGGGTGAGAAGGAACGGGCTCACGTGCGGGGCTCCTTGAGGGGAGTGAGGGTGACGTCCGTGCGGCTCGCCACGAGGAGAGTGCGGTCCGGGACCTCGTGCCAGAGCGGATCGTCGTCGTACGGCTCGGAGGCCACGACCGTGCCGTGGCCGGGTGTCGTCAGGTACCACAGCGTGTCGCCCCAGGCGGTCGCCGCGATGGTGTCGCCGCTGGTCAGCAGCAGGTTCAGCCGGGCGTCCGGCGCCGCCTCGGCCACCTCCTGGACCGTGTCGGCCAGCGCCTGGCCCGTGTCGTCCCCGGCGCGCAGCCGGGCCAGGACCAGGGCCCACACGAACGCCGAGTCGTTGCGGGCCTCCAGGGACAGCAGGTCCACCGCCGGCAGGGTCCGGGTCAGCGGCGCCAGGGAGTCCGGCCAGCCCGGCACGGCGCCGTTGTGGCTGAACAGCCAGACGCCGGAGGCGAAGGGCGCCGCGGCGGCCTCCGCGTCCGCGCCGGACAGGGTCGCGTCCCGGACCGCCGCGAGCAGCGCCGTCGTCCGTACGACCCGGGCGAGATCGGCGAAGGACTGGTCCGCCCAGATCGGACCCGCCCGCCGGTAGCGGGCCGGCACCGGGTCACCGGCCGCGTACCAGCCGACCCCGAAACCGTCGGCGTTGACCGTGCCGTACCGCTGCCGCCGGGGCGCCCAGGACTGCCGGTACAGGCCGTGCGGGGGCCGTACGACGTAGCTGCCGAGTGGCTCCTCGGGCCCCAGATACGCCAGATGACGGCACATCAGACGGCCTCCGAGCGGGCCGTGCGGAAACCGGAGAAGATCTGCCGGCGGACGGGGTAGTCCCAGTTGCGGAACGTGCCCCGGCAGGCCACCGCGTCCACGGCGAACGAACCGCCGCGCAACACCTTGTACTCCGGCCCGAAGAACACCTCCGAGTACTCCTTGTACGGGAAGGCGACGAACCCGGGGTAGGGCAGGAAGTCGCTCGCCGTCCACTCCCACACATCGCCGATCAACTGGCGCACACCCAGCGGGGATTCGCCCTGCTCGTAGCTTCCGGCGGGGGCGGGGCGCAGATGCCGCTGGCCGAGGTTGGCGTGCTCGGGCCGCGGGTCCTCGTCACCCCAGGGGTAGCGCATCGAGCGGTCGCCGACGGGGTCGTGCCGGGCCGCCTTCTCCCACTCGGCCTCGGTGGGCAGCCGCCGGCCGGCCCAGCGGGCGTAGGCGTCGGCCTCGTACCAGCTGACGTGCACGACCGGCTCGTCGGGCGGTACGACCTCGGTGACGCCGAAGCGGCGGCGCAGCCACTGGTCGCCGTCCCGGCGCCAGAACAGCGGGGCGTCGATCGAGTGCTGCCGGATGTGGTCCCAGCCGGCCGGGGCCCACCAGCGCTCGACGGAGTAGCCCCCGTCCTCGATGAACGCCTGGTACGCCTCGTTGGTGACCGGGGCCGTGTCGATGTGGAAGGGTGCCACCTCGCGCCGGTGCGCGGGGCGTTCGTTGTCCAGCGCCCAGGGCTCGGTGGAGGTGCCCATGGTGAACGGGCCGCCGGGGACGAGGACTTCGGCCGGGCCGGTGAACAGCGGGGCCGGATCCGGGTCCGGGGCGGTCAGGGCCTGCGGGCCCTTGCGGAGCTGATGGGTGATCAGCATCGTCTCGTCGTGCTGCTGTTCGTGCTGGGCGATCATCCCGAAGGCGAAGCCCGCCTCGGTCAGCCGGGTCCCGTGGAACGCGGTGCTCTCCAGCAGGTCCATCACCCGTCCGCGCACGTCGGCGGCGTACAGCCGGGCCTCGGCGGGCGGCAGCAGCGGCAGCGTGGGACGGGCGGAGCGCGGGTGCTCGAAAGCGTCGTAGAGGCTGTCGATCTCCGGGCGCATGGCCTCCCGGCCCGCCACCGCCCGCAGCAGCCACTGCTCCTCCTGGTTGCCGATGTGCGCCAGGTCCCACACCAGCGGCGACATCAGCGGGGAGTGCTGTGCGGTCAGGTCCGGGTCCTCGACGCAGCTGGTGAGCAGGGTGGTGCGGTCCCGGGCGGTGGTGAGGGTCGTCAGGGCCCGGACCCGGAGCTCATCGGTGTCGACGGAGGGCTCGGTCATGAGCTGAAGTCCTTCCCGTGCAGGCGGTCGAGCAGGTCGTCGGCGGGACTGCGGCCCCGGGTGATGTAGCGGTCCCGGTACGCCGCGACGGCGGCCGTGACCTCGTCGGTGGCGCCCATCCTCGGCAGCGCCTCCAGCGCGGCGGCGAAGCAGAGGACGGCCGCCTCGTGCAGTTCGGGGTCGGACATGCCCTGCCGGGCCGCGTCGGTCCACAGCGGGTTGTGCGGCGCGGGGCTGGGCAGCGCCCGTTCGGCGAGCGGCTTGACCGCGCGGTAGGCGGTCTCGGCGGCCTGCGGGTCGTCGAACAGCGCGGCCGTCACGGCGAGCGGCACGATCCAGCCGTCGTCGCCGGGCTGTGCGTCGATCATGCGCAGTTCGAGATGGCCGCGCGGTCTGACCGGCGGGAACAGGGTCGTCAGGTGGTAGCCGAGGTCCTCCTGCGTGGGCGGTCTGGGTATCGCCGATCGGGTCCATTCCCGGAAGGTGAGCCCCTCCGGGACCTCCCAGGGGCCGCTGTCCTGGCGTACGCACATCACCGGCGCGTCCAGGACGTGCCGGGCCCAGGCGGCGCGTGGATCGCCGTCCAGCGGGGGTGCGCCCGCCCGGCCCGCGCCGATCTCCATCCACATCAGCTGCCGGGTGGAGCGCCAGCCGGTGGGCTCGTTCCCGGCGAGGGGGGAGTTGGCGAAGGCCGCCACCAGGACCGCGCCGAGCTGGTGGGCGAGCCACCAGCGCCGTACATGGCCGAGGGGTCCCGGTTCCTCGTGGCCCGCGTCGAGGCAGACCTGGACGGAGGCCGAGGTGCACATCATGGCGCGGCCGGCCGGGCCCCTGCGGTCCAGGCAGGCCTCCATGGCGTCGTAGCGCGGCTCCCGCAGATAGCGGCGGGGTTCGTGCCAGGGATCCTGGCCGATGCCGACCAGACCGAGACCGTGCCCGCGCAAGGTGGCGCGGACGGCGTCGAGGTCGGCGGAGACGGTACCGATGCACTCCATCAGGGAGGCGGCGGGCGGCGAGCTCAGCTCCAGCTGACCGCCGGGTTCGACGGTGAGCGCCGACCTCAAGGGCACGGTCCGCAGGGCGGCGTAGGCCGCTTTGAGTCGTTCGGGTGTGACGGGGAGCTGCGGGCTGCGCAGCTCGTGGACGAGCCATTCCACCTCGACCCCGAGGGTGCGGGGCGGACCGGTCTTGAAGCAGATACCGCGGACCAGGGCCTCGACCTCGGCCTCGGAGACCGAGGTGCGGGGCCTGGTACAGCCGCTCGGCGAAGAGCCGCTAGACGAATCTGGCATGTCGGGATCCTCCTGATATTCCACCATGCCACCAGCCCGGCATTTCGGGTGGGCCGGGACGGCACACTCGTCCCACCCAAGACGCTGAAATGGCTCCGCACAAGGGCGCCTCCCCGGATGTTCTTCTTCGGTCACATCCGGTTTCCGCGGGTTTCCGAGGGTGTTCGCGGCTTCAAAAACTCTGTTGCACCTCCTGTGGAGCATCGCCCACGATGCGTGCATGAGCACGACGGGGGAGTGCGCCCGGCGCGCGCTCGAGGCGCTCACGGGGGTGGCGCCATGAGCGCGCGCCTGCGGGGGATCGCACAGCAGACGGAACAGATCGTGGCGGCGGGCGGCTACACCCGCTCCGACGGCCGCGAGGTGCCGATCGCGCAGGCGGTGGCCGCCGCCAGGCGCGGCACGCGCATGTACGGGCCCGAGCCCGTGCCGGTGCCGCCCGCGCCGCCGGTCGTCCCGCGCGTCGAGGTCACGGGCGAGTCCAGCCTGGAGGCGGCGCGCAGGCTCGGGGACGGCACGGCCGTACTGAACTTCTCCTCGGCCCGCAACCCGGGCGGCGGCTACCTCAACGGCGCGCAGGCGCAGGAGGAGGCCCTGTGCCGCGCCTCGGCGCTGTACACGTGCCTGATCGGGGTCCGGGAGTTCTACGACCATCACCGCGCGCACCGGGACGCGTTCTACACGGACCGAGTCATCCACTCACCCGGCGTGCCCGTCTTCCGCGACGACCGCGGACGCCTGCTGGACGAGCCGTACACGCCCGGCTTCCTCACGTCCGCGGCGCCGAACGCGGGAGTCGTCCGGCGTACGGCACCCGAGCGCGTCGCCGAACTCCCGGCCGCCCTCGCGCAGCGCGCCGAGCGGGTGCTGGAGACGGCCGCGGCACACGGCTACCGGCGGCTGGTGCTGGGCGCCTGGGGCTGCGGGGTGTTCCAGAACGATCCGGCGCAGGTGGCGGGCGCGTTCCGCGGACTGCTCGGACCGGGCGGACGGTTCGCGGACCGCTTCGAGCACGTGGTCTTCGGGATCCTCGACCGTACGCCGCAGGCGGCGACGCGGGCGGCATTCGTACGGGCGTTCGCGCCGGCGTCGGAGCGCGGGACCGCTCAGCTCCAGCCGTAGCGCTCCCGCAGGCGGTGCCGGACCAGGTTGAAGCGCATCCGGTCCAGCGCGCACGCCTCGCGCCGCATGCCCCGCTCGTGCAGCCGCAGCACCCGGTCCACGTCGACCCAGGATTCCCGCCCGGACCGGTCCCAGGGCCCGTTCCCGATCGGCACCCAGTCCCGGTCGGCGTCATGCCGCTTGCTGGACAACTGCACGGCGAGAAAAGTCCCGGCCGGCTCCCGGGCCACGACGAGCACCGGGCGGTCCTTGCCCCGGCCGTCGTTCTCCTCGTACGGCACCCAGGTCCACACGATCTCGCCGGGGTCCGGGTCGCCGTCGTGCGCGGGCGAGTACTCGGTGCGCACCCGGCCCACCTCTCGGGGGTCGGCCTCGACGGTGGCGGACGGGCCGGAGCGGCCGGGGACGTCTTCTTCGGTGGTCGCGGTCACGGGGATCACGTTAGAGGGTGCCGCCGAACGGCGTTCAGGCGACCGGCGCCTCCGCGGCCACCTGCTCCGGCGGCCACGTCTCGTGCCAGCGCAACTCCGCCTCCAACTGGGCCGCGAGCGACAGCAGAAGGGGCTCGCTGTGGGAGGGGCCGAGGAGTTGGGCCCCCACGGGCAGTCCGCCGTCGACGAACCCGGCGGGCACGTTGACGCCGGGCCAGCCCAGCACGTTCCACGGCCACGCGAAGGGACAGGCGGCGATCATCGCCCGGTCGGTGGCGAACCCGCCGAGCCCCAGCATCGCGCCGATCCGCGGCGGGGGAGCGGCCGTGGTCGGCGCGAGCATCACGTCGTACGACTCGAAGAACGTGCCGATACGGCGGTGCAGGACCGCCTCCGCGCGCCGGGCCGCCCGCAGGGGTGCCCCGCCGAGCAACTTGCCGAGCCGGGCGGCGTCCAGGGTGCGCCGGTCGAGCAGGGCCGGGAAGGGCGACTCGCTGACCCACTCGGCGATCCCGGCGGTCGCCCGGGGCACGAAGGTGAGCCCGATCTGCCCGTACGGCGGATCGGCCTCCTCGACGGTGTGCCCCAACGCGGCCAGTTGGTCCGCGAGTTGGACGACCTTGGCCCGTACCTCCGGCCGGAGCCGGGCGGGCACCGCGGTGAACGGCGGCTTGAGGGAGAGCGCGATCCGCAGCCGCCCCGGGTCCCGGCCCACGGCCGCCGAGGCGTCGACGGCGGGCGGCCGGTGCGGGTCGCGCTCGTGGTTGCCGCTCGCCGCGTCGAGCAGCAGGGCCGCGTCGGCGACCGTGCGGGCCAGCGTGCCGTTGACAGTGATGCCCTGGAAGGACTCGCCGCGCGGCCAGGTCGAGATCCGGCCGCGCTGCGGCTTGATGCCGATCAGATGGGTCCAGGAGGCCGGGATCCGCACCGACCCGGCGCCGTCCGAGCCCAGCGCGGCGGGCACCAGACCGGCGGCGACGGCGGCGGCCGAACCGCCGGAGGAGCCACCGGGAGTGTGCGCGGTGTGCCAGGGGTTCCGGGTCTCACCGAAGGCCGGGCCCTCGGTGAACGGCCACTGGCCCAGCTCGCAGGTGTTGGTCTTGCCGACGATCACGGCCCCGGCCGCGCGCAGCCGCCGTACCGCCTCACCGTCCTCGGAGATCGCCGGGAATTCCCCCTGGCAGCCGAACGCGGTGGGCTCGCCCGCCACGTCCATGTCGTCCTTGACCGCCACCGGCACCCCGAGCAACGGCCGCCGCGCCCCGGCCGCGAGTTCCTTGTCCGCCGCGTCCGCCTCGGCGAGCGCCGCCTCGGCCCGGACGATCCGGAAGGCGTTGAGGGAGCCCTGCGTGGCCTCGATGCGCGCCAGGGCCCGCTCGACCAGCGCCCGGGACGTCACCTCCCCGTCGGCCAGCGCGCGGGCGGACTCCGCCAGGCCTGCGGAACGGTCGAACGTCATGCGGAACACCTCCGGGGACGGCCTTGTCTACTGAACAGTAACCTCTGGGGGTCCGCGACGGAACGTCCTCGCGGCGAGCCGGACTTGGGTGTACGGGGCACCATTGCGCGAACCATTGACGCACTCTGGCCCCAGTCCTAACTTCTGACCGACTTGCCGAACTGAGTTCGAAATTCCGAACGTTCGGCGTTTTCCGTGTCAGAGGGAGAGCCGCCCATGACCCCCGTCCCCGCGTCCCGCCGCACGCTGCTGCGCGCGATGGCCGCCGTGCCCGCCTCCGCGCTGCTGCTGTCCGAGGCCACGGCCCATGCCGCCGCACCCCCCAGCGGCTCGGCGACCCGCTACACGATCGTGCCGTTCCCCAACAGCGACGACGGAACGGTGAACGTATACCAGTCCGACGACGCCACCGACTTCCGGCTGCTGCGCTCCTCCGCCTACACCCCGCCCGCGGGCCGCATCCGCGACGCCAGCGTCATCAGACACTCGGACGGCTACTACTACGTCACGTACACGACCCGAACCTGGCAGGACACCAGCACGACGATCGGCTTCGCGCGCAGCGCGGACCGGGTCAACTGGACCTTCCTGTACGACCATCCGGTCCCGATCGCGAACCTGTCCCGGGCGTGGGCGCCGGAGTTCTTCGTCGACAGTGACGGCAGCGTGAACGTCATCGTGTCCTGCTCGACGGCCAACGACGAGTGGATCTTCACGCCGTATCTGCTGAGGGCGACGAACTCCGCGCTGACGGGCTGGAGTTCTCCGGTCGCCCTGTCCGGCATCGGCGCCAACCACATCGATACGTTCGTGGTGCGGACCGGCTCGACCTACCACGCCTTCACCAAGAACGAGACGACGAAGTACATCGAGTACGGCACGGCATCGAGCCTGGCCGGCCCCTACACGATCACGCGCACCGGCAACTGGGCGGGCTGGGGCAGCTATCGGGAGGGCCCGGCGCTGATCCAGCTGGACAACGGAGCCTGGCGGCTGTTCTTCGACGGCTACGGCGACGGCACCTACTACTGCAGCGACAGCTACGACACCTTCGCCACCTGGTCGGCGCCCGCCGCCCTGCCCGCGATCTCCGGCACGGCACGCCACTTCACGGTGGTGAAGGAGACGGTGTTGGGCGGCCCGAGCCTGGCCCGCAACGTCACCCGCTCCTTGCGGTCGGCCAACTACCCCACCCGCTACTGGCAGCAGCAGTCGTCCCTGCTCAACCTTCCCGTCGTCAGCGCGTCCAGCACGACGGCGGAGAAGCAGGCGGCCACGTTCACGGTCGTCGCCGGCCTCGCTGACGCGAACGGCTACTCCTTCCGGGACGCGTCCGGGAACTACCTGCGCCACTACGACTTCCGTGCTCGCTTCGACGCGAACAGCGGAACGCCGACGTTCGCCAGGGACGCGACGTTCATCGCGCGCACCGGGACGGCGAGCGGTTCGCTGCGCTTCGAGTCGTACAACTACCCGGGCCGCTACCTGCGGCACTACGGCTATCAGCTGCGAGTGGAACGGTCCGACGGGACGGACCTGTTCCGCCAGGACAGTTCGTTCGTCCCGGTGACATCCTGGGCCTGACCTGCACACCTGGGCAAACGTGCTGGTGGTCGCGGGTTGTGCCGCTGCGAGCAGATCACGGGGCTCGAACCGTCCCCGGGGTGGCTGCATGGGCAGCGGCACAGTCACCTCCCTCCGGCGTTGGGAGCGGACAACGACGGGCCCGAAACGCATGGACCGACCGGTCGGTACGTGCTCGGGTGGGCCCGCATCAGGGCAATGCCGTCAGGGGCAATGCCCGCGCGAGGCCTCGCCCGAGTCAGGCGATGTGCGCGTCCCTGCCCGCCAGGAGAACTCCATGGCCCATCAGCACGCCCATCCGCACACCCCCCAGCACCATCAAAGACCCCGGCCCCACCCGCCCGGCAGGTCCTTCCTGCTCGTCAACGGACTGACCTTCGCGGTTCACCTCCTGCTCGCCTGCACCGCCGAGGACCTGCTGGCCACGCGCATCGCCGGACAAATCACCCTCGGTGTCGTCACACTTCTCGCCCAGGTATTGCTCCTGCTGTGGACGGCGGCGCGCTACGACCGCGCCCCCTACGGCGAAGCCCACGACGAGACACCGAGCGACGAGGCCTCGTACGGGCCGCAGGGGGAGCGCTGATGCTTCCTCAAATGCTGCTCGCAGGGGCACCCGGCACCCTCGACCTGGACGCGGACACCCGCTCCTGGGTCCTCGTCGGCTTTCTGACCTTCATCGTCCCGATGCTGCTGATCTGTGTGCTCAACGGCCCCGAGCGCGACCGGGTCAACGACTTCTACACCGCGGGCCGCAGGCTGCGCCCCGTGCAGGGAGCCATCGTCCTCTCCGGCGTCTATCTCTCCGCCGCGACCGTGCTCGGTACGACGGGAACCGTCGCGGTCTTCGGCTTCGACGGCCTGTTCGTGGCCCTGTGCACCGTACTGTCGCTCGGCGTCCTGCTCCTGCTGGCCGGCCCGCTGCGCGAGCGCGGCAGTTACACCCTCGGCGACACCTTCGCCCTGCGCGCCCCGGGGCCCGCCGTGCGGATCGCGGCGGCCGTCGTCACGCTGAGCGCCTGCATCCCGTATCTGATCGTCCAGCTCTCCGGCGCAGGCCGCACCACCGCCATGCTGCTCGGCCTTTCCGGGCCGGGCGCCGAACAGACCGTCATCGTCATGATCGGCACGCTCGTCGTCTGCGCCACGGCCTTCGGCGGGATGCGAGGCATGATCGCCCTGCAGATCATCAAGACGGTGCTCCTGCTCGCCATGGCGCTCGCCGTGGCCGCGGTGCTGCTGCACCGCTTCCACTGGAGCGCCGACGCCCTCATCGACACCGCCGCTCGGGGCAGTGGCCGCCCCGAGGGCTACATGCGTCCGGGCTTGCGCTTCGCAGCCGGCGGCCCGGTCAAGAGCACGCTCGACTTCATCGGCCTGATGATCACCGTGGTGCTGGGTGTGGCGTGCCTGCCCCATGTCGCCACCCAGCTCAATACCGCACCCGACCCGGCCGCCGCCCGACGTACGGTCCGCCACACCATCGGCATCGTCGGCGCCGTCTGCCTCGTCACCACGGTGCTGGGCTTCGGCGCCTCGGCGTTGATCGGTGCCCCGAAGATCCTCGCCGCCGATCCCGGAGCCACCAGCAGCCTGCTGATGCTCACCGGCGATCTGGCGGGAGGATCGTCGGCGCGGACGGGCGAGGCATGGCTCGTCGTGCTGGTCGCCTGCGCGGTGTTCCTCACGACCCTTGCGGTCGTCGCGAGCGTGACCCTGGCGGCGGCGGGCGCCGTGGCCCACGATCTCGTGACCAACGTCGTGCGCCGCGGGCGCACCACCGAGGGGCGGGAGGTGGCCGCGGCCCGTATCGCGTCCGCCCTGGTCGGGGTGCTGAGTATTTTCTGCGCGGTGTGGGTCCAGGGCTGGAACATGGGCTTCCTGTCCACGCTCTCCCTGGCGGTGGCGGCCTCCTGCCTGCTCCCGGCGCTGGTGTACGCGTTGTTCTGGCGCGGCTTCACCCGCCGGGGACTGCTGTGGACGCTTTACGGCGGCCTGGGCTCCGCGATCGGACTCCAGGTCTGCAGCCCTGTCTTCTCGGGCAACCCGATGGCGCTGGTGCCCGAGTGGCACATCGACTGGTTCCCCCTCCAGACCGTCGCGCTGGTGTCGCTGCCGGTGGCGTTCCTCCTCGGCTGGCTCGGCAGCGTGACGGGACAGCGGCACCGGGCCCCGGTGACGCAGGCGCAGGTGGAGCCCGACGCCCTGACGTACTGACGCACGAAGGCGGCGGCCGGCGAGCGCCCACACAAGCTTCCCGACCGCCGCCCCGGTATCAGCGGGACTTGTGGCGCATCTCCCGGGGGCTCACCCCGTAGCGTCGGTGGAAGGCCGTGCTCATGGCGCTGGCCGAGGAGAAGCCCGAGGCGAACGCCAGGTCCGTGATCGTCATGTGTGCGCAGTCGGTGCACAGGAGACGCTCGCGGACCAGACGGAGGCGCTCCTCGCGGATCAGATCGCGGGGTGTGGTGCCCACGTGCTGGAGTGCGAGCTGGATCTGGCGGAGGGACCAGCCGAGGGCGCGGGCCATGGAGTTGCCGGACAGGTCGGGGTCGGCCGCGTGCTCGCGGACGTGGCGGCGGACCACCGCCTCGACCTCGGCCAGATGCCCGGGCGCGCCAGGGCGGTCGTCGCCGCAGGCGAGCATGCAGAGCAGCTCGACGACGCGGTCGCAGACGGCGTCGAACTGCGGGGTGGTGAGGTGCTCGCGCTCCTCGCTCAGGCTGTGCATCACGGACTGCACCACGCGGCCGAGACCCTGGGTCAGATCGAGGCCGGTCGCCAGCGGTGCCTTCCGGTTCAGCGGGCCGTCGATCTCCTGGGCCGGGATCGACATGATGACAGCGCGCAGGGACGCGCCGTGCTGGAGCTCGAAAGGCGCGCCGAGCGTGAACAGGCTGCCCGTGCCCGGCCTCAGCCGCACCTTCTGGTCGCCCTGGCACAGCCGCAGTTCGCCGGAGAGCGGGAAGAGGAGCCGGTAGTCGGGGTCCGGCATCTGGCGGATCAGGCCCGGTGTGCGGGCGTACTCGATCTGGTCGCTGTGCCAGGTGACGACCTGGTAGGTGTCGCTGCGCTGACGGACCATCTCGCCGCGGAAGCCCTCGGCGCGGGCGTACTTGTAGTCGAGCCGGGTCTGGTACGTCCCGACGCGCTCGCTCCACAGGTCGGTCCGCTCGCCTGCCGCGACCTCGGCGGTCCTCGTCGTCTCCACGACGTAGCTTCCCGTGGGCAACGCTTTCCCTTCATGGTGATGTGCTTCGAACGGCCTTGTCCGTTACTCGGCGCAGACTAGGGATCGGCAATCGGTTTCCGGAACTCGTCCCCGCCTCATTGGCCGGTGCCGGAGACGAGCCTGGCGCGATCGGCCCGTCCCACGAACGTGCCTGCGTCCCACGGCAACTTCCTTGCGCGCTCGGACAAGTGCGTCACGCGACGTCCTACTACCGTCGTGCGCCCGTCGACCCGCCACCTGCTGTGAGGACCTGATGACGGAACGGATACCGGAGACGGTGTTCTGGTGCCTGGCCGTTGGCCTGATCGCCGTCGCCGTGCTGCTGGTGCGCGAACGAGGTATCTCCGCGCGGCAGCGCAGACGGAACACCGCATTGAGCGACCGACTGCGGGGCTGGGACGAAGAACTCCGTCATCTCGTCTCGGCCCGGCTGCCCGCCTTGGAGGACGCGGCCCACCAGCAGTTCCCGGCCGTCGGCCTGCTCGACGAGCGGCTCGCCGACACCGAGTTCGCGAAATGCCTCGACGCCGTTCTGGAACGGTTCGTCGGCGCAGTGGAGCACGCACGCTCGCGCGCCGACCAGTCGGCGAAGGCCGCCCTGAAGGCGTCGATGCGTTCCCTTCAGGCGATGGCCAACGAACAGCAGGTGGCCATCGCCGAGATGCAGGACCGGCACGACAACCCCGGCGTGCTGCGCGACCTGCTCGAAATCGACCACACCAACGCCCAGTTCGGCCGTCGTGCCCAGGCCGTCGCCGTGCTGTGCGGATCATGGCCGGGCCGCCAGCGTGCCACCTCCGCGCTCATCGAGGTCGTACGCGGCGCCACCTCCCGCATCCGCGACTACCGGCGCATCCGCATCAACGGCGAGGTCGACATCGCCGTGCGCAGCCGCGCGGTCGAACCGGTGGTGCTCGCGGTCGCCGAGCTCCTCGACAACGCGGCACGCCACTCGCAGCCGGGCACGACCGTCGAGGTCACCGTCCAGACGGTGCACAACGGCGCCTGCGTGGTGATCGACGACGCCGGGGTCGGCATGGACGGACGGGCGGCCGAGGATGCCGCCGAACTGCTCGCCGGCGCACACGCGGTGGACATCACCCGGCTCGGCGACCCGCCCCGCTTCGGCTTCGCCGTCATCGGGGCGCTGACCGAGCGCTACGGGTTCACCGTCTCCGTGGACACGCTCTCCCCGTACGGCGGTGCACGCGCCGTGGTGTTCCTGCCGGCCGCCCTGCTCACGCACCTGGCCCCTGCGCAGGGGCCGGCGCCGACCGCCGAACCGCTCGCGCCCGCCCCTGCGCAGGGGCGCGTGCCGACCGCCGAACCGCTCGCGCCCGCCTGCGTGCCCGCCCCTGCGCAGGGGCCCGCGCCGACCGCCGAACCACTCGCGCCCGCCCCTGCGCAGGGGCCCGCGCCGACCGCCGAACCACTCGCGCCCGCCCCTGCGGAGGGGCGCGTGCCGACCGCCGAACCGCTCGCGCCCCCGTCCGGCACGACACCCCTCGCGGACCCTGATGACCGCGAGCCCGAACCCGAACTCGATCCCGGACCGGCAGCGGCGACCACGCCCGGAGGCCTGCCCAGGCGCCGCCGCCGCGCACGGCGACCGGCCGCGCGGCCCGCACCGGCGGCCGACGAGGTCGGTGGCCGCTCGGCCGAGGAGAACGCCCGGCGCATGGGCGCCTTCGCACGCGGCACCAGTTCCGGCAGGGCCGCCCGGCACACGATCCACGACGACGAAGGGAACAGCCACGAATGACCGGGCCCACCAACAACACGTTGGGCTGGATGCTGGACGAGGTGCTGAAGGTCCCGCGGGCGCGGCACGCGATCCTGCTCTCCGCCGACGGCATGCTCCGCGCCCATTCCAAGGACATCGACCGTGACGACGCCGAACGGCTGGCCGCGGGCCTGTCCGGCGTCCAGTCGATCAGCCGCAGCACCGCCGAGTTCTGCGGCACCCCGCACACCCCGTGGCGGCAGACCCTGATCGAGTTCGCGCACGGCTACGTCTTCCTGGTCGCCGCCGGCGAGGGCGCCTACCTCGCGGTCTCCACCGGCGAGGACGTCGACATGGAGGCGGTCACCTACCGCATGCACAAACTCGTCGACCGGCTCGGCAAGGAGCTGACCAGCCCTGCCCGGCAGGACACCGGCAGCCCGGCATGACACCCCAGCGCCGCCCCACAGACAGGCTGGTGCGGTCGTACGTCGTCACGGACGGCCGCGCCCACCCCACCCGCAACACCCTGGACCTGGTCACCCTGCTGATCGCGGCCGACGATCTGCCGCTGACCGGTCTCAACCCGGAAAAGCGCAGGCTCATGGAGCTGTGCCGGCCCGGAGCCCTGTCCGTCGCCGAGGTGGCCGGCCATCTGTCGCTGCCGGTCGGTGTGACCAAGGTGCTGATCGCCGACCTCATGGACAGCGGCCACATCGTCACCCGCGCGCCCATTCCGGCGGCCCGCCCGGCCGACGCCCGCATCCTCCGGGAGGTGCTCGATGGACTCCGCGCCCGCCTCTGACGACGTCTACCTGAGCCCCAGCGTGCAGACGGCGGTCAAGCTGCTGGTCGTGGGCCACTTCGCGGTCGGCAAGACCACGTTCGTCGGCACGCTCTCCGAGATCCGGCCGCTGCGCACCGAGGAGGTGATGACCGAGGCCGGGGCCCTGGTCGACGACCTGGCAGGGATGCGGGACAAGACGACCACCACGGTCGCCCTCGACTTCGGGCGGCTCACCCTCAACGACAGCCTGGTGCTCTACCTCTTCGGCACCCCGGGCCAGCAGCGCTTCACCCGGCTGTGGCAGGACATGACCCAGGGCGCGCTCGGCGCGCTCGTCCTCGCCGACACCCGCCGCCTCAGCCAGTCCTTCGAGGTCATGGGCGTGCTGGAGGAACACGGACTGCCGTACGCGGTCGCCGTCAACCAGTTCCCCGGCGCCGCCGCGCACCAGCTCGACGAGGTGCGCGACGCCCTCGACCTGCTCTCCGAAACCCCCCTCGTGCGGTGCGACGCCCGCGACCGGGTCTCGTCCACGCGGGCGCTCATCAGCCTCGTCGAATACCTCCTGAACCGCACCGGCAACCTGGAGCACGCGTGACCTCCACATCTCCCGTACCGCCCGTGCCGCCGGGCTGCCCCGCGCACGAGTCCCTGTACGGGCCCGAGTTCGCCGCCGATCCGGCCGCCGTCTACCGGAGGCTGCGCGAGGTCGGACCGATCGCGCCGGTCGAACTGGCGCCCGGCGTGACCGCCTCGCTGGTCGTCGGATACGACGCCGCCCTGCACGTGCTGCGCGGCACCGAGACGTTCTCCAAGGACGCTCGCCGCTGGAAGGACCTGGCGGACGGCATTGTCCCCATGGACAGCCCGGTCGTGCCGATGATGATGTACCGGCCGAACGCACTGTGGACCGACGGCGCCGAACACCGCAGGCTGCGCGGCGCGATCACGGACAGCCTGGCACGGGTCGACTCCGCCACCCTGCGCGGCCATGTCGAGGCGAGCGCGGACACCCTCATCGACCGCATCGCCCCGGCCGGGCGGGCCGATCTGCTCGGCGAGTACGCCCAGGTGCTTCCCCTGCTGGTGTTCAACCGTCTGTTCGGCTGCCCGGCCGACTACGGCGAGCGGCTGGTGCGGGGGATGTCCGGGATCTTCGACGGCGTGGACGCCGAGCAGGCGAACGAACTGCTCGCTACGACGCTGCTGGACCTCGTCACGCTGAAGCGCCGGCGGCCCGGGGCGGACGTGACCTCCTGGCTCATGGCCCACTCCGCCGGGCTCACCGACGAGGAGATGGTGCACACCCTCGTCCTGCTCATGGGCGCGGGCACCGAACCGCAGCAGAACCTGATCGCCAACAGCCTCCGGCTGCTGCTGTCCGACGACCGGTTCGCGGGCAGTCTCTCCGGCGGCAGCCTGCCGGTGGAGGACGCCCTCGACGAGGTGCTGTGGACCGACCCGCCCATGGCCAACTACGCCGTCCACTACCCGGTCCGCGACGTCGTGCACGAAGGGACGCTGCTGCGGGCCGGGCATCCGCTCGTGGTCAGTCTCGCCGCGGCGAACACCGACCCGTCTCTGACGACACATCAGCGCGCGGGCAACCGAGCCCACTTGGCCTGGAGCGCGGGCCCGCACAACTGCCCGGCACAGAGCCCGGCCCGGCTGATCGCGGCAGTGGCCGTGGAGAAGCTGCTCGACCGGCTCCCCGACGTCGAACTCGCCGTACCGGTCGAGGAACTGGCGTGGCGACCGGGCCCCTTCCACCGGGCCCTGGCCGCACTGCCCGTGACGTTCCCGCCTGCCGCTGTCACCCCGCCCGGCGTCGGCGACGAGCAGCCCGTGGCACCCACCGCCCCGGTGCCCCGGCCGTCCGACGCGCCCGCCCTCGTGCGGCACGGATGGGGCGCCCGGCTGCTGGCGTGGTGGCGTGGCGAGTGATCAGGACAGGTGGACCGGAAGGGTGCGGTGGCCGTTGGAGATGAAGGAGTCGACGGGTTCCAACTCGCCCTGCGCCACAGCGAGTCGGAGCCCGGGGAAGCGGTCGAACAGAGCCCGGAGTGCGATGCGGGCCTCCAGCCGGCCCAGCGGGGCGCCCAGGCAGAAGTGCAGGCCGTGCCCGAAGGCGAGGTGCTCCTTGTCGGCGCGGGTGACGTCGAAGCGGTGGGCGTCCTCGCCGTACTTGCCGGGGTGACGTCCGGCGGCCGCGTACGCGGCGAGGATGGCCTCGCCCTTGCCGATCACCACCTGGTCCGGGCCGCCGAGCTCGCTCATCTTGAGGTCGTCGACGGCGTACCGCAGGGGCAGGCTGGCGACGGGTGCCTCCACGCGCAGCGCCTCCTCGACCACGTCCTCCCAGGGGACGCGGCCGGAGCGGACGTGGGCGAGCTGGTCCGGATGGGTCAGCAGGAGGTGGATGGCGTTGTCGATCAGGTTGACCGTGGTCTCGTGGCCGGCACTGACCATGAGCACCAGGGTGTCGAGCAGTTCCTGCTCGCTCAGCCGGTTGTCGCCGTCGCGGGCCGCGATCAGCGCGGAGGCCAGGTCGTCGCCCGGCGAGCGCCGCTTGACGGCGACGAGTTCGCCCAGCGCCGCGTACAACCGCGCGTAGTTGTCGGTGACCTCCTCGGGGGTGGCGGAGGTGTGGAAGACACCGTCCACGACGGCCCGTAGCTCGGCACCCTGTTCCTCGGGCAGGCCGAACAGTTCGCTGATCACCCCGATCGGCAGCGGATAGCAGAACTCCTCGCGCAGATCGACGGCTCGGCCCTGCCGACCGGCCGCCTCGATACGGTCCAGCAGGCCCGCGGTGATCTCCTCGACACGAGGCTGGAGCGCCGCGGTGCGCCGTGCCGTGAACGCCTTGGAGACCAGGGCCCGCAGCCGTTTGTGCTCGCCTCCGTAGGCGGTGAACATGTTCTGCACCGCGACCCAGGTGAACAGCGGCCACTCAGGGGAGATCTCGCCGTTGATCCACCGGGGCCAGTGCCGGCGCGGGTCCTTGGAGACGCGCGGGTCGGTGAGCAGACGCTTGAGGAGGTCGGGGCTGCTGACAGCCCAGGCCTGGACGCCGTCGGGCAGTTCGACGAGGGTCACCGGTCCGCGCTCGCGGATGCGGGCGGCCTCGCCGTGGATGTCGCGGCCGGTCGGGTCGATCACTAAGGGGCGGGGGTGTCCCATGGAAGCCTCCCTGGCGCTCGCACAAAGATACGACCGGTAAAGCTACTTGGACGTAGCGTGTCCGGGCGAGAGTGCCCGGTGCGCGCTGCGCACGGGGACAACTTCTCTGCGCCCGGCCGCAAGTCGGCGGTACCTCGTGATGGATGCGACCGGGCTGTGTCGAGGTGCGGACCGTGGCCGCGGGCGGCTGGTGGGATGCCGTATCCGTACCCCTCGGGCTTGGCCTCGGCGCCCTGTGGCGCCTCGGCGACGAAACGGGAGCCGTGATCCGGGACAAAACTTCGCCGGGTGCCTGTACTCGATGCTCCCCCCTGGATCCGCCGCCGGTTGGAGCATCCCGCGAAACCGCTGCCCTCGCGCTCGGCCGCGTCGAGCGTGAGCGGGGTCAGGGCGCCGGACGCCCCCACCACCGGTGTCGGTGAAGGGCAGTTCGCGCTGCACGGCCCTGCCCCCGGTGATCGTCACGTCGGACATGTGGGTACGGCCCGCAGGCGGAGGGCCCGGTCCAAGATGGTCAGCCGGTAGTGGCCGGGAGACAACGTGATCGTGCTGCCCGGCCGGGAGTTGGCGGTCATCACCGCGGCGCGCAGGCTGCATGTGCCGGACGCGGTACGGCACTTGCCGTCCGACGGATCGGCGTCCACCCCGTCGGAGGTGGTGTCCACGGTGAACCCCGACGGGTCGGCGGCCGGGGCCGCGGCGGCATCGGCGGCGGTGGCGGTGAGGGCCAGGACCATGGGGGCGAGTGTCGCAGGGGTGACTCGGACTCTCATGCGGTGAACTCCTCCGTCGAGGGATCTGGGCGTACCGTCCCCCGACATGGTTGCCCTGGGCTACGTGTGATGCGTCACAGTCAGTTATGTTGTACACAATTTAATTGACGGCTAGCGTTTGAGCTCGACACCACCGCACAGGGAGGCAACGCCATGGATCCCGTCCGCTATGAGGATTACCGCCCCGCCGAACGTCCGGCCTATCAGCAGGAATTGGACGCAGTGGTCGCGCAGGTGGCGCAGCGCACCCGCACCTCGGTCGAGCGCGAGAGCGTCGGTCGGGCCGTCCGCACCGCCCACGGAAAGACGTACGGTCTTCTCAAGGCCACCGTCACGATCGGTGACAACCAGGGCTTCCACGGGCAGGGCATCTTCGCCCGGCCCACCGTGTACGACGCCGTCGTCCGCTACTCCAACGGTCTGGGCCACCAGCGTCCCGACCACCAGCTGGGCGCGGCGTGCGGGATGGGCATCAAGCTGTTCGGGGTGCCCGGCACCTCACTGCTGGAGGACGAACCGGACACCGGCACCTTCGACCTCAACCTGATCAACAACGAGGTCTTCTTCGCGAACACCGCCCACGACTACATGGTCATCGAGGAGCTGTTCGCCGAGCTGCCCGAGGGCCTCGCGAACCCCGCCCGCCGCAAGACCTGGATGGCGGAGTTCCTGACTCGCCGGGGCACGCTCACCGACCCCGACGGCTGGCTGTGGGACGAACTGTTCGCCATGCTCTCGTTCACCACCGTCCCGCGCAGGAACCTGCTGTCGTACACCTACAACAGCATGGGCGCCTTCCGCTACGGCGATCACATCGCCAAGATCCGCACCGTGCCGACCGCCGAGTCCGTGGCCTCCCTCGCGCACCGGATCGTGGACGTGCGCGCGGACAACGAGGCGTTCCGCCGCACTCTGGTCGCCGAGGCCGCGGAGCGGGACCACTCCTTCGAACTCCAGGTGCAGCTCAACACCGATCTGTCCCGCATGCCGGTGGACAACACCTCCGTGAAGTGGCCCGAAGAGCTGTCCCCGTGGGTGACCGTCGCACGTGTGGACCTTCCGCGCCAGGACATCGGCGACGACGACAACGTGGCGGCCGCGGATGCCACGTCGATCACACCGTGGCGCTCACGCGAGGAGCACCGGCCCATCGGCGAGATCCAGCGGGTGCGGCAGGAGGTGTACCGGCGCTCGTCCATCGAGCGGCACCGCGTCAATGGACAACAGCGGCGCGAACCGGCCGGCAGCGCACAACTGCTCGGCTGACCCGCCAAGCCCTTTCCTGCCACCCTCGGTGTCCGCCGGGCAATCCGGCGGCGCCCGTCCTACCCCTGCTCGGGGACGGCCATCTCCCCCAGCAGTGACCAGTCGTCCTGCGGAATGTTCGCGTTCACGATGCGGGGTGTCTCGACCAGGTGGGGCGGCAACGTCTGCTGCGCGGCCCTGAAATGCGCCGACTGCACGTGAGCGGCGCCTGCTTCGTCATCGCGGAAGGCCTCGACCAGGACGTACTCCGTGGGGTCCGACACGCTTCGCGACCAGTCGAACCAGAGGCAGCCGGGCTCCCGGCGCGTGGCGTCGGTGAACTCGGCGGTGATCTCCGGCCACCGGTCGGCCTGCTCGGGACGGACTCGGAACTTGGCGGTGATGAAGATCATCAGTCTTCCTGCCTTCTCGTAGTGCGTGATGACAAGACCGTACGACGGCAGCCGCGTAAGGCAGTTCACCCGCGCCGGGAAGGGCCCTGTAGGAGAGGGGAGCCCCGGCTTGTCTCTCATACGGGTCAGCCGGCGGGGTCGAGGAGGTTCTTGCGGACTCCGTGGCAGAGCTCCGTGCCGGACTTGGCGTGCTCGCACCGGGCGGTGAACCGGCCGTGCAGAACCGGCATTGGGTGCAGCCGGGCGAGCCGCGCACCAGGACCCGGTCGCCGGTGTTCGCGGTGCGCGGCAACCTGAACGCCCCGCGCGTGCTATTGACCGTGTTCCGTCAGCGTCTTACTCTCCCGGTCAATGTAAGGAAACTTTCCTAACAATCATCGACGCGCAAGGAGACCCCCCATGCGCAGACCCTCCTCGACTCTGCTCGCCGGCACGCTGCTTGCCGCACTCGGCCTCGGCCTCGCCCCCACCCCCGCGCTCGCCACGGCCCCCGCGCCCGCCACCACCACAAGCGTCCAGATCTCCGTCGCCCCGCAGTGGCAGCCGAACACCTCGTACACCGCGGGCACGCGTGTGTCCTATGGCGGCAAGGACTACGAATGCCTGCAGAGCCACACCTCCCTCACGGGCTGGGAGCCCTCCAACGCGCCCGCCCTGTGGAAGCTGCTGGGTGACAGCAGCGGCGGTACCGACACCACCGCTCCCGCCACCCCGACCGGCCTGCGCACGACCGGCACCAGCTCCTCCAGCGTCTCCCTCGCCTGGAACGCCTCCACCGACAATGTGGGCGTGACCGGCTACCTGCTGTACCGCGACGGCGCCCAGGTCGCCACGACGACAGGCACCTCGTACAATGTCGGCGGCCTCTCGGCGAACACGGCGTACACCTTCACTGTCCGGGCCCGCGACGCGGCGGGCAACGTCTCCCCGGCTTCCAGCGCCGTCACCGCCACCACACAGAGCGGTGGCGAGCCACCGCAGGGCACCACCCCCGCCGCGATCAACGGCCGACTCAAGGTGTGCGGTGTCAAGCTGTGCAACCAGTACGGCAAGCCGATCCAGCTGCGCGGCATGAGCAGCCACGGCCTCCAGTGGTACGGCCAGTGCCTGACCGGCGGCTCTCTGGACGCGCTCGCCACCGACTGGAACTCCGACGTGCTGCGCATCTCCCTCTACGTCCAGGAGGGCGGCTACGAGACCAACCCGCGGATGTTCACCGACCGGGTGCACCAGCTCATCGAGATGGCCACGGCCCGCGGCATGTACGCCCTCGTCGACTGGCACCAGCTCACGCCCGGCGACCCCAACCACAACCTGTCCCGCGCCAAGACGTTCTTCACCGAGATCGCCCAGCGCCACCGCGGCAAGACCAACCTGCTCTACGACATCGCCAATGAGCCCAACAACGTCAGCTGGGCGCGCGTCAAGTCCTACGCCGAGCAGCTCATCCCCGTGATCCGGGCCCAGGACCCCGCCACCCCGATCCTCATCGGCACCCACGGCTGGGGCTCCCTCGGCATCTCCGACGGCCGCAACGAAACCGACGTCATCAACAACCCGGTCCAGGCGGCCAACATCATGTACACGTTCCACTTCTACGCGGCCTCGCACGGTCAGGAGTACCTGGACGCCCTGAACCGGGCATCGGACCGGATCCCGATCTTCGTCACCGAGTTCGGCACCCAGGAAGCCTCCGGTGACGGCCCGAACAACTTCACCCGCACCCAGCAGTACCTCGATCTGATGGCCGCCAAGAAGATCAGCTGGGTCAACTGGAACTTCTCCGACGACGAGCGTACCGGCGCCGTGTTCAAGCCCGGCACCTGCAACAACAACGGCCCCTGGACCGGCACCACGTCACTCAAGCCGGCCGGTGTCTGGATCCGCGACCGGATCCGCACACCGGACTCCTTCCCCGCGACCTGAGCGCGCCCCGAAGCCGCCGGAGGCCGAAACAGGCCTCCGGCCGGCCCTCCCGGAACACCGCGGGCGGGTCCGTGGAGGCGCTGCCCGGCAGGGTCGTGGTACCGACCCGTTCGGCCACTGCCCCGCCGGGCGTTCGCGTGTCCCCGTACGCAGGGCGTCCCGTCTTCCGGAACCCCGCCGGGATCCTTGACCACCGGGCGGTACTCCACAATGCTGTGTTGCGACACATGAGATGTGTGCCGTAATGAGCAACATTCCGATCAAGTCTCGACCAGCCGAGGAGTGGCCATGACGCACCAGGTCCGTGCTGTCGTCGCGCGGGGCAAGGGCGCCCCCGTGAGCCTGGAGACGATCGTCGTGCCCGACCCGGGCCCGGGTGAGGCGCTGGTGCGGATCGAGGCCTGCGGTGTCTGCCACACCGATCTGCACTACAAGCAGGGCGGGATCAACGACGACTTCCCGTTCCTGCTCGGCCACGAGGCCGCCGGGGTCGTCGAGTCGGTCGGGGACGGTGTCACCGATGTCGCGCCCGGCGATTTCGTGGTCCTCAACTGGCGTGCGGTGTGCGGGCAGTGCCGTGCCTGTCTGCGGGGGCGGCCCTGGTACTGCTTCGACACCCGCAACGCGAAGCAGAAGATGACCTTGCTGGACGGCACCGAGTTGTCGCCCGCCCTCGGCATCGGCGCCTTCGCGGAGAAGACGCTGGTGGCGGCCGGGCAGTGCACCAAGGTCGACCCGGCCGTCTCCGCGCAGGTCGCCGGGTTGCTGGGATGCGGGGTGATGGCCGGTATCGGCGCCGCGATCAACACCGGGAACGTGGGCCGGGGCGACACGGTCGCGGTCATCGGCTGCGGCGGCGTCGGCGACGCGGCGGTGGCCGGCTCCCGGCTGGCGGGCGCCGCGAAGATCATCGCCGTCGACATCGACGACCGCAAGCTGGACAAGGCCCGCGCCATGGGCGCCACCCACACCGTGAACTCCCGTACGACGGACGTCGTCGAGGCGATCCGCGAGCTGACGGGCGGCTTCGGGGCGGACGTCGTCATCGAGGCGGTCGGCCGCCCGGAGACGTACGAACAGGCCTTCTACGCCCGCGACTTGGCCGGGACAGTGGTCCTGGTCGGCGTCCCGACCCCGGAGATGAGGCTCGAACTGCCGCTGCTGGACGTCTTCGGCCGCGGCGGCGCGCTGAAGTCGTCCTGGTACGGGGATTGTCTGCCCTCCCGCGACTTCCCGATGCTGATCGACCTGCATCTGCAGGGCCGGCTCGACCTGGACGCCTTCGTCACGGAGACCATCGCGCTGGACGAGGTCGAAAAGGCCTTCGAGCGGATGCACCACGGTGACGTGCTGCGCTCGGTGGTGGTCTTCTGATGGCCGCCCGTATCGAACACCTCGTCACCTCCGGCACGTTCTCGCTGGACGGCGGCACCTGGGACGTCGACAACAACGTGTGGCTCGTCGGCGACGACCACGAGGTGATCGTCATCGACGCCGCCCACGACGCCGAGGTCATCGCCCGGGCCGTCGGCCACCGTCGCCTCACCGCGATCGTGTGCACGCACGCGCACAACGACCACATCGGTGCCGCGCCCGGACTCGCGGCCCGCACCGGCGCCCCGGTCCTCCTGCACCCGGACGATCTGCCCCTGTGGAAGCAGACCCACCCCGAACGGGCACCGGACGCCGAACTGACCGACGGCCAGGGCCTCTCGGTGGCCGGAGTCGAGCTGACCGTGCTGCACACGCCCGGCCATGCCCCCGGTGCGGTCTGCCTGTACGCGCCTGCCCTGTCGGCGCTCTTCAGCGGCGACACGCTCTTCGCGGGCGGGCCGGGGGCGACCGGACGGTCGTACAGCCATTTCCCGACCCTCGTCGAGTCGATCCGGGAGCGGCTGCTGACCCTGCCGGGCGACACCGTCGTCCACACCGGGCACGGGAAGACGACCACCGTCGCGGCGGAGGCGCCGCACCTCCAGGAGTGGGTCGACCGCGGCTTCTGACCGTCTCGTGACGGCCTTCGTGGAGCGCCCGTTCCGCCTGTTTCCGCAGGTGGTTCGGGCGCTTCGCGCTGCCCGGGGAGCGCCGCGCCCAGCGGCCGGAAACCGGCGTTTCGACGCCTTGACAACGCTTCGGAGCCGCCCCCAGACTGGCGTTGCGTCAATCGCAATCCGTTTCGCTATACGCACCGAGGTGTCATGATGATTCCCGCGTGCCGTCTCGAGGACCTTCCCCGAGGCGAGGCCTACCGGCTCGACATCGACCCGCCGGTCTCGGTGTTCCACACCGACGACGGCGAGCTCTTCGCCATCGACGACACCTGCACCCACCAGGACGCGTCGCTCGCCGACGGCTGGCTGGAGGGCCGCGAGGTGGAATGCCCGCTGCACGCCTCGAAGTTCGACCTGCGGACGGGTGCGGTGGACGCCCCGCCGGCCAAGCTCCCGGTCCGGACGCACGAGGTCGTCGTCGAGGACGGCGTGATCCACGTCCTGTTGTCCACCGAGGCGCCCAACCTGCCGCCCTGCATCGCGGCGCGGCTCGCCGGTGGTCCCGCGTGAGGACCGTCGCCGTGGTCGGTGCCTCGCTGGCCGGCCTGTCGGCGGCACGCGCACTGCGCAAGCAGGGCTACGACGGCCGCCTGGTCGTCATCGGGGACGAGCTCCACCGCCCCTACGACCGGCCCCCGCTGTCCAAGGAGTTCCTGGCCGGGACCCTCGGCGAGGCCCAACTCGCCCTGGAGGGCGACGACGAGGACCTCGGGGCGCGGTGGCTGCTCGGCGTCCGCGCGGCCGGACTCGACCACGCGCGGCGGGTGGTCAGGCTCGCCGACGGACGGGAGGTCTCCGCCGACGGCGTCGTCATCGCGACCGGCGCGGCGGCCCGGACCCTCCCCGGCTCCGAGGGACTGGCCGGCGTACACACCCTGCGCACGCTGGACGACGCCCGCGCGCTGCGGGACGAACTGGCGCGCGGCGGACGGCTGGTGGTGATCGGCGGAGGGTTCATCGGAGCCGAGGTCGCCTCCACCGCGTACGCCCTCGGGCTGGACGTGACCGTCGTCGAGGCCGCCCCGACACCGCTCGCCGGACCGCTCGGCGTGACCATGGGCGCCGTCGTCTCCGCCCTCCACGCCGACCACGGCGTACGGCTGGTGTGCGGTGCCGGCGTCAAGGGGCTGAGCGGGGAGACGCGCGTCGAGGCCGTCCTGCTGGAGGACGGCCGGAGCGTCCCCGCCGACATCGTGGTCGTCGGTGTGGGCGCGCGCCCGAACGTCGAGTGGCTGGAGGGTTCCGGCATCGCCCTCGACGACGGCGTCAAGTGCGGCGCCGACGGCCGCACCAGCCTGGCCGGTGTGGTCGCGGTCGGCGACTGCGCCAACTGGTACGACCCGCGCGCGGGTTGCCATCGCCGCGTCGAGCACTGGACCGGCGCCCGGGAGCGGCCCGACGCCGCCGTCGCCGCTCTGCTGGCGGGCGGTGCCGTGCAACCGGGTGTGCCCCGGCCGCCGTACTTCTGGTCCGACCAGTACGGCGTGAGGATCCAGTTCGCCGGACACGCGGCCGGCGCGGACAGCGTGACCATCGAGGCCGGCACCGCGGACGGCCGCGATGTCCTGGCCGTCTACCGGCGGGCCGGGGACCCGGTCGCCGTGCTCGGGATGAACCAGCCCCGGCTGTTCACACGCTGGCGCAAGCAGCTCGCGGCCACCGCGTCCTGAGCACCGCCCGCATCGACGACCCTCCACGACGTTCTCCCGAGGAGTGCACCGTGACCTCGACCGGCCTGCCGGACAGTCTGATCGCCACTCTCCCCGGCTCCTCCTACACGGATCCGGGGACCTTCGCCCAGGAGCAGGAGCGCATCTTCGAGACCATGTGGTTCTGCGTGGCGCGCGCCTCCGAACTGGCGAAGCCCGGTGCCTTCCGCACCGTCGACGTGGGCCGCGAGAGCATCCTCGTCACCCGGGCGCGCGACAACACCGTCCGCGCGTACTTCAACGTGTGCCGGCACCGGGGCGCGAAGCTGTGCACGGAGGAGTCCGGCGAGGTGAAGCGGGCCTTCCAATGCCCGTACCACGCCTGGACGTACGACCTGAACGGCAAGCTCGTCGCGGCGCCCAACCTCACCAGGATGCCGGACGTGGGCCGTACCGAGTACGGCCTGGTGAGCGTGGCCGTACGGGAATGGCTCGGCTATGTGTGGGTCTGCCTCGCCGAGAACCCGCCCTCCTTCGAGGAGGACGTCATCGGTGAGGTGGTCGCCCGCCTCGGCGACGTCGAGTCGATCGAGCGGTACGGGATCGAGGACCTCCAGGTGGGCCGCCGTATCACCTACGACGTGCAGGCCAACTGGAAGCTCATCATCGAGAACTTCATGGAGTGCTACCACTGCGCCACGATCCACCCCGAACTCACCGAGGTGCTCCCGGAGTTCGCGGACGGCTACGCGGCCCAGTACTACGTCGGCCACGGCGCGGAGTTCGGCGAGGAGGTTCGGGGCTTCACCGTCGACGGCTCCGAGGGACTGGACCGTATTCCGGGGGTCGCCGACGACCAGGACCGCCGGTACTACGCGATCACGGTCAAGCCCCAGGTGTTCATCAATCTCGTGCCCGACCACGTCATCCTCCACCGGATGTATCCGGTGTCCGTGGACCGCACGGTCGTCGAGTGCGACTGGCTGTATCTGCCGCACGTGGTGGAGAGCGGCAAGGACGTGAGCCGGTCCGTGGAGCTCTTCCACCGGGTCAACCAGCAGGACTTCGACGCCTGCGAGCGTACGCAGCCCGGTATGAGTTCGCGGATGTACGCCAAGGGCGGTGTGCTGGTGCCCAGCGAGCACCACATCGGCGCCTTCCACGACTGGGTGACTGAGCGCCTGGGCATCCCCCAGCGGTGATCCCGGGGTGTTCCAGGGCTGATCCCAGGGTGTTCCAGGGGCGACTCAGCCCAGGAAGCCCATCCGGTGGCTGATCTCCTCGGCGCCCTTGACCAGCACCGGGGAGAGTTCGTGCAGCCGCCCCTCGGTGAACCGGTAGGCGGGGCCGGAGGCGCTGAGCGCGGCGATGACCGCGCCGTCCCGGTCGCGGACCGGGGCGGCCATCGCGTGCAGCCCGATCTCCAGCTCCTCCAGGGTGAAGGCGTAGCCGCGCTCCCGTGCCTCGGCGAGGTTCTTCTCGAGCTTCGTCTTGGCGGTGATGGTGTGCGGGGTGACCTTCTTCAGTCCGGCGGCGGTCAGCAGCGCGGCGCGCTCCTTGGCGGGCAGGTGAGCCAGCAGGATCTTGCCGCTGGAGGTGGCGTGCAGGGGGGTCAGCTGGCCGACCCAGTTGTGCGCGGTGACTGCTCCAGGGCCGCGCACCTGGTACAGGTTGATCGCGTAGTGCTCCTGCATGACGGCGATGTTGACGGTCTCGCCGATCTCCTCGGCGAGCCGCTCACAGACCGGGCGGCCCTGCTGGGTGATGTCGATGCGGCCGGTGACCGCGCCGGCCAGGCGGACGATGCCGAAGCCGAGCCGGTACTTGCCGCGCTCGCCGGCCTGCTCCACCAGACCGCGCGCCTCCAGGGCGCCGAGCAGCCGGAACGCGGTGGACTTGTGGACGTCGATCTCGCCCGCCACCTCGCTGACGCCCGCTTCGCCGCGCTGGGCGAGGATCTCCAGGACGCTGATGGCCCGGTCCACCGACTGCACTCCGCCGGTCTGCGGGTTTGACGTTTCCGAGTCAGGGCTGTAGTTGCTCACAGTGAAACTATACGCGCAGTAAACAACGTAACGGCAAGGAATCATGGCCCGCCGAAGTTCTTCGAAGTTGCGCGGTTCGCAACCTGGCGCGTATAGCGATACCGGCGCTAGCATGCCTCGCACATCTACGGCGCGAGCGAGACGAGGCACCATGGCTGATGTGCACTACGACTTCGTCATCGTCGGCGGCGGATCGGCCGGCAGCGCACTGGCGAACCGGCTCTCCGCCGACCCGGCCAACCGGGTCCTGGTCCTGGAGGCGGGCCGGTCGGACTACCCGTGGGACGTCTTCATCCACATGCCCGCCGCGCTGACCTACCCGATCGGCAGCCGCTTCTACGACTGGAAGTACGAGTCCGAGCCCGAGCCCCACATGGGCGGCCGGCGCGTCTACCACGCCCGCGGCAAGGTGCTGGGCGGCTCCAGCAGCATCAACGGCATGATCTTCCAGCGCGGCAACCCCATGGACTACGAGCGCTGGGCCGCCGACCCGGGCATGGAGACCTGGGACTACGCGCACTGTCTGCCGTACTTCCGGCGCATGGAGAACTGTCTGGCGGCCGATCCGGACGACGAGTTCCGCGGCCACGACGGCCCCCTCGTCCTCGAACGCGGCCCCGCGACCAACCCCCTCTTCGGCGCCTTCCTCAAGGCCACCGAGGAAGCGGGCTACGCGCCCACCGACGACGTCAACGGCTACCGGCAGGAAGGCTTCGCCAAGTTCGACCGCAACGTCCATCGCGGACGCCGGCTCTCGGCCTCCAAGGCCTACCTCAAGCCCGCGATGAAGCGCCCGAACCTCACCGTCAGGACCCGCGCCCTCGTCACCCGCGTCCTGTTCGAGGGCAAGCGAGCCGTCGGCGTCGAGTACCAGCGCGGCCGGGGCGCTCGCCGGCGGGTCCGCGCCCGGGAGGTCATCCTGTGCGGCGGTGCCATCAACTCCCCGCAGCTGCTGCAGCTCTCCGGCGTCGGCAACGCCGAGGAACTGCGCGCCCTCGGCATCGACGTCGTCCACGACCTGCCGGGCGTCGGCGAGAACATGCAGGACCACCTGGAGGTCTACGTCCAGTACGCGTGCACCCAACCCGTCTCGATGCAGCCGTACATGGCGAAGTGGCGGGCCCCCCTCATCGGGTTGCAGTGGCTCTTCCGCAAGGGCCCGGCCGCGACGAACCACTTCGAGGCGGGCGGGTTCGCGCGCAGCAACGAGGACGTCGACTACCCCAACCTGATGTTCCACTTCCTGCCGGTCGCGGTGCGCTACGACGGCTCCTCGCCCGCCGGCGGGCACGGCTACCAGGTGCACGTGGGGCCCATGTACTCCGACGCCCTCGGCTCGGTGAAGATCAAGAGCAAGGACCCGCGCGAACATCCGGCGCTGCGCTTCAACTACCTCTCCACCGAGCAGGACCGCCGGGAGTGGGTCGAGGCCATCCGGGTCGCTCGCAAGCTCCTCAACCAGCCGGCGCTCGCCCCCTACAACGGCGGCGAGGTCTCGCCCGGCCCGCGGGTGGAGACGGACGAGGAGATCCTCGCCTGGGTCGCGAAGGAGGGCGAGACCGCTCTGCATCCGTCCTGCACCTGCAAGATGGGCACCGACGAGATGGCCGTCGTCGACCCGTCGAGCATGCGGGTGCACGGCGTGGAGGGTTTGCGGGTGGTGGACGCGTCGGTGATGCCGTACGTCACCAACGGCAACATCTACGCCCCGGTCATGATGGTCGCGGAGAAGGCCGCCGACCTGATCCTCGGCAAGGAGCCGCTCGCGCCGTCGAAGGCCGCGTACTACCGCCACCGTGACGTCCGGGCGCGGGCGGAGCAGTAGTTGGCGGCCACCGGGCTCCGCGCGCTGCTGAACAGCGTCCGCTACGAGGTGCTGCCCGCGCGGGCGACCGAGGACAAGGTCCTCGCCCATGTCCCGCGCGACGTCGTGGTCACCGTGACGGCGTCACCGGTCAAGGGTCTGGAGCCGACCCTGGACCTCGCCGCGCGCCTCGCCGGGCACGGTTACCGGGTCGTCCCGCACGTCCCGGCACGGCTGCTGCGCGACGACCGGCACCTGAAGGAGGTCGCGGGACGGCTGCGGGAGGCGGGCGTGGACGACGTGTTCGTCCCCGCCGGGGACGCCGACCCGCCCGCCGGGGTCTACGACGGGGCGCTGCCGGTGCTGCGCGGGCTGAGCGAGCTGGGCAGCCCCTTCGCCCGCGTCGGCGTCACCGGCTATCCCGAGAGCCATCCGCTCATCCACGACGACGTCACCGTCCAGGCGATGTGGGACAAGCGCGAGCACGCCACGTACCTCGTGAGCAACCTGTGCTTCGACCCGCGGGTGCTGGGGGAGTGGATCGCTCGTATACGACGCCGGGGCGTCACGCTGCCTTTGTACGTCGGTGTCGCCGGGCCCGTGCGGCGGACGAAGCTGCTGGCCGTGGCGACGAAGATCGGCGTGGGGGAGTCGACGCGCTTTCTGACCCGGCACGCCTCGTGGTTCGCGCGGTTCGCGGCACCCGGAGGGTATGACCCCGAGCGGCTCCTGAACCGCACGCGGGCGGCTCTGACGGCACCCTCGGCGGGGGTCGCGGGGCTGCACGTGTTTACGTTCAACCAGGTCGCCGAGACCGAGCGGTGGCGCCGCGCGCTGCTCGACCGGCTGGGCGGCTGAGCAGGGGAGTTCGCCGGTGCGGGCGAGGAGAAGGGCGGGACCCGTGGTCCCGCACCCTTCGTGCGTCAGCTCATTCGCGCGTGCGCTCAGTCGTGCGTGCGCTCAGCGGAAGACCACCGTGCGGTTGCCGTCCACCATCACCCGGCTCTCGCTGTGCCACTTCACCGCGTGCGCGAGCACCTGGGCCTCCACGTCCCGGCCGACCGTGACCAGGTCGCCGGGGTCGAGCGAGTGGTCCACCCGGATCACGTCCTGCTCGATGATCTGGCCCTCGTCCAGGTCCGGCGTCACGTAGTGCGCCGTCGCGCCGACGAGCTTCACTCCGCGCCGGTAGGCCTGGTCGTAGGGGCGGGCACCCTTGAAGCTGGGGAGGAAGGAGTGGTGGATGTTGATGGCGCGGCCCTCCAACTGCTTGCACAGGTCGTCGGAGAGGACCTGCATGTAGCGGGCCAGTACCACGAGGTCGATGTCCAGCTCGCGCACCAGCTCCAGCAGCCGCGCCTCGGCCTCGGGCTTGGTGTCCCTGGTCACCGGGATGTGATGGAAGGGGATGCCGTAGCTCTCCGCGAGGCCCTCGAAGTCCCGGTGGTTGGAGACGATCGCGGGGATCTCGATGTTGAGGGCGCCGGTGCGCCAGCGGAAGAGCAGGTCGTTCAGGCAGTGGCCGAACCGGGAGACCATGATGAGGGTGCGGGTCGGCGTGGCGGCCTCGCTCAGGGCCCAGGAGATGCCGTAGGCCTGGGCCACGGGGCCGAACCGGTGGCGCAGGCCTTCCAGTTCGGTCTCCGGGTCGGAGACGTCGAAGTGGACCCGCATGAAGAAGCGGTCCTGAAGTCGGTCGTCGAACTGCCGGCTTTCCAGGATGTTTCCGGAGTTCCTGACGAGAAAGCCGCTCACGGCGTGCACCAGTCCCGCGCTGTCGGGACAGGAGAGGGTCAGGACGTACTCACGGCCGGGCTGGGGTCGGGGGGACATGTGCGGCCTCCGTCGGTGCGTAATGCACAACATGGTGAGCGATACGCAACATGGTCGGCTCGGTGCCGTGCGCGGTCAAGGGTGGATGGCCAACGGCACGCATCGCGAAATCGTCATCGGTCAACCTCTTGACGTCGGTCGGTCCATTCGACACTGTGTTCCACCACAAGCAATCAGGTGCACGATGCGCAACGAATTTCCATGGAAAGGCTCGTCGCGTGGCAGACCTGTATGTGGCTGGCGAATGGCGGGATCCGGTCGCCGGCGGACACCGGGACATCCGCTGTCCCGCCGACGGCACCCTCGCGGCGACCGTCTCGGAGGCGACCCGCCCCGACACCGAGGCCGCGATCGCCGCCGCCCGCCGCGCCTTCGACGCCGGACACTGGCCGGACACCCCCGAGCGTGAGCGCGGCGCGCTGCTGCTGCGCACCGCCGACCTCCTCGAGCGCGACGCCAAGGAGTTCGCCCGCGCCGAGTCCCTGGACACCGGCAAGCGGCTGGTGGAGAGCGAGTACGACATCGCCGACGTCGTCTCCTGCTTCCGCTACTACGGCGGCCTCGCCGGCACCGACGCCGGACGCGTGATCGACACCGGCCGCGAGGACGCCGTGAGCCGCGTGGTCTACGAGCCGGTCGGGGTGTGCGGGCTCATCACGCCTTGGAACTATCCGCTTTTGCAGGCCAGTTGGAAGGTCGCCCCGGCCCTCCTCGCGGGCAACACGATCGTCCTGAAGCCCAGTGAGCTCACCCCCTCCACCTCCGTCCTGCTGATGAAGGCCCTTGAAGAGGCCGGGCTCCCGGCCGGCGTAGCGAACCTCGTCCTGGGCGCCGGGCCCGAGGCGGGCGCGCCGCTCGCCGAGCACCCGGCCGTGGACATGGTCTCCTTCACCGGCGGTGTGGAGACCGGCAAGCGGATCATGGCCACCGCCGCCGCGACCGTGAAGAAGGTCGCGCTGGAACTCGGCGGCAAGAACCCCAACGTCGTGTTCGCCGACGCCGATTTCGACACGGCCGTCGACTTCGCCCTCACGGCCGTGTTCCTGCACTCGGGCCAGGTCTGCTCGGCCGGGGCCCGGCTCATCGTCCAGGACTCCCTGCGACCGCTTCGTCGACGAGGTCGTCCGCCGGGCCCGGCGGATCCGGCTCGGCGGCCCCTTCGACCCCGACGCCGAGACCGGGGCGCTGATCTCCGCGCAGCACCTGGCCAAGGTCGAGGCGTACGTCGCCGCCGGGCTCGCCGAAGGAGCCGTACTGCGCTGCGGCGGCGCCCGGCCCGGCGAACAGGCGCTCGCGGACGGCCACTTCTACCTGCCCACCGTGCTCGACGAGTGCCGGCAGGACATGCGCGTGGTGCACGAGGAGTCCTTCGGGCCCGTGCTCACCGTGGAGCGCTTCACCGACGAGGACGACGCCGTGCGCATCGCCAACGACACCGAGTACGGACTCGCCGGAGCCGTCTGGACGCAGGACTCCGGCAGGGCCCAGCGGGTCGCCCGGCGGCTGCGCCACGGCACGGTGTGGATCAACGACTACCACCCCTATGTGCCGCAAGCGGAATGGGGTGGCTTCGGGCACTCGGGCGTGGGCCGGGAGCTGGGACCGACCGGCCTGAACGAGTACCGCGAGCCCAAGCACGTCTGGCAGAACATCCGACCCCGGCCGCAGCACTGGTTCCGCGGCTGAACGCCGAAAGAAGGTCGAACGTGACCACACAGACCGAGGTGCCGCAGCGGCGCGGCACGCCCAAGGAACCGGGTTCCACCCCGGTCGTCTCCGTGCGCAGGCTGTGGAAGGTGTTCGGGCCGAAGGCCGACCAGGTGCCGGGCTCCGAGGAGTTGTGCGGACTCACCCGGCGCGAGCTCATGGACCGCACCGGCTGCACCGCCGCCGTACGCGACGTCCACTTCGACGTCTCGCCCGGCGAGGTCTTCGTCGTCATGGGCCTGTCCGGCTCGGGCAAGTCCACGCTGGTGCGCTGTCTGACCCGGCTGATCGAACCCACCGCCGGCGAGGTCGTCTTCGAGGGCGAGGACATCCGCCAGGCCGACGACAAGCGGCTGCGCGAGCTGCGCCGCCACAAGTTCTCCATGGTCTTCCAGCACTTCGGTCTGCTGCCCCACCGCCGCGTCGTCGACAACGTGGCGTTCGGTCTGGAGATCCGCGGCACCGGCCGGGCCGAGCGCGTCAAGCGGGCCCAGGAGGTGGTCGAACTGGTGGGTCTCGCGGGCTACGAGAACTCCTATCCGGACCAGTTGTCCGGTGGCATGCAGCAACGCGTGGGCCTCGCCCGCGCGTTGGCGGGCAATCCCGACGTGCTCTTCTTCGACGAGCCGTTCTCGGCGCTCGACCCGCTGATCCGCCGGGACATGCAGAACGAGGTCATCCGGCTGCACCACGAGGTCGGCAAGACGATGGTGTTCATCACCCACGACCTCTCCGAGGCGCTCAAGCTCGGCGACCGCATCCTCATCATGCGCGACGGCAGGACGGTCCAGTGCGGCACCGGCGACGAACTCGTAGGCGCCCCGGCCGACGACTACGTCCGCGAGTTCGTCAAGGACGTGCCGCGCGGCGACGTGCTCACCCTGCGCTGGATCATGCGGCCGGTCGCCGACGGCGACGCCCTGGACGGACCCGAGCTGGGCCCGGACGTCGTGGTGAAGGAGGCCACGCGGGCCGTCCTCGCGGCCGACAAGCCGGTCAAGGTCGTCGAGGACGGCAAGCTGCTCGGCATCGTCGGCGACGAGGAGATCCTCGCGGTGGTCGCCGGACAGGCAGGCGGCGCCTGATGACCGTCGCCGTGGAGAAACCGGAACGGACACGGGAGGCCGAACCGGCGGCGCCCGTGGAAGAGACGCGCAAGATCAGCAGGTCCATGCTGGTCGGCGCGGTCCTGGTCGTCTGGCTGGTGCTGTTCGCCGTCCTGCGCGGCAAGCAGACCCTCGCCCTCGCGGCGGCCGACCTGACCGATCTGCACCGGTGGTTCAACGACGTCAACGACTCGATCGGCGCCAACCGCAACTCCAACCCGCTCTTCCTGTACTTCTTCAACGAGATCCGCCTGGCCATCGACACCCTGGTGACCTTCGTCCAGGAGCTCATCTCACAACCCTCCGCCGACCGGCCCGTGCCGCGGATCGGCTGGCTCGGTGTCGTCGGCATCGCCGGCTATGTCTCCTGGGCCGTGGGCAACTGGCGGGTCGCGCTGCTGGCGGTGGCCGGGTTCACCTTCCTGGGCCTGCAGGGCCTGTGGCAGGAGAGCATGGACACCCTGGCGCTCACCGTCTCGGCCGTCTTCGTGGCACTGCTCTTCGCGATCCCGCTCGGCGTGTGGGCGGGGCTGTCCGACCGGTTCAACCGGATCGTCACGCCCTTCCTCGACTTCATGCAGACGATGCCGACCTTCGTCTACCTGGCCCCGTTGACCCTGTTCTTCCTCATCGGCCCGGCCTCCGCCACCATCGCGACCGTGATCTACGCGGCACCTCCCGCGATCCGCATCACCGCGCACGCCATCCGTTCCGTGCCGGCGACGACGGTGGAGGCGGCCGACTCCCTCGGCGCGACCCCACGGCAGGCCCTGCAGAAGGTCCTGCTGCCGATGTCCAAGCGGACCGTGGTGCTGGGCGTGAACCAGACCATCATGGCCGCCCTGGCCATGGTGACGATCGCCGCCCTGATCGACGCGCCCGGCCTCGGCAAGACCGTCATGCAGGCCCTGGAGTCGCTCGACGTCGGCACGGCCTTCAACGCCGGTCTCGCCATCGTCGTCCTGGCCATCGTGCTGGACCGGGTCACCACCGCGGCGAGCACCCGCGAGGAGGCCGCCCGGCGTTCATGGAACCGCCTCTCGACCTGGCGGCGCCCCCTGCTGGGCGCGGGCGCGGCGGTCATGGCGGTGCTGGTCTACCTGTCCCACACCTATGTGTGGGCGGCGGAGTTCCCCGGCGACGGCGACACCGGCAGGGCCATCTCCAGCGGCGCGGACACCGTGACCACCTGGGCGCAGGACAACCTCTCGGGCCTCACCAACGCCTTCCGCGACGCCCTCACCAACGGGCTGCTCAACCCGTTCCAGACCCTGCTCACCGACTCACCCTGGTGGCTCGTCGGCGCGGCGCTGATCGCGCTCGGCGTCGTCCTCGGCGGCCTGCGCGCGGGCATCACCACCACGGTGTGCGTGGGCCTGCTCGTCGCCACCGGGGTGTGGTCGGACAGCATGACGACCCTCGCGTCGACCGTCGTCGCCACGGTGCTCGTGATGGTGCTCGGCGTCGTCTTCGGCGTGTGGATGGGGCGCAGCGCGCTGGTGGACCGGCTGCTGCGGCCGAGCCTCGACGCGGCCCAGGTCATGCCGCCCTTCGTCTATCTCGTGCCGTTCCTCGCGCTGTTCGGCGCGACCCGCTTCACGGCGATCGTCGCCGCCGTCGTCTACGCGGCCCCCGTCGCCGTGAAGATCATCGCGGACGGCATCCGGAACGTGCCCGCCACCACCGTGGAGGCGGCCACCGCCGCCGGGTGCAACACCTGGCAGATCATCATTAAGGTCCAACTGCCCATGGCCCGCGGCGCCCTGGCCCTCGCGACCAACCAGGGCCTGATCTACGTGCTGGCGATGGTCGTGGTGGGCGGCCTGGTGGGAGCGGGCGCCCTCGGCTACGACGTCGTGGCCGGCTTCTCACAGGGGCAGTTGTTCGGGAAGGGGCTCGCCGCGGGGCTCGCCATCGTCCTTCTCGGCGTCATGTTCGACCGGATCACTCAGGCAGCGGCGCGCCGCGTCGGCGCATAAGGAGCACCACACCATGGCAGGACACTGGCGAGCCGGCGCGGCCGGCCTGGCGATACTGGGCCTCACCCTCACGGCCTGCGGCGGTGCGAAGGTCGGTGACGAAAGCGCCGGCGGCTCCGGTGAATCGGGCAAGTGCGGCACCTTCAACCTCGCGGTCAACCCGTGGGTGGGCTACGAGGCCAACGCGGCCGTCATCGCGTACGTCGCGGAGCACGACCTGGGCTGCGAGGTCACCAAGAAGGACCTGAAGGAGGAGATCGCCTGGCAGGGCTTCGGGACGGGCGAGGTCGACGCCGTCGTCGAGAACTGGGGCCACGACGACCTGAAGAAGAAGTACATCACCAACCAGAAGACCGCCGTCGACGCGGGCCCCACCGGCAACGAAGGTCTCATCGGCTGGTACGTGCCGCCGTGGCTGGCCAAGGAGCACCCGGACATCCTCGACTGGAAGAACCTCGACAAGTACGCGGCCGAGTTCAAGACGTCCGAGTCCGGCGGCAAGGGCCAACTCCTCGACGGGGACCCCTCGTTCTTCACCAACGACGAGTCGCTGGTGAAGAACCTGAAGCTGGACTACAAGGTCGTCTACGCGGGCAGCGAGACCGCCCTCATCCAGGCCTTCCGCAAGGCGGAGAAGGACAAGGAATGGGTGATCGGCTACTTCTACGAGCCGCAGTGGTTCATGTCCGAGGTGCCGCTGCAGAAGGTCAGGCTGCCCGAGTACGAGGAGGGCTGCGACGCCGACCCCGAGAAGGTCAACTGCGACTACCCCGTGTACAAGCTGGACAAGATCGTCAGCGCGAAGTTCGCCAAGTCCGGCAGCCCCGCCTATGACCTGGTCAAGAACTTCACCTGGACCAACGACGACCAGAACGCCGTGGCCAAGTACATCGCCGTGGACCGGATGACCCCCGAAGCGGCGGCCGAGAAGTGGGTCGAGGCCAACCGCGACAAGGTGGAGGCCTGGATCAAGTAAGTACTCGCCGGGTGCCCGGTGGGCGGTGCGCGGTGACGCGTACCGCCCACCGGGCATCGCTGTTTTCCGGGGCGTTGTCCGCCGTTGCCCGACGTCACCGGACCTCTTGACACCCCTCCGCGGCGGCAGGCACATTGAGTTGCGCAACCTGAATCACGTTGCGCACGAAGCAACTCAACCGGAGGTGCGGCGATGGCGGGACCCCGAGTGGTCATCATCGGAGCGGGAGTCGTCGGCGCGGCGCTCGCGGACGAGATCTCCGCACGCGGCTGGACCGAAGTGACCGTGGTCGACCAGGGCCCGCTCCCCGCCACCGGGGGTTCGTCGTCGCACGCCCCCGGCCTGGTCTTCCAGACCAACTCCTCCAAGACGATGACCGAACTGGCCCGCTACACCGTCGAGAAGCTCTGCTCCCTCGACGTCGACGGCAAGCCCTGCTTCCTCCAGGTCGGCGGCCTGGAAGTGGCGACCACCCCGGAGCGGCTCGCGGAACTGCACCGCCGGCACGGCTGGATCACCGCCTGGGGCGTCGAGGCACGGATCCTGAGCGCCGACGAGTGCGTCGAGCAGCACCCGCTCGTCAACCGCGACAGGGTCCTCGGCGGCCTCCTCGTCCCGACCGACGGCCTCGCCAAGGCCGTCCTCGCCGTCGAGGCCCAGATCCGCCGGGCCACCGAGCGCGGTGTGACCTTCCTGGCCCGCCACGAGGTGCTGGACATCCTCCGGGCCGACGGCGAGGTCACCGGCGTCCGCACCGACCGGGGCGACCTCGAAGCCGACATCGTCGTGTGCTGCGCCGGCATCTGGGGCCCGAGGATCGCCCGCATGGTCGGCATGAACCTCCCGCTGACCCCGCTGGCCCATCAACTCGCCTGGACCGGACCGATTCCGGCGCTCGCCGGCCAGACCGAGGAGGCGGTCCGCCCGATCCTGCGCCACCAGGACGCGGACCTCTACTACCGCGACCGCTTCGACGGCATCGGCATCGGCTCCTACGGCCACCGCCCGATGCCGGTCTCCGCCGACGACATCCTCTCCGTGGCCGAGGCCGACGAGATGCCGTCCGTCCTGCAGTTCACCGAGGAGGACTTCGAGGACGCCTGGACCGAGACCCGGTCCCTGCTACCGGCGACCCGCGAGGCGAAGGTCGAGGAGGGCATCAACGGCCTGTTCTCCTTCACCACCGACAACTTCCCGCTGCTCGGCGAGTCGCGGGAGGTCAAGGGCTTCTGGGTCGCCGAAGCCGTCTGGGTCACCCACTCCGCCGGCGTCGGCCGCGCCATGGCCGAGTGGCTGGTCGACGGCCACTGCTCGTCCTTCGACCTGCACGAGTGCGACGTCAACCGCTTCGAGCCGCACCAGCTCGCCCCGGAGTACGTCCTCGCCCGCGACTGCCAGAACTTCGTCGAGGTCTACGACATCCTGCATCCGCTGCAGCCGTCGGGGGATCCGCGCCCGATCCGCACCAGCCCCTTCCACGCGCGCCAGCAGGAGCTGGGCGCCTTCTTCCTGGAGGCGAACGGCTGGGAGCGCCCCCACTGGTACGAGGCCAACGCCGAGCTGGTGGAAGGCCGTACCGTCCCCACCCCCAACGACTGGGCCGCGCGGTTCTGGTCGCCCGTCGTCGGCGCCGAGGCGCAGGCCACCCGTGAGACCGTCGCGATGTACGACATGACGGCCCTCAAGCGCCTGGAGGTGAGCGGCCCCGGCGCCGCCGACCTCCTGGAGCGCCTGTGCACGGGCAAGGTCGCCAAGTCCGTCGGCTCGGTGACGTACACCCTGCTCCTCGACCACGACGGCGGCATCCGCAGCGACATCACCGTCGCCCGCCTGGCCCGCAACCTCTTCCAGGTCGGCGCCAACGGCAACCTCGACCTCGACTGGTTCACCCGCCACCTCCCCGCCGACGGCACCGTCCAGGTCCGTGACATCACGCCGGGCACCTGCTGCGTCGGCCTGTGGGGCCCGCTCGCCCGCAAGGTCCTCCAGCCCCTGACGGACGAGGACTTCTCCGACGAGGGCCTGAAGTACTTCCGCGCCAAGCGCGCCCACGTCGGCAGCGTCCCGGTGACGGCGATGCGGCTGTCGTACGTCGGCGAACTCGGCTGGGAGCTCTACACCACCGCCGACCAGGGCCTGAAACTGTGGGACACCCTGTGGCGGGCGGCGCGGCCCCTCGGCGGCGTCGTCGCGGGCCGCGGCGCCTTCAACAGCCTGCGCCTGGAGAAGGGTTACCGCTCCTTCGGCACCGACATGACCTTCGAGCACGACGCCTACGAGGCCGGCGTCGGCTTCGCCGTCAAGCTCGACAAGGGCGACTTCATCGGCAAGGCGGCGCTGGAGCGCCGCAAGGCCGACGTCCGGCGCAGGCTGACCTGCCTGACCATCGACGACCCGCGCTCGGTCGTCATGGGCAAGGAGCCCGTGTACGACGGCGACCGCCCGGTCGGCTACGTCACGAGCGCCGCGTACGGCTACACGATCGGCAAGGGCATCGCGTACGCCTGGCTCCCGACGGAACTCACCACCCCCGGCACGGCCCTGCGGATCGGCTACTTCGACCAGTACGTCGAGGCGGTCGTGGCCGAGGAGCCCCTGTTCGACCCGACGATGTCCCGCCTCCGTGGCTGACCGGGGGAAGACCAGGCCCTGGTCTGCCCGGCGAGGTGGGCCCCATGACCCGGGCGATGCTGCCGGCCGACGTCGTCGAGGCCGCCGAGAGGAACGCGACCACCGTATGAACGCGCTGAACGGAGACGCCCGATGAGCCCCCGCACCCCCGGCGCCGACCTCCCCGAGCACCCCGAGCGGCTGTGGCGGAACCCGGAGCCCGCGCGGTCCTACGACGTGGTGATCGTCGGAGGCGGCGGACACGGCCTGGCCACCGCACACTACCTGGCCAGGAACCACGGCATCACCAACGTCGCCGTGCTGGAGAAGGGCTGGCTCGCGGGCGGCAACATGGCCCGCAACACCACGATCATCCGCTCCAACTACCTGTGGGACGAGAGCGCCGGCATCTACGAGCACGCGCTCAAGCTGTGGGAGGGCCTGGCCGAGGAACTGGACTACCCGATCCTGTTCTCCCAGCGAGGCGTGCTGAATCTGGCCCACAGCCTCCAGGACGTCCGCGACAGCGTGCGACGGGTGGAGGCCAACCGTCTCAACGGCGTGGACGCGGAGTGGCTCGACGCGGACGGCGTCAAGGACGTCTGCCCGATCGTCAACACCTCGCAGGACGTGCGTTATCCGGTCCTGGGCGCCACCTACCAGCCGCGCGCCGGCATCGCCAAGCACGACCACGTGGCCTGGGGCCTGGCGCGCTCGGCGGACGCGGCGGGCGTCGACATCATCCAGAACTGCGAGGTCACGGGTCTGGACGTGGCCGGTGGCCGGGTGGTCGGAGTCCGGACCGACCGAGGCCCCATCGCGGCGGGCAAGGTGGCGCTCTGCTCGGCGGGCCACACCTCGGTGCTGGCGGCGATGGCCGGCATCGAACTCCCGCTCCAGAGCCACCCGTTGCAGGCCCTGGTCTCGGAGCTGTTGGAACCGGTCCACCCCACGGTCGTCATGTCCAACGCGGTCCACGTGTACGTCAGCCAGGCCCACAAAGGGGAGTTGGTGATGGGCGCGGGCATCGACGCGTACAACTCCTACACGCAGCGCGGCGCCTTCCACATCATCGAAGAGCAGATGTCGGCGGCCCTGGAGCTCTTCCCGGTCTTCGCCCGCGCGCACGTGCTGCGCACCTGGGGCGGCATCGTGGACGTCAGCCCCGACGCGTCACCGATCGTCGGCCTCACTCCGGTGGACAACCTCTACCTCAACTGCGGCTGGGGAACGGGCGGTTTCAAGGCGACCCCGGGCGTGGGCTGGGTCTACGCCCACACGATCGCCCACGACGCCCCGCACCCGCTGAACGCCCCCTTCTCGCTCGACCGTTTCACCACCGGCGCGCTCGTCGACGAGCACGGCGCGGCCGCGGTGGCCCACTAGGACCACTGGACGCTTTGGGAGCCGATCCATGCTGCTCATCCCCTGCCCGTGGTGCGGGCCCCGCGACGAGGCTGAGTTCCACTACGGCGGCCAGGCCCACGTGCCCTACCCGCAGGACCCGGCGTCCCTCTCCGACGAGGACTGGGCCCGCTACCTGTTCTTCCGCGACAACCCGAGGGGCCCCTTCGCCGAACGCTGGAGCCACGCGTCGGGCTGCCGCCGCTGGTTCAACGCGGTACGGGACACGTCGACGAACGAACTCCTGGCGGTCTACCGCCCGGGCGAACAGCGCCCGGCACCGGCCGAGCCGAGGGCATGGGCGCCGGCCCTTCCGGAACTTCCGCGTCTCTCAGCCCGTCCGGCGTGTGTGGTCGAGGGGGCGGAGCCCCTTCAGGACGGGACGGGTAGGGGCGGCGGGGGCGAGAACCAGCCGTTCCGCCACCCGACCCGCGGCCGAATCAACCGCCACACCCCCCTCACCTTCACCTTCGACGGCACCCGATACCAGGGCTACCAGGGAGACACCCTCGCCTCCGCCCTCCTCGCCAACGGCGTCATCCGGACGGGCACCAGCATCAAACTGGGCCGCCCCCGCGGCATCTTCTCGGCCGGCGCCGAAGAACCCAACGCGGTCATCCAGATCGAGGAACCCTTCCCCGAGCCGATGCTCCCGGCCACGACCGTCGAGCTCTACGACGGCCTGGTCGCCACCGGCCTCCCCGGCCAGGGCCGCCTCGCCACCACCCCCGACCCCGCCCGGTACGACGCCGTACACGCCCACTGCGACCTGCTGATCGTCGGAGCAGGCCCGGCCGGCCTCGCGGCGGCGGCCGCGGCGGCGAACAGCGGCGCCCGAGTCATCCTCGCCGACGACCAGCCGGAACCGGGCGGCAGCCTCCTCGGGACGGCCGAACACCTCGACTGGGTGAGGGAGACGACGGAGCGGCTGGCCAAAGCCCCCGAGGTCCGCGTCCTGCCCCGCACCACCGTCTTCGGCTACTACGACGACAACCACCTCCTCGCCGTCGAACGCCGCACCAACCACCTCGGCGCCGACGCCCCCGACACGGTCTCCCGCGAACGCGTCCACCGCATCCGCGCCCGCCGCGTCGTCCTCGCCACCGGCGCCCACGAGCGCTCACTGGCCTTCCCGGACAACGACCGTCCCGGAGTGATGCTCGCCGCCTCGGCCCGCGCCCACGTCAACCGCCATGGCGCCCTGCCCGGCCGCCGGGCGGTGATCTTCACCACGAACGACAGCGCCTACGAGGCGGCGCTCGACCTCGCCTCGGCAGGCCTGGCCGTCGAGGCGATCGTCGACGTCCGCCCCGCACCGGGGGAGTGGGCCGAGCGCGCGAGGGCGGCCGGCATCGAGGTGCTGGCCGGCCACGCCGTCACCGGCACGGAGGGCGAGGCCCGCCTCACCGCCGTCACCGTCGCGCCGTACGGGGAGACCGCGGGGCAGCGGCGGTTCGCCGCCGACCTGCTGCTGGTCTCCGGCGGCTGGAACCCGGTGGCGCACCTGTTCAGCCAGTCGGGCGGCAGGCTCCGCCACGACGACACCCTCGGCTCCTTCGTCCCGGACACCTGCCGGCAGGCGGTCGAGGTGGCGGGCAGCGCGAGCGGTGCCTTCGACCTGGCCACCGTCCTGGCGCAGGGCGCGGCGGCCGGAGCCCGAGCCGTGGAGGCCGAGGGCTACCCGTCCGAGTCGCCCCGCCTCCCGGAACCGCCCGCGCGGCCGCGACAGACGCCCCCGACGCACGTGTACGTCGTCCCGGGGGGCACCGCCGACGCCCCCCGTTTCGTCGACCTCCAACGCGACGTCACCGTCGACGACCTGGCCCGCGCGACCGGCGCCGGCCTGCGCTCGGTCGAACACACCAAGCGCTACACGACGGCCGGCACCGCCAACGACCAGGGCAAGACGTCCGGTGTCCTGGCCGGCGGAGTCGTCGCCGAGCTGCTCGGCGTGGACATCTCGGCGCTGGGTACGACCACGTTCCGCCCGCCGTACACGCCGGTCTCCTTCGCCGCCCTCGCGGGCCGCGACCGGGGCGCACTGAGCGACCCGGTCCGTACGACCGCCCTCCACGCGTGGCATGTCACGCACGGCGCCCTGTTCGAGAACGTCGGCCAGTGGAAGCGCCCTTGGTACTACCCCCGGGACGGCGAGGACAGGGAGACCGCCGTGCTGCGCGAGTGCGCCGCCACCCGCGAGAGCGTGGGCTTCATGGACGCCTCCACCCTCGGCAAGATCGACGTCCAGGGCCCGGACGCCGGTGCCTTCCTCGACCGGCTCTACACCAACATGATCAGCACCCTGAAGGTCGGCATGATCCGCTACGGCGTCATGTGCCGCGCCGACGGCATGGTCTTCGACGACGGCACGGTCATCCGCATCGCCCAGGACCGCTTCCTGGTCACCACGACGACCGGCAACGCCGCCGCCGTACTGGACTGGATGGAGGAGTGGCTGCAGACCGAGTGGCCGGAGCTGAAGGTGCACTGCACCTCCGTGACCGAGCAGTGGGCCACGGTCGCCCTGGTCGGCCCGAAGTCCCGCGCGGTCCTCGGCTCACTCGCGCCCGAACTGGCCGTGTCCAACGCGGACTTCCCGTTCATGGCCTGGCGGGAGACGACCGTCGCGGGCATCGCGGCCCGGGTCTGCCGGATCAGCTTCTCCGGCGAACTCGCCTACGAGATCAACGTGTCGCCGTGGCAGGCGCTCGCCCTGTGGGAGGCGGTGCACGAGGCCGGCGCCCCGTACGGCATCACCCCGTACGGCACGGAGACCATGCACGTCCTGCGGGCCGAGAAGGGCTACCCGATCATCGGCCAGGACACCGACGGCACGGTCACCCCCCAGGATCTCGGGATGAGTTGGGCGGTGTCGAAGAAGAAGCCGGACTTCATCGGCAAGCGGTCGCACCTCCGCGCCGACACCTCCCGCCCCGACCGCAAGCACCTCGTCGGCCTGCTCCCCGAGGACCCGGGCACGCTGCTCCCGGAGGGCACCCAGCTGGTCGCCGAGCGCGAACTGCCCGCCCCGCCCGTCCCGATGCTCGGCCATGTCACCTCCAGCTACCGCAGCGCGGCCCTCGGCCGGACCTTCGCGCTCGCCCTGATCAAGGGCGGCCGGGACCGCATCGGCGAACGGCTGTACGCCCCCGTCGGCGACCACCTGGTGCCGGTGACCGTCGCCGGCCCTGTCCTCCACGACCCCGAGGGAGCACCCGCCGCGATGGCTGACACCGCACTCACCAGCCCCCTGTCGCACGCCGCCGGCCGCCTGGCCGCCGCCACCCGCGGCTCCGGAGGCGCGATCCGGCTGGCCGAACTCCCCTTCCTGACCCAGCTCGACGTGCGCCTCGACGCCAAGGGAGCCGCGGCGGAAGCCGTAGGCCTCGCCCTGGACCTGCAACTGCCGCTCCAGCCGAACACCGTGGTCCGCGCGGGCGGGCTCACCGCGCTGTGGCTCGGCCCGGACGAGTGGCTGCTCGTGGCGCCGCCGGGCAGCGAGCGGGAGCTGGAGGAGCGGATCCGGGGAGCCGCGGGTGACGCGCCGGTCTCCGTCACCGACGTCTCCGCGCAGCGCACCACGCTCCTCGTCTCGGGCCCCCGCGCCCGCGACCTGCTGGCCCACGGCTGCCGGCTCGACCTGCACCCCCGCGCCTTCGGCCCCGGCCGCTGCGCCCAGTCGACACTGGGCCGCACCCAGGTCGTCGTGGTCGCGCGGGACGAGCCCAGGGCCGGGTTCTGGATCCTGGTCCGCTCGTCGTTCGCCGGCTACCTGACGGACTGGCTCCTCGACGCGGCGACGGAGTACGTCTGAGTGACCGTCCCACGGACGCCGCTGGACATCGACGTGTGGCGTCAGCCAACCCTGCCCGGAGCCGGTACGAGGAGAGCCCGAATGACCCTCCTCAACACTTCCGGTGACCGGCCCCTGATGGGTCGCATCGACCTCATGAGGCCCGCGGCGGCACCCTGGCGGTCGGTGATCGGGTCGCGTAGCGTGCGTCACCGGCTTCGGCGGCCCGGGTGCGGGGTGCCGGCGAGGGAGAGGGGACGCCGATGGGCGGTGCTGATCGTCCGGCTCGGCCGGAGGGCGGTGGGCCCGGCCTCGGCAGACGGCGGTTCCTCGGGTTCGTGCTGGCCGCCCCGACCCTGGTGGCCGCTGCCGAACTCGGGTCCGCCGGGCGGGCCGTGGCGGACGGCATACCCTCGCCCGAACTCACCGAACTGGTCGATCTGAACGACGTGATGAGCGCGGCCGCGCTGCCGACCTCGAACCTGATCAGGGTGGAGGTCCATGCGGACGGCACCGTGTCGTTCGCGTTGCCGCGGGCCGAGGTCGGGCAGGGCATCACCACCTCCACGGCCATGCTGATCGCCGAGGAGATGGACGTACCGCTGGAGCGGGTGCGGGTCACCCTCGCCGACGCGCGGCCCGAGTTGGTGTTCAACCAGCTCACCGGTGCCTCCAACACGACCGTCTCGACCTACACCCCGGTCCGGGTCGCGGCCGCCGTCGCCCGCGGACGCCTGTTGCGGGCCGCTGCGGTCGAACTCGGCGCGGTGGTCACCGATCTGACCCTGAAGGCCGGTGTCATCACCGACCTCGCAGGCCAGAGCATCGGGATCGGCGAACTCGCCGAGAAGGCCGCGAGCAGCCACTCGCAACAGGTCGCCGTCGAGCTCAAGCCGCCTGAGCGGTTCTCCGTCATCGGCACGCCTCGCGGCCGTGTCGACGCCCTCGCGGCGGTCACCGGACGCAAGAAGTTCGCCATGGACCTCGACATCCCCGACGCCATGCCGACCATGGTGTGCCGTGCGCCGACGATCAACGGCAAGGTCGGATCCGTGGCCAACCTCGACGAGGTCCGCGCCCTGCCGGGCGTCACCGACGCCGTCGTGATCTCCACCGGTGTGGCGGTACGGGCCCGGACTTTCGGGCAGTGCATCGACGCCGTACGCGCCCTGCGGGTGTCGTGGCGGCCCGGTACCGCGGAGGGCAAGTCCGACGCGACCGTGCTGGAGGAGCTGAAGGCAGCCGAACTGCCGCTCGGGCTGCCGCCGTTGACGCCGAGCGTGGAGGGAAGGTTCACCTTCCACTTCCGTGGCAACAGCGCGCTCGAACCCAATTGCGCGACAGCCGACGTACGTTCCGACCGGGCCGAGATCTGGGCGTCCCTGAAGTCGCCCATCGTCGCCCAGCAGACCATCGCCGCCAAGCTGGGGCTGCCGCCCGGCGCGGTCACCGTGCATGTCGCGGAAGGCGGTGGCTCGTTCGGACGCAAGCTCTTCTTCGACGCCGCGCTGGAAGCCGCCGAGATCTCCCGGAAGATCGGCAAACCGGTCAAGCTCATGTGGCATCGCGCCGACGACGCCCGTCAGGGCCGCACCCACCCCATGGCCACCTCACGGGTCCGTGTCGACTACCTCGGCGACACCGTCCTCGGCTACAGGCAGCGGCACACGAGCGTGGCCACCGACCTGGGGCACGGGCTCGGCGAGGTGTTCACGGCTCTGGCGGCGCGGCTGCCGGTGGGGGACATCGGCTTCTCCGAGACCTTCTTCCAGCTGTCGCAGTCGATGCCGTACGACTTCGGTGTGCACAGCCGCCTCCTGAGCGAGACGGACAAGGGCTTCAACACCGGCAGCATGCGCAATGTGTACTCGCCCGACGCCACCTGCGCCCGCGAACTCGTCGTGGACCGCCTGGCGTCGAGAATGGGCAAGGACCCCTACCGCTTCCGGCGGGACTTCCTGCGCGACGAGCGTGCCCGGGCGGTGCTGGAGAAGGTCGCCGAGGCCGGGAACTGGGGCCGGGACATGCCCGACGGGACCGCACAGGGCATCGCCTTCCACTCCGAGTACCACTCGGTGAGCGCGGCGCTGATGGAGATCGACTGCCGGCCCGGGACCGTGAACCGGCCCGTGCGCGACGGGGTGACCGGACCCCGCGTCACCAAGGCCGTGTTCGCCGTGGACGTCGGGCTCGCCGTCAACCCCCGCGGTCTGGAGGCGCAGATGATGGGCTGCGTCATGGACGGCATCGCGCTGGCCCTGACGTCCAGTCTGCACCTGCGGGACGGCCACTTCCTGGAAGCGAGCTGGGACAACTACTTCTACACCCGGCAGTGGAACACCCCGCCCGAACTGGAGATCATCGTCATGCCGACCACCACCGGGGAACCGGGCGGCGCGGGGGAGCTGGGCGTGGCGGCTTCCATGGCGGCGGTGGCCTGCGCCTACGGCCGTGCCACCGGCACGATGCCCACCACCTTCCCGATCAACCACGGCACGCTCTCCTTCACCCCGAAGCCCACCGTCCCGCCCGTCCCGCCGTCCCCCACCGACGGCCTGGACCACGCCCGCTGACCGTTCAGGACTTCCGGATGTCCGGTCTCGCGGACTCCCGGACGAGGAGTAGCCATGCCCGAGCACACATTCCGCCTCAACGGTGAGCAGGTGACCGTCGACGTCGCCGACGACGAACGCCTGTTGTGGGTCCTGCGGGACATCCTGGGCGTCACCGGGCCCAAGTACGGCTGCGGCATCAACGTGTGCAAGGCGTGCACCAGCCACCTCAACGGCAAGGCGGTCAACCCCTGCGCGATCCCGGTGGGGAAGCTGGAGCCGACGGACGAGGTCACCACGATCGAGGGCCTGGCGGACACCGTCGGCGCCGACCTCCACCCGATGCAGCAGGCCTGGCTCGGCCAGGACGTGGCGCAGTGCGGGTACTGCCAGCCCGGCCAGATCATGGCGGCCGTGGCCCTCGTCCGTCGGGTGGCGGAGGAGGGCCGCGAGATCACCGACGCCGACCTGGACGCCATCCGCAACGTCTGCCGATGCGGCACGTACTTCCGCATCCGCGAGGCGATCAGGGCGGGCGCCGAGATGATGTGAGGGCGCCGCGTGTCCGGTCACCGCAGGGCCGCCCGGATCTGCTGGAGGAGCGCCGGGTAGTCCTCGCCGTACGTGACCACCGCCGCGAACACCGCGTCCAGGGCGGCCCGGAGCGGGTCGGGTTCGGCGGCGCCGGGAATCGCGGGGAGCGCCATGTGAGGCTGGGACATGCGCAAGGAGGCGTCCGGCGCTCCGTGGGTGACCAGCAGCCCGGCCGAGGCCCCTCGGACGCGGCCCGTCGAGGGCTGCGCCGCGGGTGACGTCACGATGGCGGCCGCGGGTCCCACGATCGCCTGCGCCGGGCTCTCGTGCTCGGGCCGGAAAGGGGGCCGCTCGGGTGGGACGGCCCGGCCCACGGTCCCGTCGGGCGCGGCGGGGTCGTCGGTAAGGGCCTGCCACATGCGGTCCCAGTCGTCGAAGGGCGGCGGCAGCGGGCGCCCTTCGTCCAGGGCGGTCAGGCCCGCGGCGACCCAGTCGAGTGCGGCGAGACCGGCCGCCTCGCAGGCACGGCGGGCCGCCAGCACGGCCACCGCGCGCTGGGTGTCGGGTCCTGCCGCGTCGAGGGCGTGGACGAGGGCCGGATCGAACTCCAGGAGACCGCGCACGTTGCCCCGGACGCTGCGCAGGGTGTCGCTCGGAAGCCGGCCGCCCCACTCCCACCGCTCGTGGGCGAGCCGGCGCTCCCGGTCCTGCCGTTCCTGAGCCTCACGGGCCAGGCGCTCGGCTTCGGCGCGTTCCGCGGGCGTGGGAGGCGGCGGCTGCTCGCGGGCGTAGTCGTGCCAGTAAGCGGCGATCCCGGAGGTCTGCTTCACGACGCGGTCCGGGGCGGGCGTGCCGGGCCAGAACTGCAGGAGGTAGGAGTCCTGTTGGGGTTCCTCGTCGAGCCGTGTGTCGAGTTCGTTCCCGGCGTCCATGCCCCTGGCGCAGTAGCGCACGCGGTAGTCGATCTCCTCCAGGTCCAGCTCCCAGGAGTCCTCGCCGCCCCACTCCACGAGCGAGGCGCTGTCCGAGGCGGGCCGGAAGGACACCTCCACGACGTCCTCCCACGCCGGGTCCAACCGCGGTTCCTCGTCATGGACCTCGACGGTGAAGCCGACGCTTCCCGTGTGCAGCCCGGTCAGCAGGAACAGGGCACCCGGTACGGCCGCCCCGCACAGCCCGGCCCGCTGCCCGGCGAACGAGTCCGCGAGATCCGTGCCGCAGGCGTCCGGATCGCTCTCGACGTAGATCTGCCCGTAGTGGACATGCACTTCCCCCTCGACCGGCCTGCGCACCACAACCCCCTCGCCTCTCCCGCCCCCTGAACCGGGCGATCACCAGGAGACTACGGCGAGGCACTGACAACGAGGGCCGCCCCGGGCCTGCGAGTGTCAACAATTTCGTCGACTGTCTTGTCGTCACCTGAGCCTTGGGGCTACGTTCCTCGCTGTACCGCCGCGGCTCCTTCCCTCGACGATCGAACGGAGACAGAGCATGCCCACGCTCTTGAGATGGTGTCGGTGGAAAACCCGGCCTTTCCTGACGGTTCTCGCCGTCTGCCTCGCGGTCGTGACCGGCGCGAGTGTGGCGCTCGCGAACACCTCGGCGGGTACGACCTCCGCCGCCGACACCTCCTCAGGGATCGCCCCCGCGATGTCCTGCCCCGACCTCCGGTCGCTGGACCTCGCCGCCGCCGTCCCGGACGTCCCGTTCCAGATCGGCTCCGCCGCCGTGGTCGCCGCCGCCGACAACTCCCTCGGGGACTGGGCGTACTGCAATGTGCAGGGCGTGATCGCGCCCCAGATCCACTTCCAGCTCCGGCTGCCCCAGTCGGGCTGGCAGGCCGACTACCTCCAGCTCGGCTGTGGCGGCCTGTGCGGCAACGTCAGCACCAACAGCGCCCCGGCGTCGAGCGGTTGCGCCCCGCTGACCGACGGAGCCTTCGCCGTCGCCTCCAGCGACGAGGGCCACTACCAGGGCGGCGGCCTGTTCTCCACCGACCCCACCCTGCGCGCCGACTTCGGCTACAAGTCCGACCACCTGCTCGCCCAGGCAGCCAAGGCCGTCATCGAGAAGTACTACGGCCGACCCGCGGCCCACTCCTACTTCGACGGCTGCTCCCAGGGCGGCCACCAGGCCCTCACCGAGGCCCAGCGCTACCCGGACGACTTCGACGGCATCATCGCCGGAGCCCCGGCCAACAACTTCACCGCCCTGAACACCTTCTCGCACGCCTGGACCGCGCAGTCCGTCTTCCTCGACGGCGGCCCGGCGACCATCACCACCGCCGACCTCGCCCCGATCCACGCGGCCGCGCTCAAGGGCTGCGGCGCCCCCGCCGACGGCGTCATCGCCGACCCGTTCGCCTGCGACTGGGACCCGGCGAGCATCAAGTGCGCGGCCGGACAGACCTCGACGGCCGCCGACTACTGCCTGACGGCGGATCAGGTCACCACCCTGCGCCGCATCTACGCCGGCCCGACGGACGAGAACGGCAAGCTGCTCTACCCCGGTTACCAACTGCGCGGCTCCGAACTGAACTGGGCGAACGTCATCGTGCCGACCACGGCCACCGGCACCACCGGCGACATGAACTTCGTCCGCGAGACCATCCGTTACCAGATCTTCGACAGCCCGCAGCCGACCCTGACGTACAAGGACGTCAAGTTCACGGCCGCCTACTACAAGAAGGTCATGCGGCTCGGCGAGGGCATGTACGACGCCACCGACCCCGACCTGAGGGCCTTCAAGAAGTCCGGCGGCAAACTGATCCTCTGGCACGGGCTCGGGGACCAGCACATCCCGGCGGTCGGCACACTGGAGTACTTCAAGGCCGTGCAGAAGCGGACCTCGACCGATGACTTCGCCCGGCTCTTCCTGCTCCCCGGTGTCGCGCACTGCGGTGGCGGCCAGGGCCCGGACAGCCTCGACGCGCTGACCGCGATCGTCGACTGGGTCACGCGGGGCGAGGCGCCTGACAGCCTGCTGACCAGGGCGCTCGACGGCAGCGGGAACGTCACGTCCGCCCGGCCCGCCTACGCCTTCCCCTACGTCGCGAAGAACACCACCGGCGGCCCGGCCGACGACCCCGCCAGCTACACCCCGGTCAAGTCCACCGCCCAGGCGGGCCTGACCCTGAACTGGCTCGGCTCCTTCCGCTCCGGCTACGAGACCGTCGGCAACTGGGTCGACGGCAAGTGGGTGGTGAGGAAGGGCAAGGTGTGAGAGAAGACAGAAGGGGCCGCCCGTCGCCGGGCGGCCCCCTCTCGTCGTCCTCACGGGGTCAGGCTCGCCCAGAAACCGAGGTTGTGCTTGTCGGCGAAGTCCCGGCTCGCCTGGGAACAGGCGGCCGGGGGCTCACCACTCGCCGGAGAGCTGTCGCAGGCGGCCAGTGCCATCAACTCACCGCTCGCGGAACGGTACTTGGGCCAGTCCGGCGTACCGGACCCGTTCGGATCGCCGAAGGCGGCGAACCGGCCCCAGTACGTGATCATCTGCCGGGACAGCTCCAGTTGATCGTCGTCGTACGGCAGGGTCTGACCGAGGTAGTCCCAGAGGTAGCCGAGATCGTCGACGTGGATCGCGCCGCCGAAGGGGAAGTCGCGGGCGGCCTCGCTGCGTTGCTGGATGAGGTGGATCGAGGTGAAGTGCGGGGTGTCGCTCTCGGCGAACTCGTAGGCGTACGTCGGCACCCAGCGCGCGAACGCCGCCATGAGCTGCTGACGGGAGTACGAGGTCGAGCCGTTCTGGGCGTCGGTCCAGGCCTCGCCCGGGGTGTCGTAGGCGCTGAGCGGGTATTCGGCCAGCACCTTGTCGGCGGAAGCCCCGTAGGCCGAGCGGACGGCGGCCTCGTACCGGTCGGCCGTCATCGGCGTACCGAGATAGTCGTAGTTCTGGAAGGTGGACAGGCCGCGCTCGCTGTCGGTCTGGCCGAGCAGGACGGGGACCCGGTGGAAGGCGCCGGTCTGCACGGCGGTCGCCGGGTTGACCGGGAAGGCCCGGCCGCCGAGGGAGAGGGAGACGCCCGACGTGCGCTGGGCGGCGAGGAGTTCGGCCGTCGGCTTGGCGCGCAGGCAGGCGAGGAGGTCGGGGGCGGTGTCACAGCCGACGGTCTTGACGAAGGCGGTGCTCTGCGCCTGGCCCGAGGCCGCGGACTGGAGGTTGCAGCCGCCGCTCATGATGACCGCGCGGGCGAACAGGCCCCGGGCGGTGGGTGAGGTGAGGTGGTCGCAGACCGAGCCGGCACCGGCGGACTGTCCCGCGATGGTCACGTTCTTCGGGTCACCGCCGAAGCCGGAGATGTTGGCCTGCACCCAGCGCAGGGCCGCCTGCTGGTCCAGGAGGCCGTAGTTGCCGGGGCCGTTCTCGCTCTCGGCCGTCAACTGGGGGAGGTTGAGGGTGCCGAGCACGCCGAGCCGGTAGTTGACGGTGACGACGACCGTGCCGGTCTGGGTGGCGAACTGACGCGGGTTGGTGTCCTGGCCCGCGCCGCCGGTGAAGCCGCCGCCGTGGATCCACACCAGTACCGGGGCCTGGGCGCGGGCGGAGTCGGGGACGTAGACGTTCAGGCCGAGGCAGTCCTCGGTGGTGACGGTCTTCTCGTAGCCGGGGTCCCACCCGGTGTTCTGCGCGCATCGCGAGCCGAAGGACGTGGCGTCACGGACGCCCGGCCACTTCTCGGCGGGCCGGGGCGCGGTCCAGCGCGCCGCGCCGGAGGGGTCGGCGGCGTACGGGATGCCGAGCCAGGCGGCGTAGCCGGTGCGGTGGATGCCCCGGACCTTGCCGTCCGCCGTCTGCACCACGGCGGAGACGGGACGGGATCCGGACTTCGAGGACGACTGGGCCTGGGCGACGATCGGCATGAGTCCCAGGGCGAGGAGGCAAAGGGCGGTGAGTGCGACGCGGACTCTGCCGCGTGTGGTGGTGGGCGGTCTCATAGCTCCCTGCTCTTCTAGGGGCGAGGGGTGGCCGGTGTGAACGTAACCGCAGTCAATATTGTCAGCAATATGCTGGACAGAACTCCGCCCCGGCTCCACACTCGGTCCGCAACCGCCCGACACCCGAGCCGAGGTGACCGAGGGTCACTTCCGTTCGCGTCAGGGGGCGTCGGGCGGTCTGCCGGGCTCGGGAACCGCCCAGGGGCCCCGCACCCTCTGTGAGGGAGAGGCTTGTGGCAGGGCCGCGCGAACATGGGGGTTGTGGTGAGCCAGTTGCTCTATGGCGAGCGGTCGTGGAATCCGCTGACACGTACGGAGCTGACCGACGGCGGGCTGCGCAGGGGCGGCCGGAGCATGCCGCTCGGCGAGTTGAACCTCGCCGCCATGGCCGACGCGTACCAGCGCGGGTACTGGCTCGGCGGTGGCGGCACGGAACGCCCGCTCGGATCGCTGCCGGACGGACCGGGCGCCGTCCCGGTGACCCGGATCACCGGCACCACCAGGCCCTGGAAGGTCCGGCAGGCCGCCGATTTCGCCCGCACCCTGGGCGAGTTGGCGGTACGGCACTGCGGCGGCCCGGAGCACGTGGCCGCGCTGGCGGCCCGGGCCCGCGCCGAGGGCGTGCCGCTGTGGATCGCGCGCCGGTTCGCCCAGGGTCCCGCCGGGCCGATCGCCGTCGCCGTGGACCGGCACCTGGTGCGGGTCGACGTCTGGGGGCCGCACGCTCCCGTCGTGCGGATCCGGGCGCCGTACGGCTTCCGGGGCGAGGGCGCGGATCCCGCGCAGGGGCTGCTGCTGACGGTCGGTGACGTCTCGGCCCAGGTCGTCCTCAAGCGGACGATCCGCAAGTCCAAGCGGCAGACGGAGATCCGGCTGCCCGGGCAGCACTGGGTGCTGCGGCGGGAGGACGCGAAGAGCTCCCGGCTGCTGCGGGACGACCGCCCGGTCGCCCTGCTGACCCGCCCGCGCGGCCGGCCGGTGCCCGAACCGGGCACCGTCCTGATACCGCTGTCGCCCGTGCGGCACGAGAGCACCGACCCGCTGGACGCCGTCATCGCCCACGCCATCGCCGTCGCCTTCGGCATCGGCGACACGACGGGCTCGGCCCGCTTCCGCAAGGAGCGGCGCCGGTCGCAGACCGCCGAGCCGATCGCCCCCGACGAGTGGTGGGACCGCGCCTGGTTCAGCAACCTCGGCCAAGGCCGCGAGGACAACGAGTCCGGCGGTTCCGACGGCTGGGGCGCGGACGGCGGGGACGGCGGCGACTCCGGAGGGGGCGACGGGGGCGGCGGCGACGGCGGCGGAGGGGGCGGAGGGGGCGGCGGCGACTAGGCCGCGGTGTCGGAGCGGCGGCGCATGAAGTACAGGGCGCCGCCGGCCACGAGGAGGACGGCCACGATGATGCCCGTCCAGGCGCCCGCCGACAGGCCGCTGTCCTCGTCCTCGGTCGCCGAGGCGGCGGGGGAGGACGACGGGGTGGACGCCTCGGGGGTCGGGGTCGGAGTCGGCGAGGGGGACTCCGGCGCGCTCGGTGAGGGGCTGACCGGCTTCGCGCCCGGCGCCGCGGCCTTGAGCTGGAGCACGGGCGCCTCGTTGCCGTGCCCGTGTCCGTGCCCGTCGCCGCCGGACTCGCCCACCTCGATCCAGCGGTCGACCTTGCCGTCGCCGTAGGTCTGGAGCGTCTTGAACACCAGCTCCTTCGCGTCGGGCAGCTGGCGCACGACGACGGAGTGCGCGGCGTCGTCACCCACCGCGACGGCCGGGCCCTTGACGGTGTAGCCGTCGTCCTCGGCGGTGAACTCCCAGCCCGTGGGCCCCTCGTCGTAGGTCACGTCCTCGGGAGCGATGCCCTTGGGCAGGACGATCCGCAGCTCGGTGATCCCGGCCGTGGCGGACTCCGACTCGGCGGTGAACTCGATGCGGACGTTCTCGGCGAGGGCCTGGGCCTGTTCGGACTCGACCTCGACATGGGCGGCGGCGGAACCGGCGGTGAGGAGGACGGCCGCGGTGGCCGTCAGGGCGGCGGTGGTGAGGGACAGGCGCCGCGCGGTGGTGGTACGGAACATGTGAGTCTCCGGGCGTGGGGGAACGCGGAGCGGACCAGACGCCGCTCCGGTGCGGTCAGTTGGCGAGTGCGGTCCCGCACCGGGGAGGACCCCGCCGTACCACCACGTCCGCGAGCACCGCCGTCTTCGGCGGCGGCGGTCCGGTCAGCGCCAGGACCCATGCCGGTCCTACGGTCGTGAGGGTGGCCGCGTGCTCCCGGCCCAACGCCCGCGCGGTGGCGATCCGCGTCCGTACGGCGTCGACCGCCGAGGTCAGACCGCGGGCCAGCGTCCAGCAGGCCGCGTCCGCGCGGTGCAGGAGCACCGCGACCACGAGGGCGGCGACCGCGTGCACGGCGGTCATCGCGGGAGAGGCGTGCACCTGCTCGTGCCAGGGGCGGCCGGCCGTCGTGCCGTGGTGGACGTGCCCTGCCGCGACCGGTCCGGCGCGGTGCGCGTGCGCGGCCGACAGCCACAGGTGCAGCGCCGTCTGCGCGACACCGCACGTGCCCACCACCGTGCCGAGCGAGCGCGGACGGCGCGCACCGGCGAGCCCGACGCCGAAGAGAACGACGGCCGCCGCGGCCGCCTGCCGCCACGGCACCGCGCCGTCGGCGGCCAGCTCATGCGCGTACACCCCGAGCACGGTCCCGGCCACCGTGAACACCCCGGCCCGCGTCACGCGCAGCGGCGCGGGCCGCGACGGGGGACATGGGCTGCTGGGCTGGTTCATGGCCCGCCCATCATCGGCCATGACAGGCCCGGAAGGCAGGCGGCTCCCGCAAAGTCGGTGCCGGAGGGTTCCTGGCCGCCGGGCCCGAGACGCGCCCGAGGCCGGGCCGCCAGAGTGAAGCGGACGTGTGTCAGGCCCGGCCGTGGCCAGGTTCACATGGCGTGGGCCGGGTGTGGCCGACACCATGGGGGCTCTCACCGGCAGGCGAAGGGATCACGAATGTTCCGCAAGGTGCTGGTCGCCAACCGTGGCGAGATCGCGATTCGGGCGTTTCGCGCGGGTTATGAGCTGGGCGCGCGCACCGTCGCCGTCTTCCCGCACGAGGACCGCAACTCATTGCACCGGCTGAAGGCCGACGAGGCGTACGAGATCGGCGAGCCCGGTCACCCGGTGCGCGCCTACCTCTCCGTCGACGAGATCGTCGCCGCGGCCCAGCGGGCGGGCGCGGACGCCGTCTACCCCGGCTACGGATTCCTCTCCGAGAACCCCGAACTGGCCCGTGCCTGCGAGGCCGCGGGCATCACCTTCGTCGGCCCCGGCGCCGACATCCTGGAGCTGACCGGCAACAAGGCCCGCGCGGTGGCCGCCGCCCGCGAGGCCGGCGTGCCCGTCCTCGGCTCCTCCGCTCCCTCCAACGACGTCGACGAACTCGTCCGCGCCGCCGACGACATCGGCTTCCCCGTCTTCGTGAAGGCCGTCGCGGGCGGCGGCGGACGCGGGATGCGCCGCGTCGAGGACCCCGCCCAGCTCCGGGAGTCCATCGAGGCCGCCTCCCGCGAGGCCGCCTCCGCCTTCGGCGACCCGACCGTCTTCCTGGAGAAGGCCGTCGTCGAGCCCCGGCACATCGAGGTGCAGATCCTCGCCGACGGCGACGGCAACGTCATCCACCTCTTCGAGCGGGACTGCTCGGTGCAGCGCCGCCACCAGAAGGTGATCGAGCTCGCCCCCGCCCCCAACCTCGACCCGGCCCTGCGCGACCGCATCTGCGCCGACGCCGTCCGCTTCGCCCGGCAGATCGGCTACCGCAACGCGGGCACCGTGGAGTTCCTCCTCGACCGCGAGGGCAACCACGTCTTCATCGAGATGAACCCGCGCATCCAGGTCGAGCACACGGTCACCGAAGAGGTCACCGACGTCGACCTCGTCCAGGCCCAGCTGCGCATCGCCGCCGGCGAGAGCCTCGCCGACCTCGGGCTCGCCCAGGAGACGATCACCCTGCGCGGCGCGGCCCTGCAGTGCCGTATCACCACCGAGGACCCCGCCAACGGCTTCCGCCCCGACACCGGCCGGATCAGCGCCTACCGCTCACCGGGCGGCTCCGGCATCCGGCTGGACGGCGGCACCACCCACGCCGGCACCGAGATCAGCGCCCACTTCGACTCCATGCTGGTCAAGCTGACCTGCCGGGGGCGGGACTTCGCCGCCGCGGTGGGCCGGGCCCGGCGCGCCGTCGCCGAGTTCCGCATCCGCGGGGTCGCCACCAACATCCCCTTCCTCCAGGCGGTCCTGGACGACCCGGACTTCCAGGCGGGCCGGGTCACCACCTCCTTCATCGAGCAGCGCCCGCATCTGCTCACCGCCCGCCACTCCGCCGACCGCGGCACCAAGCTGCTGACCTACCTGGCCGACGTCACCGTCAACCGGCCGCACGGCGAACGGCCCGACCTGGCCGACCCGATGGCCAAGCTGCCCCCGGTGCCCGAGGGACTGCCCCCGGCGGGCTCCCGGCAGCGGCTCGTCGAGCTCGGTCCCGAGGGCTTCGCCCGCGCCCTGCGCGAGGCACCCACCATCGGCGTCACCGACACCACCTTCCGCGACGCCCACCAGTCGCTGCTCGCCACCCGGGTCCGCACCAAGGACATGCTCGCCGTCGCCCCGGTCGTCGCCCGCACCCTGCCCGAGCTGCTCTCCCTGGAGTGCTGGGGCGGCGCGACCTACGACGTCGCCCTGCGCTTCCTCGCCGAGGACCCCTGGGAACGGCTGGCCGCCCTGCGCGAGGCGGTGCCCAACATCTGCCTCCAGATGCTGCTGCGCGGCCGCAACACCGTCGGCTACACCCCGTACCCGACCGAGGTCACCGACCACTTCGTGCAGGAGGCCGCGGCCACCGGCATCGACATCTTCCGCATCTTCGACGCCCTCAACGACGTCGACCAGATGCGCCCCGCCATCGACGCCGTACGCCAGACCGGAACCGCCGTCGCCGAGGTGGCCCTCTGCTACACCTCCGACCTGTCCGACCCGAACGAGCGGCTGTACACCCTCGACTACTACCTGCGCCTCGCCGAGAAGATCGTCGACGCGGGCGCCCACATCCTGGCCGTCAAGGACATGGCCGGACTGCTGCGGGCCCCGGCCGCCGCCACCCTCGTAGCGGCGCTGCGCCGCGAGTTCGACCTGCCGGTGCATCTGCACACCCACGACACCGCGGGCGGCCAGCTCGCCACCTACCTCGCCGCCGTCCAGGCCGGAGCGGACGCCGTCGACGGAGCCGTGGCGTCGATGGCGGGCAGCACCTCGCAGCCGTCCCTGTCGGCGATCGTCGCCGCCACCGACCACTCCGCCCGCCCGACCGGCCTCGACATCCAGGCGATCGGCGACCTGGAGCCGTACTGGGAGAGCGTCCGCAAGGTCTACGCCCCCTTCGAGGCCGGACTGCCCGCGCCGACCGGGCGCGTCTACCACCACGAGATCCCCGGCGGACAGCTGTCCAACCTGCGCACCCAGGCCATCGCGCTCGGCCTCGGCGACCGCTTCGAGGACATCGAGGCCATGTACGCCGCCGCCGACCGCATGCTGGGCCGGCTGGTCAAGGTCACCCCGTCGTCGAAGGTCGTCGGCGACCTCGCGCTCCACCTCGTGGGCGCGGGCGTGTCCCCGGCGGACTTCGAGGCCGAGCCCGACCGCTTCGACATCCCCGACTCCGTCATCGGCTTCCTCCGCGGCGAACTGGGCACCCCGCCCGGCGGCTGGCCCGAGCCCTTCCGTACGAAGGCGCTGCGCGGCCGGGCCGAGGCCAAGCCGCCCGCGGAACTGTCCGCCGACGACCGCGGGGGTCTGGTCAAGGACCGCCGGACCACCCTCAACCGGTTGCTCTTCCCCGGCCCCACCCGCGAGTTCGAGGCACACCGCCAGAGCTACGGCGACACCAGCGTCCTGGACAGCAAGGACTTCTTCTACGGCCTGCGCCAGGCCAAGGAGTACGCCATCGACCTCGAACCCGGGGTGCGGCTGCTGATCGAGCTCCAGGCGGTCGGCGAGGCCGACGAGCGCGGCATGCGGACGGTGATGTCCTCGCTGAACGGCCAGTTGCGGCCCATCCAGGTCCGCGACCGCTCGGTGGCCTCGGACGTCCCGGCCACCGAGAAGGCCGACCGCGCCAACCCCGGCCATGTGGCGGCCCCGTTCGCGGGCGTGGTGACCCTCGCCGTCGCCGAGGGCGACCAGGTGGCGGCCGGGGCGACGGTCGCGACCATCGAGGCGATGAAGATGGAGGCCTCGATCACGGCCGCCAAGGACGGCACGGTCTCCCGGCTCGCCGTGAACCGTATCCAGCAGGTCGAGGGCGGCGACCTGCTGGTGGAGATCTCCTAGTCCCGACGGCAGTACAGGAACAGGTGGGGCTCCGGCCCCGCTCCGGGGTGGTCCGGGGTGAAGAGGGTGCTGTTCCGCGACAGCACCGTCAGCCCCGCCGCCTCGACCATGTACGTGAGGTCGTCCTCGGCGAAGCTGGTCGCGCGGACCGGGCGGCCCATGAAGACGACCTCGACGTCCTCCACGTCGGCCGGCACGGTGGCCAGGACCAGGTGCCCGCCGGGCTTGAGGGCCCGAGCGAGCCGCCACATGAGGCTCGACTGCTCGGCGCGGTTCATCTGGAGCAGCGAGAAGAACACGCAGACGCCGTCGAAACGGTCGTCGTCGAGGGGCAGTTCGCGGATGTCGGCATGGCGGAACTCGGCCTCGGGGACCTGGCGGGCGGCGAGTTCCACCATGACGGGGGAGACGTCGACGCCCAGCACCGAGTGCCCGGCAGCGGTGAGCACCGCCGCGGTGGGCCGCCCGGTTCCGCTGCCCACGTCCAGCGTCCGCGCGGCCGGCGGCAACCGCTCGCTCAGCCACTCCAGCGCGGCCAGATGCGCGGGGGCGTGCGCGAACGCCTTCTCGTAGTCGGCGCCCAGCACGTCGAACAGGGCGGCGGCGGGCGGGCGTTGGTCCTCGTGCGGCACGGCGGGTCTCCCTATCGCTCGTCGGCCCGCATCGTCGCACCCGGCGCACGCGGACCACAACGACGGCCCGGTGCGCGTCCGCGGGCCCCGGGCAGGGGAGAATGAGGGCCCAACCGACGGTCGAACCTTGCGGAGGAGCCGGGAGATGCAGCACGAGCGAGCGGGTCAGGTCGCCGGGCCCGAGGACCTCATCGATGTGGCCCGCCTGGTCACGGCGTACTACGCGCTGCACCCCGACCCGGCCGAGCCCGGGCAGCGGGTGGCGTTCGGCACCTCGGGCCACCGCGGCTCGGCCCTGGCGGCGGCCTTCAACGAGGACCACATCGCGGCCACCAGCCAGGCCATCTGCGAGTACCGCACCGCCCAGGGCACCGACGGCCCCCTGTTCCTCGGCGCCGACACCCACGCGCTGTCGGAGCCGGCCAGGGTGACGGCCCTGGAGGTGTTCGCGGCGAACGGGGTGACCGTCCTGATCGACGAGGCGGACGGGTACACGCCGACTCCGGCGGTCTCGCACGCCATCCTCACCCACAACCGCGGCCGCACCTCGGGCCTGGCCGACGGCGTGGTGGTCACCCCCTCGCACAACCCGCCCGCCGACGGGGGCTTCAAGTACAACCCGCCGAGCGGCGGCCCGGCCGGCTCCGAGGCGACGTCGTGGATCCAGGACCGCGCCAACGAGATCATCACGGGCGGCATGAAGGACGTACGCCGTATCCCGTACGCCCGCGCCCTGACGGCTCCCGGCACCGGCCGCTACGACTTCCTCGGCACGTACGTCGCCGACCTGCCGCAGGTCCTGGACCTGGAGGCGATCCGGTCCGCCGGAGTGCGCATCGGCGCGGACCCGCTGGGCGGTGCCTCGGTGGCGTACTGGGGCCGTATCGCGGAAGAGCACGGCCTGGACCTGACGGTCGTCAACCCGCTCACCGACCCCGCCTGGCGCTTCATGACGCTGGACTGGGACGGCAAGATCCGCATGGACTGCTCCTCGCCGTACGCCATGGCCTCGCTGATCGAACAGCGCGACCGCTACGACATCGCGACGGGCAACGACGCCGACGCCGACCGCCACGGCATCGTCACTCCGGACGGTGGCCTGATGAACCCCAACCACTACCTGGCGGTGGCGATCTCGTACCTGTTCGCGCACCGGCGGGACTGGCCGGCGGGCGCGGGGGTCGGCAAGACCCTGGTCTCGTCGAGCATGATCGACCGGGTGGCGGCGGACGTGGACCGACGGCTGGTCGAAGTCCCGGTCGGCTTCAAGTGGTTCGTGGACGGCCTGTCCGACGGCACGCTCGGCTTCGGCGGCGAGGAGTCGGCGGGCGCGTCCTTCCTGCGCCGGGACGGCTCGGTGTGGACGACCGACAAGGACGGCATCATCCTGGCGCTGCTCGCCTCCGAGATCACCGCGGTCACGGGCAGGACGCCGTCCCAGCACTACGCCGAGCTCACGGACCGCTTCGGCGCCCCGGCGTACGCCCGCGTGGACGCCCCCGCGACCCGCGAGGAGAAGGCGTTGCTGGCCAAGCTGTCCCCGCAACAGGTGACGGCCGACACGCTCGCCGGGGAACCCGTGACGTCGGTACTGACGGAAGCACCGGGCAACGGCGCGGCCCTCGGCGGCATCAAGGTGTCCACGGCCAACGCCTGGTTCGCGGCGCGCCCTTCGGGCACGGAGGACGTGTACAAGATCTACGGGGAGTCCTTCCTCGGGGCGGACCATCTGGCCCGGGTCCAGGAGGAGGCTCGGTCGGTGGTGCTTGGGGCGCTGGGCGGCTGACGTGGATGACGCGGTGGTGACGGCGCTGATCGCCGCCGGGGCCGCGATCGGCGGCGGTGCGCTGACCGGCTGGTTCGCCCTGGCCGCCGCCAAGCGCCAGGCCGCGGCGGCGTGGGCGGCGGGCGAGCGGCAGGCCGCGGCGGCCTGGGAGGCGGGCCGCCAGCAGGCGGCCGCCGCCTGGGACGCGGGCCAACTCCAGGCCACGGCCCAACTGGACGTGGCCCGCCGGACGCTGACCGAACAGACGCTGGCGAACCAGCGGGAGGTGCGGCGGGCGGCGTACGTGACGTACCTGAGTCGGACGGACAGCGCCCAACAGGCGCTACAGGCCTGGCAGAGCGCGATCGGTACGGCGGAGGAGGCGCCGCGGCGGCGGGAGTACGACGCCGCGATGGGCCCGGTCGCGGAAGCGCTGAACGTCGTACGGCTGGAAGGGCCGGACTCGGTGGCCGCGGCAGCGGAGACCCTGCGCGGCGCCCTCGCCGCCACGGCTCCCGGGAGCCGACACTCCCTCGCACAGCGGGAGTTCCTGGAGGCTGCTCGGGTGGCGCTGACGCCTGCGTAGCGCGTGTCGGCCGATAAGATCCGCAGTGCCCGAGATGAGGGGTGCCCGGTGCCATTGAAGGTGTCGTACGAGGACAGGTCCGACGGCGTCACAGTCGTGCGACTGGCAAGCGATGGCGAGGCGTGGGACGCCAGTTCCGCATCGGGGTTGCGCACAGGGATGCTGAAGCTGGTCGAGAAGCGGCGGTCGCAATTCGTCGTCGACCTCAGCGGGATCGATCACGTCGACAGCAGGGGTGCGGGCGGGCTGGTCGAGGACCTGAAGTGGGTGTGCTTCAAAGGCGGGGCGATCTCCCTGGTCGTGACGAGCGCGGGCTGGCACGCTCTGTTGGCCGACACCGGCCTGTACAGGATCATCCGCGCCCACGACACCGTGGAGAACGCGGTCAAGGGGGTCGCTGCCGAATACGAGGAGGGGAGCGAGGAGTACGTGCGCCACTGCCGCGAAGCGAACAAGAATCACGTCGCATCGGGCGGCCACACGTACGAACACCTCTCCGAGGATGTCACGCTGGTGAGGGTCATGGCCGGGCAGCCACTCGGCGATCTTGACGTGTACACCGCACCGCCCCTGCGCAACTTGCTCGTCGACCTGGTGAACCAGGGACGGTACTTCCTGGTTCTGGACTTGACCGACGTCGGATGGCTCGACTCGACTGCGCTGGGCGTGTTCGTCGGATGTCTGAAGAGAGTCCGCGCCCACCACGGCTCCGTCGTGTTGGTTGTGCCCGCTCTGCAGATCTCGAAGGCTTTTCGGATCACTGGGCTGACCAAGGTGTTCCCCCTCTTCGACACCGTGGACCCCGCTGTCGAACACATCGGCCGGGAGGCACCCGGCTTGCATGCCTGACGCCGAGAGCCAGCCGGGCGAGGAGCAGCCCGCACGGCGCTCACCCTGTGCGGTTGGTCCCGGGCCGATAAGATCCGCGGTGCCGAGATGAAGGGGGATCCGGTGCAGCAGAAGGTGTCGTACGAGGACCAATCCGGCGGCATCACTGTCGTGCGGGTGGCGCGCGACAGTGACTGGGTACCCGAACTGCGCGAGTTGCTGGTGCGGTTGGCCGGGGACGGGCGGCTGCTCTTCGTCGTCGATCTGAGTGCCCTGGACGACATCGACGGTACCGGTCTGGGCGTGCTGGTCGGAGGGCTGAAGCGGGTGCACTTCGAGGGCGGGACGCTCGCGTTGGCCACAGCGAACGAGCGGGTGCGCACCATCTTGACCAAGTCACAGCTGACCAGGGTCTTCCGCGTCCACACCGACGAATCGAGCGCGGTGGCGGCGATCACCGCCGCCTACGCGAAGGAGAGCGTCGAACAGCGACGCGCGGCCATCGCGGAGCGCGCCGCCCTCAAGCGGCGGCCACTGGAGCAAGGCGTCGTCGTCTCGGGCGATTTCACGTACGAGCATCTCTCCGAGGACATCACGCTGGTGAGTGTCCTGAGTGAGGAGCCGGAGATCACCGTCTACACGGCGCCGGTCCTGCGTAAGGTGCTCGTCGATCTGGTGAACCGAGGACGGTACTTCCTGATCGTGGATCTGACCTCCGTCGACCTCATCGACTCGACCGGGCTCGGGGTGCTGATCGGCTGTCTGAAGCGCCTCCGTCCGCACGGCGGTGTGCTGGCCGTGGTCGTACCGGAAGCGCGAGTGGAAAAGGCGTTCCTGATCACCGGACTGTCCCATGTGTTCCCCAAGTTCGACACGGTGGATTCCGCGGTCGAGTTCGTCGGGCGTCAGGTGCCCACAGCACATGTCTGACAGCGCGGGCGGTCGGCGCACCGCAGCCCAATGGGACCCCGTACGACTGGGAGTTCATCCCGCACCCGGGCCCGACAGCGGCGCCGATCTGCCGTTGACGGAGTATCTGCCGCGCCCGCACGACGAGACGCTGCGCCGGCGGCTGGCCCGCACGGCGGCATCGAGCGACGCCGTGTTCGTACTGCTGGTGGGGCGTTCCGCGAGCGGAAAGACCCGGGCCGCCTATGAGGCGGTGGCGGCGGTTCTGCCCGACTGGCCCGTGGTGCACCCGGCGGACGGGGAGGAGCTGATCGCGGCGGAGATCGGCCCCCGTACGGTCCTGTGGCTCGACGAGACCCAGCGCTATCTGCACGGCGCCTCGGGCGAACGGGCCGCTCGGGCGCTGGGGCGGCTCCTAGACCAGGTGGCCCCGCTCGCCGTCGTGGGCACCCTGTGGCCGGAGCACCTGCGGCGGCTCACGGAGAACAGTCAGGGCGCCGAGGGCGATACCCCTTACACGCGAGCATTGTTGACCGGTCGGCATGCCAGGATCGCCGTGCCGGACACCCTGCCCGCCGATACTCCCGACGTCGCCGCCGCCGCGGCCCGCGACCCGCGCCTGGCCTCCGCCGTACGTGCCGCGGGCGCCGGCAACCGTGTGCTCCAACACCTCACCGGTGGACCGGAGCTGGTGCGCCGCTGGGAGATGGGCCCCGATCAGTGGTTCACCGCGCCCGAACACGCCGTGCTCACCGCCGCCGTCGAGGCACGCAGGCTCGGTCACGCCAGCGCCGTACCGGCACGGCTGCTGATGGAGGCCGCCGCCGGGTTCATGGACTCCGGCGCCCGAGCCACCGCAGGTAAGGAGTGGTTCCCCGCGGCCGTCAGCGCGCTGACCGCCACGGGACGCGGCCCCGCGCCGCTGATCGCGGAACGGCACGGACCGGGTGTCGGCGACCCCGACAGCTACCGTCCGGACGACTATCTGGAACAGCACATCCGCCGAGTCCGGGCACACCGCGCACCACCGGCCGAGTTCTGGACCGGAGCGGCCTGGGCCCGCACCCCCGATGACCTCTACGCCTTCGCACGCGCGGCCGAACAGCGCCGCCGCTACGCCTGCGCCGCCGCCCTGTACGAGAACGCGGTCCAGCACAACCACGACCGAGCGCGTGCCGCCTGGGCCGTCCTGCGCGAGACCACCGACGGTCCGGCCGCCGCCGAGGAGACCGCCGCCACGGACCCCGGCGCGTGGGCGGCGCTCGCCGTGTCCAGGGAGAACCACGGGGACAGATCTGCTGCCTACGACGCCTACCGACGCGCAGCCGAAGCGGGGGACGCCTGGGCCTGGTCGGCCATGGCCCGGCTCCGCGAAACCGAGGGCGATCCGGCCGCAGCGGACGCCGTCGCGGCCCTGGCAGCGAGCGCCGGCCAGCCCCTCGCCTGGCGCACGCTCGGCCGGATGCGCGCGGCCCACGGCCCCTCCGCGGCCAAGGCGTTCGAGCAGGCCGTCAGTGTCGGCGACGGGTGGGGACACATGGGGCTCGCGCAGGTCGCGGAGCGCTCCGGCGATCTCACCGAAGCCGTGGAGCACGCGGGCCGGGCCGCGCGGACGGGGATAACTGCCGCGTGGGCTTTGCTCGTACGACTGCACTGGGCGCTCGGCGACCCCGCGTCCGCCGTGACGGCGGCCACCGGCGGCGCGGATGCCGGAAACCCTGAAGGCTGGTCCCTGCTGGCTCAACTACGGTGCTCCGAAGGCGACTTGTCCGGTGCCGCCGCCGCACACCGCGAGGCCGCCGCCCTCGGAGTCGGCGCCGCCTGGCGCGAACTCGCCCTGCTCGCCGAGTCGGAGGGCGACGGTGCCGCCGCCGAGGAAGCCGCCGCACAGGCCGTGCGCATGGGAGATCCGGAGGCTTGGACCGCCCTGGCCGAGGCACGTCAGGAGCGCGGCGACGACACCGGCGCCGCCCATGCCGCGACGGAGGCGGCCCGCGCCGGTGACGTCGAGGCATGGATCACGCTGGCCCGCGCCCGCGAACGCGCCGGGAACACCGAAGGCGCGGAACGTGCCGCCGACCTGGCCGCCGACCGCGGCTCACCGGCGGCCTGGGCCGCGTTGTCCCGGATGCGGGAACGGGCGGGAGATCGGGCGGGCTCCCGGCGCGCGGTGTACAGAGCGAGTGCTCTGGGTGCTTCCGACGCCTGGACCGCCCTGGGGCGTGTCCGGGAAGCACGCGGCGACACCGCCGCCGCCGAACGCGCCTACCTCCGCGGCTGCGAGGCCGGCGACACGGAGGCGTACGCCGCGCTGGGCGCCCTCTACCTGGAACAGAGCCGGACAGTCGAGGCTTGCGCCGCTTACCGCTCCGCCGTGGACGCCGGCCTCCCCGACGCCTGGGAAGGCCTCCTGTCCGCCCTGGCGGCCAAGGCGCCGCGTCCGGCTTCGGCGCAGATGGTGGAGCGGCTCCGCAGCAAGGGACTTCCGCCGCAGGACTGAGAGGAGACCGGCATGGCCGCCACCTACGACGCGCTCGGCGCCCACTACGCCCGCACACGGCAGACCGATCCCCGGATCGCCGCGCAGATCCACGCCGCCCTCGGGGACGCCGCGGACGTGATCAACGTAGGTGCGGGGACGGGTTCTTACGAACCGGCGCGGACGGTTCTCGCGGTCGAACCCAGCCAGGTCATGATCTCCCAGCGGCCGTCGGGGGCCGCGCCCGCCGTGCAGGCCCTCGCCGAGCACCTCCCGGTGCCGGACGACGCCGCCGATGCCGTCATGGCCCTGCTGACCGTCCACCACTGGACCGACCTGGCGGCCGGGATCAAAGAACTGCGCAGGGTCGCCCGCCGGCGCATCGTCGTCCTCACTTGGGATCAGCGCGTGTTCCGCGAGCGGTTCTGGCTCGTGCGCGACTACCTGCCGGAGGCTGCCGCGTTCGCCGAAACCCATGCCCGCCCGGTGGAGGCGCTGCTCGACCTGCTCGGCGGGGGACGTCAGGAACCGGTCCGCGTTCCCCACGACTGCGTCGACGGTTTCGGCGCCGCGTTCTGGCGCCGCCCCCATGCCTACCTCAACCCCGGGGTGCGCGCGGGGATCTCCATGCTGGCCCAGACCGGCGAGGACGCCCTCGCGCCGGGACTGACCCGGCTCGCCTCCGACCTGGTGACCGGCCGTTGGGATGCGCGATACCCCGAGCTGCCGACGCTCGAATCCATCGACGTCGGGTACCGGCTGCTCGTGACCGACATCTGTACCGCGAAGGTGGCATGATCAAGACGAGTTCGGTCGAGTCCTGACCGGCTCTGGTCTGTAACTGAGTGATTCCACGGGGGAGTTCACATGCGTCCACTGACGCGCAGGGGTCGTTTCGTCGTGCCTGTCGGGCTCGTGCTGGGGCTTGTGACGGCGTGCGGGGGTGGGGACGGCGGTGGAAGCGGGAGTCAGGGCGAAGCTGAGGCTCCCACGGGCGGTGGCAAGAGCACGACCGCCGCCGTCAAGGCCTACGATCCTCCGCTGAAGTTCCAGGACCTGCCCGGGCACGAGATCGCGGGCGGCCTCAGTGACGGGAACTGGTCCGTCGAGCTCAAGGGCACCACGGCGTACGCCGTCTCCGACGAGGAGCTGCGGGCGGTGAGCGTGCTCGACGGCGAACCGCTGTGGAGCGTGACGGCCGAGGGGCAGCTCGACCGGGACACCGACTACGGCACCGACGTGATCGCGGGGCCGCACCTCGTCGAGATCGACGGGCAGCCCGCCGTACTCGCCGCCTTCTCCGTCATCGAGTCCGGCTCCGGCACCACCCCCGACCGGACGCTCGTCGAACTCACCGCCGTCGCCGCCGACTCCGGCGAGCGGCTGTGGTCCAGCACGCTGGAGCGGCCCGAGGGGCACGAGGAGGGCGACCCGTACTTCGCCGGGGCCGACTCCACCACCGCGGTGCTCACCTTCGGTGACGAGAGGGATGCCGTGACCGTCGGCGTCTCGTTCCTCACCCGCAAGACGGCCTGGACCGAGAAGGGCTTCCACGCCTCGTTCGTCGACAGCGGCATCGTCGTCGGACGCGGCGGCGCCGACGGCGACCTCGGCGGCGAGGCCACCGTGGAAGGCCGCAAGGCGGGTGACGGCAGCAAGGCCTGGACGTATCTGGACCGGCTCGACCAGGCCGAGCTGAACCCGGTCGGCGGCGGGCTGTTCACGGCCGAGGTCGACGCGTCCTACGAGACCGGGAGCGATGTCGCCGCGCTGCTCGCCACCTCCACCGGCAAGCAGCCCGCCGGACTCCTGTCCAGCAAGGCACTCGGCCGACCGGACGAGCTGTCCTGCTGGTTCGGCGGGCGTTCCGCCGTCCTGTGTGAGGTCGGGGAGGAGTACGACGAGCGGGTCGTCGCCCTCGACCCCGAGAACTGGACCGAGCTGTGGGCCATCGACGGCGACGACGAGAGCCGGCTCATGCCCGACATCGCCACGGTCTTCCACGGCTCCGTGTACGGGGAGACCGAGAACGGCTTCGTGGTCCTCGACGCGCGGACGGGTGAGGACACGGCCTCGGGCGCCGGGGAGGCGCCGTTCGAGGTGAACGAGTACGCCGGGCTGTTCCCGACGTCACTCGGCGCGATCGAGGCCCATCGGGCCATCGGCTAGAGCTCCGCGCGGCTCAGACCAGCGGCTCGCAGAACGGCCCGTCGGGGGCGAGGCGGTGAGCGTGCACGGTCATGTCCTCGCCCCTGAGATACGCCAGGAGCCACTCGCCGAACGACATCTCGTACAGCGCGAAGCCGAAGCTGTCCCACTCCTGCACACCCACGGCCCAGGGTCCCGAGGGCTCCTCGGGTATGCGGAGGAAGATGTCCTCCGCGGTCGAGGTCGTCGCGACCGGCAGCAGGTCGCCGGGGCCGGAACCCGGTGCGCTGGTCAGGAAGTCCGCCGAACCCTCTTCGCCATAGAACTCGAGCTGTTCCTTGATGTGGCCCCCCAGGTTCCTTACCGGGTGGCCCGGGTGGTCCAGGTACACCTGCTTGTTGATCAGGACGGGACCGTAGGCGTCGGTGACGGCCCGGAAGTCGGAAGGAAACGACACTCCCAGTTCCTCCTCCAGCCGGGCCCAGGGTTCCGGATCGGACCAGTTGAACCCGGGCTCACCCAGCAGTGCCTTGATGTTGTCGAGCGTCGCCATACATCCCCCATCGCCAAGTACCGCGCAGAAGACTACGGGGCGCCACTGACAACGGGCTCAGCCGAGCCGCAGCTGCATCAGCGTGAGGTCGAACCAGCGGCCGAACTTGGTCCCGGCCTCCCGGACGGTGCCGACGTGCTCGAAGCCCCGGCGCTCGTGCAGCCGTACCGACGCGGTGTTCCCCGACTCGATGCCGGCGATCATGCTGTGCTGCCCGGTGGCGCGGGCCGACTCGATCAGCGCGGTGAGCAGGGCGCCGCCGATGCCGAGGCCGTGGTGCTCGTCGCGGACGTAGACGGAGTCCTCCACGGTGTGGCGGTAGCCCTCCAGGGTCCGCCACGGCGCGTACGCCGCGAAGCCCGCGATCTCTCCCGCCACCTCCGCCACGAGCGCCGAGCGCCGGTCGAGATGGTCGGCGAACCAGGCCCGGCCCTCGGCGGGGGAGTGCGGCACCTGCGTCCACAGCGCGGTCGAGTGCTCGACGGCGTGGTTGCGGATCGCGACCACGGCCTCGGCGTCCTCCGGCCGGGCCGCGCGGACCGTCACGCCCCCTCGTTTCTCGTATATTGGAATCATGTCCAATATGATAGATCCTCTGGTCGAGCGGATCGCCACCCGGATCCGGGCGGAGCGCGAGCGGCGCCGCTGGACGCTCGCCCAGCTCGCGGACGCCTCCGGCGTGTCCCGGGCGATGATCAACCGGATCGAGCGCGGCGAGAGCAACCCCACGGCTGTCGTGCTGGGCAAGCTGTCCGCGGCCTTCCAGCTCAGCGTGGCCTCCCTGCTCGCCGTGGCCGAGGAGGCCCCCGTCGAGGAAAGGCCGCAGGGCGTACGGCGGCGGGGCGACGACGTCGAGTGGACCGACCCCGAGACCGGCTACCGGCGACGCCAGATCACCTCGCCGCGCTTCCCCGCCGAGATCGCCGAGATCCATCTGCCGCCCGGGGCACGTGTGCCCTACCCCGCCGCCGCCTTCGCCTTCCTCCGCCAGCTCGTCTGGGTGCTCGAGGGGCGGCTGACCTTCCACGACGGCGACAGCATGCACGAGCTCGGCCCCGGGGACATCATCGAACTCGGCGATCCCGCACCGCGCGTCTTCGTCAACTCCGATGACACCGCGTGCCGTTACGCCGTGGTCCTCAGCCGGACCGGCCGGCCGTGACCGCGACACCCGGCCCGGCCGCGACCAGGCCCCTCCGCCGCGGCACGACCGCCCTGCTCGCCGCCCTGGCCGGCACCGCGATAGCCGACAACTACACCCTCCAGCCCGCCCTCACGGTCGTCGCCGCCGACCTGGACGTCCCGCTCTCCGCCATCAGCCTCGTACCCTCCGCCGCACTGGCCGGCTCGATGACCGGGTTCGCCCTGCTGCTGCCCCTGGCCGACCGCCTCGCCCCCCACCGTCTGGTCGCCGCCCACTTCACCGCCCTCGCCGCCGGCCTCGTCCTCGCCGCCACCGCGTCCGACGCGGCCGTGCTGGTGGCAGCACATCTCCTCATCGGCGCCGCCGCGTCGGTCGCCGCCCAGGCGAGCGTCATCGCGGGACGCCTGGCCGCGCCCGGCCGACGCGGAGCCGCGGTCGCGCTGGTGGCGACCGGCCTGTCCGCGGGCATCCTGCTCAGCCGCCTGGTCGGCGGCGCCCTCACCGACCTCCTCGGCTGGCGCGCGATGCTCCTGGTCTGCGCCGCCCTGGCCCTGCTCGGCGCCGGTACGGCCGCGACCCTGCTGCCCCGCACCCGACCCGACGCCCGTGCCTCCTACCGCGCCGCCCTCGCCGCGCTGCCCACCCTCCCCCTGCGCGAGGCGAGGCTCCGGCGCGCCATCGCCACCGGGGGCCTGTGGTACTTCGCCTTCACCCTGCTCTGGGTCGGCCTCGCCCTCGCCCTCGCCCGGCCACCGCACTCCCTCGACCCCACCGCCATCGGACTGTTCGGCCTGGCCGGAGTACTCGGCTTCGCCGTGCTGCCCTTCACCGGGCGCCTGGTGGACCGCCGCAGCCCGCACGCCGTGATGACCGCCGCCGTCACCGTCGCCGCGAGCGGCACCCTGCTCATCGCCCTCGCCCCGGACAGCGTCCTCGCCATCGCCGTGGGGCTGGCCGTGTTCGACGCGGGCTGCTTCGTCGCGCAGGCCGCCAACCAGAGCCTCGTCATGGGCATCGACCCCGCCAACTCCGGCAGCCTGAGTGGCGCGTACCTCGTCTCCTACTTCGCCGTCGGAGCCCTGGGCACCGCGCTCGCCGGGCCGCTGGTCGACGGCATCGGCATGCGCGGTACCACGCTCGTCGCCGTGGGCGCGCTGGCCGGGGCCGCACTCCTGGCCCGCGCCGCCGAACCCCTCGTACGAGTGAGACAAAAACGTTAGAGTCGGGGCAAGCCTGGGAAACTCCGGAAGAATCCTGATTACGAGTCGGCGTCAGGAGACACCCGTGGAGTACTACGACCTCGGCCCGCACGGCCGGACCGTCACGACCGCATCGCCCGAGGCGCAGCTCTGGTTCGACCGCGGGCTGACCTGGACCTACGGCTTCCATCACGAGGAGGCCGTCGAGTGCTTCCAGCGGGCCGCCGCGGCCGATCCCGACTGCGCCATGGCCCACTGGGGCATCGCCTACGCGCTCGGCCCGAACTACAACAAGCCCTGGGAGTTCTTCGACGAGCGGGACCTGATCCGGACCGTCGAGCGCACCCACGACGCCGTCGAGGCCGCCCACGCCAAGGCGGCCGGCTGCACCCCCGTGGAACAGGCCCTCATCGGCGCCCTGCGCGCCCGCTACCCGCAGGCGAAGGCCGTCGAGGACTGCTCGGTGTGGAACGCGCCCTACGCCGACGCCATGCACGCCGTCCACCGACTCGCCCCCGACGACCCGGACATCGCGACCCTCTACGCCGACGCGCTGATGAACCTCACGCCCTGGCAGCTGTGGGACCTGCGCACCGGCGAGCCGGCCGAGGGGGCCCGGACGGTCGAGGCCCGAGAGGTGCTGGAGCGCGTCCTGGACTCCCCGCAGGGCCGGCTCCACCCGGGCGTCCTGCACATGTACGTCCACCTGATGGAGATGTCGCCGACACCCGAGGTGGCCCTGACCGCCGCGGACCGGCTGCGCGGGCTCGTGCCCGCCGCCGGGCACCTGCACCACATGCCCTCGCACCTGGAGGTGCTGTGCGGGGACTACCGGCGGGTGGTCTCGGACAACACGAACGCGATCCTCGCCGACGAGAAGGTCCGCGAGCGCTCCGGCGCGATGAACTTCTACACGCTGTACCGCGCGCACAACTACCACTTCAGGATCTACGGCGCGATGTTCCTAGGCCAGTCGCGGGTCGCGCTGGAGACCGCCGACCAGCTCGAGGCGGCCGTGCCGGAGGACCTGCTGCGGGTGGAGAGCCCGCCGATGGCCGACTGGCTGGAGGCGTTCCTCGCCATGCGCGTCCACGTCCTGATCCGCTTCGGACGCTGGTCGGACATCCTCGAACTGCCGCTGCCCGCCGACCCCGAGCTGTACTGCATGACGACCGCGATGCTCCATTACGCGCGTGGCGTCGCCCTCTCCGCCCTCGGCCGTGTTCCCGAGGCCGAGGCGGAGCAGCGGCTGTTCCAGGAGGCCGCCACCCGGGTCCCGGAGACCCGGATGCTGTTCAACAACACCTGCGCCGACATCCTCGCCATCGCCGCGGCGATGCTGGAGGGCGAACTGGAGTACCGCAAGGGCCGGTTCGAGGCCGCCTTCGCCGCGCTGGAACGCTCGATCGAGCTCGACGACAACCTCCCCTACGACGAACCCTGGGGCTGGATGCAGCCCGCCCGGCACGCCTACGGTGCCCTGCTGCTGGAACAGGGCCGGGTCGCCGAGGCCGAGGCGGTCTACCGGGCCGACCTAGGCCTGGACGGCACCCTCCCACGGGCCTGCCAGCACCCCGGCAACGTATGGGCGTTGCACGGACTCCACGAGTGCCTGATGCGCCAGGGCAAGGATGCCGAGGCGGGCATCATCGCCCAACAGCTGCGGATCGCGGCCGCGTTGGCGGACGTACCGATCGAGTCGTCGTGCTTCTGCCGCCTGGAGAAGCCGGAGAAGGCGGCGGAGGGGGCGAAGGGGGACTGCTGCGCGGGCGATTAGATGGGTGTTGTCCCCGATGGTCGGGGTCCTCCCGGGCGTGGCACGGTGACGTCGTACCGGCGAAACCGTCGCCGCCCCGGACGAAGGAGGGCCGCCCATCCACCCCCGCAAGGCCGCCGACATCCCGAAGCACAACCGGCCGAAGCAGCACCGCCCGAAGGCCCATTGGCCCGTAGCCCACCGGCCCGGGGCGCATGGGCCTGAAGCCCACCGGCCCGGGGCGCATGGGCCTGAAGCCCACCGGCCCGGGGCCTGCTGGCTCGTAGCCCACCGGGCCGGGGCCTGCTGGCTCGTAGCCCACCGGGCCGGGGCCTGCTGGCTCGTAGCCCACCGGCCCGGGGCGCATGGGCCTGAAGCCCACCGGCCCGGGGCCTGCTGGCTCGTAGCCCACCGGGCCGGGGCCTGCTGGCTCGTAGCCC
>NZ_JBWKCI010000005.1:555905-592702 GCF_056436565.1 Streptomyces sp. NPDC043726
CACCGGGCCGAGGTCTGCCGGCTCGTAGCCCACCGGGCCGGGGCCTGCTGGCTCCTAGCCCACCGGGCCAAGGCCCGTCGGCCCGTAGCCCGCCGTCCTGAAGCCCTCCGGCCGCAGGGGGTGACGCTTCGTGGGGCATGCTGACAGTCTTCTGGCCATGGGGGGTGCCTTCCTCGCCGCGGCCGTGCTCGCTCGGCTCGGCAGCCGGATCGGACTGCCCACCATCCCGTTGTTCACCCTCGCCGGCATCCTGCTCGGCCCGCACACCCCGGGACTCGTCCTCGTCGAGGATCCGCACGACTTCGAGATGCTCTCCGCGCTCGGACTGGTGCTGCTGCTGTTCTACCTCGGTCTGGAATTCCATCTGGACGACCTGCGCAACGGCGGCCGACGCCTGCTGACCGCCGGGGGCGTCTACCTGCTGCTGAACGTCGGCGCCGGTCTCGGCTTCGGATTCGCCCTCGGCTGGGGCACCCGGGAGGCGCTGGTGCTGGCCGGGGTGCTCGGGATCTCCTCGTCCGCGATCGTCACCAAGATCCTCATCGACCTGGGCCGCCTCGGCCGCCCGGAGACCCGGCTGATCCTCGGCGTCATCGTCGTCGAGGACATCTTCCTCGCCCTGTATCTCGCGGCGCTCCAGCCGGTCATCGGCGGTGCCGAGGGCGTCGCAGAGATGGTGCTCCAGGCCGCGAAGGCCTTCGGCTTCCTGCTGCTCCTGGCCGCCGCTGCCCGCTACGGCACCCGGCTGATCGGGCGCGCGATCCACGTCCGCGACGACGAACTCCTCGTCATCAGCTTCCTCGGCGCCGCGGTCCTCGTCGCGGGTGTGTCGGAGGTGCTCGGCGTGGCCGACGCCATCGGCGCGTTCATGGTCGGCCTGATCCTCGCGGGGACTCCGTCAGGACCGCGCATCCGGGATCTGGTCCACCCCCTGCGGGACGCCTTCGCCGCGATCTTCTTCTTCGCCTTCGGGCTCGCCATCGACCCCGGCGACCTCGCCGCCGTCGCTGTGCCGGTCGCCGCGGCCGCCGTACTGACGCTCGTCATGAACGTGATCGCGGGCCTGTGGGTGGCCCGCCTGTACGGCTACGGACCGGGCCCCGCCGCCGACATCGCCACGACCCTCGTGGCCCGAGGCGAGTTCGCGCTGATCCTCGCCGCGATGGCGGCGGGCGCCGGCCTGGACAGCCGACTCGCACCCTTCATCGCCGGATACGTCCTGGTCCTCGCCGTACTTGGCCCGGTGGCCGCGGGCCGCGCCCACGTCCTGGCACGCGTGGTCGGCAAGGCACCCGTCCCCGCCGCTCGATGACCGCGCACGTCTTGCCACCGCCCCACCCAGGCGCTTCACTTGGCCCACCTCCCACAGGAGAACACCCGAGCCCACCATGCAGAAGGGGTAGTTCTTTTGTCCGCGATCCGTGTCACCGCCGTCACCACGGCGGCCTGTGCGGCCGTGCTCACCACCGCACTGCCGTCCTCGGCCATCAACTCCTACAACGCGACGCCCGCGCCCGAACGCACCGAGGTCGGCGCGCTCGTCGCGACCTGGGACAACGACGACGACCCCACCACCCCCGACCGGGTCGACTGGGTCTGCTCCGGAACCATGATCGACGCGAACACCTTCCTGACGGCCGCGCACTGCACCACGGACTGGCCGGAGAACGTGCGCTTCTACGTCTCCCTGGACCAGGACGTGCAGTCCGGCCTCGACGCGGCAGCCGCCCGGTACCCGGGCAACCCGGCCGCACAGGCGAACGCCGTCGCCGTCGAGGGCACCGCCCACAGCCACCCCGGCTTCCCCGGCCCCGCCTCCGACACCCACGACATCTCCGTGGTCGAGGTGCCCGCCGCCAAGACGGCGTCCCGCTGGAGCTTCACCCCGGCCACGCTGCCCACGGCCAACCAGCTCGGCACGACGGCGCTGAACTCCACCGACTGGCTCGTCGCCGGCTACGGCACCCAGGAGGCCGTACGCGGACCCGGCGGCCACACCCACCCCGGCGGTGGCGTCCGCATGAAGGCCCCGGTCACCTTCAACGCGCTCAACAAGTCCTGGGTCCGCCTGGCCATGACGGCACCCCAGGGCAACGGCGGTGCCTGCTACGGCGATTCGGGCGGGCCCAACTTCGCGATGCTCGGCGGGAAGTCCGTACTGGCCGCCACGACCATCACCGGGGACACCCCGTGCTACGCGACCAACGTGACGTACCGGCTGGACACGCCGGGCGCCCGGGAGTTCCTGTCGCCGTTCGTGGCCCTGCCCTGACGAGCCGGCCCGGCCTGGACACCCTGGAGCGTCCGCCGGATCAGAACCCGCTCGGTTCGCGACGGCCCTAGGCTTCCCGTCATGAGGGAAACGTCATGACGGGAACGGAGGAAGGCCCGGCGGCCGTCGCCGCTCGCTTCACCGGCGCTCGTGCGCTCGGTGCGCGGCGGCTGTCCGGGACGCTGGCCGAAGTCACCCTCGACGGAGGCAGGGTGGTGATGGTCAAGCGCGGTGACGGGGGTCCCGGGGCGGCTCGGGCCGAGGCGGCGGGGCTGCGGTGGCTGGGCGCGGCGGGTGCGGTACGCGTGCCCGCCGTCCACGGGCACGACGAGGCGTGGCTGGTCACCGACCGTGTCTTGGTCGGCCGCCCGAGCCCCGAGGCTGCGGAACGGCTCGGGCGTGAGCTGGCCGCGCTGCACGCATCGGGCGCCCCCGCCTTCGGGGCGCCGCCCCCGGACGGGCCGAGGGAGGCGTACATCGGCCTGGCGCCCATGCGGAACGTCGAGGGCTCCGACTGGCCGCGCTGGTACGCCGAGCACCGGGTACTGCCGTACGTCCGCCGGGCGGTCGACGGCGGGATGCTGAGCGGAGCCGAGGCGGAGGTCTTCGAGCGGGTCTGCGCCCGCCTGCCCGAACTGGCGGGTCCGGCCGAACCTCCCGCGCGCCTCCACGGCGACCTGTGGAACGGCAACGTCCTGTGGGCCGCCGACGGCCACGCCTGGCTGATCGACCCGGCGGCGCACGGCGGCCACCGCGAGACGGACCTCGCCATGCTGCACCTGTTCGGCTGTCCCCACCTGGACCGTCTGCTGGACGGCTACCAGCAGACGGCGCCGCTGGCGGACGGCTGGACCGCCCGTATCGCCCTGCACCAGCTCTTCCCGCTGCTCGTCCACGCGGTGCTGTTCGGCCGGGGGTACGCGGAACAGGCGCTGGCGGCGGCACGGGCGGCCTGAGCCGCGGGATCAGAAGATCGGCCAGCCCGCACCGGGAGGCGGCTGGGGCCATGCCCGTGGCGTACTGCGGGCGCGCGACCTCGTCCGGGCCGTGTCCCAGGGCGGTCCGGGCGTGGCACCAGGGGCAGAGCCACCGTTCCTTCTCGCGCGGGTCGGTCTCCGGTGTCCGCCGCATCGCGTGGCCGCGCACGTCGCAGCCGCATGATCCTGCCATGCGGCGACCTGTTGCTCAGGCGGCGACCCGCAGAGTCTCCACGGCCTTTACCAGCGGGGCGAGTTCGGGGTCCTTGGCCGCTGAGTCGAGGGCCTCGCGGAGGGCGGACTCGTTGGTGGGGCGGGCCTCTTCCAGGAGCTTCAGCCCCGACTCGGTGACGTCGGTGTAGATGCCGCGGCGGTCGGTGGGGCAGAGGTAGCGGGAGAGGAGTCCGCGGTCCTCCAGGCGGGTGACCAGGCGGGTGGTGGCGCTCTGGCTGAGGACGACGGCGTCGGCGACCTGCTTCATCTGCAGATGGCCGCCCTCGCCGTTGTGCTGGCGGCTGAGGACGTCGAGCAGCGAGTACTCCCGCACGCTGAGGTCGTGCCCGGACTGGAGGGCGCGCTCGATGTGGGCCTCGATCCGCCCGTGCAGCAGCGAGAGCGCGCACCAGCTCTGGGCGAGCGCGGTGAGCGCGGGGTCTGTGGCGGTCATGGGGCCGTCTCCTCCGTCCGGTGTGCTGTTCAGCCAGGGTATGCCATGTTTGAAATTGTCGTCGTACGCAATTATAGCTCGTGTGCAAGTATCTGGGTAATGCGATGACACGGCTCCGTATTCCCGGCTAGCTTTCATGATCCCCGAGCGGTCGGCACCGACGACCGGCTCTCCGTGACCGAAAGCAGCGCCCGCGATGAGCACCCGCCCGCCCGCGACGACCACCCTCTGGCGCCCCACCGGCCCGGTGGAACTGGATCTGGTCCGCGAGCTGGACTGGCGCGCCTGGCCGCCACGCCTGCCGGAGCAGCCGATCTTCTACCCGGTCCTCAACGAGGACTACGCGACGAGGATCGCCCGCGACTGGAACGTCAAGCACGACGGCGCCGGCTTCGTCACCCGCTTCGAGGTCGAGACCGACTTCCTGCGCCGCTATCCGGTGCAACAGGCCGGCGGCGAGACGATCCTGGAGCTGTGGGTGCCGGCGGAGGAGCTGGAGGAGTTCAACGCGCACATCGTCGGGACGATCGAAGTGGTGCACGAGTTCCGATGAGCACCGGCTTGCAGGGCGAGTTCTTCGAGTTCGGTGAGCCGCACGGCGACCGGCCCGCTCGATCAGCTGAATTGGGGGCCTGGCGGTCGTCGGGAGAAGGGGCGTGCGGGGCCTCGGGGGCGTGCCGGCCGCCCTGCCGGGGTCCTGCGCGCCCCCTTCGGTCGACCCGCCCCCGACAGGCCGTCCCGCGTCCGTGCAGGCCTTCGGCATACCCGCTCTGACCTGGTGTTTTCTTGGAAATTGCCTAGGGTGTGAACGTCAACTGGGCACCGCCGGGAGGGGTCTTCGTGAGCGAGGAACGGACCGAGTACGACGCCAGCCAGATTCAGGTGCTGGAGGGGGTGGAAGCCGTACGGAAGCGGCCCGGTATGTATGTCGGGTCCACCGGTGAACGAGGGCTGTACCACCTGGTGTGCGAAGTCTTCGACTGGGCGGTGAACGAGGTTCTCGCCGGGCGCGGCGACGGCGTCGACGTCGTGCTGGCGGCCGACGGGTGTGTGCGGGTCGCCGTGGACGGGCCGGGAGCCGGGAGCATCGACGCGGGCAGCCTCGAGGCGCTGCTGACCCGGCCGCATGCCGGGCCGTGGCTTGGCGGCCGCCGCTTCCTGAGCGGTGGCCTGTTCGCGATGGGCCCGATCGTCGCCAACGCCCTGTCCAGCCACCTGACGGCGGAGATACGTCGGGACGGGGTCCGGTGGGCGCGGCGGTTCGAGCGCGGTGTCGCCGTCGGCCCGTCCGCATCGGATGCGTCGGACGCATCGGGCGGACCGGACGTACGTGGCACACCTGGCGCACCGGCCACGGGCAGCGGCACGACCATCGTCTTCCGGCCCGACGCCGACATCTTCGGTACGGGCGAGTGCTCGTACGAGAGGCTGGAGTCGCGCTTCCGGGAACTGGCCTTCCTGAACGCCGGGCTCGCCCTCTCGTTGACCGACCAGCGGCCCTCCGGTGGCTCGCGAGCGGCACGGTTCCTTTTCCCGGGCGGACTGCGGGACTTCGTCGCCTTCCTCGATCCGGCCGGCACGCCCTCGGACGTCCTCGGCTTCCAAGGCGAGGACCCGGGGAACGCAGGATCCGTCGAGGTGGCCCTGGCGTGGAGCGGCACGCCCGGCCACAGGATCGTGAGCTTCGCCAACAGCGCTCCCACGCATGAAGGGGGGACCCACGTGGCCGGCTTCTACGACGGTCTGGCGGGCGCGGTCGATGCCTGCGCCGGGGAGCGGCAGTCGCGGATCGACGCCCCGCCCGAGCCCGTCGTCGACCGCATCGGCGAGGGCCTCACCGCTGTCGTAGCCGTGAAACTCGACCATCCCGAGTTCGAAGGCGCCACACGGAGCAGGCTGGGCAATCCCGCGGTGCGCGATTGGGTCGCCCAGGTCGTCCGGGAACACGTGGGCGTCTGGTTGGCGGGGTCCCCACGGCGGGCCGCTGCCGTCACCGACCGGATCGCCATGCGGCCTCCTTCCTAGCCGCGCGCCAAATGCCGCATGGTCAGCGCCAGTTGGAGTCGGAAGCGGCCCTGCGGGGTGCGTACCGTCCAGCCCAGCAGGTGTTCGGCGTGGGTCAGGCGGTCCTGGAGGGTGGAGTGGTGGACGTTGATGTCCGCGCCGCCGCCCGGAGGCTCGTCGTCGAGGCGACCGCGTGCAAGGTGATGAGGAGCCACGGTGCCGACGCGGCGGCGCGGTCCAACGCCTGGACGTCCGCAGGCGGTTCGGCGCCCGGTGTCACCAGCTCGGCGATGCGTGCGCCGTCCCCGAGTTCGTCGGCGCGCACCACCCGTGGTCCGGGGTCCCGGGCCGTGCCCTCCGCCGTGAAGCGCAGCGCCGTGCGGGCCGCCGACCAGGAGTGCGGCAGGTCGAGGACCGGTACGGCGGGGCCCACGCCGACACGTCCCGCCGGCGGGTCGGTCTCCTCCGCGACGATTCGGGGCGGCCCGTGGGGCAGGGCCAGCGCCCGCGCCCGTCCCGTCGGGTCCAGGCCCAGGCGGCGGGCCGCGTGCAGGCGGGCCGGCTCCGGTGCCGAGGGGTCCAGGAGCGTCTCGACCAGGGCCGGGTCCTCGGCGGGGGCGCGGCCCCTGGTGCGGTCCAGGACGAGGCGTACGGCGCCGGCGGCCCGTTCCAGGATCACCGCGTCGACCACGCTGGGCGCGGTCCCCGAGCGCTCCAGCCACAGGGCCGCCGTACCGCCGCCGCCCGGCGTGAGCGCGGCGGACGGCCACGTCGGGTCGGGCGGGAGGTCGGTGTCGTCGCGGGTGCCGTCGGCCTCCACCCGGACCCGTACCCGACGCTCCGGATCGACGAGCCGGGCCGGCACTCCTGCCAGCACCGCGGCCCCGCGCACCAGCGCCTCCACACCGGCCCGTGAGTCGGCCAGTCGGTCGAAGTAGGCGATGACCCGCACGGCGGCACCGGCGTCCGGGTCCAGGGCGGTCAGGCGCCCGGCCAGCTCTTTCATGTGCTCATGGTGCGCCAGAAGGGCCCTTTCGAGGAGCCCCCTGCCCGCTGCTACCGGCTCAGGTCCACGGAGACGTGTCCCGCCAGCGCCTTCAGGAAGTCCGCCGCGTCGAACGCAGCTCCCGCCGACGCCACCCCCGTCGCCCTGGTCCGCCCGCCGAGGACGCGCTGTACCGCCTCCACCGCGAGCGGTGCGCTGACCGCGTAGATGTCCCGGCCGCGCGCCACGGCCCGGCGTTCGCGGCCGGCCGAGCGGACGAGGACGTCGACGACGAAGGTCTGGTCGGACCGGCCGCGCTCGTCGGCCGCCGTGGGGGCCGGGGTGTCCGGAGTCGACAGGTCCCTGGCCGCCTCGGTCGTCATGTAGGTGCGCACCTCGGGGACCGTGAGGTGGCTGGGCACCGTCACGACGTCGGCCATCGTGAACTCCGCGACCACGGACCGCTTGCCCAGCGGCTCGGGGAACGCCCACTCCACGACGGTCAGTTCGTTGTCGTGGTACTCCAGCTGTCCCTTGGCGTACCGGACCCGCTTGCCGCCGCGTCGCTCCCGGGAGACGTCGCCCGCGACACGCGTCCCGGCGGTCGGGTGCCAGCCGCTCAGCCCGTACGCGACATGCACCTCGTCGGCGCTCGTCCAGTCGTCCATCGCGGCCGTGACGAGCAGGTCGCCGAGTCCGCCGTAGAACGCCATCGCGGGGACGATCAGCGCGCCCGCCTCACGAGCGCGCTCGTCGAACTCGGCGAAAGTGTCGGCGTTCGCCTCGATCTCGGCGGCCACGTCCACGTACGGGATCCCGGCGCGCAGCGCCGCCTCGATCACCGGGGCGGCGGTGGTGGCGAACGGGCCGGCCGCGTTGATCACGGCCGCGGTGCCGGCCAGTGCGCGGTCCAGCGACGCCGGGTCGTCGACGGAGGCCGGACGGGCCTCCAGACCCGGGGCCGAGGCCGCCACCTCCCGCAGCCGCTCGGCGTCGCGGCCGACCGGCACCGGAACGAACCCCCGGTCCAGCAGTTCCGCCACCACGAACCGTCCGGTGTGCCCGTACGCCCCGAACACCGCCACCTTCTGACCCGGTCCCATGACCTCTCCCCGCGCTCGTTCGATCGACTACGACCATCCTGGCCAACCGTCGCGCCCCAACGTGAGTGTCTGGAACGACATCGCCCATACAATTCCGGACATGACCTCAGTCGCCTTCGCCCTCACCGACGGGATGCTGCACTTCGAACTCGCCGTGGCCCAGGAGGTGTTCGGGTCCGCCCCGGACGCCGTGCCCGGGCCCTGGTACGACATGAGCGTGTGCGGAACGGACGCGGTGACGGTCGGCCGGTTCCGGATGCGGCCCGACCATGGGCTCGACCAACTGGCGCGCGCCGACACCGTGATCGTCCCCGGGTGGGCGGACATCGACGTCGACCCGCCCGCCGATCTCGTCGACGCGGTGCGTGCGGCGCACGAGGCGGGCAGCCGGGTGGCCTCGCTGTGCACGGGCGCGTTCGTGCTGGCCGCGGCGGGGCTGCTGGACGGGCTGCGCGCGACCACGCACTGGGCGCACACCGAGGTGCTGGCCGCCCGCCATCCGCTCGTCGACGTCGATCCGGACGTGCTCTACGTCGACAACGGCAGCGTGCTCACCTCGGCGGGGAAGGCCGCCGCGCTGGACCTGTGCCTGCACCTGGTCCGGCTGGACCGGGGGTCGGCCGTCGCCAACGCCGTCGCCCGGCGCCTGGTCGTGCCGCCCCACCGGGCCGGTGGCCAGGCCCAGTTCGTCACCACCCCCGTCCCGGCCCGCGACGACCACTCGCTCTCCGCGCTGCTGCCCTGGGTGATGGAACGGCTCGACCAGCCGCTGACCGTGGAGGACCTGGCCCGCCGGGCCCGGACGAGCTCACGCACCCTGGGCCGCCACTTCCGGGCCGCGACCGGCACCACCCCGCTGCAATGGCTGCTCAACCAACGCATCCGCCGCGCCCAGGAGTTGCTGGAGAGCACCGACGACAGCGTCGACGCCATAGCTGCCGCGACCGGCATGGGCACCGCCACGACGCTGCGCCGTCACTTCAACCGCACCCTCGGCGTCCCCCCGGACAGCTACCGGCGGACCTTCCGCGCCTCCCGCCAGGGGGAGGGCTGACTCACGACGCCAGGCCCACTCGCAACGCCACGCGGAGGCACGCCACAGGCGACTCGCGCCGCCAGGCCGCTTCCCGCCGCCGGGCTGACCTGCGCCGCCCGGCCGACACGATGCCTGGCCGACGTACGACGCCATGCCGCTTCGCGCCGCCAGGCTGACTTGCGCCGCCCGGCCGACACGATGCCAGGCCGACACGACGCCCGTACGACACGATGCCAGGCCGACGTACGACGCCATGCCGCTTCCCGCCGCGGTGAGGTCCACCTCGGCGAGGAGCCGGATCCCCTCGCCGTCGCGCATCTCCTCGACGTCGGCCAGGGTGAGGCTCGGCGAGACGACGTCCTTGATGAGTTCGAGTCCGGCAGCGAGCTCGGGGTCGAACGGGGGCGGAAGCAGTGACACGGGCGTCTCCTCACACCGGGCGGCAGATGCGGCCATCGTCCGCGCACCGGCCCGGGGCGAGGGGGCCGCCGTACGGCGGAATCCGCCCGCCGACCGGCGGGTGGCCCCCCGCTTCACCAGCTGATCGCCGCCGCCACCGGCAGATGGTCGCTGCCGGTGGCCGACAGTACCCATGAGCTGTCCGGCTCCACACCCCTGACCAGGATCTGGTCGATCCGCGCCATCGGGAAGGATGCCGGCCAGGTGAAGCCGAAGCCGTCGCCTGCCTCCTCCTGGGCCGAGCTCAGCCGGGAGGTGAGGCCGTCGAGGGCGCGGTCGTCGGTGGTGCCGTTCATGTCGCCGAGCACCACCACCCGCTCGAGCCGCTCGGCGGCGACGGCGTCGGCGAGCTTCTCCGCGCCGGCGTCCCGCGAGTCCGTCCAGAAGCCGCCCCGGGGCATCAGGCGTACGGAACCGAGGTGCGCCACGTACACCGCGAGCGGCCCCCGGTCCGTGGCCACCGTGGCGCGCAGTGCCCGGGGCGGGTCCGCCGGGATGTCCTTGGCCTGTTCGGTCCGCGCCAGCGGCCCGACCATGCCCCGCAGGACGTCGACCGACCGGACGTTGGACAGGGGCAGCTTGCTCCACAGGCCGACCGTGCCCCGCACCGAGTGGTACGGATAGCTCTTCGCCAGCTCCGTCTCGTACGTGCCCCGGGCCCGGTCGGTCAGCTCCTCCAGCGCCAGCAGGTCCGCCCCGGCGGCGGCCAGGTCGCGCGCGGTGCCGGCCGGGTCGGTGTTCTCGGCGCCGACGTTGTGGCTGACCACGGTGAGGTCGCCGCCCGACCCGGACTTGTCCGAGAGCAGCCCGCCGAAGAGGCTCAGCCACACCACGGCCGGCAGCAGCAGCGCCACCACCGCGGAGGCCGAACGCCGCCACAGCGCGCAGGCGAGCAGCACCGGCACGAACAGGCCGAACCACGGCAGGAAGGTCTCCACCAGGCTGCCGAGACCCCCACGGTCCGTGATCCGCGAGTGCAGTCCCATGAGCAGGCCGAGCAGCAGTGCCAGCGCCGCGAGCACCAGGCCGCGCCGCCACGGACCCGGCCCGCGAAGGCCCCGGATCGCCCGCAGGACTCGCGCGCGCCGACCGGCCGGACCCGAATCCGCCTCGGGGGCCGACTGCCGCCGGGCTTCTTGGATTTCTCGTACTGCTTCACTCACTGATCAGACGTCCTATGGGTGAAAGGTGCTGTTGAGGCGGGCAGTTGTACGGCGATGCGCAGTCCGCCCTCGGGGCGCGGAGCGATGGTGAGGGTTCCGTCGTGCACCTCGGTGATCCGCTTGACGATGGCCAGGCCCAGGCCGACGCCCGAGTGGTCGCCGTGGATGCGTTCGGTGCCGCGCCGGAACGGCTCGGTGAGAGTCGCGACCAGCTCCGGGGCGAGCTTCTCGCCGCTGTTCTCGACCGTGAGCGTCACGGTCCCGGGCCCGGCGGCGGTCGCCACCCGCACCGAGCCCCGCCCGGGCAGGTTGTGCACGATCGCGTTGTGGACGAGGTTCGTCGTGAGTTGCAGCAGCAGCGGCTGCGAGCCGAGGGCCAGGGCGATGTCACCGGAGGTGTCGACGGCGACTCCGCGTTTCTCGGCGAGCGGGAGCAGGGTCTCGGTGGCCTCTTCCGCGAGCAGGGACAGGTCGACCTGTTCCCGGGTGAAGGACCGCTGGTCGGCGCGGCTGAGCACGAGCAGCGCCTCGGTGAGGTCGATCGCCCGCGCGTTGACGGCGTGCAGACGGTCGACGATCTCTGTGAGGTCCTGGGTCGGATCGCTGCGGGCCAGGTCGAGGAGTGCCTGCGAGATCGCCAGCGGGGTGCGCAGCTCGTGCGAGGCGTTGGCGGCGAACCTGCGCTGTTCGGCCACGTGTGCCTCGAGCCGGGCGAGCATCGTGTCGAAGGCGTCGGCGAGTTCGCGGAACTCGTCGCTGCGGCCGGGCAGTTGGATGCGGTGCGAGAGCGATCCGTCCGTTGCCCTGCGGGTGGCGTCCGTGATGCGGGTCAGCGGGGCGAGCATGCGCCCGGCGAGGATCCACCCGCCGACGAGACCGAACACCAGGAGGAACGCCAGTACGGCGACCGCCCGTGGCGCGAACACGTTCAGCAGCGCGGACCGGACGGGGAAGACGTCGCCGGGGGGTTTGGCGTCGGGGTTGTAGAGCATCGCTCGGTCGGGGACGTACCGCAGGAGGAACAGCCACACCGCCGCGAGCAGCAGAGCGCCCGCGACCATGAGGAACCCCGCGTAGCTGAGGGTGAGCTTGATCCGGACGCTCAACCCGGGCCGCCTATCCACGCCCCGCCCCCTGGGAACCGGCGTCCGGATGCGCGTCGATGCGGTACCCGGCGCCGGGGACGGTGGCGATGATCCACGGCTCGCCGAGCCGCTTGCGCAGCGCCGAGACCGTGATGCGTACGGCGTTGGTGAACGGGTCCGCGTTCTCGTCCCAGGCCCGCTCCAGCAACTCCTCGGCGCTGACGACACCGCCCTCGGCGGCTACGAGGACCTCGAGCACCGCGAACTGCTTCCGGGTCAGCGCGACGTAGACGCCGTCGCGGTAGACCTCGCGGCGGAACGGGTCCAGCCGCAGACCCGCGAGCTCCCGCACCGGCGGTCTGCTGTGCGCCCGTCTGCGGTCGAGGGCTCTGAGCCGGAGCACGAGTTCCTGGAGCTCGAACGGCTTCGTGAGGTAGTCGTCGGCTCCGAGTTCGAACCCGGTGACCTTGTCGTCGAGCCGGTCGGCTGCGGTGAGCATGAGGATCGGCATGCCGCTTCCGGAGGCGACGACGGTCTTGGCGATCTCGTCACCGCTGGGCCCGGGGATGTCCCGGTCGAGGACGGCGATGTCGTAGGCGTTGACGCCCAGCAGCTCCAGAGCGGTGTCGCCGTCGCCCGCGATGTCCGCCGCGATCGCCTCCAGGCGCAGGGCGTCGCGGATGGCTTCCGCCAGGTAGGGCTCGTCCTCGACGATCAACACTCGCATGCTTTGAGGCTACGAGTCGGGACATATCGTCGGCATATCGAAAACCGCATACGGGCCCGCAACACCGCGCCGCCTTGACTGCGGGCATGAATCGCAGCGAAACAGCACGAACGGGAACCCGCCGCGCCCGAGCGGCCCTGCCCACGGCCCTGGTCGTCACGGCGACCCTCGCCGGTGTCCTCAGCTGCCAGTCACCGGAGTCCGCCTCGGCCCGGCCTCCCTCCTCGACCGCCTCACCCGGAGACGACCGTCCCGCACTGGGCGAGGACGGCGCCGTCCCCGACGACGTGACCGTCTTCGACGACGGCATCCCGGCCGTGGCCAACCTCGACCCCGGACTGCTCACCGCCCTGCGCCGGGCCGCGACCGACGCCTCGGAGGACGACGTCGGGTTCGTCGTCAACAGCGGCTGGCGCTCCCCGGAGTACCAGGAGAGGCTGCTGCGCCAGGCGGTCGCGAAGTACGGCTCGGAGGAGGAGGCCGCCCGCTGGGTGGCCACGACGGAGACCTCCCCTCACGTGTCAGGGGACGCCGTCGACATCGGGCCCTCCGACGCCACGGAATGGCTGTCCGAGCACGGCGCCGGGTACGGCCTCTGCCAGATCTACCGCAACGAGCCCTGGCACTACGAACTGCGCCCGGAGGCGGCCGGCCGGGGCTGCCCGGACATGTACGCAGACCCCACCGAGGACCCGCGGATGCGTCAACAATGACCACCGATAAATGACCAGCGCTGTCAGGGAGTCGGCGGCGCCGCCTTCGCGCGCATCATCACGACGTCGAACTCCACCACCCGCCCGGTGGCCGCCTCCCTCGTCACGGGGTACATGCCGGTGATCTCGAAGCCGCCGTCCTCGTACGCGGCGATCGCCTCGCTCATCGCCGGGCTGCCCTCGTACAGCCGCAGCACGGCGACCTCCGACTGCAGACCCACGAAGTCGGCGATCCGTTCCCCGGCCCCGGCGAACACCTCCAGGTCGTAACCCTGGGTGTCCATCTTCAGGAAGGGGCGCGGGTCGGACAGGCCGTCGAGGGCCTCGTCCAGTACGGCGTCCAGGCGCCGGACGCGGATCTCCTCGGTGCGGGTGGTGTGGAAGCGCTTGTAACGGTCGCGGCCGTAGTCGCTGGCCGGGAGCAGGGAGTTCATGGTGTTCCAGCCGACGTGGATCTCGGCGGTGGTGTCCTCGCGGCCCAGACCGCAGTGGTGCACCCGCCAGCCGGGATCGTTCGCGGCGGCCTCGCTCAGACGGTCGTAGGCCTCCCGCGTCGGCTCGAAGGAGACGATGCGGCCCCGGTAGCCGTGCCGACGCAGCCGCTTGGCGTACTGGCCGCGGTTGGCGCCGACGTCCAGGACGCAGTTCACGCCGTACAGTTCGAGCATCGCGGCGACGTGCTGGGTGCCCAGGTATTCGGCCGCCGCCATCTGGAGCTTGCGCTCGTCCGTCGCGGACGTCTTGCCGAGGACGAGCCGGGCGCCGCTCTCGCCCAGCGGGACGCTCTTCAGGCCGCCGCGCTGGACGAACCAGGCGTCCTTGCCGGCGCCGGTGACCTGGTAGTTCCCGCGTCGGGAGACCAGTGCGGTGCCCGGTGCCAGGTCCGTCACCCGCACCCCCAGGCGCGGCATCAACTGGAGCAGTCTGCGGTAAAGGGTCTGCATCCGCCCACCCTGGCAGAGTTGACCGGAATCGGTCCTGTGTTTGAACGGTTTTCAACGAGCAAGTGGCCGGTGGGTGCGGGCGCTTGACTTCGAGCGCGCTCCAAGAACTAGCGTCACCGGCGACGGGACGGTCCGGGTGAACGGAGCAGGATATGCAGGTCGGCGTGCACATCAACCGGTTCGGTCACCCCGGGGGCGGGCCCGCGCTGGGTGCGGAGCTGGCGGCGGCGGGGCGGGCGGCCGAGGAGGCCGGGCTGAGCTGGCTGTCGGTGATGGACCACTACTTCCAGATGGAGTTCAACGGCGGCGCCGAGGCCCCGATGCTGGAGGCCTACACGACCCTCGGCTATCTCGCGGGCCACACCTCCACGGTCCGGCTCGGCGCGCTGGTCACCGGGGTGACGTACCGCCACCCGGGCCTGCTCGCGAAGATCGTCACCTCGCTCGACGTGCTCTCCGGCGGACGGGCCGCGCTCGGGATCGGGGCGGCCTGGTACGACCGCGAACACCGGGGCCTGGGCGTGGAGTTCCCGCCGGTCGCCGAGCGCTTCGAGCGGCTGGACGAGACCCTGCGGATCTGCCGTCAGATGTGGGACCCGGAGAACAACGGGCCCTTCGAGGGCCGCCACTACCGGCTCGCGGAGACCCTGTGCGTCCCGGCCCCGGTCAGCAGCCCGCACCCGGAGATCATGATCGGCGGCGGGGGAGAGAAGAAGACCCTCCGACTGGTCGCCCGGCACGCCGACGCCTGCAACCTCTTCGCCTCCACCCCGGAGGAGGTCGCGCACAAGCTCGATGTCCTGCGCCGGCACTGCGACACCGAGGGCCGGGACTACGACGAGATCCGCCGGACCGTCCTCTACGCCGGGGACGCGGCGAACGACGGCGACCTCGACACCTTCACCCGCGAGATCACGGGGTACGCCAAGCTCGGCATCGACACGGTGATCCTCGGCCCGGGGACCGAGAACCCGGCCGCGTTCATCGAGGACTTCGCGGCCCCGGCGGTGCGGCGACTGGCCGGACTGGACTGAGCGGGCGCTCGGGGCCAGTGGCCGGCCGGGGCGGACTGACGGAAGTACGGGTCGGTGTGGTCGGCCGGGCTCCACTTGGCGGGCGCCGGACGGTCGGCGGCCGACGGGACTGGGCGGAGGGGGCGCCGGCGGGTCTGGATGGTGAGGGTGTCGGAAGGCAGGCGGGCCGGCCGGGCTGAGCTGAGCGGAGGCTGGCGGGGCTGTGGTCGGCCGGGCCGGGCTGAGCGGAGGCTGGCGAGGTCGTGGTCGGCCGGGCTCGACTCAAGGGCGCTGGTAGGCCGACGCCGACGGGTCGGGCTGAGTCGGCGGCGGAGGCCGGACCCTATTGGGCGGCCAACGAGGTTCAGCGGCCCCCCGGGCCGACTTCCGCGGTCTCCGGTGGGCGGCTGCGCGAGACGACCCGTACCCCGCTGCCGTCGACGATCCGGACCTGGAGCGAGCCGCAGCCGCAGCGGGTCCAGATCGTGCGGCCCGCGGCGGTGCTGTGGCGGGACACCACCTGGAAGGGCTCGGCGTCGTCGGGCCAGCCGCAGTGCGGGCAGACGGTACCGGTCGTGCTGGTCATGGCAACTCCTCCTACGGCGTTGTCGGTTCACTGCCCAGGGTGCGACCTCGCCTTCGTACAGTCCAGGTTGACTTTCCGCACGACACCTTGAAGCGTGGACTTCATGATTGACCTGCGCCGGCTCCATGTCCTGAGGGCGGTCGCCCACTACGGCACGGTCACCGCGGCCGCCCACGCCCTGCACTTCACCCCGTCCGCCGCCTCCCAGCAGATCCGGCAGCTCGCCCGTGACCTGGGCGTCGACCTGCTGGAACCGCAGGGGCGTGGGGTACGGCTCACCCCGGCCGCGGAGAGTCTGCTGACCCACGCCGACGCCATCCAGGCCCGCTGGGAGGAGGCCGAGTTCGATCTGCGGGCCGAGGACAGCGCCCCGGCCGGGCAGGTGCGGGTCAGCGGCTTCCCGACGGCCGTGTCGGTGCTGCTCGCGCCGATGGCCGTACGGCTCAAGGAGCGGCATCCGCGGCTGACCGTACGGATCCAGGAGACGAGGGTGCCGGAGAGCTTCGACCTGCTCTTCGAGGGGGAGACCGACCTGGCCGTGGTGGAGGTGACCCCGTACCACCCGCCGCTGAGCGACACGCGCTTCGACCAGCGGCCGCTGCTGGACGATCCGTACGACCTCGTCGTCCCCCACGGCCACCGGCTGGCCGCGCACGCCCGTGTCGACCTCGCCGAGGCGGCGCACGAGGACTGGATCGCGCCGGTGCCGGACAGCCCGTGCCGGCCGCACGTGATGTCGGCCTGCGGAGCGGCCGGATTCAGCCCGGACGTGGTCCATCACGCGATGGACTGGAACGTCACCGCCCACCTGGTCGCCCACGGCCTGGGCGTGGCCCTGGTCCCCCGCCTCGCCCGGCTGCCCCCGGAGCTGGCGATCACCAGGGTCCGCTGCGCCGGCGACCCGCACCGCAAGATCCTCAGTGCCACCCGCAGCGGCTGCCGTACCCGCCCGGCGGTGGCGGCGGCCCTGGCGGAGCTGCGGGAGCTGGCGACGGCGGCGGTGGCCTGACATGCGAAGAGCGGGGCGGGAACCGTACGGTCCCGCCCCGCTCCCGGGTCGGCGCTGCGCCTCAGGCGGCCACGGCCTCGCCCGCGTGGCCGTGCACGCGCGCGATGACCTCCGTCAGCTGCGCCGCGACCTCGGCGTCGTCGGCCGGGTGGGTCTCGGCGAAGCGGACCACGGAGCCGGGGATGGAGAGCTTGACGTCCTCCAGGACCTTGCCGCCGGCGATGCCCACGGCCTTGCGGGTCTCGTCCTGCGCCCACACGCCGCCGTACTGGCCGAAGGCGGTGCCGACCACGGCGACCGGCTTGCCGCCGAAGGCGCCGGCGCCGTACGGGCGGGACAGCCAGTCGATGGCGTTCTTCAGCACGGCCGGGATGGTGCCGTTGTACTCGGGGGAGAAGAACAGGAAGGCGTCGGCCTCCTGCGCGGCGGCGCGCAGCTTGGCGGCCGGGGCCGGGACGCTGCCCTCGACGTCGATGTCCTCGTTGTAGAAGGGGATCTCGGCCAGGCCCTCGAAGAGCTCGACCTGGGCGCCCTCGGGGGCGAGCTTCACGGCCGCCTCGGCGAGCTGGCGGTTGTGCGAACCGGCGCGGAGGCTGCCGACAAGCGCGAGGATGCGAACAGACATGCGAACTCCAAGAGGTCAAGCAGGGGGTCGGGGTAACCGGACCGGGGTCCGGTTAACTTTCTAGCATCCTAAGCGGACCGCGGTCCAGTTTCATTCCCGATGCTTTACGCTGGCTTCATGTCCGCGTCCCTGCCGCCCTTCCCGCTGCCTCAGGAACCCGTCGACGAGCCCGAGTTGCTGCAGCTGGGCGCGCCGGAGGACGAGCCCTGCCTGCGCGCGGACGCCGCCCGCAACCGGGCCCGGCTGCTGGAGGCGGCGGCCAGGCTGGTCGCGGAGCACGGCGCGGCCGGGGTCACCATGGAGGCCGTCGCCGCGGCGGCCGAGGTCGGCAAGGGCACCGTCTTCCGCCGCTTCGGCGACCGCACGGGCCTGCTCACGGCCCTCCTCGACCACTCCGAGCGGAAGTTCCAGGCCGCCGTCATCACCGGCCCCGCGCCGCTCGGGCCCGGCGCACCGCCCGTGGAGCGGCTGAGGGAGTTCGGCCGCGCGCAGCTGCGCCGCTCCGCCGACGAACTGGAACTCCAGCTCGCCGCCGACCCCGGTCCCGAGCGCCGCTACTCCCACGCCGCCCGCCGCTTCCTACGCGGCCACGTCCTGATCCTGCTGCGCCGGATCGTCCCGGACGCGGACTGCGAACTGCTCGCCCTGACCCTGATGGCCTATCTGGAGCCGTCGATGGTCCACTACCGCAGCAAGGTGTGCGGCATGCCCCAGGACCGGGTCGAGGCGGGCTGGCTGGATCTGGTCGACCGGATCACGGGGGTCGCGCCCGGCTGCTGAGCCCCGCGCGGACGCCGGTTCTCAGGGTCTGCAAAGATGCCGTGCGTCATGGTGCAGATACCGAATACGTCCGCGTCCGCGTCTCCCGCACCGCGCTCCGTGCCCACGAGCGCCGATGTGGCCCGCCTGGCCGGAGTCTCGCGCGCGACCGTCTCCTACGTGCTCAACAACACCAGTGCCGTCCGGATCAGCGAGCCCACCCGGCGCCGCGTCCACGAGGCCGCCAAGGAGTTGGGCTACGTCCCGCACGCCGCCGCCCGCAGCCTGCGCGCCGGGCACAGCCGGATGGTCCTGATGCCCGCCCCGGCCTTCCCGGTCGGCCCCCTCTACAGCCAGTTCATCAGCGACCTCCAGTCCGCCCTCGGCCGCCTCGACTACACGGTCGTGCAGTACGGCAGCGTCGGCCTGTACGGCGACGAGGCCGCCCGCGCCTGGGCCGAGCTGCGCCCCGTCGCCGTCCTGGTGCCCGGCGCCGGACTCGGCCCGCAGGGCGTGACGGTGCTCAAGCGCTCCGGCGCCCGGGCCGTGGTCACCATCGGTCCCGAGTGCGTCGAGGGCGCCCACGCCCTCCAGATGGACCACACGGCGGTCGGCCACAGCGCGGGGCGTCACCTCTACGAGCGCGGCAGGCGCCGTATCGGCGTCGTCGTACCCGCCGAGGAGGGTCTGGAGGCCTTCTCCGGGCCCCGGCTCGACGGGGTGCGCCGCGCCCTGGCCGGCACCGACGCCACCGTCACGGAGCTGCCGCTCGGCTACGACGAGGCGGCCGCCGCCCGGCTTGCCGCGCGCTGGCGGGAACTGGGCCTGGACGCCGTGTTCGCCTACAACGACGAGTACGCGATGCTGCTGATGAGGGCGCTGCAGGACGAGGGTGTCGCCGTCCCCGCGGACACGGCCGTCATCGGCGCCGACGACCTCATGCTCGGGCGGCTCCTCAGGCCGCGGCTCAGCACCGTCCACATCGAGCTGCCGTCCGGCCGTGACCTGGCCGAACTCGTCGACCGGGCGGTGCGCGACCCCGCCGCGGCGCCCGAGACGCACAAAGTACTGGGAGCATCGGTGGTGCACCGCGACTCCAGCTGACGCACGGGAGGCACTCCATGCGTACGACCGTCGGCATCATCGGCGGCGGCCCCGCCGGGCTGCTGCTCGCCCGTCTGCTGCACCGCGCGGGGATCGACTGCGTCGTCCTGGAGAGCCGGACCCGCGAGTACGTCGAGCACCGCCAGCGCGCGGGCATGCTGGAGCAGGGCACGGTCGACACGCTGCGGGAGGCCGACGCCGCCGACCGGCTGGACGCCCAGGGCATGGTCCACCACGGCATCGAGCTGCGCTACGAGCGCGAGCGGCACCGCATCGACTTCCCGGCCCTCACCGGCGGCCGTACCGTCACCATCTACGCCCAGACCGAGATCGTGCGGGACCTGATCGCCCTTCAACTGGCCGACGGGCCACCGCTGTTGTTCGGTGCGGAGGCGGTCGCGGTCGAGGGCGCCGAGAGCGACCGGCCCGTCGTGCGGTTCCGGCACGAGGGCCGGGAGGAGACCCTGACCTGCGACTGGGTCGCCGGCTGCGACGGCTTCCACGGCGTGTCCCGCGAGTCGATCCCGGCCGCCGCCTGCCGGTCGTACGCGCACGACCACCCCTATGCCTGGCTCGGGATCCTCGCCGAAGTACCGCCGTCCTGCGAGGAGTTGATCTACGCGCGCGGGGAGCGCGGCTTCGCCCTGCACAGCATGCGCTCGCCGTCCGTCTCCCGGCTCTACCTCCAGGTCCCGGTCGGCTCCGACCCCGCGGACTGGCCCGACGACCGCGTCTGGGACGAACTCGCCGCCCGCTTCGCGATCGACGGCGACTGGACCCTGGAACGCGGGCCGATCACCTCCAAGTCCGTCACCCCGATGCGCAGTTACGTGCACGAGCCGATGCGGCACGGCCGGCTGCTGCTCGCCGGGGACGCCGCCCACATCGTCCCGCCGACCGGTGCCAAGGGTCTCAACCTCGCCGTCTCCGACGTCCGGATCCTGGCCCGCGCGCTCACCGCGTGGCGCTCCACAGGCGGGACACAACTGATCGACAGATACTCGGAAATGTGTCTCGCACGCGTGTGGCAGGCCACGCGTTTCTCCTATGACATGACTAAGATGTTGCATGCTCAACCAGACGGGGATGCGTTCGATCAGCGGATGCAGCTCGCACGTCTGCGCCGGATCACCGCATCCCGCCACGCGGCCGCCGAACTGGCGGCGAACTACACGGGACTTCCCCTCCCCGACTGAGTCCCGCGGTGACCGAACGGAGAGCCGTCATGTCGTTGCTCGACCCCCAGTCCTGGCAGCCCCGCCCCCTCAAGGGCGGCGAGCACACCGTCACCGAGCCCGCCACCGGCGATGCGCTCGGCACGGTCACCCTCGCCGCCGCCGAGGACGTGGCCCCGGCCGCCGAGGCCGCCCGGGCGGCGCAGGCCGAGTGGGGCCGCCTGCCGCACTTCGTGCGGGCCGGGGTCCTGCGCCGGGCCGGCGACCTGTTCACCGCGCACGCCGACGAACTGCGCGAATGGCTGATCCGGGAGTCCGGGTCCATCCCCGGCAAGGCCGACTTCGAACTGCACGTCGCCGCCCAGGAGTGCTACGAGGCCGCCGCCCTCGCCTCCCGCCCGGCCGGACAGGTCCTGCCCAGCGAGGCGCCCCGGCTGTCCTACACCCGCCGCGTCCCGGTCGGCGTGGTCGGCGTGATCTCCCCGTTCAACGCCCCGCTGATCCTGTCCATCCGCTCCGTCGCCCCCGCGCTCGCGCTGGGCAACGCCGTGATCCTCAAGCCCGATCCGCGCACCGCGGTCTGCGGCGGCCTCTCCCTCGCCGCGGTCTTCGCCGAGGCGGGCCTGCCCGACGGGCTGCTGCACGTCCTGCCCGGCGGCGCCGAGACCGGTGCCGCCCTGGTCGAGGACCCGCGGGTGCCCGTCATCTCCTTCACCGGCTCCACCGCGGCCGGCCGGGCGGTCGGCGAGGCCGCCGGACGCCACCTCAAGCGGGCCCACCTGGAGCTGGGCGGGAACTCCGCCCTGGTGGTGCTGGAGGACGCCGACATCGACGCGGTGATCTCCACCGCCGCCTGGGGGTCCTTCTTCCACCAGGGCCAGATCTGCATGACGACCGGCCGCCACCTGGTGCACCGGTCCCTGTACGCGGACTACGTGGAGCGCCTGGCCGCCAAGGCCGACTCGCTCGCCGTCGGCGACCCGCACCGCGCCCAGGTCCACCTCGGCCCGCTCATCGACGGCACCCAGCTGGACAAGGTGCACGGCCTGGTCGAGGCCAGTGCCGCGAACGGCGCCAAGCTGGCCGCGGGCGGCACCCACGAGCGGCTGTTCTACCGGCCCACCGTCCTCGCCGACGTCGCCGACGACACCCCCGCCTACGCGGAGGAGGTCTTCGGCCCGGTCGCGCCGGTCCGCCCCTTCAGCGACGTCGAGGAGGCCGCCGCACTCGCGGCGCAGGGCCCCTACGGACTGTCCCTCGGCATCGTCACCCGCGACACCGCCCGCGGCCTGGACCTCGCCGAGCGCATCCCGACCGGGATCGTGCACATCAACGACCAGACCGTGAACGACGAGGCGGTCGCCCCCTTCGGCGGTACGGCCGCCTCAGGCACCGGCGCCCGATTCGGCGGCGAGTCCAACCTGGAGGCCTTCACCGACCTGCGCTGGACGACGGTGCGCGGGGACGTGGCGCCGTACCCCTTCTAGATTCCGTACGCCTTCTAGATTCCGTACGCGTTCCGGATCCCGTACGCCTGCCGGAGCCGGGGCCTACTGGCCGTCCTGCTCGGCCTGCGCCTGCTGGGCGGCCACGGCCTTGCGGACCTCGTCCATGTCGAGCTTGCGGGCCTGCCCGATGACGTCCGTCAGGGCGGCCTCGGGCAGGGCGCCCGGCTGCGCGAACACGGCGACCTGGTCCCGGACGATCATCAGCGTGGGGATGGACTGGATACCGAAGGCCGCGGCCAGCTCCGGCTGCGCCTCGGTGTCCACCTTGCCGAACACGAGGTCGGGGTTCTCCTCCGCGGCCTTCTCGTAGACCGGGGCGAACTGCCGGCACGGGCCGCACCAGGCCGCCCAGAAGTCGATCAGGACGAACTCGTTCTCCGTGACCGTCTGGTCGAAGTTCTCCTTGGTGAGCTCCACGGTGCTGCTCATGGCGAGTTCCCTCTTCCTGGTGTCGGGGCGAAGCCGTCGGCCACAACACGGCCGGACCGGCAGATATTTCCGTACGCGGACAGTCACGCATCCGCGCACGTACCCGTGTGGCCACCGCGCACACCACCCACCAGACTGACCCCATGACGGAATCGGAATCCATCGCGTACGACGTCGTAGTGCTCGGAGCCGGGCCCGTGGGGGAGAACGTGGCCGACCGCACCCGTGCGGCCGGACTCTCCACCGCGGTCGTGGAGAGCGAGCTGGTCGGCGGCGAATGCTCGTACTGGGCGTGCATGCCCAGCAAGGCCCTGCTGCGCCCGGTCATCGCCCAGTCCGACGCCCGCCGCCTGCCCGGCCTCGCCGAGGCGGTGCAGGGGCCCCTCGACACGGCCAAGGTGCTCGCCCGCCGGGACGAGTACACCTCCCACTGGAAGGACGACGGACAGGTCGGCTGGCTGGAGGGCGTCGGCGCCGACCTCTACCGCGGCCACGGCCGTATCACCGGCCCCCGCACGGTCACCGTGACCGGCGCCGACGGCGGTGAGCGGGTCCTGACCGCCCGGCACGCCGTCGCCGTGTGCACCGGCACCCGCGCCGTCCTGCCCGACCTGCCCGGCCTCGCCGACGTCAGGCCCTGGACCAGCCGTGAGGCCACCAGCGCCAAGGAGGCGCCGGGCCGCCTGGTCGTGGTCGGCGGGGGAGTGGTCGCCACCGAGATGGCCTGCGCCTGGCAGGCCCTCGGCTCCCAGGTCACCCTGCTCGTGCGCGGCAAGGGGCTGCTGAACCGGATGGAGCCCTTCGCCGGCGAGCTGGTCGCCGAAGCGCTCGTCGAGGCCGGTGCCGACGTGCGCACCGGCACCTCCGTGGAGTCCGTCACCCGTGAGAACGGCACGGTCGTGGTCGTCACCGACGGCGGCGACCGGATCGAGGCCGACGAGATCCTCTTCGCCACCGGCCGCGCCCCGCGCACCGACGACATCGGCCTGGACGTCATCGGCATCGAGCCCGGCTCCTGGCTCCCGGTCGACGACAGTCTGCGCGTCACCGGCAGCGACTGGCTCTACGCGGTCGGCGACGTCAACCACCGGGCGCTGCTGACCCACCAGGGCAAGTACCAGGCCCGCATCGCGGGAGCGGCGATCGCCGCCCGCGCCTCCGGTGTCCCCCTGCTGGAATCGGACCCTTGGGGCGCCCACGCGGCGACGGCCGACCACGCGGCCGTACCCCAGGTCGTCTTCACCGACCCCGAGGCGGCGGCCGTCGGCCTGTCGCTGGCGGAGGCCGAGCAGGCCGGCCACCGGGTCCGCGCGGTCGACTACGACCTCGCGCACGTCTCTGGCGCATCCCTCTACGGCGAGGGCTACCGGGGCCGCGCCCGCATGGTCGTCGACCTGGAACGCGAGATCCTCCTCGGCGTCACCTTCGTCGGCCCCGGCGTCGGCGAACTCATCCACTCGGCGACCGTCGCGGTCGCGGGCGAGGTTCCGATCAGCCGCCTGTGGCACGCGGTCCCCTCGTACCCCACGATCAGCGAGGTGTGGCTGCGGCTGCTGGAGACGTACCGGGACAACTGAGCTCAGGCGGAGAGCAGTGGCCCGAGGCCGGTCAGCCGGAGGGCCAGCCAGTGCTCTTCGACGAGGACGTAGACGAGGTCGGGCGCGGCGGTGGAGACATCGGTGGCCGCGCCCGGCAGCGGGACGGTGAGAGGGTCGCGCTCGGGGCGGGTGGGGTTCCAGACGCGGAGGGTGTCGTCCGAGCAAGCGGCGACGATCAGGTCCTGGTCGGGGCGCTCCAGCCGCGCCAGATGGCTCAGGGTGAGGCCCGGGAGGAGCTCGGCGCGCGGCTTCGTCTTGGCGTCGGCGGGCCCCAGGTCGAAGATCTCGATGGCGTGCCGGGCCTCGAAGTGCCCCGTCTCGTAGCGGGTGACCAGCGCGAGCTGCCAGGCACCGACAGGCGTGCGCACGGCGATGGGCGGCACGGACGTGCGCTCCCGGTGGACGGTGCCCACGACATGGTCGTCGGTGCCGTGCACCGAGATCAGCCCTTCGTCGTCCACCGCGACCGTCCGGTCCTCGAACGGCACGCCGGTCCGCGCCGCCGCCAGCCGGTTCGTGACCCGAGTCCTGCTGTGGGGCAGCCACAGGACGGTCCGGGGCCCGGCCAGCTCGTAGTGCACGAGCAGAGCCGCGAGCCGTCCCGGAGCCGTGTAGGCGCGCAGGTCGGTCACGCTGTCCGCGGTGAGGACGGCGGGGACCAGCCCCTCGGGCGGCCCGAACTCCTTCGCCGTCTCCACGTCGACGAAACGGACGTGCCGGTGCTCCTCCTCGACCAGGGCCACCACGGGATGCCCGGTCGGGGGTGTCAGCGCGGCCAGCGTCCGGACCTTGCGGTGAGCGGGCCACAGCTCGGTCCGCAGCTCTCCGCGGGCGTCGGTCAGCCACACCCCGCCGTCCCGGCCCGCCACCGCCAGCGCCCAGGGCAGGCCCTGCGGGGGATGCTGCAGCGCGACGACACGACGCGCGCGCAGACCGTCGTAGTCGGGTGCGTCGGTCGTCCCGCCGAGGTGCGCGTCCCACAGCCGTACCGTGCCGTCCCAGCCGGCCGAGGCGAACAGGCCGGAACGGCTGCCCGCGGTGAGCGGGGCGAGCGCGTACGAACCGCCCGTCGCGAGCGGCTGCGGATCCTCCGGCAGGGACGAGACGACCACCTGCCGGCTCGGCGCGCCCCGGGAATGAAGCTGATCCGTGGTGGCGACCACACGGTTCCTGACCGTGTGTCTCAGCGATCCGGTGGACGGATCGACGACGGTGATGCGGGACCCCGTTCCGGCGGCGGCCACGAAGCCGCGGCCCGCGGCCGTGAAGGGCGCCAGCGAGCGCACCCCGCGCACCTTCCCGGGGAGCACCCGGACCAGGGCCGGGCGCCCCACGTCCCAGACCCGCAGGGTTCCGTCGTCCCCGCCCGACACCGCGAGCGTCCGGCCCTCCGCGGGTTCCAGACACGCGAGGGCGTACACGGTCCCGGTGTGCCCGTACAGCACTCCATCCGCCTCGGGGCCCTTCGCTCCGTCCAACCGCCAGCGGCGTACGGTGCAGTCGGCGCCCGTGGACAGCAGGACGCGCCGTCCGTCGGGCAGGCGTCCCGAGGTCACGGCGGTCACCGGGCCCAGATGGCCCGTCAGGACCGACGCGGTCCAGTCGTCCGTGCGCCACAGCCGTAACGAGCGGTCCTCCCCGGCGGAGACGATCGTGTCCTGGACCGTCGTCAGGGTCAGCACGGTGTCCGTGTGCCCGTGCAGCACCCGTACTCGAGCGCCGGTGCCGAGGTCCCACACGTGCAGGTCACGTCCGGCCGCGGCGACCAGCAGCCGGCGGCCCCGCGCGTCGGTGAGCGAGGTGAGCGCCGTCACCGTCGCCTCCGGGCCGGTCAGCACCATCCGGGTCTCGCCCGTGTCCGGCTCCCACAGCCGTACGGTCGTGTCCCCGCCCGCCGAGGCGAGCAACTCCCGGTCGTCGCCGGTGTCGACGGGCGCCAGGGCGACCACCGGGCCCGCGTGCCCGCGCAGGACGACGCTGAAGTCGTCCGAGGGCGCCGACGCGGCTTCCAGGGTCGCGGGCATGACGGCGTGGCCCCGGAACCAGGCCGTCACGGTGGGTTCCCCGAACGCGGCGGTCATGTGCAGGGTGCGCAGCCGCTCGGCGGGGGTGAGCGAGGCCAGCCGGTGTGCGGTCCGCAGGTAGAGCCGGGCCACCGGCAGGGTGAACCGTTCCGGCAGGGAGCGCACGGCGGCTTCCGTACGGGCGGGATCGGCGCAGGTGAGGAAGCCGACGTCGCGCATCACCTCGGGCAGCAGTCCCGCGGCCAGGGCGTGCGCCGCGAGATGGCGGCGCAGATAGGGGTGGGCGGATTCCCAGGCGGCCGGGCCGCGCCCGGGGACGGTCGCGCGCAGGGCGCGGGTGATCCGGGTGTGCGCGTCCGGTGGCGAGGTGCGGCGGAAGTGGTCGATCAGCGCCTGGTGGTAGAGCCGGTACACCGTCTGGCCCGACTCACCGGACTCGACGATGTGGAATCCGGCGTGCTCCAGGACCCAGGCGACGTCCTCGTCCCGGTAGCGGCGGCCCCGGCCGGAGAGCGCCCCGGCCAGGGCCGGCCACAGGTCCCGGCGGGGCAGTCCAGCGCCCTCGGCCCAGGCCAGCGGGCGGAGCAGGTCACGCAGGCGTTCCGGGTCGGGGGAGCGCGCGAACTCCTCGTCCAGTACGGCGGACAGGCCGCTGGAGAGCAGCGTCTCCAGCCGTAGATCCCGGTCCACGGCGCCGGAGCGGGCGAGGGCGTCGAGGACGGCGCGGCTGGCGACCCGCGCGTACAGGAAGATCCCGCCGCTGGCGTCGGCGACCCGCTCGGCCCAGCGGCGGGCGAGGTCCTCCCGGTTCCGCAGCGGCGAGTGCTCGGCCCGGTGCAGGCGCCGCAACGCGTAGGCGGCGAGGTCGGCCCGGGTCTCCGGCTCGTCGTCGAGTACGACCGTCTCGTCGGCGGCCAGCGCCTGGAGCAGCGGACCGGCGTCGGCGCTGACGGCCGCACCCCCGGCCCGGTGCGGTCGCGTCCCGACCAGCACCCGTACGCCGGGCAGTTCGGCCAGCGGGCGGAGCAGGTCGGAGGCGATCGGCACCGCCTCGGCCGGCTTGGCCTCGTCCAGGCCGTCGAGGACGACGGTGACCCGGCGGCCCAGTTCACCGACCTCCCGCACGACTTGAGCCGCGCGGAGCCAGCCGTCCCCCCGCAGGGGCAGGTCCAGGGCGTCGGCGACCGCGCGCAGGCAGTCGTCCAGTGTCTTGTTCCGGCAGGACAGCGCGAGATCGACCGAACCGAGCGGCGGCAGCTCGGAGTTGGGCGTGTCGTTCAACGCTCCCTCCGCCTCGGCCACCGTCCGCAGGTCCGGTACCGAGAGCGTGGCGATCCGGCCGAGCAGGGCGGACTTCCCCGTGCCGGGCGAGCCGGTGACCACGAACAGGCCCCGGTCCGCCTCCGCCAGCCAGGCGATGAGGCGGCGCATCAGCCGCCGTCGGCCGCAGAAGTACCAGCCGGTCTCGCCGACCTCGATCCCCCGGGCGGAGAGCACGAGGTGCCGGTCCACGTCCGCCGCCCGCAACCGGCGCAGCCGCTTGGTCTCCACGTCCTCGTCCGGCACGGTGGCCGAGGGATGCAGGGGGTTGCGGAGCGCGGGCACGGGCGCGCCGAGCGCTACGTAAGCGGTCGCGGCGTCGCGCTCCGCCAGGATGCGGCTGATCACGTCGGCGAGTTCGTCGGAGCGGATCGTCTCGTCGTGCTCGGTCCACCGCCGGTCCTCGGGGCCCTGCCGCACCACCCGCTCCAGGGCCTCGGCGAACACCCCGTCCTCGGCGCTGTCGTAGCCGCGGGTGGAGGCGATCACCGCGTACCGCCGCTCCGGCCCCGAGGCGCTGGTGTGGTCCAGCACCTCGCAGATCTGGGCGGCGACCCGGGACGCCGCGACGCCGCTCGCGCAGCAGTCGAGGAGGATCAGGACCTCGCGGAACTCCTGGTGGGCGAGGAAACGGGCCAGGTTCCTGGCGGTGATCGCCCGCAGATCGTGCAGGCGCTTGCCGGGGGAGTCGGACGTGATCAGGAAGTGCTCACCCGCGTCGACACAGCCGTGGCCCGTCCAGTACAGCACCAGCCGGGTGCCGTCCCCCTGCCAGCCCCTGAGCCCGTTCGTGATCGTCGCCCAGTCACCGCCCGCGGTGAGCTCGGGCAGGTCGTGGCCGTAGCCCAGCGCACGGAACAGTCTGAACAGCTTGTTCACGCTAGCCGGAACATGGCGCAGCGTCGGCCATCTCGCGTTCCGGTAGTCGCCGACTCCGACCAGGACGAACCGACCGTCGTCCGTCATACGCGCCACCGCACTGTGGGTCCCCCGCTTCCCTGCCCCGCCGACGTCGACGCCGTAACATGTGGCGCGCCGTCAACGAGGCGCATAATACGGCGATTTGAACCCCGGGGGGACACGGTGCGCAGCACTGCGGTGACGGATCTGGTCGTGGTGCTGCCGGGCATCATGGGCAGTGTCCTGGCGCGGGACGGGCGCGAGGTGTGGAACCACACCCTCGCGGTCGCCGGACGGCACGCCCTGGGCGGTCTCGACGAGATACGGCGGCTCGCCCTGCCCGCCGGCCTCGGGGACTCGGATCCGGGTGACGGCGTCGAGGCCGTGGACCTGATCAAGGGCCTGCACATCCTCCCCGGGGTCTCGGCGATCGACGGCTACGAGACCCTGCTGACCTTCCTGGAACGGCGGTTGGGCCTGTCCGCGCGGTCCGGGAATCTGCTCCCCTTCCCGTACGACTGGCGGCTCTCGGTGCGGCTGACGGCCCGTCGGCTCGCGGAACGGGTGGAGCCCGCGCTGGAGGACTGGCGCAGGCGGAGCGGCAACCCCGGGGCGCGGGTGGTGTTCGTGGCCCACTCGATGGGCGGGCTCGTCGCCCGCTACTACCTGGACGTCCTCGGCGGCAGTGCGTACGCCCGTGGCCTGATCACGATCGGGACGCCCTACCGGGGGTCGGTCAACGCCCTCGTCTCGCTGCACGAGGGGGTGGCGCCGCGGCTGGGGCGGATGTCCGGGCCGTTCACCCGGCTGGCGCGGTCGATGCCCTCGCTGTACCAACTCCTGCCCACCTGGCGCTGCGTCGTCGACGGCGACGGGTCCCGGTCGGATCTGGTGCGCGCCCGGGTGGCGGGGGTGGACGCGGGATCCGTGGCCGAAGCCCTGCATCTCCACGACGAGTTGGACCGAGCCGACGGTGACGGGTACGCCCTGCACGTGTTCGGCGGGTGCCGGCAGCCCACCCGTCAGTCCGCGCTCCTCACGGCCGACGGCCTGGACAGCCGACGGGAGCTCGACGGCACCGATCACCTCGGGGACGGCACGGTGCCCCGGTTCTCCTGCTTCCCGGCGCAGTTGACGGACGACTCCACCGTCCGCTTCTTCGCCCAGAAGCACGGAGCGCTCCAGAACGAGCGGGCCCTGCTGAACCAGCTCGAAGCCGTGCTGACCGCCCGCGATCCACGACAGTTCCTCGACGGCGGGCTGGAGTTGGGTGTCGACCTGCCCGAGGTCGCCGAGGGCGGTGACTGCCCTGTGGAGGTGGTGGCCGACGACGACCGGCTGGTCCTGTCCGCCACGGCCGTGGACGTCGAGACCGGCGAGGTGGGCGCACGCCGGACCCTGCGCAACCGCGGCGAGGGCACCTACTCCACCCGCCTCGCCCTCCCCGCCCCCGGCGCCTGGCGCGTCACCGTGGGCGACCCGGTGAACCCGGGGCGGGTGCACGAGGTCAGCGGCATCGTGCTGGTGGCGGCGCGGTGAGATCCCGGACCGCTCTCACGCGCCGGCGCGGGTCGTCAGGGTCTCGGCGATCTCCGTCACGGCGGTCCGCCTCTTCGGGCACCTCTCCGTCAGCACGGTCCTCGTGGCGGTCGCCGCGGGGGGAGCCTGTGTGCCCTGGTTCTGGTCGACCTCGCGCTCAGTCCGGCAGGTCGAAGCCGAGGGCTTCCGCAGCCTGATGAGGCGTGGGCTGCGCCCATCGTTCGGCCATCGCCGGGTTGGAGGACAGCGAGCGTGGTTCGGCCCGGTCCAGATAGAGCATCCCGTCCAGATGGTCGGTCTCGTGCTGCACGATCCGGGCGGGCCAGCCCGTGAACACCTCGTCGAGGGCACACCCTTGCTCGTCCTCGCCCCTCAGCCGTACCTCGGCGGCCCGCGCCACCACAGCCTGATAGCCGGGCACGCTCAGACAGCCCTCGAAGAAGGCGGCACGCACGGGACCGACGGCTTCGTACGACGGGTTCACCAGCACCCGGAACGGCTGCGGCACCCGGCCACGCGCCAGCCGTACCTCCTCCGGGACCGGCGCCGGATCCTCGATCACCGCGATCCGCAGCGGCACGCCGACCTGCGGAGCCGCGAGACCGACCCCGGGCGCCGCGTGCATGGTCAGCCGGAGCGCCTCGACGAAGCGGGCCAGCAGGGCGGGGGACAACTGGCCGTCGTAGCGCGTGGTCCGGCGGCGCAGGACCGGGTCGCCGGCCGCCACGATCGGCAACGGGCCGCCGGTGGCGAGGAGTTGTTCGACCAGGTCGGTCAGGGGCGTGTGGTCGTTCGGTGATGCCATCGGGTCAGGATGCCACGCCCCCTTGCGGGTGTGACGCAGGTCACTTCAATTGCCGGGAACTCCGGGGCCGTTCGCCCCGACTACTGGACCGCTACCGCACACCAAGCGTCCCCAGCCCCGGAGAGGCCCGCCGATGTCCACCGCTCCCTCGACCAGACCGGACGAGGCCCCACAGACCGACGCCGCCCCGGCGCCGGCCCGCCGCACCTGGGCACCCCTGCGCCCGCTGGTCCTGCGGCTGCACTTCTACGCCGGAGTGCTCGTCGCCCCCTTCCTGCTCGTCGCCGCCGCGACCGGCTTCCTCTACGCCGCCGCGTTCCCGGCCGAGAAGATCGTGTACGCGCACGAGATGACCGTCCCCGTCGGCGACGAGAAGCTGCCGATCTCCGAGCAGGTCGCCGCCGCCCGCGAGGCCCACCCGGAGGGCGCGGTCTCCGCCGTACGGCCCTCGCCCGAGGACGACGCGACCACCAGGGTGCTGCTGTCCGGCGTCAAGGGCGTCGACGAGACCCACACCCTCGCCGTCTTCGTCGACCCGTACACCGCGAAGGTGCGCGGCTCGCTCGAACAGTACGGCTCCACCGGCGCCCTTCCGCTGCGCACCTGGATCGACGAGTTCCACCGTGATCTGCACCTCGGGGAGAGCGGCCGCCTCTACAGTGAACTCGCCGCGAGCTGGCTGTGGGTGATCGCCCTCGGCGGTCTGGTGCTCTGGTTCTCCCGGCGCCGGGCCCGCCGCAAGCTGCGCGGCACCAGTGGCCGCCGCCGCACTCTCGGCCTGCACGGCACGGTCGGCGCCTGGGCCGCCGCCGGGTTCCTCTTCCTGTCGGCGACCGGTCTGACCTGGTCGCAGTACGCCGGTGCCAACATCGACGAACTGCGCACCTCGCTCGGCGGGGCCACCCCGTCGATATCGGCGAGCGCGGGCGGCGAGCACTCCGGGCACGGCTCCTCCGCCGCCGCCGGGGACGCGGCGCACGGGGTCGGCCTCGACAAGGTGCTCGCGGCGGCCCGGGCCGAGGGACTCGGTGACCCGGTCGAGATCGTGCCGCCCGCGGACGCGGAATCGGCGTACGTGGTCAAGCAGATCCAGCGCAGCTGGCCGACCAAGCAGGACTCCGTGGCCGTGGACCCCGGAACCGGCCAGGTCGTCGACGTGCTGCGGTTCAGCGACTACCCGGTACTCGCCAAGCTCACCCGCTGGGGCATCGACCTGCACACCGGCATCCTGTTCGGACTGGTCAGCCAGATCGCCCTGATGCTGCTCGCGCTCTCCCTCGTCCTGCTGATCGTCTGGGGCTACCGGATGTGGTGGCAGCGCGGCCGGGACTCCGCCTTCGGCCGCCCGATCGCGCGCGGCGCCTGGCAGCACGTACCGCCGCAGATCCTGGTGCCGTTGGCGGTGGTGGCCGCCGTGGTCGGCTACTTCGTGCCGCTGCTCGGGATCTCGCTGCTGGCGTTCCTGGCCGTGGACATCGTGCTCGGCGAGATCGCGCATCGCCGCAAGCGCACGGCCGCGTAGACGGTACGGGGAGGCGGCGGACGGGACCCCGGGTCCCGTCCGCCGCCTTCGTGCTGTCACGCGGCCCGGGCGGCCAGTTCGGCGTTGGCCCGCTCGGTGACGAGGGTCAGCACCCGCCCGGCGGCGGCCAGGTCCTCCGCCGGGATGCCGGCGTAGATACGGGCGGCGACCTTCGAGATCTCCTCGCCGGAGTCGGCGAACAGCGCCGCGCCGGCGTCGGTGACCCGCAGCTTTGAGGCGCCGTCGTCCAGCAGCCCCTTCTCGGTCAGTCCCGCTATGACGGACCGGGCGCTGTCGGCGTCGACCTTGAGCGATCCGACGACCTGCTCGACGATCGCCTCGCGGGCGACGGGTGTCTCGGCGACGACCGCCAGCCGCAGGGTGATCTGCTCCTGGAAGGTGAGGTCGTAGCCGGCGAGGACGCTCTCCAGGACGGCACGGGCGGCGTAGTGCGCCAGACCGATCATGCGGCTGTCGACGGCGGGTGCGGTGGTGATGGTCATGACTGCTCCTCGGGTGGCTCGGTGTTCTCGCTGAACGGATCGAGTGGTGCGTCGAGCAGGGTCGCCAGATCGGCGCCGAACTCCCGTGCGCGCGGGCTGTCGAGGCCGCCGAGCGGCGCCAGCAGCTGCTGGAGGAGACCGTGGACGACCTTGACGGCCTGCCCGGTCACCTCGCTGCCCGTCTCGGTGAGCGCCAGCTGGACGGCGCGCGGATCCTTCGGGTCACGGGTGCGCTCCAGGAGCCCGGCGGACTCCAGGGAGCGGGCGAGCTTGGAGACGTAGAGCGGTTCGAGTCCGGTGTGGTCGGCCAGGCGCCGCTGGCTGGGGCGCTCTCCGGTGCGGTGCATGCCGTACAGCGATGCCACCAGGGCGTACTGAGCGTGCGTCAGGCCCAGCGGGGCCACCGCGCGGTCGACCGCGACCCGCCACTTCATGGACAGCCGCCAGACCAGGAAACCGGGCGTCGCGCCCTCGGATGCCGAACTCATGACAGATAGAGTACATGGCTACTATGTACATGGCTACTATTTTCGGGTGAGGCGCCGCGACCGCCGTGGGGGGATGGACTGACGCGACGGCCGCCACGCGGCTAGTTTGGGCGACATGAGCAATCTTGATCGCGAGGCCGTGCCCGCGGTGTGCGGCGGCCGTGGCTTCGTCGTGGCGGAGCCCGTACGGGAACTCCTCAGCCCGCGCAGGGTCAAGCTCGGCGAGTCATCGGAAGTCCGCCGACTCCTGCCCAACCTGGGCCGCCGCATGGTCGGCGCCTGGTGCTTCGTCGATCACTACGGCCCCGACGACATCGCCGACGAGCCCGGGATGCAGGTGCCCCCGCACCCGCACATGGGTCTGCAGACGGTGAGTTGGCTGCACGAGGGCGAGGTGCTGCACCGCGACTCGACCGGCAGCCTGCAGATGATCCGCCCCCGCGAGCTGGGCCTGATGACCTCGGGCCGGGCGATCAGCCACTCGGAGGAGAGCCCGAGGTCCCACGCCCGCTTCCTGCACGGCGCGCAGCTGTGGGTCGCCCTGCCCGACAGCGACCGCCACACGGAGCCGCGCTTCGAGCACCACGCGGAACTCCCGGTGGTCACCGCGCCCGGCCTTTCGGCCACCTTGATCCTGGGCGACCTGGACGGCGCGAGCTCCCCCGGAACGACGTACACCCCCCTGGTCGGCGCCGACCTCTCCCTCGCCCGCGGCGCGGACGTACGCCTCCCCCTGGAGCCGGACTTCGAGTACGCCGTCCTCGCCATGTCCGGCGAGACCCACGTGGACGGGGTCCCCGTCCTCCCCGGCTCGATGCTCTACCTCGGCTGCGGCCGCACCGAACTCCCCCTCCGCGCCGAATCCGAAGCGAGCCTGATGCTCCTGGGCGGCGAGCCGTTCGAGGAGGAACTGATCATGTTCTGGAACTGGATCGGGCGATCTCAGGAAGAGATCGTACAGGCCCGTCAGGACTGGATGGAAGGCTCACGGTTCGGGGAGGTGAAGGGGTACAACGGGGCTCCGCTGCCCGCACCGGAACTGCCCTCGGTGCCGTTGAAGCCGCGGGGAAGGGTGCGCTGACCTGCGGAAACGCTTCGACGTTGGTGGCTGCAGGGTGGAAGGCGGTCGGGTACTCCTCATAGTCTTCCATCTGCTTGCCGAAAGGCGTCCAAGCAGCCGCCTGGCTTAGGCCGGTGCGGTTGACGATTCCACGGTGTGGCTGCCTGCGGGTGGTTGTGGCAGGACTCTTGCTGACCTAATGCTGACTTTGCTGACGCCTCGTCAGGCTTGGGTGAGGGAACCTTTTTCAAGCTCCCGGGCTTGCGGAGGCGTTCGCAGGTTCGTTGGTGTCCGGAGCGATGCTGACCTGGCTGCCGGTCGAGTCAGGCGCTGCGGAGGGGCGGCGTCGATCACACTGCGGTCTCGTTGCGATTCCACAAGATGCCGATGTCACGGCTGTCTGTCGGTAGCGCCGTTTCCGGCCGATCCGAAAGATGCTGCGCCGGAGAGCGACGAGCAGGTTCTTCGTCTGCTGGCGGTACATGAGTCCAACCGCCTCTGACCTGCAGTTAAGGTCGAAATCGGATGCTGCGACGTCGAGTTGGTCCGCGTCTGGTCCGGATGTTGGCGTGCTGTCCGGGGTGCTGACGAGGGGCACCGGGGTCCCACCTGGCACAGGTAGGCGAAGCTGTCTTCTGGTGTCCATGTGGTCCAGATCGGGGGCGTTCGGCCGCAATGGGGGCTTGCCGTCCAGGCGCGTCAATGGTGTTGGTGACACGAAACGTGACAGACGTTGACCCCCGTCTGCGTGTTCCGGCGGGGGTCTCTCCGTGGTGTCAGGGGTTGTGCATCAGACCCCATCCTCGGATTCCTGCCTAAGGGCTTGCAGATCATTAACACGTCGTCTTGATCTTGTTGTTGGGGGTGCCGGTCTGGCTCGAACCCGAGCCTGGAGGGCTGTGAGGGCGGAGGGTGGAGTGGCCGCTGGCGGGATGACGACGCTGTGCGTCTTGAGCAGCCTCCTGATCTTCAGCAGGGTGCGGTGCATGGCGGTCCGGCTGCTGTCGAACAGCACCGCGAGGGGTTCCGCGGCCAGGGCGACCCGCAGGTGAAGGACAACCGCCAAGACCTGGTCGGAGAAGGCGAGCCGGGGCGGGCGGCCGCGCTTGACATCGCCGTCGAGGGCCAAAGTGTCGGTGAGATCGCTCAGTTGCTGCCGGGACATGCCGGTCAGGACGGGATCGGACAGTAGAGCGTGGTCCCATTCTGGGGCTGGCTTCTGCGGAGCCCGGGGCGCTGGGATGGCGGGGCACGGCTGGGGGTGCACGGCATAGTTCCAGTCGCCGTGGAAGGCGTGTCGGGTCAGTGGCAGGGCTGCCATCTCCGCGTCGCCGATCTGGACTCCGGTTGGGTAGGTGTTGGTGTCCAGCTCGGCCGTGACGTGCAGTCCGGTGCGGGTGGTGGTCGCGGCGATGGACTGGACAATGACTTCATGGCTGGTCAGCGGGCGGCCGCGCCAGTTCATGGTGATGTGCGAGAAGAGCCGATGCTCGATCCTGTTCCACTTCGATGTGCCCTGCGGCAGGTGGCACACGGTGATCGTCAGTCCTGTTTCGGCGGCGAGACGGGCGAGTTCGAGCTTCCAGGCCCGGGCGCGGTAGCCGTTCGAGCCGCCTGCGTCGACGGTGATGAGCAGTCGTGTCGCCTGCGGGTAGGCGGCCCGGCCCTGGCCGCACCACCAGCGGCGGATCGATTCCACTGCGAACGCGGCGGTGTCGTGATCGGTGCCCACGTTGACCCAGCCGGTATCCGCCGCGAGATCGTAGATCCCGTACGGGACGGCTTTGCCCAGCTGCGGGTCGGCGAAGTCATGGACGTTCACCTGCACCGGATCAGCCGCACGCCACCACTGCCGTCCGTTGTTCTTGAACTCGCCGACGAGCTCCTTCTTCGTGGTGTCCACGCTGATCACCGGCTGGCCGGTGTCCGGTGATCACGGGCCTGCTCGTTGAGATAACGGAACTGGGCGTCCCGGTCCGGATGTTGGCTGCCCTCGACGGTCTTGGCGTTGGCCTGCAGACTGAAGCCTTCCTCCCGCAGCAGGTCCGCGACGGTGTCCGCACTGACTTTGTGCCCGGTCCGGGTCAGCTCCCGCGCCAGCGTGCGACTCGACTTCACCGTCCACCGCAGCGGCGACATCGGATCGCCCCGCTCGTCCGGCTCGACCAGCGCGAGCAGAGCCGGCCGCAGCCCCAGATCGAGATCTGCGGCCTTCTTGCGGCCTCCGCCCGGCCGCCGCACCCGCCCCAGCGGTTCCTCGCCGGCCTCCAACTCGAACACGCCCTTGCGGACCGTGGTCTCGCTCACCGAGGCCGCCCGCGCGACGGCCCGAACACCACCGTGTCCCAGGACACGGGCCTCCGCGGCCATCAGCAGCCGTCGCTGCCGCTCATCCAGATGTGGGAACAACACCGCGAATTTCAAGGCGAGTTGGGTGCAGATCGCGTCCGGGATGCGCATACCACATCAACGAGCCATGGGGCGAGAAGCAACACCTTGATGATCTGCAAGCCCTAAGCTTGATCTTTAACCTGTGCGGCGTGGTCGTGGGGTGGTTGACTTCTTCGTTTGCTGCTTCGTCGATGGTGTTTTGCGGGGTGTGTGAACGTCGTGGCGAGGTGTGGGACGGGTGTTCTTTCGGCCCGGTGGCCGTCCTGGGCCCGGCCGGGACGGTTTCGGTGCTTGGGCCGGACAG